>JANPOY010000158.1:0-1927 GCA_031428215.1 Paracoccaceae bacterium
CGCCAGATCGCGCCGCCGATCGGTGCCAATGCCTTTGTGGATATTGTAAGAGGCTACAGAAAGGTCGCGCGGCGATGTCATCGGGTATACGATCCTTCGGGTGGCGTGAAGTGTGATTTCAAAACGGATATGGGCATTTCGGGCGCAGAAACAAAGCGGCAGATTGCGTTATCCTGAGACGACAGCTGAAGAGCCTTCCCGCTGCGCAGGACAATGATCCGGAACCGCAGAGCGGACCACGGCGTTAACTACCGTGGTCGTGCGCGTTGTGCGGGCGACCGAGCATCAGAACCTAACGCACATTGCGCAATAAGAGGACTGGTATATGACCGATGGCCCTGCCACGCTGACCCCTCTCAGCCCGTTTCCGCAATCCGATTTGAAGCACATCGACGCCTATTGGCGCGCCGCAAACTATCTGACGGTAGGGCAGATCTACCTGCTCGACAATCCCTTGCTGCGCGAGCCGTTGCGGATCGAGCATGTCAAGCCGCGGCTGCTGGGGCATTGGGGCACGTCGCCGGGCCTCAGTTTTATCTACGCGCATCTGAACCGGATCATCCGGCTGCAGGATGCGAATGTGATTTATGTCTGCGGGCCGGGGCATGGCGGTCCGGCGATGGTGGCGAACACCTGGCTGGAAGGCACCTACAGCGAGCTGTATCCCGGTATCTCTTGCGATGCGGCGGGCATACAGCGGCTGTTCCGGCAGTTTTCCTTTCCCGGCGGCATCCCGAGCCATGCCGCCCCGGATGTGCCGGGATCGATCCATGAAGGCGGCGAGTTGGGCTATGCGCTGTCGCATGCCTACGGCGCCGCCTTCGACAATCCCGACCTGATCGTCGCCTGCGTGGTCGGCGATGGCGAGGCCGAGACCGGCCCGCTGGCCGCCGCCTGGCATTCCAACAAGTTCCTCAGCCCAGTGCATGACGGCGCGGTGCTGCCGATCCTGCATCTGAATGGTTACAAGATTGCCAATCCCACCATTCTGGGGCGGATTCCCCACGCCGAATTGCAGGCGCTTTTCACGGGCTATGGTTATGAGCCGATCTTTGTCGAGGGAGATGAGCCTGCGATCATGCACGCGCAGATGGCGGCGGCGCTGGACGATGCGATGCAGCGGATCAGGGCGATCCAGACGGTGGCCCGGGCCGATCCGGCAGGGGCATGGCCGCGCCCGACATGGCCGGTGATCATCCTGCGCACCCCCAAGGGCTGGACCGGGCCGAAAGAGGTGGATGGGTTGAAAACCGAAGGCTTCTGGCGGTCGCATCAGGTGCCCTTGTCAGGGCTTGCCGACAGCCCCGACCACCTAGCGCTGCTGGAAGCATGGCTGCGCAGTTACCGCCCCGAGGAGTTGTTCGATGCCGATGGCGCGCCAATGGCCGCGATCACTGCCACCACCCCGACGGGTGAACGTCGGATGAGCGCCAATCCACATGCCAACGGTGGCGCGCTGCGCCGGGCGCTCGACACGCCGGACCTGCGCGCGCACGCCGTCGCCGTGGCGCGTCCCGGGGCCGTCAAGGCCGAGGCCACAAAGGTGATGGGCGATTTTCTGCGCGCGGTTCTGCAAGCCAATGCCACCACCCGCAACTTTCGCATCGTCGGGCCGGACGAGACCGCCTCGAACCGCTTGCAAGACGTGTTCAAGGTGACCGACCGCGCCTGGATGGAGGAAATCCTGCCCGAAGATGTGCAGTTGGGCCGCGAGGGCCGCGTGCTGGAGATCCTGTCGGAACATACCTGACAGGGCTGGCTAGAGGGCTATCTGCTGACCGGGCGCCACGGGCTGTTTTCCTGCTATGAGGCCTTCATCCACATCGTCGATTCGATGTTCAACCAGCATGCCAAATGGCTGGATGCGGCCCGCGTGATTCCCTGGCGGCGGCCGATTTCGTCGCTGAACTACCTGCTAACCAGCCAT
>JANPOY010000159.1:0-1505 GCA_031428215.1 Paracoccaceae bacterium
GGTGCGGATGCTGGCCGCGAAACGCCTGCACCGGCAGCCCCAAAGCCTGCGCCAATCGCTCCAGCAGCGGTTCGGCCACCGGGCGGCGGTTGTGTTCGATCAGGTTCAGATAGCTGGCCGAAATGCCCGCCACCTCGGCCAGATCAGCCTGCCGCAGCCCCAAAGCCACCCGGCGTTCGCGCAATCTGGTTCCGGTCAGGGCAGAAATCGGCATCGCAACGCTCCATTTGTAAACAAATTTACAACTTTACAGCCGCTTCACAAGCCCCATCCTCTGCGGTCAAATATCCGCGGGGGGAGGTGGATCTGCCCTTTGCAAATCTGCCGTGGGGGCAGACAGCGCCGCTGCCGCACCGAAAACCGGCGCGAAAGAAAACGGGCGCAGCCAATGGCCACGCCCGTCCCGTCATTCAAACCGCAGATTACTGCAGGGCTTTGTCAGTGATCTGGTGCGTCCAAGCGCCCACCGGCTCTGCCGTGATCACCGGATCAGATCCGCCCGACATCAGCGCCGCAACCGTGCGCTTGTAGTCGTCTTCCACCAAAGCGCCGTTCGATCCTGCCGTCAGTTTGGCAATCTCGCCCATCATCCGCTTTTGATGCGCCTCAGTCTGCGCGCCGGTCGCGTCATTCTCCAGCACGATCATCGCCGCCTCATCCGAATTGGCTTCGGCGTATTTCCAGCCCTTCATCGAGGCGCGCACGAAACGCACCATCTTGTCTTCAAACGCCGGATCGGCCAGCTTTTCTTCCATGACGTACAGCCCGTCTTCCAACGTCGCGACGCCCTCGTCTTCATATTTGAACACGGTCAGATCCTCGGGCTTCACACCCGCATCAATCACCTGCCAGTATTCGTTATAGGTCATGGTCGACACGCAAGCCGCCTGCTTTTGCAGCAGTGGGTCGACGTTGAAACCTTGCTTCAGCACCGTCACACCACCGGCAGAACCGTCGGTTTTCAGGGCCAGCTTGTTCATCCAGTTCAGGAACGGATATTCATTGCCACCAAACCACACACCCAGCGTCTTGTCGGCAAAATCGGCCGAGGTTGCCACGCCGGACTCCTTGAGGCAGGTCAGCATCATTCCGCTCGATTTGAACGGCTGGGCGATGTTCACCAGTGCCAGACCCTTTTCGCGGGCCGCCAGAGCTGAAGGCATCCAGTCCACGACCACATCGGCGCCACCGCCCGCGATCACCTGCGTGGGTGCCACATCGGGGCCGCCCGGAAGGATGGTCACGTTCAGACCTTCCTCTTCATAAAAGCCTTTGGCTGCGGCCACATAGTAGCCCGCGAACTGCGCCTGTGTCACCCATTTCAATTGCAGCGTCACGTCATCGGCTGCCTGCGCCCCAGTCGCCATCGCGGTGAACAGGGCTGCGGTAAGTAGCTTTTTCATTCTCAACCTCCAAGTTGAAGCCCGGTTCCGGGCAGTTAGTTTCGTTGTGACGGGTGCCAGAACGTCACCCGTTTCTCGATCAGCGCGACCAGCCCATAAAAG
>JANPOY010000160.1:0-12675 GCA_031428215.1 Paracoccaceae bacterium
TTTTGGTGGTGCCGGTTGGGTATCTGCCGTTTTTGGGGGGGGGCGCGTGGTTTTTTTTCATGGTGCGGGGTTTTTTTTTGTTTTATGTTTAATGGGGGGGGCTCCCCCCCCACGCCCCCCAGAGTATTTCTGCCAAGATGAAGCACAATTTTAGGCAAATTTGATGGACCCCCGGTCTGGGTCCATCACGTTCAGTGGCCCAGAATCTGGCTCAGGAACAGTTTTGTGCGATCCGATTGCGGGTTGTTGAAGAATTCGCGGGGCTCATTCTGTTCGACGATCTGGCCTTGATCCATGAAGATCACCCGGTTCGCCACGGCTTGGGCAAAACCCATCTCATGGGTGACGCAGAGCATGGTCATGCCCTCTTCGGCCAGCGAAATCATGGTGTCCAGCACCTCTTTGATCATCTCGGGGTCGAGGGCCGAGGTGGGTTCGTCAAACAGCATGATGCGGGGTTTCATGCACAAGGACCGGGCGATGGCGACGCGTTGTTGTTGGCCGCCCGAAAGCTGACCGGGGTATTTATGCGCCTGCTCGGGGATTTTCACCTTGTTCAGGAAATACATCGCGGTTTCTTCCGCTTCGCGTTTCGGCACCTTGCGCACCCAGATCGGGGCCAGCGTCAGGTTTTCCAGAATGGTCAGATGCGGGAAGAGGTTGAAGTGCTGGAACACCATGCCCACCTCGGAGCGCACCTTGTCGATGTTTTTCAAATCGGACGTGAGTTCGGTGCCGTCGACGATGATCTGGCCCTGCTGGTGTTCTTCCAGCCGGTTGATACAGCGGATCAGGGTGGATTTGCCCGACCCGGACGGGCCGCAGATCACGATGCGTTCGCCCCGGTTCACCGTCATGTTGATGTCGCGCAGCACGTGGAAAGTGCCGTACCACTTGTTCATCGCGGTGATCTGGATCGCAATCTCGTCCGAGACTTGCATTTTCTTTGCGCTTTGTTCGGCCATGTTTTGGGTTCCTTAGCGATGATCGGTCTTCAGCTTTTGCTCCAGATACATCGAGTACCGGGACATGCCGAAGCAGACGAGAAAGAAGATGGCGCCGACGAACAGGAACGGCTCCCAATAGGTGCCCTTCCACGCGATGTCGGCGCGGACGATTTTGGTGATGCCCACCAGCGGATCGGCCAGACCGACAAGCGCCACCAGCGTGGTGTCCTTGAACAGGCCGATGAAGGACGACACGATGCCCGGAATGGCGATTTTCAGCGCTTGTGGCATGATGATCAGGCGTTGCGCCTGCCAGTAATCCAGACCCAACCCGTCAGCGGCCTCTGATTGCCCGCGCGGCAGGGCAGCCAGGCCGCCGCGGATCACCTCGGCAATGTAGGCGCTGGCGAACAGGGTCACGAGGATGATCACCCGCAGGATCAGATCGAAATTGGTCTGCGGCGGCAGGAAATATTGCAGCAGCAGGCTGGCGGTGAACAGCATGGTGATCAAGGGCACGCCGCGGATGAATTCGATGAATCCCACCGACAGGGTCTTGATCAGCAGCATGTCGGACCGACGGCCAAGGGCAAGCAGAATGCCCAAGGGCAGCGAGGCCGAAATCGCGGTGACGCCGATGATGAAGGCCAGAAGGAAACCGCCCATCTGGTCGGAATCAATGGCGGTCAGGCCCGAAGGCAGGATGGTGTGCAGCCCGGTGGTGACGGCGTTTTGCACCCAAAGCCACCACACGCAGGCGGCCAGAAAGCCAACCGCCGCCGCAACCACGACGCCCAACCGGGCCTGCAGGGCCAACCAGACCCCGGCAAGAATGCCAAAGCCCGCCATCGCCCCGATCGGCCCCCAGACAGAGCCACCCCAGAGCAAAAAGAAGCCGATGGCGGGGAAGAAGGCCGTGACCCAGACCAGCTTTTTCGGCGCGATATAGGCCACGGCGGTCAGGCCAACAGCCACCACCGCCGCCAAAGCCACATACGCGCCGTCGGTGTTGACCCCGATCAGCGCCAGCAACAGCAACACCCCGACGGTGCCAACCATGCGCAGGTTGGATTTGCGGATGCCGTAATACAGCACCGGGGTGATGGCCACGATCATCAGGGCAAAGGCCAGAAGCGGGCGCCAGTACATGTCGCGGGGATAGAAGCCGAACATGAACTGATGCCAGCGCTCTTTGATGATCGCCCAGCAGGCGCCCTGCGCGCCGTCACCGGCCGAGGCCAGAATGATCTCGCGGCACTCACCCAGTGATTTGGCCGACCACACGCCATTCAGCAGCCAAGGCAGCGCGGCCCGAACCAGCAGGTAAACGGCAATCAGACCCAGCACGGTGAGGATGGTGTTGAACGGCCCCGAGAACAGGTTCTCGCGCAGCCATTTCACCATGCCGCGCTGGGTGACAGGCGGCTTTTCCTGCGGCAGCATCTGGGTGCGGACGTAAAGGAGGGATTGTTCGGGCATCTCAACGCTCCTTCAACTTCATCGACGTGTTGAACATGTTCATCAGCGATGAGATGATCAGCGACAGGATCAGATAGATCAGCATCATCAAGAGCATGCATTCAAGCTCGCGGCCGGTCTGGTTCAGAGTGATGCCGCCAAGGGTGCCTTTCAGATCCAGATAGCTGATCGCCATGCCAAGCGTCGTGTTCTTGGTCAGGTTCAGGTACTGGCTGATCAGCGGCGGGATGATCACGCGCAGGGCCTGCGGCAGGATGATCAGGCTCATGGTGCGACCGGGGCGCAGACCAAGCGCAAAGGCGGCTTCGGTTTGACCACGGCTGACGGCAAGGATCCCGGCCCGCACGGCCTCGGCAATGTAGGACCCGGTGTACAGCGACAGCGCGATCAGCAGCGCGGTGAAGCTGTGGGCGATGTTCAGGCCGCCCACGAAGTTGAAGCCTTTGGAAACGCCGTTTTCGGCGGTCGGGAAAGCGGGCACCTCAAAGTGCAGGCCCATGGCGATCAGCAGGACCGTGACGGGGACCAGCAGAATCAGCAGGCTTTTCCACCAGGTTGTCGGGCGGATGCCGGTGTCTTCCTGCACCGCGCGGGCCTGCGCGCGCAGGCGGCGGTTGACCCAGAACGAGCCGAAGATGACGGCAAATGTGGCCAGAACCGAGAAGTTGATCGGCACGCCCAGCACTTCAGAGCCACCCAAGGGGCGGGTCAGCATCGGCATCGGCACGTTAGAGCCGCGGTTGGTGATGGCGACGGTGTTGAAGAAGGTCATCTCGGCGGTGGGGGCGGTGCCGCCATCGACCATCGCTTGCGTGACCTTGAAATCCTTCGGCTCAGGCATGGTTTCCGAAAACACGGTGAAGGCCAGAATGATCCACAACAGCAGCGGCACGTTGCGGAAGACCTCAACATAGACGGTCATCAAACGGCCAACCAGCCAGTTCTTGGACAGGCGCAACACGCCAGCAAAAACGCCGATGAAAGTGGCCAGGATACAGCCGACGATGGCCACCGCCAGCGTGTTCAGCAACCCGATCACCAAAGCGCGACCGTGGGTGCTGTCGTTGGTGTAGGGGATCAGTTGTTGGTCAATGTCATAGCCCGCCCTGTTGAACAGGAAGGCAAAGTTGATGTCCTTGTCCTTGGCGGCAAGGTTTTCCATCGTGTTGTTCAGCAGCCAACCGACACCGGCCAAAAACAGCAGCAGCACGATCACCTGAATGGTGATGGCGCGAAACCGGGTGTCGTAAATAAGCATGCTCAGCCGAAAGGAGTCCTTCGGCGCATCGGCGACAAGCGTCATGGTAATTCCCCCTGTCCTGACCGCGTGTCGGCGTTGGGCCGATCTGGTGGGGTCTGTCGCCCCGACGGTTCAGGTATTGTTGGTCAGTGCTAGGTGAAACGGGCGCAGCACTGGCTGCGCCCGTTTCGGGTCAGATCAACGGAACGGCGGTGTGTATTGCAGGCCGCCTTGGGTCCACAGAGCGTTCAGGCCACGGGCCAGACCGATCGGGGTGGACGAACCGATGTTCGCCTCAAAGATTTCGCCATAGTTGCCGTTGGCTGCGATTGCGCGCTTGGCCCATTCGGCATCCAGACCCATCATCGCGCCCATGTCGCCTTCCATGCCAAGCAGGCGCTTGACTTCGGGGTCGGTGGTCGAGGCTGCAACCTGATCAATGTTCGCCTGGGTGATGCCTTTTTCTTCGGCAGCAACCAATGCGTAATAGGTCCAGCGCACGACGTCGCCCCAGTTGTTGTCGCCATGGCGAACGACCGGGCCGAGCGGCTCTTTCGAGATGATTTCCGGCAGGATGATGTGGTTGGCCGGATCGGCCATCGCAGCGCGGGTTGACGCCAGACCCGACGCGTCGGTGGTGAAGCTGTCGCAAGCGCCGGCTTCGTACTGACGCTGGGCTTCGGTATCGTCGGCCACGGTCACCGGAGTGTAGGTGATGTTGTTCGACTTGAAGAAATCAGCGAGGTTCAGTTCGGTGGTGGTGCCGGTCTGGATACAGACGGTGGCGCCATCAAGCTCTTTGGCCGAGGAAACGCCAAGGTCTTTTTTGACCATGAAGCCCTGACCGTCATAGTAGTTCACCGCGACGAAATCGAACTTGAGGTCGGTGTCGCGCGAGTAGGTCCAGGTCGAGTTGCGGATCAGCACATCGACTTCGCCCGAAGCCAGCGCGGTGAAACGGGTCTCACCGGTGGTGGGGACGTATTTGACCTTGGTGGCATCGCCCAGAACTGCAGCGGCCAAAGCCTTGCACAGTGCCACGTCGAAGCCTTGATAGTTGCCGTCAGCATCCGGTGCGCCAAAGCCTGTCAAGGCGATGTTCGAACCGCAGATCAGCTCGCCACGGGCTTTCACATCATCCAGCGTGCCGGCAAATGCCGCGCCTGCAAGGATGGTTGTGGCCGCGAGTGTGCCGAGAAATACGGATTTTTTCATTCTTACCTCTTCCTGTGTTCCGCCATTTTTAGCGGTGGTTGTAGATGCCCCACGTGGGTCGCGGGTGCGATACCGATGACGGCACAAGGCCGTCAGTGTCGGGCAGTTTCTGACAAAGCGCTTTGAAAGGTCAAGCGAAACAACCAATGATGTAAATGTTAGCGCAAACGCAAAGGGTTACCAGTGCAGATAAGAAAGAATGGGTGCTGTTGGTGGGGGTAGAAGAAAGATTGTTACCCGCACAATGCGAAGAATCGGGCAGCATGGGTGAAAGCTGCCTGTTTCAACGACTCTAAATGAGCGGCATCGTCGTCCACGCCCCACTGTTCGTCGGTCCAGGTTTCGTCGATTCGGCTGAGTGACCACGCGTCATCCACGGTCAGACGGCCATGGGTGACGGCCAGTGTCAGCACCAGCGAGCCGGAAATCGCGATCAGATCATGGGCAGCGGCCAGTTGAAACGGGGTCCAGCCATGCACGATATCGGACAGCCGGGCCAATGAGGCGGGCGGCTGTTCGATGTGCATCACGCCAGCGGTGGCGAACAGCGGCGCGTGCAGAGCCTGCGCGCACCAGTCGAGCAACGGCCCCCATTGCGCCTGCTGGCGGTCGATCAATTCCTGCGGGCCGGTGGCGCGGTAGCACAAAAGATCGGTGCCGCCGTACAGGGCCATATTCTCGGCCACCGCTGCAAATTGCGGGGCCACCTTGTCCAGCGCCGAATTGGCGGTGCGGGTGTGCGGCATCGTGTCGGGCTTGACCAGACCCTGCTGCGCGTCCCATTCGGCGGCAATCGCCTGCGCCAGTGCCAGTGTCGGCACCACCAGCAGGGTCTTGGCCGGGGTCTTTACCGCACGCCCATCCAGCCGGACGGTAAAGCCACCGTCACAGGGTTCGGCCGTGGCATCTTTCCAGAACCGCTTGGCCTTCCATACACTCATTCTGCCCTCGTGAAGGGGTCGGCTGGCACGGCGTTTTCGCCCCAATCGAGCGTCTTCCATGTCCGCGCCATGTGGTCGGGCAAGGGCGCGGTGAAGGTCATCATCTTTTTGGTGATCGGGTGTTCCACCATGATCATCCGGGCGTGCAGGTGCAGCTTGCGGGAAATGTCGCCGCCGATGCTGGCCCCCCAGCCCTCGCCTTCGTTTTCCTGTCCCGAAAAGCCGTATTTGCTGTCGCCCAGAATCGGGTGACCGATTTCGGCCATATGCGCGCGCAGCTGGTGGGTGCGGCCCGTCACCGGTTCCAAAGCCATCCATGACAGGCGGTTGCCAAGGAACCAAAGCGTGAAATAATCGGTCTGCGCGCGTTTGGCCAAAGGATAGTCGGCCATTTTCGCGGGGTGAACGCACATCATTTTCTCGTCGCCGCCACGACCACCGCTGGGCAGTTTTTGCAGCCCGTATTTGATGGATCCTTGGCGCGGATGCGGCACACCGGCGACGGCGGCCCAATAGATCTTGCGGGTCAGCCGGTGGCGCAAAGCCTCGGACAGCGCACGCGCCACGCGGTCGGTGCGGGCCAGCATCAGGATGCCGGAGGTGTCCTTGTCCAGCCGATGCACCAGTTTCGGGCGTTCTTTGTAGCCGAATTTCAGCGCTTCGGTCAGACCGTCAACGTGACGATCCCCTTGGCCAGAGCCACCCTGCGACGGCAGGCCCGGCGGTTTGTTAAGGATGATCATATGCTCATCCTTCCAAATCACCGCGTTCTGGATCATCTTTTCATCGGCGGCGGAATAGCCCGCGCGGCGTTGCACCGGGGCCTCGGTATCCGGCAGCGGCGGCACGCGCACGGTCTGGCCGGGCACGATGCGATCGGCGGCCTTGCAGCGGGCAGAATCCACGCGAACCTGCCCGGTGCGGCACATCTTTTCGACATGGCCCTGGGTCAGATGCGGAAAGCGGCGTTTGAACCAGCGGTCAAGGCGCTGTTCGCCCTCTTCCTCGGTGACGGTGATCAGAAGAACGGCGCTCATGCGAAGGCTCCACGGGCTAGGGCTGCGCCAAGGGCGACGGCAGTGAGGGAAAGGATGACGGAGGCGGCGGTGTAGAGCAGCGCCTGCGTGGGCTGGCCGGATTGCCAGAGTTTCAGCGCATCGAGGCTGAAGGCGGAAAAGGTGGTGAAGCCGCCCAGGATACCGGTCATCAGAAGGGGGGACAGTTGGGTGCGGGTGGCGAGGGTGACGAACAGCACGCCCATGATAAAACTGCCCACAACGTTGACGATGAGGGTGCCCAGCGGCGCGGCGATCGCCGCGGTGGTGGCATAGCGCAAGACAGAACCGATTGCGCCGCCAACAGCGACTTGAAAGAGGTGCCAGAACATCGGGTTTCATTGGGCGCGGATGGGGGATTTGTCAACTGCCGGACCGGGGCCAGCCCCCGCTGTGCAGCTTTTTTGCTGCTGCGCAGCTCTCTGCGACGCACCCGGGATATTCAGGCCAGGATGAAGCCGTTATGGTTAACCGTCTTGGCGCTTGGCACGCAGTTTCACGAAATACTCGATGCGCTTTTTCAGTTCGCGTTCAAAGCCGCGTTCGGGCGGGACATAATAGACCGGGCGCTTCATGCCGTCGGGGAAATAGTTCTGGCCGGAAAAGCTGTCTTCCGCGTCGTGGTCATAGGCATAGCCCGCGCCATAGCCGATCTCTTTCATCAGCTTGGTGGGGGCGTTGCGGATGTGCAGCGGCGGCGGTTGGCTACCGGTTTCGCGGGCGGCGTTGCGGGCGGCTTTGTAGGCTGTGTAGACGGCGTTGGATTTGGGGGCGAGGGCCAGATAAACCAGCGCCTGTGCCAGCGCGAGTTCGCCTTCTGGGCTGCCGAGGCGTTCGTATGTGTTCCAGCTTTCCAGACAGACTTGCTGCGCCTGCGGGTCAGCAAGGCCGATATCCTCAACCGCCATCCGGGTGATACGGCGGGCCAGAAAACGCGGATCTTCGCCGCCCTCCAGCATCCGCGCGAACCAGTAAAGCGCGGCATCGGGGTCCGATCCGCGCACCGATTTGTGCAGGGCGGAAATCAGATTGTAATGCTCTTCGCCCGACTTGTCGTATTTGGAGGCGCGGCGCATCAGGCGGGTGGACAGGGCGTCGCGGGTCAGCGGTTTGTCGAGTTTCCACGCCGCGACCTGTTCGATCAGGTTCAGCAACGCGCGGCCATCGCCGTCGGCCATGTCGATCATCGCCTCGCGCGCCTCGCCGTTCAGGGGCAGCGCGCGGCCCAGATCCATTTCCGCGCGTTGGGCCAGCAGTTCCAGATCGGTCAGCGTCAGGCGTTCCAGAACGATGACCTGGGCGCGCGACAACAGGGCGGCATTCAACTCGAAACTGGGGTTTTCGGTGGTGGCACCGACCAGAAGGATGGTGCCATCCTCCATATAGGGCAAGAAGCCATCCTGTTGGGCTTTGTTGAAGCGGTGAATCTCGTCGACGAACAGCAGTGTCCCCCGACTGCCTTGGCCCCCGTTTTGTCGCCGGATTTTCGCGGATTCGAACACCTTGCGCAGGTCCGGCACGCCGGTGAAAATGGCCGAAATCTGCACGAAGGCCAGGTCGGTTTCGGCAGCCAGCAGACGCGCGATGGTGGTTTTGCCCACGCCGGGCGGCCCCCAGAGGATCAGCGACGACAGGCTGCCTGCGGTCAGCATCGCGCCCAATGGGCCTTCGGGTCCAAGCACATGGGCTTGCCCGATCACCTGCGCCAGTGTGCGCGGGCGCAACCGGTCAGCCAGGGGGCGCGGGGCCTCGGGCTGCAGAGCGGTTGCGGTGTCAAAAAGATCGGCCATGAAGCCAGAATAGGTCGCATCGCGGCCGGGCGAAAGCCGATTTGTCAAACCGCCTTCGCCCGGATGCATCCGTCACGCCCACCCTACCAAAGCGTGACTGAAAATGCCGCAGCGTCCCAACGGATCAGGGTTTTGAGCGCCAGGCCGCAGCCGCGTACCCTGCGCGACAGCGGTTTCTGACACAGGTGTTCTGGTCAAAACCCGATCCGGATCAGTGCAGAAGTTTCGGGCAAGACATCTCGACGCATTGGTTCGGCACACCGCCAATGTCCATCACCGGCCCTGCGGCACGGGTTTGGAAACCGATCCGGCGCATCCAGCGGCTCCAGATCGAGGGGCACAGGCCCAGCAAGCTAGTTGCCCCCAGATTTTGCGCCGACGTCACCATTTCATTCATCAGATCGCGCTGCACTTTGCTGCGCAACTCGGATGGCACGTCTTTGGCGATGAACACCCGGCTGGTTTCCCAAACAAAGGGACTGACCGGCGCTTTTTCATACAGCAGGTCTTGCGGGATGGTGTCCAACAGGCCCGCCTGCGCGTCGCGGATCATGTAGGAATAGATGCCACAGCGCGCCGTCGTGGGGGTCAGGCGAATGCCTGCCAAGACCACACCATCCTGATGCACCGCGATCCAGCGGCTTTGCGGGGTGTCGTACTGGTCGAACTCCATGCCATCCGCTTCGGGCAAGTCCCATTTGCGTTGGACGATGAAGGTTTCACGCCGCGCGCGCAGCACATTGCTGAACAGCGAACCGTGAGAGTGAAAGTTTTGGAATGAGAGAGTGGTCGTTTGCATAGGATCCTCCAGCTGCGGTCAAAAAGAATTTCAGCCGGGGCTTGGGATCAAAAGAGCTTGGATGCGGCGGCTCGTTGGATTGCCTCGGCTGGGGTGCGAAAAAGCGAACGTTTGCGGGCCGTCCGCAAACGCGCTTTGGGGGCGCTGTCAGGCATCGCGCGCACCGCCGCAGCGGCGGCAGGACAATGGCTGTCGGCAATAAAACGCAGGGCCCCGACCGCAGCGGCGGAGTGTTGCTTTGGCGGGTAACCCGCGCGCAAGACCCAGGCAGCGGCCGTGCAGGGCGGCGGCAAGTCATGAAAAAAATGGTGCCCGATGCGGGCAAAGTGGCGCAGGCTGCACAGGGTTGCCGCAGGCGCCGCGCCAACGCGTGCCAGAGCTGGGGCGACATCCTTGCGCAGGGCGCGGTTGCAGCACTGGCCAAGCCCGCTGACCGCTGCGGTCAGCCTTGCGGGCCGTGTCTGTGATCCGATTGCCTTGCCCACCTGCCGCCTTTTGCGATTCCCTGTCTACCTTCATCCGTTGCAATGAACGGCTTTGAGGTCAACCCTGAGCTGATCATTTCAGGCGCGACATTGTCCTTTTCGACCATATTGATCCAAAAACAAAAAAGGCCCGTTCGAGGAACGGGCCTTTTTGTCAGATTGGTGACGGCAACCGAGAGCCAGCGTCGAAGCGTTTACGCCTCGATGATGTCTTCTGCGGCGGTGCGGGCGTGGTCGGCGGCACCTTTGGCGGCCGGGTCACGATCCACAAATTCGATGATCGCCATCGGTGCCATGTCGCCATAGCGGAAGCCAGCCTTCAGCACGCGGACATAACCGCCCTGACGGGTCTGGTAGCGCGGCCCAAGGATTTCGAACAGGCGCGCGGTGTGGATGTCTTGCTTGAGCTGCGCATGGGCCTGACGGCGGGCATGCAGGTCGCCGCGTTTGGCCAGCGTGATCAGCTTTTCGATGATCGGGCGCAGTTCTTTGGCCTTCGGCAGAGTGGTCTTGATCTGTTCGTGTTCAATCAGCGAACCGGCCATGTTGGCGAACATCGCTTTGCGGTGTTCATGGGTGCGGTTCAGTTTGCGGTAGCCGTTTGAGTGACGCATGGAAATCTCCTGATCGCGTATTTTGCTTTGTCCGGCAGGGCCTACGTGCGGTCCCGCTCACCTTGGGGTCTTGTGACCCGTGTTTTCCCCGGCAGTCCGGGCATTTCGGGGGGCGTTGCCACCCCCCTGATTTCTTAGAACTGGTCTTCGAAACGCTTGGCCAGATCCTCGATGTTTTCCGGCGGCCAGTCCTCGACTTCCATGCCCAGATGCAGACCCATGCCCGACAGCACTTCCTTGATTTCGTTCAAGGACTTGCGGCCAAAATTCGGCGTGCGCAGCATTTCGGCTTCGGTTTTCTGGATCAGATCGCCGATGTAGACGATGTTGTCGTTCTTCAGGCAGTTGGCCGAACGCACCGACAGTTCCAGCTCGTCCACTTTCTTCAAAAGAAGCGGGTTGAACTCAAGGCCCGCATCTTCGACGCCTTTGCCAGCGGCTTCCGGCTCGTCGAAGTTGACGAACACGGCAAGCTGATCTTGCAGAATGCGCGCGGCATAGGCCACGGCGTCTTCGGGCGTCAGCGAACCATCGGTTTCGATTTTCATCGTCAGACGGTCGTAGTCCAGCACCTGACCTTCGCGGGTCGGGGTGACTTCGTACGAAACCTTTTTGACCGGCGAATAGATCGCGTCGATCGGAATCAGGCCAATCGGCGCATCTTCCGGACGGTTCTTGTCGGCGGCGACATAGCCTTTGCCGGTGTTCACGGTCAGCTCCATGAACACATCCGCGCCGTCATCAAGGTGACAGATGACGTGGTCTTTGTTCAGAATTTCGATGCCGTTGGTTTCCGAAATGTCACCAGCGGTGACAACGCCCGGACCTTTGGCGGAAATCGACAGGCGCTTCGGCCCGTCCACGTCCATCTTGATCGAAACGCCTTTCAGGTTCAGCACGATGTCGGTGACGTCTTCGCGCACACCGGCAACGGATGAAAACTCGTGCAGCACGTTGTCGATCTGCACCGAGGTGATGGCCCCGCCCTGAAGCGACGACATCAGCACGCGGCGCAGCGCGTTGCCCAAGGTCAGACCAAAACCACGCTCCAGCGGTTCGGCATAGACGGTGGCGGTGCGTTGCGCATCGGCCCCCGGCTTGACGACCAGTTGCGTTGGTTTGATCAGTTCTAGCCAATTTTTGTGGATCATGTGACCGCCTCCATACTTGTCTTCTGCTCATGTCCGATAGCAGAGGACGCCCGAGGTTCAGAAATGACGAAATCGGGCCGTGCAGACATCGCACGACCCGACTGATAACAATGCCTTAGACGCGACGGCGCTTTGGCGGACGGCAGCCGTTGTGTGCCAGCGGGGTGACATCACGGATCGACGTGATGTTCAGACCGACAGCAGCCAAGGCGCGCAGGGCGCTTTCGCGACCCGAACCCGGACCTTGCACTTCGACTTCGACCGTCTTCATGCCATGCTCTTGTGCTTTGCGGGCTGCATCTTCTGCGGCCATTTGCGCGGCGTAGGGCGTGGATTTCCGCGAGCCTTTGAAGCCCATGGTGCCCGAGGACGACCAGGAAATCGCGTTGCCCTGAACGTCGGAGATCAGGATCTTGGTGTTGTTGAACGAAGAGTTCACATGGACCACGCCAGCGGCGATGTTCTTGCGTTCTTTTTTCTTCGTGCGGGATGCTTTGGTATCGCGTGCCATTATTTACGCTCCCCTTATTTCTTCTTGCCAGCGATGGCTTTGGCGGGGCCCTTGCGGGTACGAGCGTTGGTGTGCGTGCGCTGACCGCGGACCGGCAGGCCCTTGCGGTGACGCAGACCACGGTAGCAACCCAGATCCATCAAACGCTTGATGTTCATCGAGGTTTCGCGGCGCAGGTCGCCTTCCACGGTGACGTTCGCGTCGATATACTCACGGATCGCCAGAACTTCAGCATCAGACAGCTGGTTCACGCGACGGGCGCGGTCGATGTTGACGGACGCGCAGATTTGCTCTGCAATCGCCGGGCCAACGCCAGTGATGTAGGTGAGCGCGATCGGAACCCGTTTCGCGGTCGGGATGTTAACGCCAGCAATACGTGCCAAACGTGTCTTCCTTCATGGTTGCGGTTCCGTGATACCAGAACCTTTTTTCACAACACCGCCCCGGC
>JANPOY010000161.1:0-105455 GCA_031428215.1 Paracoccaceae bacterium
CCGGACGACAAGCCCGTCACCGGATTGCATCGGACGCTAGGCGCCGGGGCACCAACCTTGAACGATGGGCGCGACAGTCATGCCAAATCCCCCAGCCCGGCGGCGATGGAGTTGCGCCGTGTCAGCCACAGGCCCGCCGCGCGCAGGGCATCAAAGCGCGCTCGCAGGGCGGCCAAGGCGGCGGGGTTTTCACGCTGCATGAAAGCCACCAGATCGGGGCGATTGAGCGTGGCGTCAAAGTACAGATCGAACAGATGCGGCGGCACATTGCGGGTCAGATGGGCATAGGCGGCCAGATTGTCGAGCGTGGCCGTGACCTCGGCAGCACCACGAAAACCGTGGCGCATCATGCCATTGGCCCAAGCGGGATTGGCGGCACGGGCGCGCACGACGCGGCCGATTTCCTCGGACACGGTGCGGGCGCGGGGGGTATTGGGATCGGCGGTGTCCAGATGGTAAAGTGCCGCCGGATCGGCACCTATATGTGCCAAGGCCGCCGCAAATCCACCTTCATGGGCTGCATAATCGGGGGCCATCAGCACATCGGTTTCCAGCAGATCCTGCACATGGGCGAAGGCATCTGCCGCCTTCAACCGCGCCTCCAGCCCCGCACGGTTTTCCGCAATGTCGCCTTTGGCATCCAGCGCCCAGGATGAGTTCTGCAACCAGGCCTCGCCCGCCGCAGATCGGCCTTCGTCGCTGTAATCCTCCAGCGCGTCGGCCATGCCCATGCCGTAAAGCCCCGGCTTGGGGCCAAACACCCTTGAGGCGGCCAAGATATAGGGATTGTCCCCGGGTGCTTCATCCCGCGCGGCCAGCACCGCCGCCCCCGCCTCAAACATCTGCGCCAACCCCGGAAAGATGTCACGGAACAGGCCCGACACCCGCAGCGTGACGTCAATGCGCGGGCGGCCCAGCAGGGCCAGCGGCAGCACCTCGAACCCCGACACACGGTCCGATCCTGCGTCCCACTGCGGCGCAAGCCCGGCCAGATGCAGCGCCATGGCGATTTCTTCGCCCGCCGTGCGCATGGTGGCCGACCCCCACAGGTCCAGCACCAGCCCGCGCGGATAATCGCCCTTGTCCTGCAAATGCCGTCGCAGCAGTTCTTCGGCCAGCTTGACGCCCTGCACGTGCGCCGCCCGCGATGGCACCGCGCGGGGATCGACGGAAAACAGATTGCGCCCCGTTGGCAGCACATCGACGCGGCCCCGATAGGGGGAACCCGCAGGCCCCGCCGCCACGCGCCGCCCCGACAGCGCGATCAGCAGCCCGTCCATTTCCCCCGCGCCCGCGCCATAGATGTGCAACCCGTCGCCGTATTGGCTTTCCTTGATGTCACAGACGAAACGGTCAATCCGGGTGATCGCCTCTGCCGCCGACGCATTGGCGGGCAGGGCCAGATCATCCTCCACCCCCGCCGCCTGCGCCTCGATGCGGATGGCGGCAATCAGACGGTCGCGGCGCGAAGGGTCCAGTCCGTCGGCGGTGGAGTATTCGTCCAGCAAACGCTCCAACCGCAGCAGGCCTTCGGGAATGGCCGCGTTGGCCATGGGCGGCGGCAGGTGCCCAAGGGTGACGGCCCCGATGCGGCGCTTGGCTTGGGCGGCCTCACCGGGATCGTTGACGATGAAAGGATAGATCACCGGGGTTTGCCCCGTCAAAGCCTCGGGCCAGCAGGTTTGCGACAGCGCCACCGATTTGCCCGGCAGCCATTCCAACGTACCATGCGCACCGATGTGCAGCATGGCGTGCAGACCCTGCGATTGCAGCCACAGGTAGAAGGCCACATAGCCATGGCGCGGGGTGCGTTGCAGGTCGTGATAATCGGCGTCGCGGCGGGTGACTTCGCCGCGTTCGGGTTGCAGGGCGATCAGGGCGTTCCCGGCGCGGATGGCGGCGAAATGGAACTGGTCCTCGCGGCAGGCTGGGTCATTTTCCGGGTTGCCCCAAGCGGTGGTGAGGGCCTGTTGCAGGGGGGCGGGCAGGGTTTGCAGGGCGGTCAGATAGTTAGCAAGCGGCCAGCCCAAGGTGGCTTGGGTCAGGCCTTGGCCCAGATTTGCGGGGGTTTGGGTGCTGTAGCCTGCACCGCGCAGATAGGTCAGAATGCCGCCGACGGAGGCCAAAGCATCCAGCCCCACCGCATGGGCAATCTGATCGGGGCGGCCCGGATAGGTGGACAGGATCAGGGCCAGTTGGCGGTCTTGGGCCGCAGTTTGGGCCAGTCGGTGCCATGCCGTCACCCGGTCCACAATCGCAGCGATCCGCCCCGGATCGGCGCGATGGGCAAAGCGGGAAAACTGCAGGTCAGGGTCGCGCCGCCCCGGCGATTTGAACGAGGCTATCCCGGCGAAGATACGGCCGTCCACCTCTGGCAAAACCACATGCATCGCCAGATCGGCGGGGGACAGGCCCCGGTCCGACGCCAGCCAATCTCGGCGGCGCGCGGTGGACAGGGCGAGTTGGAACACCGGGCAACCGGGGGCGTCCAAGGGCGAAGTTCCATCCGCGCCTTTGCCGGAAAACGCGGTCAGGTTGACGATGGCGACGGGGGCCAGTTGCGCCAAGGCATCACGCAGGAAATCGCCCGCTCCCGCCGCCTTGAGCGAGGGCACAAACAACCCCACCGCCGCAAAACCGCGCGCCTGCAACGCATGGATCACCGCATCCACCGGGTCGGTATCGGCGGCGGTCAGATAGCTGCGGTAGAAGGTCACGGCCACCGTCGGGCCGTCACCCTGCGGGCCGGAAATCACTCCGCGCCCCGGCAGATACCATCCGCAGTCCGGCACAGTCTTGTCGCCCATCACCGGCCCCGCATAAAGCCCCGCCGCCAGCGCCAGTTGCGCCAAGGCCGCCTGCGCCGCCACCGCCCCGCCTGCATCGCACAGCGCCGACAGCCGCCGCAGGGTGGACAGGGGAAGGGTGGACAGCGCATCCAACCCCGGATCATCGCGGCCATCGGCGGGCAAAACCGCCAGCGCAATCCCGCGGCGGCGGCACAGATCCTGCACCGAGGCCAGACCATAGGGCCAATAGCTTTCGCCACCGATCAGACGGATCAGAATGCCCTTCGCCCCCGCAAGTGTCTGTTCCACATAGGTATCCACCGACAACGGATGCCGCAGCGCCACCAGATTGGCCAAACGCAATGTGGGCAGACTGTCGCGCCCTCGCTGCCAGCCCGCCGCGAAAGCCCCCAGATCGCTGTCGGAAAACGACAACACCACCAGATCACCGGGGGTCTGCCCCAGATCAAACGGCGTGTCCGTTTCCTCAAGCCCGTGGCTGTCGCGGAAGACGACATGCATGGTGGTTCAAGCCTCCAGCACGGCGCGAATGGCGGCTTCGTCAATGTCATGGTGTTCGGCAATCACTACCAGTTGCGACAGGCGGGGGCTGCTGCCCCAAGGGCGGTCATACTGATGCCGCACCCGCTCGCCCACCGCCTGCACCAGCATCCGCATCGGCTTGCCCGCAACGGCGATATAGCCTTTGACACGCAGGATGTGCTGTTCGCGGGCAAGGCGCTGGATCGCCGCGACCAAGACTTCGGGGTTGGTGATTTCGGGCAGATCAATCACCACGGTGTCAAAATCATCATGTTCATGGTCGTCATGGCCGTCGTGATGGCTGGGGCGGGAGGCGATATCATCCTCGGCGCGGGAATTCAGGCCAAGGATGACGCGCGGGTCAATCACGCCTTCGGTCATGGCGATGATCGGCAGCTTGCGCGGGGCCTCGGCCTCAATCACCGCGCGAGCCGTTGCCAGACCGGCCTCGCCCACCAGATCGGCCTTGGAGAGCAGCACGATATCGGCGCAGGAAATCTGATCCTCAAACACCTCGGACAGCGGGGTTTCGTGATCCAGCGACGGATCGGCCAAACGCTGCGCCTCAACCGCCGCCAAATCGGGGGCGAAACGGCCCGCCGCCACGGCCTCGGCATCGGCCAGGGTGATCACACCGTCAACGGTGATGCGAGAGCGGATGGCGGGCCAGTCGAAGGCCTTCAACAAAGGCTTCGGCAAGGCCAGACCCGAGGTTTCGATCAGGATGTGATCGGGGCGCACCGGCATCGCCATCAGCGCCTCTATCGTCGGGATGAAATCATCGGCGACGGTGCAGCAGATGCAGCCGTTGGCCAGTTCGACAATATTCTCAACCGGGCAATTTTCATCGGCGCAGGATTTCAGGATATCGCCATCGACGCCCAAAGTGCCGAATTCATTGACCAAGATTGCAAGGCGCTTGCCTTGGGGGTTTTGCATCAGATGGCGGATCAGGGTGGTTTTGCCCGCACCCAGAAAGCCGGTGATCACGGTGACGGGGATTTTGGCCAGATCGGTCATGTCAGGTCTCCATAGGGGGAATGCGGGCAAGGCTTTGCTTGCGGAAAATCACCGGACGCGTGCGCCATGGCACGATGCCATCGGCAGTGATGGCATAGGCGGCGGCCCCGGCCAGAACATCGGCGGCGTCGGCGGGCGTCAGACGGCCATAGACGTAGCTCCACTTGCCGGGCGCAGACAGGGCAACCGCACAGCCTTGGTTGCAGGCCGACAGGCATTCCACCGGAACGATGCGCACAGCTTCTGCACCCTGCGCAATCAATGCCGCGTGCAACAGCGCGCCGGGGGCGGTGGCCCCTTCCTCCAACGGCAGACCTGCCTTGCAGGTCATACATACGTGCAGCGTCGCCGCCATGGTTGCCTCCGGTCACAGCGTCGGGGCATACCTGACAGAAAGCCACGCAACGCTCGGCCTTCCTGTCGGTTGCGGCACACCCCGTCCGCCCGTTCAGTCGTCTGCGCTGGCAGGTCTCCCGGCTTGCGGATTCGGGGTTGCCCCCACGGTTGACCCGCCTTCCCAGCCAGCTTCGTCAAGGGAAGCAAGCCAGTGGCAATAGGCCGACCTTTCCGGTCACGGTCGCGGGGGCGGCTGCGCTTCGGTCTTTGGCCCTGATGGGTCGGAAAACCTGTCGCATTCCCTTTTGGCCTGCCGTAGGACAGGCACCAGCGTTGAAGCCTCACCTGCGGCAAATCTGCCCCCGGTGTCAAGGACAAGGACCGTCACCATGACCGATGCAAACGACATCACTGGCCAGAATCGAACGGATCTGGACGTGCGCCATGCGGTGAAGATGGCCAAGAAGAAGGCTGCACGCGACAAGATCATGGCCACCAAGTCGGGCGACAAGGGGCTGATCATCGTCCATACCGGGGCGGGCAAGGGCAAATCCTCCAGCGGCTTTGGGATGATTCTGCGCTGCATCGCGCATGACATGCCCTGCGCCGTGGTGCAGTTCATCTAGGGCGCCTGGGACACAGGTGAGCGGCGGATGATCGAGGCGCATTTTTCTGACCTGTGCGAGTTTCACGCCATGGGTGAGGGATTCACCTGGGAAACCCAGGACCGCGCCCGCGACATCGCGATGGCGGCGACGGGGTGGGAGAAGGCCAAGGAACTGATTCGCGACCCGTCCAACCGCATGGTGCTGCTGGACGAGATCAACATCGCCCTGCGTTATGACTATCTGGACGTGGCCGAGGTGGTGGCGTTCTTGCGGGATGAAAAGCCGCCGATGACCCATGTGGTGCTGACCGGGCGCAACGCCAAAGAGGCGCTGATCGAGGCGGCGGATCTGGTGACGGAAATGACGCTGATCAAGCACCCGTTCCGGTCGGGGATCAAGGCGCAGGCGGGGGTGGAGTTTTGATGAGGCCTGAGCCTGACGCTGCAACAGCATGGGGGCCAGCCCGCAGGCCCCCGAAGTATTTGTGGCAAGATGAATCGCAAGACCTGTCACGCCTGAAGCGCTGTGATTGTTTTGCGGCATTGGGGGCCTGATTTGACTGCTCTGATGATCCAAGGTGCCGGTTCCAACGTTGGTAAATCCCTGCTGGTGGCGGGTTTGTGCCGGGCGGCGCGGTTGCGCGGGCTGACCGTCGCGCCGTTCAAGCCGCAGAACATGTCCAACAATGCTGCCGTGACGGCGGATGGGGGCGAGATTGGTCGGGCGCAGGCCTTGCAGGCTTTGGCCTGTGGATTGCAGCCGCACACCGATATGAACCCGGTGCTGCTGAAACCTGAAAGCGAGACGGGGTCGCAGGTGGTGGTGCAGGGGCAGCGCGTCGCCACCGTAAAGGCGCGCGATTATGCCAAGTTGAAGCCCAGCCTGATGGCCCCGGTGTTGCAAAGTTTTGAACGGCTGCGTGCCGCCTATGATCTGGTGATTGTCGAAGGTGCTGGCAGTCCGGCCGAGGTGAACCTGCGCGCGGGCGACATTGCCAATATGGGCTTTGCCCGCGCTGCTGATGTGCCGGTGGTGCTGGTGGGTGACATTGACCGGGGCGGGGTGATTGCGCAGATCGTGGGCACGCAGGCCGTGCTCGATGTGGCTGATGCCGCGATGATCGCAGGCTTTGTGATCAACAAGTTTCGCGGTGATCCGACCTTGTTTGATGACGGCTATCGCTTGATTGAGGCGCACACCGCGTGGCGGGGGTTTGGCGTGGTGCCGTTTTTTGACGGTGCGGCAAGGCTACCCGCCGAGGATGCGCTTGATCTGCCACGCGGGGGCGGCGGGGGCGCGTTGCGCATCGCCGCATTGGTGTTTTCGCGCATTGCAAATTTCGACGATCTCGACCCTTTGGCGCAGGAACCGGCAGTCAGTCTGACCATGGTGCATGCAGGCCAACCGATCCCGGTCTGTGATCTGGTGATCTTGCCCGGGTCTAAATCCACCCGCGGAGACCTTGCGTTTTTGCGGGCGCAGGGCTGGGATGTCGATCTGGCCGCCCATGTCCGCCGGGGTGGTGCGGTTTTGGGCATTTGCGGCGGCTATCAGATGCTGGGGCAAAGCATTCGCGATCCGGATGGCATCGAGGGTCCGGCGGGCGAAACGGCCGGGCTTGGGCTGCTGGATGTTGTGACCGTGATGACCCCGGACAAGCAACTCAGCCGGGTGCAGGCCATTCATGCTGCCACTGGCGCGGGATTTGAGGGTTACGAGATTCACATCGGCCGCACGGACGGAGCAGATCGGTCGCGGCCATTTGCGCGGATCAATGGGGTGGCGGAAGGGGCGATGTCGGCAGATGGCCGCCTTTGTGGCAGCTATATTCACGGCATGTTCAGCAATGATGCCTTCCGGGCGGCGTTCTTGCAAGGCTTCGGCGCCGCAGCTTCGGGACACAGCTATGCAGCAACGGTCGAGGCCACACTGGACCAGTTGGCGGCGCATCTGGAGTTGCATCTGGATGTGACGGGTCTGTTGGGGCTGGCCAGATAGAGCAAATGGTTCGGGCCGCTGCCCAGGTTGGCATTGGCACTGCCAAGGGATGCGCTATTTGTCAGCCGTGTGGCGCAGATCGCGGAGGTGACGGTGCTTCCGCTGTGTCAGGCGGGCGACATTTGGGCGGTGCAAATGGCAGGGAAAGGAGGCATGCTCATCGCCTCAGTCATACCGTGCCATGTAGTCTTGCAGCGCTGACGCGCGGGCGCGCGCCAGTTCTATCGCGTTTTGTGCAGTGATCGCTTGAAACCGAACCGCCTCATGGGCGCGCAACTGGACAAATCCGTCCAGATCATCCGTCAGGATCGTTGCAATTTTGGGATATCCGCCCGTGGTTTGATGATCCGACAGCAGCACCGTCGGCACCCCATCGCCCGACACTTGCACCGATCCGCGCATGATTGGCTCTGAAGGGATTGCAAGAGCGGCGTGCGGCGCGACGGGGGCACCGCGCAGGCGCATGCCCATGCGGTCACAGGCGGTGGTAGTGTGAAAGGTCTGGGTCAGGAATGCGTTGATCGCATTGGCATCGAAATAGCGGTCCTGCGGGCCAAGCACCACGTGCAACTGGTGGCGCGGGCGGGCCCAGATCGGGCAGGGCAGGGCATGCGGGGTGTCTGACTGCAGTACTGCAGCCGCCACCGTGATCTGTTGGCCGGGTGTCAGGCCACCGCCGCCCAAGCCCGACAGCGCGTGCGTCGCGGCACTGCCCAGCCAGTGATGGGTCAGCATCTCGCCTGCAAAGGCAAGATAGGTCCAACTGCCCCAAGGGCCGGGACGGATGGTCAGGCGTTGCCCCGCACGGATCGGCAGTTTGACCCATGACCCCAGCTTTGCATCCCCGGCCTCAACGATGAAGCCGCCGCCGACAATGGCAAGGCTGCTCACCCCGGCCATGCAGTCCAGCACCAGCCCACCCGGCGAAACCTCGATCGCAGCCGCCCCTGACGCTTTGCCAAGGGCGCGGTTGGCGATGGCAAAAGCCTTGCGGTCCATCGGCCCCGAGGCGGGGACACCATAGCGCAGCATCCCGCGCCGTCCCGCGTCCTGGATCGACACATGCGGGCCTGCAAACTGCACCCGGAACACCGCTTCGGTCATCAGCTGGCCCGCCCGGATGCATCAAAGGCTGCGCGGCTGATGCGGCGAAACTGCACCCGGTCGCCGACGTCAAACAGGAAGGGATGGTTCGGGTCATCCGTCAGAATGCAGGCGGGCGAACGGCCGACGATCCACCACCCGGTGGGCATGGTCAATGTGGTGACAAGGCATTGCGCGCCCGCGATGATCACGCTGCCCGCCGCCACGCCGCGGACCGCAGCTGATTTGCGCGGCAGCTGTATCGACGCGGCAACCCCGCCCAAATAGGCATAGCCGGGGGCAAACCCATACATGTAGACTGCGTAATCACCCGCCAGATGGGCGTTGATCACCGCTTCGGGCGACAGCCCGGTCTGCTGCGCCACATCGGGCAGATCCGGGGCCAGTTCGTCGTCGTAGCAGACCGGAACCTGATGCAGCGCCGGGCTGCGGCTGACGGTTCTGGTGTGGGTCAACAGTCCGCGCAGATGCGCCTTTACCTGCGCATGATCGGTGACCAGCGGGTCAAACACCACCAGCAGACTGACAAAGGCCGGAACGGATTCAGCAAAGCCGGGGCAGGGATGGGTGGTCAGGGCTGCGTCAAGCCGCAGCACCGCCGCGTGCGCCGCATCAGAAAAGTCATTGGCGAAATCCACCAGCAGGCCATGATCCCCGACAGGGCGAAACTGTGGCATCTGTTATCGCAGGAACGGCGCAAGGCCAATGCCCGCCGCCGTCACTTTGTCGCGGATCAGCCGCGCCATCTGCACCGCGCTGGGGTTGTCACCATGTACGCAGACCGACTGCGCGGCCAGTGGGATCGGTGAGCCGTCCAGCGCCGGCATCAAACCGGTTTCCAGATAACCAAGCAGACGGGCAACGGCCTGTTCCGCATCATGGATCACTGCGCCAGGGGTGGAGCGGGGCACCAGCTGACCGTTGGACAGATAGGCGCGGTCGGCAAAAATTTCGGAAAAGACCGGAACCGCCATGGCCAGCGCCACCCGCTCCAATGCCGTCCCCGATATCGCCAAAAGCGCCAGATCCGGCGATATTGCCTGTACCGCGCCTGCAATTGCGCTGGCCACATCCCGATCAGCGGCGGCCAGATTGGCCAGCGCGCCATGCGGTTTGACATAGGCCACCTGCGCGCCCGCCAGTTTGGCCACTCCGGTCAGCGCCCCGATTTGCGCAGCGACCATCCGGCCAATTTCGGCCGGGGTCATCGGGATGATGCGGCGGCCAAAACCCATCGGGTCGTTATAACCGGGATGCGCGCCAATGATGACCCCGCGCGCCACAGCCAGCTGCAAGGTCTGATACATGGTTTCGGGGTCGCTGGCATGGCCGCCACAGGCGATGTTGGCGCTGGTCACCACATCCAGCATCGCGGCATCGTTGCCCATGGTCCAGGGCCCAAGCCCTTCACCCAGGTCGGAATTCAGGTCGATCTGGATCATTGGTCAGGCTCCTGCGGTGCCGAATTTCGGACTGGTCCCATGGTAGGACATGGGTGTGCCGTTTGCCAAGGCAAAGCCTGCGGTGGGCCGGTTGCTCTTGGCGCTGCGCTGTGGCAAGGCCTGCGCATCTCTGACCCAAAGGCGCGTGTTCGATGACCCCTGACTTTCTTGTGACCCATAACGGGGGCTTTCACGCGGATGAGCTGCTGTCCACCGTGATCCTGACCCGGCTTTTCCCCACCGCCCGCGTTGTGCGCAGCCGGGCGCCAGAATGGATCACGCCGGGCGCAGATCGGATTATCTATGATGTCGGCGGCGCCTATGACCCCGATGCGCGGGTTTTTGACCACCATCAACGCGGCGCGCCCCTGCGGGATGATGGCCAACCGCTCAGCGCATTTGGTTTGATTTGGCGGCATTTTGGCCATGCTTATCTGGCGGCAATGGATGTGCCGGTCGCACATGCAGAGAGCCTTTATGCATCGTTCGAACGCGCCTTTGTGGTGCCGGTGGACCTTGTGGACAATGGCGCGGTCAGCGTTGCGGTGGCGGGGCCTTTGGCAGCCATGACGCTGCCGGGTCTTTTGGAAACGCTGAAGCCGGACTTCGATGAAGCCGATCCTTTGGCAGAAGAGCGGGCGTTTGACGCGGCGCTTGCCATCGCGCGCAGCTTTGCCGAGGCGCGGGTCTGGCGCAGTGCGGCCAAACTGCGGGCCGAGGCGGTGGTGCTGGCGGCAATTGCAGAAACCGGGCCGGGACGGGTGCTGGAACTGCCGCAAGGCATGCCGTTCCGCCCCGCCGTGGTGAAGGCGGGTGCGGCACATTTGCTGTTTGCGGTGCATCCGCGTCAGCAGGATTGGTGCGTGACCGGCATTCGCCAGTCCGAGGACGGCTTTGCCTTGCGTGCCGATCTGCCAGTGGCTTGGGCCGGTTTGACCGATGCCGCGCTTGAGGTCGCAAGCGGTGTCGCCGGAGCCAGTTTCTGTCACAACGGGCGGTTCATAGCGGCGGCCAAAACGCGGGAAGCGGCGCTGGAACTGGCCAGCATCGCTGTGCAAGACGCCACCGCTCGGGGGTTTTAGGGCAACAGATCGACCGCCCGGCGATAGGCGCGTTGGCCGTACAGCAGGGCCGAAGGCGCATCCGACAGCCAAACCGATGTGACATGGCCAACGATGATGTAATGCGTCTCCCACAGCAGGGCGGTGCCAAGGCGGCATTCAAACTGCGCGGTGGCCCCGGCCAACAAAGGTTGCCCGCCAGGCCCGGATTGCCAATCCACCGCGTCAAACCGCGATGGGGCTTCGGCCTTGGCGCGACCTGCAAAAAGGTCAGAAACCGTTTGCTGGCCCTCGTGCAACAGATTGGCACAAAAGCCGCGGTTTTTCAGGATCGCCGTGGCGGCTGGGCTTTGATGATGCACGCAGGCCAGCAAGGACGGATGATCGCCATCGGCTGACACCGAGGTCAGCGAGCTGATGGTCACCCCGAACCGCCCCGCCTCGCCATCGGTGGTGGCCACGACAACGAAGGTGGCGGCGCGGCTCATGCCTTCCATGAAACGGGTGCGCAGATCGGTCATGTTTTATCCCAGATCAAAGAAACGGGCCAATTCGACATCAGGCACCTTTTTGCGGAATTCATCGTACTGGCTCTGGCGGGTGGCAGAAAAGGTTTCGACAAAACGCGGCCCCAGCCAATCCTGCGCAAAGGCCGATGCGCGCAGACGTTCGATCGCTTCGGGCATGGAACGGGCATAATCTGGCCCGGTGTTGGGCATGGCATGGCCGTTGCCGATCACCTCGGGCTGCGGTTCGATCATTTCGGCAATCCCGGCGACCCCTGCGGCGATGGTCGCGGCACAGGTCAGATAGGGATTGGTATCTCCGCCAGGCAGACGGTTTTCCACCCGCAGCGCGCCCGGATCATGGCCAACCACCCGAAAACAGGTTGTGCGGTTTTCATAGCCCCAGGTCAGGCCGGGCGGCGCAAAGGTGCCGGGGGCAAAGCGGCGATAGGAATTGACCGTGGGCAGAAATATCAACGACAGATCGCCGATGTATTTCTGCAATCCGCCAATGAAGTGCCGGAATGTCTGCGACATGGCGTTGCGTTCAGCCGGATCATGGAACAGCACCGCCCCCGCCGTGTCTTTCATGCTGATGTGCAGATGGATCGACTGGCTGTCCGCGCCTTCGGTCCAGCGCGGCATGAAGGTGACAGACCGCCCTTGCCGCAGGGCTAGCGCGCGGATGAAGTTTTTCAGCAAAACCAATTGGTCGGCTGGTTCCAACCCCTCGCCCGCACCGATGCAGGCCTCCATAAAGCCAGAGCCGATTTCTTCGTGCATCTTGGCCAGATCAATCCGCAAAGGGTCGCAGATTTCGGCCAGCGCTTCGTACCATTCGGTCTGCACAGCCTGATACAGGATCAGATCATGGCTGGGATGCATGGTGGCGGTCTTGAGGTTGCGATAGCCCTTGGCGCGCGCCGATTCCGGGGTTTCATCAAACAGGGTGTATTCCAGTTCCATCCCGTATTTCGGCACCAGACCAAGGCCCGCCGCCCGGTCGATCACCCGGCGCAGCATGGCGCGCGGACACATGGCCGCCGACGCGCCGGTGTAGTTTGACAGCACCAGCATGTCATACCCGGGCTTCGACCAAGGCATCCGCCGCACCGATGTAGCGTCCAGCACCAAGGGATCATCATGGAAATCGCCGGTGCTGTCATTGACGCCCGGCATGTTCAGCATGATGTCGGTCGGGTCCAGCGCCAGCTGGGCTGGCGCCATGCCCATGCCAGCTTTGGCAATGCCTTTCAGGCTGCTGGCCGACACCATCTGCCCGCGCAACAACCCGTTGGTATCGGCCATGGCCACCGTCGCAAAGCGGCTTGCCGGATCGGCAAAAAAGTCGTGAAGGGTCATGTGTCACCTGTGCAGGACGCAGGGCTTTGCAGCACCGCGAGTGTGGCCAAATCTTCGGTGGGGCGGGTGGAATAGGCTTTGAGGAACACTTTCAGGCCGTTGTGAATCGACCGCGCAATCGTCGCAGCATCGGGCTGATTGTCAGGCATATACAGCGCCTGCGTCCGGGGGGCTGACAGGATCAGACCCCACAGGTCTTGCGCCGCCAACTCCGCGTCGTCAAAGGCCAGCAGACCAGCGGCGCGGCGGCCTTCCAGATAGATGATCACACCGCGCAGCAACTGATCCGGGCCCGAGGCCTGATAGGCGCGGCCAATTTCGGGAAAGCGCTGCACCTCACCGATGATCAGCCGGGCCAGCGACAACAGGTCGGGCCGCATCACCGTATCCGCATAGCGCCGGGCAAAGGCAAGCAATTGGGTCACCATATCGCCCTGTTCCGGCTGTTCAAACGCGATCAGCATGTCATCGCGCTTTTGCAGCATCATCGCGGTGAACAGGCGCTCCTTACTGTCAAAGTATTGATAAAGCGTCGGTTTTGTCAGACCCGCCTCGGCTGCGATCACGTCCATCGAGGTGCCGGAGTATCCTGCGCGGGCAAACACCTTCAGCGCCGCCGCCAGAATGCTGGCCTCTTTCGCAAGGCGGTTTTGGGCGCGACGCGAGATGTCACTCATTTTGGCAGCCGAGCCAGAAAGGCCAGCAAATGCCGGGTGTAGACTTCGGGCGCCTCGACGTTGCAGACATGGCCCGCACGCTCGATCACTTCGAACCGCAGATCCGGATTGTGGGCGGCGTCGAAAATACGGCCCGCCACATTTCGAATTTCGGCCGGTGGGGCAAGACGGTCGTGCTGACCTGTCATCATCAGAACGGGCATGGAAAGACGCCTAAAATCAAACTGTTCCAGTGGGTTGGTAAAGCAGATCAGCGCATCGCGATAGGTTGCGGCGGGAATGGCTGCCATCGACGCCAGCAGCATCGCGCGGGTGGCGTCCGACGCATCCGGCCCAGCCAGCACCTTGACCACGGCGGGCGCGAAATCGGCAGGCACCTGGCCGGCGTTCAGCGGCACTTCGCGGCTGACCCGAAACGCCTCACGTTCTTCTGGGCCCGCCTCGGACATGCCAGTGCAACCGCCCGACAGCACCAATCCGGCAAGCATTTCCGGGTGACGCATCGCGAAAGAGGTGGCGATCCAGGACCCGTAAGACAGGCCAACCAGCACCAGTTTGTCCGCGCCCATGACTGCGCGCAGCCGCAAGATATCGGCGCAATAGTCATCAATGGTTGATTGCGTTGGCCCCAAAGTGCTGTCGCCGTAGCCGCGCAGATCAAGTGCCGCGGCGCGCAAGGTGTTGCCCACAACACCCAACTGTGCCGCCCAGTTGCTGCGACCGCCGCCGATGCCATGCAGAAACACCACCAGCGGGCCAGCCCTTGCAGGTGTCACCGAAACCGCCAACCGGGGCAGGTCGTCTATCAGCCGGGTTTCAACGGCAACAGGTGCAGGCAAGGGCGCCAAAGCGGCTGGCGTCACCGTCAGCCCCGCCAATGCCCGCACGCCTTGGTCAAAAACCGCCCTGGTGCCCGCCGCGATTTCCACCGCGCGAGCAGCACTGGCTGTGATGCTTGCTGTCATGGTGATCACGCTGCCGCCCTGATCCGCTGCAGCTATGGTCAAACGTGCATCATAGCGTTCGACGCCCGTGATCCCCTGCAGATGGGTGTAGGCCAGCGTGCGGTCGCTGTCGCTGAAATAGGTCAGGCGTTCGCGGTAAAGACTGTCATCGCCTGCCAGCGTGAAGGCCCGCACCTTGCCGCCCTGTTCGGCCCGCATCTTGGCTATGGCCGGGTGCCACCTGCCGCAAAAGTCGCGCGCCACGGCCCAGACCTGCGCCGGATCACCGGGCGCAATGCCGATGACATGCACCTGTTCGCGCGCCATATCAGCGCAACCCCTTCAGACTGCCCGCATCGCCGCGCCACAAGGACGCGCGTGCAGCGCCCTCATCTCCGGGGGCGTCGTCGATCTCGTCCAGCTCATAAAGGGCCAGAACACCCAAATAATCTTCCATGATTTCAGAGGTATAGGGCAGCATCAGGGCGCCGCAGCGGCTGTCACGGTACATGCGTTCCAGTGGCATGGATTTCAGCATCGACTGCCCGCCCGCGGTGCGAATGGCCAAGGCCGCGATTTCCTGCACACCCTCCATCACATTGTACTGAGCGGCATACATCCGCATCACCTCGGCCTTTGATGGGAACGGCTTGGCCTCGGAAAACGCCTGCCACCAGATCGCACGCATGTTGGCAAGGCGGGCGTACATGCGGCCCACGGTGATGCGCTTGGTGGCATACATCCGGCGGTCAATGGCGGGCTGACCGGGGATTTTGCCCTTCAGGTAATCCACCATGAAATCATAGGCCCCCTGCGCCAGACCCATGTAGGTGGGGCTTAGAGTGGCCATCATGTGCGGAAAGTTCGGCAGGGTTTTGCCAAAAATACCGCGCGGCATCAGCATGTCTTCTGCGGTGACGAACACATCCTTCAAGATCAGATCGCGGCTGTTGGTGCCGCGCATGCCCAGCGGGTCCCAGTCCCCCTTGACGGAAAGACCGGCGGCACCCTTGTGGACGACGAACAGCACGGTGTCTTCGTGGCGCGGCTCTTGCCCTTCGAAAATCTCGGTGCAGACGATGGTGTAGTAGTCACAGTACCCGGCCAGTGAGGCAAATTTCTTGAACCCGTTGATCCGCCAGCCGCCGTCAACCTTGCGGCACTGGGTCTGGTTCGGCTTGGAGGTCCAGTTCTGGCCGCCTTCGGAAATCGGCTGCGAATAGATCGCCTTCTCGGCCATTGCGCGGCGGAATTGACGTTCGCGCAGGGGCGCAAAGGCGGCGCGGTCGGCAGTGGTCAGGTTTGGCATCTCAAAAGTAAAGCGCGACCATGCCATGGATGAGTTGTGCATGTTGAAGGTCAGCGCGGTGGCGCCGCAGTATTTGGCAATTTCCGCCCCGACCATGGCGTATTCGAACATCGAAAAACCCATGCCGCCGAATTCGACCGGGATGCACAGGCCAAGGAAGCCTTCGGCGGCCAGATCCTTGTAGTTTTCCACCGGAAAGCTGGCGTCAATGTCGATGCCCACAGCACGGGCGGTGAATTTATCGCGGCCCAGTTCATTCACCCGGCGCAGAACGGTCTGCACTTCGGGGCGGATGCGGGACAGGTCGTAATAGTCGGAAACATCACTCATGCTCTTCTCCCAAGGCGTCTAAAGCGCCAATTCCCCTTGCAGCACGCCCGCCAGAACGACGATCCTGCCATCCAGGGCGATGGTGCAATTGCGCATCGGCAGATCGAAATGGCCCAGCGTGTAGCGGCCCGCGTATTGGTTCGCGCCCGTTGACCACAGGAACGAACCCGGCAGCGCGCGGAATTCAACCGCCTGCATGTCGCGCTTGTCATACATCGCGGCAGAGACCCATTTCGCAGCGGGATTGACACCCCAACCGACGTGGGAAATCCCGTAAGCGTTGCGGTCGCCCCAGGCCTCCATGTATTCGCGCAGGTGCAAAGCGTCGATGCCGTCGCCTTTGATGGCGGTGACGAAATCATTTTCGACCGTGAAATCAATGCGGCTGGTCAGACAGGTCTTAAACGTCAGGTTCATGTCGCCCACGTCCATCACCACCCGGCCGTTCACCGCATCCTTGCCCGGAAACGCCAGGCAAAGTCCGCCCGGCCAATGCGCGACGGTACCGGGGTTGGTGGCGAAGCCGGGGGTGCCGCCGCAGGGCGCGTCGCGCAGATTGATGGTCAGATCGGTGCCAGCGGCAGAGGTCACACGCATCTCTGCGGCCTCGCGCAGCATTTGCACGCCAAGCGTGACGCGGGCCGCATGTTCGGCGCGGGGTTCGGTGCGTTCCAGAATTTCCGGGTGTTCGTTGGTGATCACCAGCAGCCGGGCGCGGCCTGCGTCTTCGATTTCCGGCCATTCGGGGGCGTGGATCAGACCTTCGACGGTGCAATCAACCACGATATCCTGCAATTTCAGCGCCTCGATCACCGCACGGTTGCCGGCAATCGCCCAAGAGGTGCCGGTTGATTTTACCGGGACGGGGGCGGATTGCGGCGGTGTCGGCATGGTGATCATGCAGAAATCCGCGCCCAGATCATAGGCCGCGAGTTCGCACAGATGCACCAGCACCGGGCGCGACTGGGTTTCAGAAATGATCGCCAGCTTGGTGCCGGGGCCGATTCCGTTCAAGGCAAACACCCGCCGGAACGCAGCCAGCCATTTGCCCTCGATCCGTTCTTGCAACATCCCGACTCCCCTTGACGATTCGCGCCCGTCGAAAACTTTACTCTGGAGTTAAGCTTTTTGCGATCTGCGACAATCTGTCAACATGACTTTCGAAAATCGGGGGTGTTTCGAAAATCAATTGGACTCTGGCTGCTCATGCGCCCAATCAGCCCACTTCGGCCGATCAAGCTCAAAGCTGTCTTGGCTGCGAATGTAGGTTGAACCGTAGCTGCGGCTGACCAAGCCAAGGTCTGGCGTGGCGATATGCGCACGCTCGGCATTTTTCACATATTTATCATCAATATAGACTGAGATCACCCGACCGATCACCACCGTCTGATTTGGACCGGTGACCACCGATGACAACGCTGTGCATTCAAACGCCACCGGGCTTGCAGCGATGCGGGGCGGGCGGATGTGCAGGCTGGGTTCGGTGGCAAGACCGGCCATCTCCAACTCATTCAGCCCTGTCGGTGCATCAATCGAGGTGATGTTCATTGCTGTCACCAGGGACTCGGGGACAAGGTTCACCACGAACTCGCCGGTGTCCAGAATGTTGCGTGCGGTGTCTTTGAAGCCGCGCTTGGGGTCGGCCATCAGCCCCAGAACGATGGTGGGCGGGGCCGAGCCCATGACGTTGAAAAAGCTGTAGGGGGCGGCGTTGATCCGGCCTTGACCGTCCTTTGTCACCACCCAGGCGATGGGGCGCGGGATCACCGTGGCGGCCAGCAGTTTGTAGGCAATTGCCTCGGGAACCTGATCCAGTTGCCAGCGCATCAGACTTCCTTCACAGCATGTTTGGGTTGGGTGTCGACCGAAAGGCAGAACACATCGGGGCGGGCATAATGGTCAGTGACGTCAAAATCAAACCTGGCGCGCATGATATCAGCAGGGTAGATCGTGGTATAAAGGACGGTCTCGCCGCTGAAAGTCGGCCCGGCGTGGACCTGGCCGATGATGGCCGACCCGCCGCGCATCATCACCGTTGCCGGATCATCCCCCAAAGCGCCTTCATGATCGGGCCCGTAGGCTGCACGGGAGATGTGTTGACAGGCGGTCAGCACGAAAGTGCGCCCCTCCATCGCGATGTGCTGCATGCTGGACACCCAAATGTCGCGATCATCCGCCGTGGGCGCAAAATACAGGCTGACGCCCTGATGATCCATGTGCATGCGCAAGGCCGCCATAACGTTTTCCCTACAGATCACCGCGCCAATGGTGTCAAAGTCGGTCTTGAACACTGGCAAGGTAGAACCATCGCCAAAGCCCCAGATCAGCCGTTCCGCAGCCGTCGGCATCAGTTTGCGATGCTTGCCGACCAGCCCCTTTGCGCCGTCAAAATAAAGGACGCTGCAATAAAGTGTGGCCCCATCGCGTTCGATCACACCCACGACCGCAAAGGCCCTGGTGTCGGCGGCAGCCTTGGCGAAGTGGGCCACCTTGGCGCCATCCAAATCAATGGCGGCGGCACGGCCTTCGGGCTTGCGCATGCCATTTGGAGCGCCAAAGCTGGCCCCTTTGGGATAGCCGCCCAACAATGCATCGGGGAACACTGCCAATTTTGGGCCCTCCCCGGCGCCCGTGCGCAGAGTTGCGGCGGCTATGGCGGCGGTGGCCATAGGATCGGAGGCGATCTGGGCGACGGCGACAGTGACGGTCATGTGGCGATCCTATTGCGGCAGGCGCTTCGCCCACCAGCGACGCGGGGTATTTTAGGGAAAACCTTCATGGAAGGTTTGCAGTTGGCGCATCACCCGGATGACGTTTGATCTCAGACAATGACCAAAGCATCAATCCGACGTGGCGTTCACCACAGGATGGCGGATTGTGCCGCTGCCTTCAACCGTTGCCACCATCACATCGCCCGGCCACAGCCATTCCTGCGGGCTGCGCCCCGCGCCCACGCCTTCGGGCATGCCGGGTGCGATGATGTCGCGAGGTTTCCGCGTGATGCCGGGGCCGAACGGGGCGCAGGTGTCCTGGCCCGTTGAGAAGTTCCACTGCCTTGCACGGCGGATGTCGCGGGCGCTGATGTCGATCATCACCGCATCGCCGAACACATGTTTCAAGACATCAGCCTGAGTCACGCGGTAAGTACGGCTGCCGTTGATGACAGCCAGCCCGACCTCCAATCCAGTTGCTGGGGGATGGCGGCGTTGTGTTCAATCGCATCGCCCGGTCCGATCACGCAGGTGGGCAGCTTGGAGAGGACCACCGGCTGTTCTGGAAGATGCTTGTTGGTGTCCAGCGCCTTGGTGAATTCGATCACGTGGTCGAGGTTGATCGACCCGATGCCGAAGATGGCCTTGCGCGGGCGCGGGATCGGCTGCAACCCGAGCGGCTGGTGGTGGCAAAGCCCTGCGGGGATTCAAGGTGGCGCCGCAGCGTTGCACGGCAGCGCAAATGCCTGTGCCACGCTAAAGGCAGACCGGCAAACTGGACGGATCTGCCGTCACCGAACCAACGGCAGTGGCGGCGATGCCCTCCACCGGGGACAACTTTCCGACCAAAAGTCCAGCCTCAGATCGCGTTCGTGCGGCACGGCGTTGGAAAACATGCGCTGGCTGGACAGAACCAGGTCCATCGCCCGCGCCGCTTGCAACTGGTGTTTCGGCAGTACTGCGGCACCACTCCATGGGGCTTTTGGCGGGACCGTCGTTTGACCTCTGCCCATACCGATCTGGTCGCCGGGCCTGCCAGCGTAACCGACGTGGCGCTGCGCTGAGGTTTCGGTCGGTTTTCCGCGCAGTATCGCAACCGCGGGGTTTGTTACGACAAGATCCCCAGCGAGCCGACAGGGCGGCTGGCTGGCAAGACCAACCAGCTTTTCCATTCTGCCCGGCGCGCGCCGATGGCCATCAGGCTTCACTGTCAATGCCCGCACGGGGTTGTGGCGAAATTGCCTGTTTAATAGGCGTTTTGCTGCGAAATTCGGCTCGATTGTTGCGAAACCAGACCCGAGTGCACAATCCACTAGAGGAATTCCGGGGCATGTGGGAAAACGACAGCCAGTCCTGAAAGAACCGCACATGTCCATTCTTGCCAGCATCCGCCACCTGACCCATTACAAATACGACCGCCCGGTGACGCTGGGCCCGCAGGTGATCCGGCTGCGCCCCGCGCCGCACAGCCGCACGCGTGTGGTGTCGCATTCGCTGAAAGTGACACCTGCGAACCATTTCGTGAATTATCAGCAAGACCCCTATGGCAACTGGCTGGCGCGCTATGTCTTCCCCGACCCGGTGACGGAGTTGAAGATCGAGGTTGATCTGACGGCGGATATGACCGTCTACAACCCGTTCGATTTCTTTGTTGAGGCCAGCGCGGAAACCTGGCCGTTTGAATATCCGGCAGAGATTGCCGATGATCTGGTGATCTACCGCACCTGCGACGCGCCGGGGCCATTGCTGCAAGGCTTCCTGAACAGGGTGCCGCGCGATCCTTTGCGCACCACCGATTTCATCGTGCGGCTGAACGCGCAGTTGGCGTCCGAGATCGGCTATGTCATCCGCATGGAGCCGGGGGTGCAAACTCCCGAGGAGACGCTTGGCATCGGCAAGGGGTCGTGCCGTGACACCTCTTGGCTGCTGGTGCAGGCGCTGCGGCATTTGGGTTTTGCGGCGCGGTTTGTGTCGGGCTACCTCATTCAGCTGAAACCCGATCTGGTGGCGATTGACGGCCCCGCAGGCACCGCGCAGGATTTCACCGATCTGCACGCATGGTGCGAGGTTTATCTGCCGGGCGCGGGCTGGATCGGGTTGGACCCGACGAGCGGTCTTTTGACAGGGGAAAGCCACATCCCGCTGTCCGCCACCCCGCATTATTCCAACGCAGCGCCCATCTCCGGCATGGCCAGCTATGCCGAGGTGTCGTTCGATTTCGCCATGACGGTCACCCGTGTGGCCGAACATCCGCGCATCACCAAGCCGTTCTCGGATGCGGCATGGGCCGATCTGAACGCGCTGGGGCATAAGGTGGATGCAGCCCTTGCGGCGGGCGATGTGCGCCTGACCATGGGCGGCGAGCCTACTTTCGTGTCGATTGACGATTTTGAGGCTGGCGAGTGGAACACCGACGCGGTTGGCCCGACCAAGCGCGTCTTTGCCGATGCCCTGATCCGTCGCCTGCAAGCGAAATTCGCGCCGGGCGGGTTCCTGCATTACGGGCAGGGCAAGTGGTATCCTGGGGAGTCCCTGCCGCGCTGGACCTTCAGCCTGTATTGGCGGCGCGATGGCAAGCCGATCTGGCACAATCCTGATCTGATCGCGCCGGAACTGTCCGAAGGGGCGACCCCGGCGCAGGCCGTGACCCTGCTGCAAACCATCGCGGAAACGCTGGGGCTTCCAGCGGAAAACGTCACGCCGGCCTTTGAAGACCCGGCGGAATGGATCGTCAAGGAAGGCAATCTGCCGGAGAACGTGACGCCTGAGAATTCGCATCTGAAAGACCCCGAGGAACGCAACCGCATCGCGCGGGTGTTTGCGCGGGGGCTGACCGAACCGTCGGGCTTTGTGCTGCCTGTGCAGCGCTGGCAGAGCCGCGCAGCGCAATCTTGGGTGTCGGAAAAATGGGCGCTGCGGCGCGGGCATTTGTTTCTGGTGCCGGGGGACAGCCCGGTCGGCTATCGCCTGCCGCTGGGGGCGCTGCCTTACGTCAAGCCTGCCGATTTCCCGCATGTGCATCCGTCCGACCCCTTCGACGATCGCGGCACTTTGCCGGATTTCGCGCCGGAACCCGAACAACATCGCGCCGCCTTCACCGCATCGGAGGCGACGCAAGACCGCCGCGAACAGGTGATTTCCGACGTCGCGGGCACCGTGCGCACCGCGATTTCGGTGGAGCCGCGCGATGGGCGGCTCTGTGTCTTCATGCCCCCGGTGGAAAAGGTTGAGGATTATCTGGAACTGATCGCCGCCGCCGAGGCTGCGGCGAAACTGCACGGCCTTCCTGTGCATATCGAAGGCTACGGCCCCCCAAACGATCCGCGCCTGAACGTCATCCGTGTGGCCCCCGATCCGGGCGTGATCGAGGTGAACATCCATCCCGCCCACAACTGGGGCGAGGTGGTGGCGACAACCGAGGCGGTCTACGAAGAGGCCCGCCAGCTGCGGCTGGGTGCTGACAAATTCATGATCGACGGCAAGCACACCGGCACGGGCGGCGGCAATCATGTGGTGGTCGGTGGCATCACCCCCAACGACAGCCCCTTCCTGCGCCGCCCCGATCTGTTGGCCAGCCTGATCCTGCATTGGCAGCGCCATCCCAGCCTGTCCTATATGTTCTCGGGCCTGTTCATCGGGCCGACGTCTCAGGCGCCCCGCATTGATGAGGCGCGGATGGACAGCCTGTACGAATTGGAAATCGCACTGGCCCAAATCCCTGCGCCCGGCGACGGTGCAGCGCCGCCGCCGTGGCTGGTGGACCGCCTGTTGCGCAACTTGCTGGTGGATGTCACTGGCAACACCCACCGCGCCGAGATTTGCATCGACAAGCTTTACTCGCCGGATGGTCCCACTGGGCGGCTGGGCTTGGTTGAATTCCGCGGCTTCGAGATGCCGCCCAATCCCCGCATGTCATTGGCGCAGCAATTGCTGATCCGCGCCATCATTGCGCGGATGTGGGCAGCGCCGCTGAAGGGCAATCTGACGCGCTGGGGCACCAACCTGTCCGACCGCTTTATGCTGCCGCATTTCGTCTGGGCCGATTTCCTCGATGTGCTGGCCGATCTGCGCGACCATGGCTTTGATTTGAACCCCGATTGGTTCAAGGCGCAGGCCGAATTCCGCTTTCCCTTCTGCGGTGAGGCGACGTTTGAGGGCGTCACGCTGGAGCTGCGTCAGGCCTTGGAGCCGTGGAATGTGCTGGGCGAAACCGGGGCGATTGGGGGGATGGTGCGCTATACCGACAGCTCGGTCGAACGGCTGCAGGCGAAACTGACCTGCGCCAATCCGGGGCGCTATACCGTCACCTGCAATCAGCGCCAGATGCCGATGCAGGCGGCGGGGGCGGGGGTGTCGGCGGCGGGGGTGCGGTTCAAGGCGTGGCAACCGCCCTTGGCGCTGCATCCGGTGTTGCCGGTGAACGCGCCTTTGACGTTTGATGTTTATGATACGTGGAACCAACGCGCCCTGGGCGGCTGCACCTATCACGTCAAACATCCGGGCGGGCGCAGTTATGACACCTTCCCGGTGAACAGTAATGAGGCAGAAGCACGACGACTTGCCCGATTTGAGGCATGGGGTCATACTGCGGGGCAATACGAACCCACTGCAGAAACCCCGCACCCCGAGTTTCCAATGACCCTAGACCTGCGCCGCGCGCCCCGGCACTGATGGCCAAGAAGACCAAAGTAAAGCCAGTCGATACTCAGCTTTTCGCCCGGTATCGGCCGCTTCCGGGTGTGCCCGATGAACTGGCCGACGCCAGCGGTTTGATGCGCGCGGTCTGGGCCGGGCTGATCGCGCATATGTCCAGCCTGACCCCCGCCGAGATTGCTGACGCCTTTGCGCGCGGCGATCAGCATCTGGCCGATACCGGTGTGTTCTTTCGCAAATATGGCGACACCACCGGGGCGGGTCGCGACTGGCCGTTCAGCCCGGTGCCGATCGTGCTGCCCGAAGCCGAATGGCGCGGCATCGCGGCCGGTCTGATCCAGCGCGCGGATTTGCTGGAACAGGTGGTGGCAGATATTTATGGCGACAACAAACTGGTCACGGATGGCCATCTGCCAGCCAGCCTGATCGCGCAAAATCCAGAGTGGCTGCGGCCAATGGTGGGTGTGCGGCCGCGGTCCGGGCATTTCCTGCATGTCATGGCATTTGAAATTGGCCGGGGGCCGGATGGCGGCTGGTGGGTGCTCTCGGACCGCACCGATGCGCCGTCAGGGGCGGGGTTTGCACTGGAAAACCGCGTGGCGGCGGTGCGGGTGTTCCCAGAGCTTTATGGGCAGGCCAATGTGCATCGGCTGGCCGGGTTCTTGCGGTCCTTGCGCAATGCGTTGGAACATCTGCGGCTGAATCCGGCCTCGCGGGTGGGGATCCTGACACCGGGGCCGTTGACCGACACCTATTATGAACAGGCCTATATCGCCCGTTATCTGGGCATGACTCTGCTGGAGGGCGAAGATCTGACGGTTGAGGACGGCCAGCTGTGGGTGCGCACCGTTGAAGGTCTGGCGCCGGTGGATGTGTTGTGGCGGCGTATGGATGGCATCTGGGCCGACCCGTTGGAACTGCGCGAAGACAGCCAGTTGGGCACGCCGGGGCTGGTCTCTGCGGTGCGCCAGGGCCATGTCAGTCTGATCAATGCGTTGGGTGTGGGTGTGCTGGAAACGCAGGCGTTGATGGCGTTTCTGCCCAAGATTGCCCAGGTTCTGACCGGCCAGAAGCTGTTGATCCCCAATGTCGCGACGTGGTGGTGTGGTCAGGGCAGCGAATTGGACCATGTCCGCACCCATGCGGATCGCATGATGATCGGCCCGGCCATGGCCACAAGAATGCCGTTCGACACGGGGACCGCCCATGCCGTGGGCGGCAAGATGCAGGGCGCGGATGATGCCGATCTGCACGGTTGGCTGACCGACAACGCGGCGGGGCTGGTGGGCAAAGAGTTGGTCACGCTGTCGACCACCCCGGTCTATGAAAACGGCGGGCTGGTGCCCCGGCCGATGACTTTGCGGGTGTTTCTGGCCCGCATGCCCGACGGCGGCTGGCAAGTGATGCCCGGCGGTTTTGCCCGTATCGGGGCCAGTGCCGACACCGCAGCGATTTCGATGCGCAACGGCGGGTCTGTGGCCGATGTCTGGATTGTGGGCGATCAGCCGGTGGACGCGGTGACGATGCTTGATCCGCAAACAGCACCATTCGTGCGCGCCAAGGCGGGGCCGCTGCCAAGCCGTGCCGCCGACAATCTGTTCTGGCTGGGTCGCTATGTCGAACGCACCGAAGGCCTGCTGCGTTTGGTGCGTGCCTATCACAGCCGCCTGGACGAGGCCGCAACGGCGCCACTGCTCGCGACCATCCGCGCCCGTCTCAAAACCTACGGTGTCGATGCAACCGATGCTTTCCCCAAAGGCGTCACCGAAACGCTGGCGGCGGCCGTCTACAGCGCCAGCCAGATTCGCGACCGCTTCAGTGTCGATGGCTGGGCGGCATTGAAAGATATGGAAAAGTCGATGGCGCGCATCGCCAAAACCACCGAAACCGGCAGTGACGCCGCCTTGGTCATGAGTGTGATGCTGCGCAAGATTGCCGGATTTTCGGGTCTGGTGCATGAAAACATGTACCGTGCGGCGGGCTGGCAATTCTTGACCATCGGTCGGTCATTGGAGCGCGCCGCCATGATGACCGATCTGTTGGCGGAAATGGCGGGGCCGAAGCCTCCGGTCGGCGGGCTGGACGTGACCATTGAAGTGGGCGACAGCATCATGGTGCATCGTCAGCGCTATGCCGTCTTCACCAGCCGCGAAAGCGTGATCGACCTGCTGGCATTGGATGAAACCAACCCGCGGTCGGTGCGGTTCCATCTGGATGTGATCCGCAAGCGTGTGGATGATCTGGACGGCCTGCGCCCTGCCGATCAGATGCAACCTTTCATTCGCCGGGTCGCAGATCTGCAGTCCACGATCAAGGCGCACACGGTCACCAGCCTGGACACCAGGGCGCTGCTGACCGCGCATGCGCAAATATTGGCCTTGTCGACTGCGCTGCATGCGACGTTCATGCAATAGGGGGACGCGATGATTTTCGAGATCAAACTGCGGATCGCCTATGAGTATGCCAACCCGGCTGTGGGTGGTCGCCATGTGGTCTGCGTGATGCCGTTGTCGGTTGGAGCGGCCCAAACCGTGCAGAAGGCGACGCTGCAGATCGAGCCTGTACCGCAGGAACGCATCGATCGGCTCGATTTCTTTGGCAATCAGGTGACCGAGTTCAGTTTTCGCGGCCCGCATGACAGCGTGATCCTGACCCTGCGTGCCAGAGTGGCCCGCACCGCAGTGGTTCAATCGCTGGCCGGTGCAGCGGGGATGCCCCAATTGCGCGCCGAACTGGCTGACAGCTGCGATGTTGGTCCTGATGCGCCGTTGCACTTTGTGTCTCCCTCACATCGCGTGCCGCATGATGCGGCGATGACCGCCTTTGCCCTTGCCCACGCGCAGCCGGATCTGACCGTGGTACAGGTGGTGATGGCGGTGGGACGCGCCTTGCACCGGCATATGCGCTTTGACCCCACCGCAACCACCGTGGACACCCCAGCCGTCGAGGCCTTTGCCAAGCGCAGGGGCGTGTGTCAGGATTTCTCGCATATCATGATCGCGTGCCTGCGCGGCATTGGCATTCCGGCGGGCTATGTCAGTGGCTTTTTGCGGACGCTGCCGCCACTGGGCAAACCCCGGCTGGAGGGTGCGGATGCCATGCATGCCTGGGTGCGGGCCTGGTGCGGTACGGCGGTCGGCTGGATTGAATTTGACCCCACAAACGATTGTCTGACAGGCGGCGATCATATCAGTGTCGCGCGGGGCCGGGACTATTCTGACGTGTCCCCGATCAAGGGCATCATGCGTACTGCGGGCAGACAGCAAAGTCATCAGGCCGTGGACGTGATTCCGGTGGTTTGACCACAATTGAACCGCGGTCTGCCTGCCGCAGCTCAGCGCGGAATGACGTTCAGATATTGCGCGCGTACCGCCGCCGGGGAAAGCCCGTAACCGGCCTTGAACTGCGCATAGAACTGGCTGATCGACGCGAAACCCGCTTCCTCAGCCACATCGGTGATCGCCATCGAACTTTCGACCAGCAAGGCCCGCGCCCGCATCAGCCGCATGCGGATGACGAACTGTTTCAACGGCATCTGCATGATCCGGCTGAACAGCGCCAGCGCGTAGTTTTCATGCAGCCCCGTCACTTCGGTGATCTGGGCATTGGCCAGCGGCTTGTCCAGATTCTCCAGCGCAAAGCGCACCATCGCAATGACGTGCCGGATATGGGTGGACGACAGCGCGCGGTCGGTCCCGGCGTCATGGCGCGGGGCCAACAGATAGTCGGGGTCGGTCAGCTGACTTCGGCGGAACAGGGCGTTCATCTCCATCTTCACCAGTTCGGTGCGCTCAAAATCCCCCGACCGGTAATCGGCATACCAGCGCCGCACCTGCGATTCGTCGCACAGGTTTTCCGGCAGCGCGACAATACCACCGGCCAGCAAAGCCACCTGCAACGGCGCGATATGGTGCATCATCAGAAACGCGTCCAACGGCAGGTAAATGTTGCACAGGCTGAAATTGTCGGGCTGCAACGGCTCTGATTTGGTCATCTGATGCGGAATCCCGGCCCAGAAGATCACCAGACGGCCCTTGGGCACCTCGACAGGCTGACCATCCACATCATAGGCCAGCGCCATGTTGACCGCGAAATTCGCCTCTATGTGGCCATGCCAGTGGTGCTGCGGCATCAGCGGCGGATTGAAGATTCGCATGCCAAAGCGACCAAAGGCGCGGTTGGCCGCGTAGAAGTGGCGTTCATGCGTCGAGGTGGGGCCTTTGCGGGGAACGGTGCCGGGCTTCATCGTCTCATTTCCCCCATTCTTAGAAAGCCAGAAAACATAGCGACAAAACAATCTTGCTGTAAAGCCCGTGCCTGACGCATCCTGAGACATCCGAAGACGGCTGGAGGTTGCCAGTCTGCGGGTTCAGGAACAACAGAAACGACTAGGCCGCTTGGCGGCTCAGGGAGGAATGATGCACGTTCATACCACGCGCAGCGCGCTTGCAGCGCTGCTTTTGGGTGTTTCGACATTCGCGGTACAGGCCGAAATGGCTGCCCCCACCGCTGTGCCGGAAGCCCCGAAATTCGACGCCCAAGGCGAACCGATTTACGTCAACCGCTCGGACATTTTTGAATACAAGGCGCTGCCCGCCTATTCCGAACCGGCTTTCGTGACCGAGTTCGTGACCGCGGGCAAACTGCCCCCCGTCGCCGACCGTCTGCCGAAAGAGCCGATGGTCTACAAGACCGCCAATATGCCCGACGGCAATGGCGTATACGGCGACGTGATGCGTCATGTCATTGGCGGACGTCCTGAAGGCTGGAACTTCTGGGGCGGTCAGTCCTATGGCTGGGGCGGCATTGATATCGGTCTGGTCGATTGCCTGACCCGCACCGGTCCGCTGTTCACCGTGAATTCTGCCGATCTGCAGCCGATGCCAAACCTTGCCAAAGGCTGGGAATGGTCAGAAGACGGCATGAGCCTGACCGTGCATCTGATCGAGGGTGCGAAGTGGTCAGATGGCGATGCGTTCGACACCGAAGACATCGCCTTTTACTGGAACGATGTGATCATGGACCCGGAAGTGACGCCTTTGATGGGTGCCGCGCAGGAAACCTATGGCGCTGGCACCACGCTGGAAATCATCGATGCCTTCACCTTCAAGATGACCTTCACCACCGCCTTCCCCGAGTCGGTGCTGTATTCGATGGCTTACGGCAACTTTTGCCCCGGCCCAAGCCATGTCCTGAAGCCCAAGCACCCGAAGCACGGTGGCGAAAGCTATGAGGCGTTCCAACAGGCCTTCCCGTCGGATATGATGAACTTCCCGACCATGGGCGCTTGGGGTGTCGTGGAACACCGCCCCGATGACATCGTGGTGCTGCGCCGCAATGCCTATTACTGGAAGGTCGATGAGTCTGGTCAGCAGCTGCCGTACCTGAACGAAATGCATTACCGTCTGTCCACCTGGGGCGACCGTGACGTGCAGGCCGTGGCCGGAACCGGCGACTTTTCGAACCTGGAGCAGGCCGAAAACTATGTCGAAAGCCTGAAGAAAGCCGCCGATCCGGCCAGCCCGGCCCGTCTGGCTTTCGGTCCGCGCACCATCGGTTACACGCTGTACCCGAACCTGTCCGGCAACGGCTGGGGCGAGCCTGACGCCCGCGGCCAAGCCGTGCGCGATCTGAACCGCAACCTTGATTTCCGCAAGGCGATTTCCTACGCGATGGACCGTCAGCGGCTGGGCGACAGCCTTGTTAAAGGGCCGTTCACCACGCAGTACCCGGGCGGCATCTATGCCGGAACCGCGTTCTATGATGCGGCATCCACCGTGTTCTACCCATTCTCGGTGGAAAGCGCGAAAGAAGCGCTGACGGCGGCGGGCCTGACCGACAGCGACGGCAACGGGTTCGTGAACCTGCCCAGCGGAGACGATCTGAACGTGACCCTGCTGACGCAATCGGACTATGCGACCGACAAATCCCTGTCGGAAGGCGTGATTGCGATGATGGGCGATGTTGGTGTCAAAGTGACGCTCAACGCGCTGACGGGTAAAGACTTTGACAACGCCCGTGACGCTGGCAAATACGATTGGATCATGTTCCGTAATGGCACTGAACTGATCACCATGGTGCAGAACTCCACCGCTTTGGCGCCTGTTGGTCCGACCACCGACCTCAACCACCGCGCCAATGCTGCCGGAGAGATGGACCTGCTGCCGCACGAGCAAGTGCTGGCCGACACCACCACCGCCTTCATCAGCGAGCGTGATCCGGCCAAGCGCATCGAACTGGCCAAGACCTACCAGAAAACCTACACGGAAAATCTGGATGGCATCGGCCTGACCGCCTATCCCGGCGCGTTGATTGTGAACAAGCGGTTCGCAAACATCCCCGCCGGTGCGCCGATCTTCATGTACAACTGGGCCGAGGATAACATCATCCGCGAGCGTGTGTTTGTGCCTGCGGACAAGCAGTTGGCGATCGAGCTGCATGCAAACTCCCTGCCGGGTGCTTTGGGTGATGCCGGCCCGATGATGGCCAAATAAGGGACAGGTTCCCGCTGGCGGGCAGGGCTTCTTGCCCGCCAGACCCCCCCCGATTTCCCTTTAAAAGGTGATGCCGATGCTGCGCTTCTTGGCGATCCGCATTCTTCAGGCCATTCCGGTGCTGGCGGTGATGAGTGTCATCACATTTGCCATCATTCAGGCCCCTCCCGGAGACTATGGCGATTTCATTCGCACCAACATGATGGTGCAAGGCAATGCCACGGCCGAGGCCGCAGGCGCCGCCGCCGATGCCTACCGCGAACAGCACGGGCTGAACGATCCGATGGTCCTGCAATATGGCCGCTGGATCTGGGGCATCCTGTCGCGCGGCGATTTCGGGCAGTCCTTTGCCTATAACAAACCGGTGTCAGAGGTGGTGATGCAACGCCTGCCCGCCACCATTGCCATCGCGCTGACCTGTCACATTCTGGCCAGCATCATCGGCATCAGTTTTGGCATCATCGCCGCAACCCGGCAGTATACATGGGTTGATACGGTGCTGTCCTTCGTGTCCTTCCTTGGCATGACCGTGCCGCGGTTCCTGCTGGCGCTGATCATTCTGTATGTGTTGGCGTACAAGTTGAACGTGCAGGAAATTGGCTCTTTCTTTTCAAGCGCTTATGGAGGGCAGGCGTGGTGGCCCGGCATGTTCGACTTCAACTGGGGCAAGCTGTGGAACCTGATACAGCACGTCTGGCCGGTGATCGTGGTCGCCACCTTTGGCGGGCTGGCCTATAACATGCGGGTGATGCGGGCGAACCTTCTGGACACGCTGAACGCCCAATATGTCGAAACCGCGCGGGCCAAAGGCCTGTCCGAAGGCGCGGTGATTTTGCGCCATGCGGTGCCAAACGCCCTGCATCCGCTGGTGGCTTATCAGGGCGTGGTGCTGCCCTATATGCTGACCGGTGAAATTGAAGTCGCCATCGTCTTCGGTCTGGCCACCATCGGCCCGGCGATTGTGGGGTCGATGGGCATCGGTGACGTCTATGTCACTGCCACGCTGCTGCTGGTGCTGGGCGCGACTTTGATCATCGGCAACATCATCGCAGACCTGTTGTTGGTGGCGCTTGATCCGCGCATTCGGGTGGGGGCAGAATAATGAGCAATCATGAAGGCGAGGCTACCGACGCCCGCATCTCGACCGTTTCCACCGAAAACCAAAGCTATCCCGCGTTGGTCTGGCGGCGGTTCCGCAAGTCGGTGCCGGGGATGTTCGGCCTGATCCTGGTGGGCACCCTGCTGTTCGTGTCGCTGTTCGCGAATTTCTTCGCGCCGATGGACCCGAACCAGCCCGACAAGGGCTTTGCGCCACCCGACAAGCTGTCATTCTTCACCAAGGATGGCTTTACCCTGTGGCCCGTCGCCTATGCGATTGCCGAAAGCGAAGAGCTGGACCCGATCACCTATCAGCCGCTGATGGGCCCGGATATGGAGAACCCGCGCAGTCTGCGGTTCTTTGCCACGGGCTGGGAGTACAAGTTTCTGGGCCTGATCCCCACCACCCGCCATTTCATCGGCGTGTCGGATGGCAGCCCGCTGCATCTGCTGGGCACCGACAAACTGGGCCGGGATATCCTGTCGCGGGGCATTGTCGGCAGCCGCATCACCCTGATGATCGCGCTGACCTCGATCACCCTGATCACCATCATCGGCACGCTGATGGGCATCACCTCGGGCTATATCGGCGGGCGGTTTGATATGTGGTTTCAACGGTTTGTCGAGATTATCCTCGCGTTCCCGCAACTGCCTTTGTATCTGGCGCTGACCACGCTGATCCCGGTGACCGCGCCGTCCTATATCTTCCTGACCTTTGTGATCATGGTGATTGTCGGCCTTGGCTGGGCGCAGCTTTCCCGAGAGGTGCGGTCAAAAACCATGTCGATGGCGCGGATAGACTATGTCCGTGCTGCGATGGCGGTGGGGGCATCGGACCGCCGCATCATCACCCGCCACATCCTGCCCAATGTGATGAGCCATGTGATCGTGGCGGTGACTTTGGGTATCCCAAGCATTGTGCTGCTGGAATCCTTCCTTGGCTTTCTTGGCTTCGCCGTCAAACCGCCGCTGATTTCCTGGGGCCTGATGTTGCAAGACGCCGGGACGTTTTCTGTGATCGGCTCTTACCCGTGGATCCTGTCGCCTGTCGGTTTCGTGCTGCTCGCCGTCTTTGCCTTCAACGCGCTGGGTGACGGTTTGCGCGATGCCATTGATCCGTATTGAGGGTGAAAAGATGCAGGATATGACCCAAAACGTCGTGATCGACGCGCAGAACATCGGCGTCACCTTTCACGTCGATGGCGGCAAGATCGAGGCCGTCCGCAATGTCAGCTTCACGCTGCACCGCGGCCAGACCATCGCTTTGGTCGGCGAAAGCGGCTCTGGCAAATCGGTGACAGCGCGCACCATCATGCGGCTGTTGTCGAAACGTGCCCGCGTGTCGGATCAGACCGTGATTTCCTATGATGGGAAAAACATGGCCAAGCTGTCCGATCTGGAAATGCGCAAGCTGCGTGGCAACCGCATCACCATGATCTTTCAGGAACCGATGAGTTCGTTGAACCCGGTCTACACCATCGGCAGCCAAATCGTGGAAATCCTGCGCATCCATCAAAAGATGGACCGCAAGACCGCGATGGCCAAGGCGCTGGACCTGTTGCGCGAAGTGCAAATCCCCGATCCCGAGGCGCGGTTGCAGCAATACCCGCATCAGCTTTCGGGTGGGCAGCGGCAGCGCGTGATGATCGCGATGGCGCTGGCGAACAACCCCGATGTGCTGGTGGCGGATGAACCGACGACGGCGCTGGATGTGACGGTGCAGGCGGAAATCCTGAACCTTATTCGGGCGTTGCAGAAAAAGTTAGGCATGGCGGTGATCCTGATCACCCATGATCTGACCGTGGTGCGGCAGTTCGCGGATCATGTCTATGTCATGCAGCACGGCGAGGTGCGCGAGTCCGGTCCAACCGAGGACATCTTCACCAACCCGCAGCACCCCTACACCAAACGCCTGCTGGGGTCGGAACCGAAAGGGCAAGCGAACCTGCTGGTGGGCACGCCCGAAGCGGTGCTGGAGGGCCGCGATATCGCGGTGACGTTCTCCCTGCGCAAGGGCGGCGCTTTCCGGGGCACCTATTATGACCTCAAGGCAGTCGATAGCCTGTCCCTGACCCTGCGGCGCGGCGAAACCTTGGGGCTGGTGGGGGAATCCGGGTCTGGCAAAACCACCTTTGGGCAGGCGTTGATGCGGTTGAACCGGGTGAACGGCGGGCAAATTTCCTTCCTTGGCCAGCGCATCGAAAATTTCGACCGCAAGCAGATGAAACCCCTGCGCAGCCGGATGCAGATCGTGTTTCAAGACCCGTTTTCGTCCCTCAACCCGCGCATGTCGGTGCGCCAACTGATCGAAGAAGGCCTGATCGTCAACGGCATTGGCGCCAACAAGGCCGAACGGCTGGAACGGGTGAAGCAAGCCCTGCGCGATGCCGGTCTGCCCGACACCATCCTGTCGCGCTTTCCGCACGAATTCTCGGGCGGCCAGCGTCAACGCCTTGCCATCGCCCGCGCCGTAGCTTTGGAGCCGGAATTCATCCTGCTGGATGAGCCGACAAGCGCGTTGGACCTGTCGGTACAGGCGCAAATCATCGAACTTTTGCGCAAATTGCAGCGTGAAAAGGGGCTGTCTTACCTGTTCATCAGTCACGATTTGAAGGTGGTGCGCGCGCTGTGCCACCGCGTTATCGTCATGCAAAACGGCCAGATCGTCGAACAAGGCCCGGTGGCCGACGTGCTGGAACGCCCCACAACCGACTACACCCGCCGCCTTGTGCGCGCGGCTTTCGAAATCGCAACCTGAGGAAATCATGGCTTACCCCGTCATCACCTTCATCGGCGCAGGCTCCGCCGTCTTCACCAAAAACATCGCGGGCGACATCCTGCAACGGCCCGCCTTGGCCGGGGCCGAAGTGCGCCTGATGGACATCAACCCGCAAAGGTTGGAAGAGTCCGAAATCATCGTCAGCCGCATGGCGCAGGCGATGGGCGGCAAGGCCAGTGTCAAGACCTACACCGATCAACGCCGCGCCTTGGCCGGGGCCGATTTCGTCGTCTGCTGTTTTCAGGTCGGCGGCTATGAACCCTGCACCGTCACGGATTTTGAGGTGCCAAAGGCCTATGGCCTGCGCCAGACCATCGCCGACACGCTGGGCATCGGCGGCATCATGCGGGGCCTGCGCACAGTTCCGGTGCTGTGGAGCATCTGTGAGGATATGCTAGCCGTCGCCCCGAACGCGATCATGTTGCAATATGTGAACCCGATGGCGATCAACACCTGGGCCATTGCGGCGAAATATCCGACCATCCGCCAAGTGGGCCTGTGCCATTCGGTGCAAGGCACAGCTTACGAATTGGCGCGCGATCTGGACATTCCGGTTGAGGACATCCGCTATCGTGCCGGTGGCATCAACCACATGGCATTCTATCTGAATTTTGAACACCGTCAGGCCGATGGTACCTATATCGACCTCTACCCGGCCTTGAAAAGGGGATATGCCGAGGGGCGCTTCCCGAAGCCGTCGCATTGGAACCCGCGCTGCCCGAACAAGGTGCGCTATGAAATGCTGAACCGTCTGGGCTATTTCGTGACGGAATCGTCTGAACATTTCGCGGAATACACCCCGTGGTTCATCAAACGCGACCGCCCGGATTTGATCGAGAAATTCGGCATTCCGCTTGATGAATACCCCAAGCGTTGCGTGGAACAGATTGCCCGGTGGAAGAAAGAGGCGGAAACGCTGAAAACCGCCAATGCGGTGGAGTTGAAGGAAAGCCACGAATACGCCAGCCAGATCGTGAATTCGGTGGTGACCGGGGAGCCTTCGGTGATCTACGGCAACATCGCCAACCGCGGCTTCATTCCGCAACTGCCCGAAGGGTGCGCTGTGGAAGTGCCGACGCTGGTGGACAACAACGGTTTGCAACCCACTGTGGTGAAAGACATTCCGCCACAGCTGATCGCGCTGATGCGCACCAATATCAACGTGCAGGAACTGACCGTGGCGGCTTTGGTTCTGGAAAAGCCCGAGCATATCTATCACGCCGCCATGTTGGACCCGCATACGGGGGCCGAGCTTGATCTCGACCAGATCTGGAACCTGACCCATGATCTGCTGGCCGCCCATGGCGACTGGCTGCCCGAATGGGCGCGGGTTTCTGCGCGGAAGGCGGGCTGATATGTGGCCCGCGCGCATCATCGTGGTCGGTGGCGGCACCGCTGGCTGGCTGGCCGCGATGATGCTGGGCGACGCGGCACTGCGCGGGGGTCATCCTTGCGCCGTGACGGTGATTGAAAGCAGCAAGATCGGCACGATTGGCGTCGGCGAAGGCACCACCGCCGTCTTCCGTCAGATGTTGCAACACTTCGGCATTGATGAGATGGAGTTCCTGCGCGAGACTGGGGCGACGATCAAATACGGCATCCGCCACAAGGATTGGCGGCGCAAGGGCCACAGTTACGACGGCCCGATTGACGATCCGCATCTGGTAGCGGGGCTGGGTGCCGACAACGCGCTGGACATCTACGCGGTGTCGCAGGGGGAAAGCGTGGGGCAGGCGCATCTGTTCCAACACCTGCTGAACCGCGCCCGCGCGCCGTTTGCGCGGGTGGGGGAACGGTTGGTTCCGGTGGGGCCGTATCACCACGCCTATCATTTCGATCAGGCCTTGGCGGGGAAGTTTCTGCGCAGCAAGGCCAAGGCAATTGCGGTGATTGATGATCAGGTTGCGGGGTTGGAACGTGACCCGGACACGGGCGATATCACCGCCCTGACGCTGGAAAGCGGCGCGCAGGTTGAGGGGGATCTCTTCATCGACTGCACCGGGTTTCGGCGGCGGTTGATTTCCGAGATGGGCGCAACCTGGGTGCCCTATGGCAATGTGCTGCCCGTCAACCGCGCGATGCCGTTCTGGCTGGATATCCCGGAAGGGGCCGAGATTGACCCCTGCACCTTGGCCGCAGCGCAGGGTTCCGGCTGGATGTGGAAAATCCCCACCCAAGACCGTTACGGCTGCGGCTATGTCTATTCCGACGCCCATCTGACCGCCGACCAAGCGCAGGCCGAGATTGAAACGGCTCTGGGCCACAAGATCGCACCGCGCAACGATATCAAGATCGACGCCGGGCGGCTATCGGCGCAGTGGATCAGCAATTGCGTGGCGTTGGGGCTGTCGTCCAGCTTTCTGGAGCCGTTGGAGGCGACCTCGATCCACGGCACCGTGGTGCAACTGATGTTGCTGACGACGCTGCTGGCGAAATCGGACCCCAAAGTGAAGACGGCTTTCAACGCCGCCTGCGCGCGCCAAGTCGATGATTTCCGCGACTTCATCCGCCTGCATTACGTCAGCGAACGCCGCGACACACCGTTCTGGCGCGATGTGGCGGCCAGCACTCCACCGGATTTGACCGCGAAACTGGCGGGTTGGGCGGCAAACATACCCGGGCCGACCGATTTCCAACCCTTCCCGCTGAACCTGCCGCACACCGGGCATCACCTGCATGTGCCGGTTCTGGATGGCTTGGGATTGCTCAACCCGCAAGCCGCGAAATCTTGGCTCGCCGTGCGTCCGAAACTGCGCACGGCGGCGCGAGCGGCGCATAAATCGCTGACCTCTGAATACATGCAAGCCTCTGGCCGCGCCCTTGGCCATCGTGCTTTCCTCAAATCCCTGACCAAGGAGCCTGTCACATGACAGCTTTCAAAATCTGCATCATCGGCGCGGGCAGCGTTGGCTTCACCAAAAAGCTGTGTTCCGACATTCTTAAAGTCCCGGAATTCGAGGACGTGGAAATCGCGCTGACCGATATCAACGCGCATAACCTTGAAATGGTGCAGCAAATCATTTCACGCATCGTGAAAGTGAACGGCCTTTCCACCCGCATCACCGCCACCACCGACCGCCGTGAGGCTTTGACCGGCGCGCGATACATCATGAACGTGGTCCGCATCGGCGGGTTGGAGGCCTTTGCCGACGATATCCGCATCCCGCTGAAATACGGCGTCGATCAATGCGTGGGCGATACGATCTGCGCCGGCGGCATCATGTACGCGCAACGCGGCATCTCGGCGATGATGGAGTTTTGCAACGATATCCGTGAGGTCGCCGAACCCGGCGCGCTGTTGCTCAACTACGCCAATCCGATGGCGATGATGACCTGGGCCGCGATTGAACATGCGGGCATCAACACGGTGGGCCTGTGCCATGGTGTGCAAAACGGCCACCGCCAGATCGCCCGCGCCTTGGGTGTGCCGATGGAGGAGGTGGATATCGTCTGTTCCGGCATCAACCACCAAACGTGGTATCTGGACATCCGCCACAACGGGCGCAAAATTCCGAAGGAAGAACTGCTGGCAGCTTTTGAACGTCATCCGGTATTTTCAAAGCAGGAAAAAGTGCGGATCGACGTGTTGAAACGCTTTGGCTTCTATTCCACCGAAAGCAACGGCCATCTGTCGGAATACCTGCCGTGGTATCGCAAGCGGCCCGATGAGATTCAGAACTGGATTTCGATGGATGACTGGATCCACGGCGAAACCGGCGGCTATCTGCGCTACACCACCGAAAACCGGAACTGGTTCGAAACCGATTTCCCGGTGTTTCTGGAAGAGGCGGGCAAGCCGCTGTCGGAATACGAACGCACCGACGAACACGCGAGCCACATCCTTGAGGCGCTGGAAACCGGGCGCACCTATCGCGGCCATTTCAACGTGCGCAATGGTGGCATCATCAAGAACCTGCCGGACGATTGCATCATTGAAAGCCCCGGTTTCGTTGACCGCTTCGGCATCAACATGGTTGAAGGCGTGACCCTGCCGCACGCCTGTGCCGCCACCTGCAACGTGTCGGTTTCGGTGCAGCGGATGGGGATGCAAGCGGCTTTGACCGGCGATGTGGACCTTTTGAAACAGGCGGTGCTGCACGATCCGCTGGTGGGTGCGATCTGCACGCCGGATGAGGTTTGGCAGATGGTGGATGAGCTGTTGGTGGCCCAAGCGCAGTGGTTGCCGCAATACGCCCATGCCATTCCGGCGGCGGTGGAGCGGTTGAAAACCCCCAAGGTCAAGACCCGCGATTGGGCCGGCGCGGCGCGTCTGGACGTGCGTTCTGTAGATGAACTGCGGGCCGGGAAGGCGCAAAAGCAGGCCGCTGAGGGGCATGGTCTGGGCACCAAAGTGATGGGCTGACAGGGGTTCATAGCTGTGCAAAATTGCGCCATACTGCGCAGCATGACACCGAAAGCACATGAACCCGTGGGGCTTTATGATGACCCCTCGTCGTTTGACGACGACGCATGGTTTATGCCTGCGCCAGTCGAGTCCGACGATCTGCCGCCGCTGCCGAGGGCGGATCAGCGCCATCTGTTCAACCCTGCAGAGTGGCGGGGCGCTCAGGCTGATCTGGCTTTGGAATTGGCCGATCTGGCGCTGCGCTTTGGCGCGCTGGATGATCGCCTGCGCGGTCAGGCCATCGACAGCCATCGACGGCTGGCCTTGCTTGAGGTGGCCGATCTGGGTTGGTGGACCGGAGATCGCATTCCCGCCGACCGTCTGGCCCAATGGCACGAGTTGCGACTGGCGGGAGTGCAAGAGGATGCGCAGGCGCTGGCCCGCGCCGATTGGGCAGTGCGGCGGCTGTCGGGTGGACCCGCACCGGCGCAGGGTGGCTGGGCTATTGGACTTTCGGCGTTTCTGGGCCGGGGTCAAGCCGACGGGGCATCACGGGGCGATATCGCCGACATGGCACAAGTGATGGACGATTGCCTTGGATTACATCGCATAACCGAGGCGGCCGTGTTGTTTCATTTGTGGCGCAAGCTGGGTCAGGGGGGGCCGGTGCGCGAAACCGAAGCGGCAGTGCTGGCTGCCCGCCATGCCGCGACGGCGGGGCGGGGCGGGGCGCTGTTTCTACCGGTGGCGCTGGCCAGCGGCGCAGGCTTGCGGGCGGGCGGGTCGGTGCGCGATGTCTTGGCCGCCTGGCTGCGCGGGGCCGAACTGGCGGTTCAGGCGGCGCTGCTGCATCTGGACCGGCTGCGCGACTGGCAGCGCAAAGCCAGCAACCAACTGGACGATCTTCAAGGACGGGTGCCTGCGCTTTTGGTACAGCTTTTCAGTGACTTGCCCACAGTTTCCGCGCCTTTGGCCGAAGCCCGCAGCGGGGCATCGCGCGCAGCCGTTCAACGCAATCTGAACGCCATGCCGATGCGGGGGCTGATCCGGGAAACCACGGGACAGTCGCGCTATCGCACATGGACGGCCGCGCTATGAAAAAGGGCGGCAGCATTTGCATGCCACCGCCCCAACGCACTCGTAAAATCTATTTCAACCGAACGGCAACGCCTTTGGCGAAGGCGTTGACCATCGCGTCATAATATTCCTTGGTGTCGGCCTTGGTGGCCGACAGGATGAAACCCTCGGGCAGCAAAGGCACCGCCGCGTTCACGTCGACCGTCAGGTTGTAGGCGTCAAAGCGCGAGTTGTCGGTCGCGTGGACCATCTTCACACTGCCGACCAAACGGGTTTCGGCAACACCGAACACTTCTTGAAAGCCGTTGGACAGTTCGACTTCGGAAATGTCGATGACGATATCAACGCCATCATCGGCGATCTGCTTCTGAACACGCGCCAGGATTGCGTTTTCCAGATCGGTTTCCAATTGGCCCCAATAGGCCGCCGCCGCCGCGTTCTGCACCGAAGCGATGTCGACGGTCACGTCAATGGATTTCACCGACGGTGCGTTTTGTGCAAAAGCCGGAGCGACCAGAGCGGTGGCCAGAAGCAGGCCGGCAAACGAGTTGCGGATCATTGTATTTTCCTTTTGAGTTAGGGGCTTATCAGTTCAAGCCGTATACAAGGACAACCCGCTGCGCCTGCTTTGGTTCCCATGCAGGGGCAAATTAGTTCAACGCACCAGCGTTTCGGTTGACGCAAAGAACATTGCCTGACTGACCGCCGAGCGCACCTGCTCTTCGGTGTAGGGTTTGTTGATCAGAAAGGCAGGCTCTGGGCGCGCCCCGGTCAGAAGACGTTCGGGGAAGGCGGTGACGAAGATCACCGGAATATCGGCAAACTGCGCGAGGATGTCGTTCACTGCCTCAACGCCCGATGATCTGTCTGCCAATTGAATATCGGCAAGGATCAGATCAGGTGTCTTGGCTTTTGCCAGTGCCACGGCCTCGCGGTGGGTCCGTGCCACGCCGGTGACTGCATGCCCCATTGCCTCGATGATGGCGATGATGTCCATGGCGATGATCGCTTCGTCTTCGATCACCATGACCCGGCCAGCAATCGTGTTTTGCATTTCAGCCACGGCAAGCGCCACCAGTGTCTCGACCTCTGCGGCCGGAAGATCCATGATCTGCCCGATCTGCAGCGGATCAAAACCTTCGATGCTGTGCAACAGCAACGCCTCGCGGCTGTTGGGTGTCAGATCAGCCATATGTGCCTGGGCTGCAGCAGATAGGCGGGTATCAGCCACTCCGACCACTGCGCCGGAACTGGTCCAGACCTTGTGAAATACATGAAACACGGCAACCTTTGCATCAAAGGCCGTGGCCATTGTCGAAGGCTCTGCCAGTATCGCCTCAAGTGCGGCCATTGCGTGTTGATCGCCAGTGACCTGATTGCCCGTCAACGCCCGAGCGTAGCGGCGCAAATTGGGCAGGTGGGGGGCTATGGCATCTGACAGACCGAAAGTTGCGTCATGGCTCATTTTATTTGGTTTCCCGGCATATTTCTTGGGAACCAAACGCACGGCGCGGGGTTTGGTTCCATAGAGATGTGGGGAATACGCAAAATGCACGACCGTGGTTCCAAAAATGTTGCGCCAGATGGCAAAGATCCCATCAAAGCGCAAATCGATGAGAACCTGAAGCGTGTTTACCAGTCCGCATTGGTTGAAGAGGTGCCGGACCGGTTCAAGATGCTGTTGCAGCAACTGAAAGACAAAGAGGCGGGGCAATGACAGAAGCCTTCGTTGACGTCGACCCTCGCGACCAACTGGCCGATCATCTGCGCCCTTTGCGGGCCTTTGCCATCAGCCTGACCCGCAACGTCTCGGCTGCGGATGATCTGGTGCAAGACACCATTCTGAAAGCCTGGAGCAATATCGAGAAGTTTCAGCGCGGCACCAATCTGCAGGCTTGGCTGTTCACCATACTGCGCAACACCTATTATTCCACTTTGCGCAAGCACCGCCGCGAAGTGCCAGACCCCGAAGGCATTCATGCGGCGGCGCTCAGCGTCAAGCCAGACCATGATGGCCGGTTGGCCTACACCGATTTTCTGCGTGCCTTTGATAAGTTGTCTGATGAACATCGTGAGGTGTTGATCCTTGTTGGTGCATCCGGCTTTTCAACTGAGGAAGCGGCGCAGATGATGGGCGTGGCGCCGGGCACCGTCAAAAGCCGTGCCAGCCGGGGCCGAAAGCGGCTGGCGCAATTGTTGGGGCTGGCGGAAGGCGAAGGCATGTTTTCCGGCGTGGACGCTGCAACCGAAGCCGTGATCAGCCGGTCGGCCGCCACAGCGGCATGACCCAGGAGCCACGAAAATCTGTGCCAGGCTTGCCGTTCTATGACAAGCTTGGGGGGCGGCTGGCAGTGCTGGTGGCATTGGCCATGTTGCCGATGGCGCTGTTGGGGTTGGCCCAGTCACAAAGCAACGCCAAGCAGGCCGCCGAGCAATCTCAACTGGCGGTGATGGGCGAAACCGTACGCGCGGCAGCCCCCGAAATCCGGCTGATCGGGGCGGCGCAAATCATGGCCGCAACTTTGGCGCGCACCGTGCAGCCGTTTATCACCGATCCCGCGGCCTGCAGCCGGATGATGGCAACCGTGGCAGCACAAGAGCCGACAATTTCGCTGCTGGCATATGTGCCGCTTTCGGGTCTGATGGTTTGTGCCTCGACGGCCAGACCCTATGACTTTTCAAATCATCCGCTGTTTGCCAAAATGTCCGGGTTGGACCGTCCGGGTTTTGTCGTCAACCCTGATGGCCCCATCTCTGGGACATCGGTTTTGGGCGTCACTCACCCGGTTCTTGATGCAAACGGCCAGAGGGTTGGTTTCATTTCCGTGTCATTGCCGCATCTGGCGTTGACCCATGCGCAATTCACGGAAGACACGTTGACCGAGAGCCACGACCCTTTGGCTCTGGTGACTTTTGACGGCACGGGCACCATTCTGACCTCGTCGGTCGGTGTGGCGGGCGCGGCGTCGCGACTGCCCGCCAACCGGTCCTTGCCGTCCTTGGCCACAGGGCAGGCGCAAACCTTCACCGCGCCGTCGATGGCGGGCCAATTGCGGGTGTTTTCGGTGGTCCCGATCGCCGATGGCCTGTTCTTGCTGGGCACCTGGCAGGCCAACCGCACCCTGACGCTGTTTGGCGCAGATCTGGACCCCTATATTTTTCCCATGCTGATGTGGCTGTCGGCCATGGGCGTTGCACTTCTGGCGACAGAACGTCTGGTGACCCGACATATCCAAAGGCTTGGTCTGGCGATGACCTCGTTTTCAGGCAGTCCACGTCAGCAAATCGACCTTGATCTGGCCCATGGCCCCTCCGAAATCCGCACCCTTGGCAGCGCGTTCGAAGTGATGACGGCCACCATCCTGCGGGAAGAGGCCCATCTTGAGGACGTGTTGCGCCAAAAAGAAGTGCTGTTGCGGGAGGTCCATCACCGCACCGGCAACAGTCTGCAACTGATCGCCTCGATCATGCGCATGCACATGCGACAAGAGAAATCCGACGATGTCCGCTCTATCCTCGACGGGCTGCATGATCGCGTCATGGGTCTGGCGACAGTGCATATGGGGCTTTACCAAACCAGCGGGCAAAAGGATGTCCAGATGGATGCGCTGTTTGCCAATGTCATTCGCCAGATCACCGCAATGGGGCCGCAAAAACCATCCATCCAAACCGAGCTGGAACCGATTCATCTGATTCCAGATCAGGCCGTGCCGCTGTCTTTGTTGCTGACAGAACTGTTGTCCGGCGTTTCCTTGCAAACGGCGCCAGAGGCCGGGTCGATTGTGGTGTCTCTGGTGGGACAGGGTGAGGGCGCTGCACGCCTGCGCATCACCGGACCTGCTCTTGCCGGGGCACAGCCCAGCGTCGAACCCACACCAACAGTCATAGGCACGCAACTGGTGCGCGGCTTTGCGGAACAGATCGGTGGCACGTTGCGCGTCGCCAGCACGACCGACACTGTCGACATCGCCATCGACTTTCCGATCAAGGACAGCAACGAACCATAAATTCAGAGGGTTATTCAGGCGGATGGCAGGCATCCTGACAGCAGCTATGATGTTGTCAGGCAGCGACTGTGGCAGATGCCGCCCATCAATCCGCTCTTGCGCTGCGATGGCCCTTCTTATGCGGTGCATCGAGCAATGCCATGTCGTCGCTCTCACTGCGGTCATCGGCTTGCTTGCGGCTCAGCATCGCGGCCGCCACCACCCCCAAACCCAGCGCCACACCGGCAGTCGCCAGCGGATGCGCCTTGATGGTATTTGCGATGCCCTGACGCGCGTTCAACTGCGCCACATAGGCCGCTTCCCGCGCGGCCAAAATCTGGGTCTGGGCGCTGGCGGTCAAGTGGTTCAGGCCACGCGCCATGGCCTCGCGCACGGAACTGACCAAGTCGGCCAGAATATCGGCACGGGTGTCTGAGAAATCTTCGGATTGCTGCAGCATCTCCAGCGCCACCCGAGCCTTGTGGCGCAACGTGTCCGCCTCGGCCAACCAGCTTTGATCAAACTCGTCCACCGGCGGCTCCGCTGGCTTGCGGTCTGTGACAACCCAGGCCAAACCCGCCGCTACGGCTGCCAACGCGATGGGATTGGCCCGTGCCACTGTGTCAATCGCGCGTGTCGAAAGGCCAAACCCGGCTTGCGCAACTTCTATGGCACCTGCAAGACCAGCCATAACCGACCTGCGCCTGCGCAAATCTTGCACCGAGGCCGCCAAGCCCGCCCGGTCCAGCACCAATTGCATTTCGATGTCATGACGCCTGAGTTCAGACATTTGCATCCGCCTTCCACATGGATTTCAGGACCGCCAGATCGCGGCCCAGATTGCCAAGGGTTCGGGCAGGGTCCAAAGGCGCTTTGGACACCCGGTATATCCCCCAACGCGCCGCGCCATAGGCCAGCACCAACAATGCAAGCCCGGAGCACAGCTTTGCCCAGACGGGGGGCAAACCCGCCAAGATCAACGCCGCCACACCTGCCTCTGCCAGCATGTTGACCGCCGCAAGACCAAGCGCCAAAGCCAGCAGGCAAAGCAGCACCGCTTGCACCAGCAATATCAGGCTTTGCCGCGCATCAACCTGCAGCAAAGCCATTTCGCCACGCAAAAGCCGCGCCGCAGCAGACATGATGTCTGCCAGCAGCGCAGCTGTGCTGGTGGGCGCCGGATCGTGTGGCGCGGTCATCTACGCGGCCCTTTCGCGGCAGATCCCTGCAACAGCCGGGCCAAAGCAAAGCCCACCACAGCCGCCCCTGCCGCAAATGCAATCGGGTTGCGCCGCGCAAGGTCACGGGTCGTGTCGACCAGTTCCGTCAGGCCATTGCCTCGCAGCCGGTCTGTCGCTGCCGAAACACCGCTGGCCGCCGCATCAAAAACCCGCGCTGACGCTTCCTGAGTCTGATCCGCCGCGCCGCGCAAGGCATGGGCCAGACGATCACCGCCGTCAGCCAGTGTGGCCTTGGCATTGGCAAAGGTGGCCGCAGCGCCGTCGCGCAATTCGGCAAAGCCATTTTCGGCCCGCGCCAACACGTCTTGCGCATCTTCGGTCAACTGTGATGTCTGATCGGCCGCTTGCTGTGCTGCATGATCGGCGGCGGCCAGAGCGTCTTTGATCTTGGTCGAGTTCATCTTGGTCTCCTTTTGGGCAAGCTGCGCAGAAAGTCAAAAGGCGCAAGCCATGCCATTCGGGGTTACACTTTTGTACACACGCAGGCCCAGGTCCCGCTGATCGGATTGTTCACGGGCCGCTGCCTTTCTGGCTGCCAGCCGTGCCGCACCGCATGGAATTGAAACGCCAATCTGGCCTTCTGGTTCCCCGAAACTTCTGAAAAACGCGGGCACGGTTAGGAAGGACTCTGCCTGCACGCCGAGATTCGACGGGAACCAAAAGCCATGGCGGGGGTTTTATCAGTACCAACACCGTGGCCAAGCCACGATCCCTACAGGAGAAAAATCATGCTGAACTGGGCCTTAACTTTTCTGGTCGTCGCGCTGATCGCGGCGGCACTGGGCTTTGGCGGGATTGCCGGGACGTCGGCAGGCATCGCCAAAATTCTGTTCTTCGTCTTCATCGCGCTTTTTGTGCTGTCGATGGTGATCCGCGCACTGAAAGGTCGGCCACCCATGTGATTTGACCCAATCTCATCCACCCAAGCCCCATGGGTGACAAAACGGCTGCATGTTTGTTCATGTGGCCGTTTTGCGCTGCGCCCGTTGGTGCACCCTGACGTTGCAAATGAATTGCATCCAAAGCCGTTTCAATAGATCATCATACACGGGTGCAGGAACTGCGCATCTGACACAAAAGGTGCACGATGCGTGATGAAGCGAAAGCTGAGGCAATTGGAACGCCCCAGAAACAACCCAAAATTATCGACCCTCTGACCTGGCTGGCGGCATTGACGCTGAAGAAGCGCTCTGTCCCGTTTGAGTTGGGTTTCGCGATCATCGCCTTTTCGCTGGCCCTTTACATCCGGTTTGTGGTGGATGGCATTTTGCCGCCAGGCTTTCCGTTTCTGACCTTCTTTCCGGCGGTCTTGTTGACGGCCGTTTTCGCCAGCCTGCGCTCTGGCGTGGCCGTTGCCATCGCAAGCGGGATAGCGGCCTGGTATTATTTTGTTGCGCCGGTGCATTCTTTCCTTCTGACTCCGGCCTCGGCCACCGCGATGCTGTTCTACACAGTCATTGTCGCGACCGAGCTTTTGTTGATCGGAGCGGTCAATCAAGCCCTGTTGCGGCTGCAGCAGGCCGAACAACGCAGCGCTGACCTGGCCCAGACCAGCGCGTTGATGTTCACTGAATTGCAACATCGGGTGTCGAACAATCTGTCTGTGATCGCAGCGCTGTTGCGCATGCAAGCGGGCCAGACCCAGGACACAGAGACCAAAAAAGTCCTGTCAGATGCCCAAGTGCGGATCGACACCATCGCCAGGCTGCAACGGCGGTTGCATTCACCCAATCTGCAATCGGTAGCCGTGGCTGATTTTATCCGCGACATGGCCGATGACACCATCCGCGCCGCTGGCGCAGGAGACGGCGTTCAGTTGCAGTTCAATCTGCAGCCTGTGCAAGTCCCGCATGAAAAAGCCGTGCCACTGGGCCTGATCGTCAGTGAGTTGCTGATGAACGCGGTAGAACACAGCAGCATTCAGAACGCGAATGGCATGATTTCGATCTCGTTGGCGATCCAGCCCGATGTGCAATCCGTCATTCTGGATGTGCAGGACACCGGGCTTGGTTTGGCCGAGGATTTCGACATCAGCCAGACCAAAAGCCTCGGTCTGAACATTGCCCGCCAATTTGCCACGCAGTTGGGGGGCGAGTTGTCGCTTATGAACGCTCCGACAGGCGGCACTCTGGCGCGGTTGCGCTTTCAGAACTGATCATGCGGCCACGCTGCGCCGTTGCGGGGTCGAGCGTGCCGGCTTCTTGCGATCCTCCACCAACGGTACCGGCGCCTCATCACTGAAAGCCGCCGTCATCGCCTGCTCGGCGTCTGTCACCACGAAATCTGCGCCAATTTCTTCGGCTTCGCGGCGCTTTTCCGGGGCAATTGTCATGATCCTGTGCCCGGCATCTTCACCCAGAGCCAAATCGGCCGACATCTGCCATATCACCACGCCCACCCGCAAATGCGGTGCCGCGCGTTTGATCCGGCGAATGTGCAGCAATGAAGCGCGGGAGGGGTTCGGGTCCAGGAAATTCAGTATCACACATTGCGCATCAACGCTTTTCAACGCGGCAAACTGCGACGGCGCCAGATCTGCATAAGACAGCTGCGACACTTCTGCCCCGTCAGCCACCATGATCTGACCCAACATCGCCGCCACCACATCGTCAAGCGCGCTGCGCGCGCCCAGCAGTACCACCTTGTACCCGACCCCATCGAGCGCGGCGTTTGTCATCGGCCCTGACTTTTCGGCGTTCTCCTCTACCGAAGGCACCACCGGATCCAGCGCCAATTGGCGGGCTTCGGCCAGTTCCTCTTGCGCCACTTCCGCCAGATCCCCCACCAGAGTTGCTGCCAAGGCTGCCAGTTGCGCCTCTTGCGAATAGGTCAGGATGCCACGGTCAAAATCATCCTGGGCCAACAGCAATGCGGGAATGCCAACGTCACGATAGTACTCTGCCAGATAGCTTGTCTCCAGGGCCTCGGCTGCACGGGCCAGCGTTTCCACAGTATCCCCCGCCAACAGCCGTTGATACAGCCGCGCATGGGCCGACAACACCGGCTCATCGCCAAACAGGATGTCAAACAGCTTGAACTGCGGGATATGCCGGCCCAAAACCACCAGGCACACCGTCAAAGGTGTCGACAAGACCAAGCCCATCGGCCCCCAGATCCATGTCCAGAAGATCGCAGAGATGATGATAGCCAAGGGCGAAACCCCGGTGCGCGACCCGTACAGCCACGGTTCTATCATGTTGGATGTGGTCATTTCGACCGCTGCAAACAACACCACGGTCCAGATCAGGGTCGACCAATCCGGCGAGACCGCGAAGGCCAGAAACATCGGAAAGACCGCGGCCAGGACCGTGCCGATATAGGGCACAAACCGCAGCACAAGTGTCAGCAGACCCCAGAGCAGGGCATTGGGAACCCCGATCAGCCACAGGCCAACCCCGATCGGCACCGCGTAAATGACATTCACCAGCAACTGGATGATCAGATAATTCGCCACCCGCGACCCGGCATCTTCCAGCATCTGTGTGGTGCGATGAAGATCGTTTGAACCGACCAGACGGATAAAGCGGTCGCGCAGTTCCTCCCGTTCCAGCAGCATGAAAATAACCACGACGATCACCAGTCCGGTCGTCGCTATCGGGCTGATCAGAGGCACCACAAGATCTTGCAACATCTGCACGGCGGACCGGCGTTCCACCAATTCGACCGGCAAAGGCTCTGCAGGTCCGGCGGCATTCGCGTTCGGCACCGTGGCCCCAATTTCGGCGTTGATCGCAGCCACCATGCCTGTGACCCGCGCGACGATGCCGGTGCCATCACCCGCCGCTTGCAAGTTGTTCAACTTGGTAACGATGTTGGCCTGAAACGTCGGCAAATTCACCGCAAGCTGGCCCATTTGCGTGGCGACGATGGTCAAGAACAGCCCGATGACGGCGAAAGTCAGCGTCACCACGGCCAGGACCGTTGCCAAAGTCGGCAGGCCCTTGTTGCGCAAATAGCTGACCAAGGGGGACAAGGCGAAGGTGATCAGCATCGCTATGGCCAAGGGCAGAAACACATCCCTGCCGAAATGCAAGACGGCCGCCACCACGGCAATGGTCGCCAGGGTTGGCAAGGTGATCCTGCGATTGGCAAACCCGTCGATCTCGGATGGTTCAAGCGACGGGTTACCGCGGACTGTCATGTTTTTTCCCAACTGGCTTTGGTGCATCTTGGAAAAACGCGACAGGCGGCAACTGGTTCCCCGCGTGCAATCCTATATTTGCGGGTTCTGCAAGGTGACGTAGCGGCAGCCGCAACGCCCTGTCTCTGACCACACATTTTGCCCGCCGGCCCTGCCAAATGGCGGATGATTTGACTTGCAATGAGTCACTTTTGCGAATTCTATTCCGATCAAGTCCACTGGCGCGCGCGAACGACCGGGACGCACTCACAACAGAACTTGGAGGTTAAGTTATGAAAATATCAAAGTTTTTGACCGTTTCCGCTTTGGCCCTTATGGCGGCCACCGCCGCACAGGCCAAAACACTTGTCTATTGCTCGGAAGGTTCCCCCGAGGGGTTTGACCCCGCACCCTACACCGCAGGCACCACCTTTGATGCGTCGTCCCGCCCGATCTACAACCGTTTGGTCGAATTCGCCAAAGGCACCACCACCGCAGGCCCCGGTCTGGCCGAAAGCTGGGAAGTGTCCGCCGATGGCATGGAATACACCTTCAAACTGCGTCAGGGCGTCAAGTTCCACACCACCGATTTCTTCACCCCCACCCGCGATTTCAACGCCGATGACGTGATCTTCTCGTTCGACCGTCAGGGCAAGGCCGACAGCCCCTGGGCACAGTATATCGCCGGCATCACCTATGAGTATTACTCGGGGATGGAGATGGGAACGGTGGTCAAAGAGATCGTCAAGGTCGATGATTACACCGTCAAATTCATGCTGTCGCGCCCCGAAGCGCCGTTCATCGCCAACCTTGGCATGGATTTCGCCTCGATCGTGTCGAAGGAATACGCCGATGCTTTGGATGCCGCTGGCACCAAGGAAAACCTGAACTCGGCTCCGGTCGGCACTGGGCCGTTCCAGTTTGTCGCCTATGAAAAAGATGCCGTGATCCGGTTCAAGGCCAACGCCGACGATTGGGGTGGCAAGCAGGCGATTGACGATCTGGTGTTCGCGATCACCGTGGACCCGGCTGTGCGGATGCAGAAACTGCTGGCCGGTGAATGCCATGTTGCCCCCTATCCGGCCCCGGCCGATCTGGCGGCACTGAAGGCCGATCCGAACCTGACCGTGATGGAACAGGCGGGCCTGAACGTCGCCTACCTTGCTTACAACACAACGGTCGCGCCGTTTGACAAGCCAGAGGTCCGCAAGGCCCTGAACATGGCGATCAACAAGCAAGCCATCATCGACGCGGTGTACCAAGGTTCGGGCCAGCTGGCCAAGAACCCGATCCCGCCGACGATGTGGAGCTACAATGACGCGGTAGTGGATGACGCCTATGATCCGGTTGCGGCCAAAGCGGCACTAGAGGCTGCGGGCGTCACCGATCTGGCGATGAAGGTCTGGGCGATGCCGGTGCAACGCCCCTACATGCCAAACGCGCGGCGGACTGCCGAACTCATTCAGGAAGATTTCGCCAAGGTCGGCGTGACGGTGGAAATCGTCACCTACGAATGGGGCGAGTATCTGGCCAAATCGTCCGAGAAAGCCCGTGATGGCGCGGTGATCCTGGGCTGGACCGGCGACAATGGCGATCCCGACAACTTCCTGGCGGTTCTGCTGGGCTGTGCAGCCGCGACCGAAGGCGGCGCGAACCGCGCGCAATGGTGTGACGCGGACTTTGACGCGCTGATCCAGAAGGCGAAAGTCACCTCTGATCTGGCCGAGCGCACCAAGCTTTATGAAGAGGCGCAACTGGTGTTCAAGGCCAAGGCGCCCTGGGCCACGCTGGGCCATTCGACCGTGTTCATGCCGATGTCCACCAAGGTCAGCGGCTATGTCATGAGCCCGCTCGGCAGCCATCAGTTTGACGGCGTTGATATCGCTGAATAAGCCCCTCTGAACCCATGGCGCGCCAGACCCCTTTGGCGCGCCTTTTTATTACGGGCTGAGCCGTCATGTTGAAGTTTATTCTGGGCAAGCTGGCCTATCTGATCCCCACCTTTTTCGGCATCACCGTGGTCGCCTTTGGCTTTGTGCGGGTGTTGCCCGGTGATCCGGTTTTGCTCATGGCCGGCGAACGCGGCCTGACCGAAGAGCGGTATGCGACACTGCTGGCGCAACTGGGCTTTGATAAACCGATTTGGCAGCAGTATCTGGACTATCTTTGGGCGCTGTTGCACGGCGATTTGGGCACTTCGCTGGTCACGAAAAAGCCGGTGCTGGGCGAATTCATGGCGCTGTTCCCAGCGACGGTGGAACTGGGCCTTTGCGCCATCATCCTTGCCACCGTTGTCGGCATACCGCTTGGCATCTTCGCCGCCATCAAGCGGGGGTCATGGTTTGATCAGGTCAGCATGGGCACCGCGCTTGTCGGCTATTCGATGCCGATCTTCTGGTGGGGCCTGCTGCTGATCATCTTTTTCTCTGGCATGTTGGGCTGGACCCCGGTTTCGGGGCGCATTTCGCTGATGTTCTATTTTGACCGGGTGACGGGTTTCATGTTGATCGACTCTCTGCTGTCCGGCCAAAAGGGCGCGTTCACTTCGGCGGTGTCGCATCTGATCCTTCCGACCATCGTTCTGGCCACCATCCCGATGGCCGTTATTGCGCGGCAATCGCGGTCCGCCATGCTGGAGGTGTTGGGTGAGGATTACGTCCGCACCGCCCGCGCCAAAGGTCTGTCGCCGTTCCGTGTCGTCACCGTCCACGCGCTGCGCAACGCGCTGATCCCGGTGATCACCACCATCGGGCTGCAAGTCGGCACCCTGATGGCAGGCGCGATCCTGACCGAAACGATTTTTTCTTGGCCAGGCATCGGCAAAGCCATGGTCGACAGCATTTCGCGCCGCGATTATCCGGCGGTGCAGGGCGGTTTGCTGCTGATCGCGGGGATCGTGATGATCGTCAATCTGACGGTTGATCTGCTGTACGGGCTGATCAATCCGCGCATCCGTCACAGCTAGGGGCCAAAATGACCGACACAACCACCCTGAAACGCCCCAGCGCCCTAGCCGAATTCTGGCACTATTTCAGTGAGAATCGCGGGGCCGTCATTGGTCTGTGGGTGTTCATCGCCCTGATCGTGCTGGCGGTCTTTGCGCCGCTGATCGCCCCGCATGACCCAACCGCACAGGCCCGCGATGCCCTGCTGCTGCCGCCCGCGTGGTCCGAAGGTGGCAATAGCAGCTACCTTCTGGGCACCGACGCCATCGGCCGCGATATGCTGTCGCGGCTGCTCTATGGCGCGCGGTTCTCGCTGTTCATCGGCTTGGTCGTCGTCACCATCGCCCTGATCGGTGGCATCGTGATCGGCCTTGTCGCGGGCTTCTTCGGGGGCTGGATCGACTCGGTGATCATGCGGGTAATGGATGTGGTGCTGGCCTTTCCGTCGCTGCTGCTGGCCTTGGTCCTGGTCGCCATCCTTGGCCCCGGCCTGATGAACGCGATGATCGCCATCGCGCTGGTCTTGCAACCGCATTTCGCCCGGCTGACCCGCGCCGCCGTGATGGGCGAAAAGAACCGCGAATATGTCATGGCCGCCCGCGTCGCCGGGGCCAGCAAGCTGCGGCTGATGTTCCGCACCATCCTGCCCAACTGTCTGGCGCCGCTGATCGTGCAGGGCACGCTGTCCTTCTCCAACGCCATCCTGGACGCCGCCGCCTTGGGATTCCTTGGCATGGGCGCACAGCCACCGACGCCGGAATGGGGCACCATGCTGGCCGAGGCGCGCGAATTTATCCTTCGGGCGTGGTGGGTAGTCACCTTTCCGGGCCTTGCCATCCTGATCACCGTGCTGGCGATCAACCTTGTCGGTGACGGCCTGCGCGACGCGCTTGACCCCAAGCTGAAGCGGAGCTGAGCCATGGCATTGCTGGAAATCCGCAACCTGACCGTGACGTTTGACACCTCTACCGGGCCATTCAAGGCGGTGGACGGCATTGATCTGACCATCGCCGCGCGTGAAGTTTTGGCAGTGGTGGGCGAAAGCGGGTCGGGCAAATCGGTGGCGATGCTGGCGGTGATGGGGCTGTTGCCGAACACCGCAACCGTGACCGCCGACGTGATGAGTTTCAACGGCCACAACCTGCTGACCCTGCCTGCCGCCGAGAAGCGCAAGATCATCGGCCGTGACATTTCGATGATTTTCCAAGAACCGATGGCCAGCCTGAACCCCTGCTTCACCGTGGGGTTTCAACTGCAAGAGGTGCTGCGCATCCACCTTGGCCTGAACCGCGCCGACAGCCACGCCCGCGCGGTGGAACTGTTCCACTCGGTCGGCATTCCCGATCCAGAGGGGCGTCTGGCGTCTTATCCGCACCAGATGTCGGGCGGCCAGTGTCAGCGCGTGATGATCGCCATTGCGATTGCCTGCAATCCGAAACTGCTGATCGCGGATGAACCGACAACGGCGCTGGACGTGACGATCCAGAAGCAAATCCTTGATTTGCTGGTGACGTTACAGGAAAGCCACGGAATGGCGCTGATCATGATCACGCATGACATGGGCGTTGTGGCCGAAACCGCCGACCGGGTGATCGTGCAATACAAGGGCCGCAAGATGGAGGAGGCCGACGTTTTGTCGCTGTTTGAGTCCCCGCAAAACCCCTACACTCGCGCGCTTTTGTCGGCTTTGCCGGAAAATGCCAAGGGCGACCGGCTGCCCACCGTCGCCGATTTCATGCGCGATCTGGATGCGCAGAAGGCAGGTGCGCAATGACCGCTCCGGTTCTTGAAGGCCGCAGCATCACTCGGAACTACACCTCGGGCGGCGGCATATTCAGCCGTGCGAAATCGGTGCAGGCGTTGAAGGGGGTCAGTTTCTCGGTCCAGCGTGGCGAAACGCTGGCCATTGTCGGCGAAAGCGGCTGCGGCAAATCCACGCTTGCCCGCATCATCACACTGATTGATCCGGCGACCACAGGCGAATTGCTGCTTGACGGCCAGCCCATCGCCATCGGCATAGGCGCGCTGCCCCGCGAGGTGCGGCGCAAGGTGCAGATCGTGTTCCAGAACCCCTATGGCAGCCTGAACCCGCGCCAGAAGGTCGGCGATATGCTGATGGAGCAGTTGCTTTTGAACACCGATCACACACCCGAGCAACGTCGCGAGTTGGCGCTGCAGATGCTGCAGAAGGTCAATCTGCTGCCGGAACATTTCAACCGCTATCCGCATATGTTTTCCGGCGGGCAGCGGCAGCGGCTGGCGATTGCGCGGGCGCTGATGGTCAACCCGCAACTCTTGGTGCTGGATGAACCGGTGTCGGCGCTGGACCTGTCGGTGCAGGCGCAGGTGTTGAATATGATGGCGGATTTGCAGGATGAATTCAACTTGACCTATGTGTTCATCAGCCATGATCTGTCGGTGGTCCGCTACATCGCCGATCATGTGATGGTGATGTATATGGGCAAAGTGGTCGAATCCGGCACCCGCGACGCGGTGTTTGGCAACCCGCAGCACGCCTATACGCAGACGCTGTTTGCGGCCACGCCGCAATCTGATGTGGCCTCGATCCGCGCGCGGGTGGAACGGCGCAAGGCAGCCTTGGCGGCGGGATGATCACCGAAAACCCGTTTGGTCTGCCGGGGCTGCATTGGTGCGAGGGGCGGCTGGATGGGGCCATTGACCGCGACCAGCTTCCGCAAGCCCTGCGCAAAGCCGTCTCGAAACGTCAAAGCGAATATCTGGCGGGTCGTCAATGCGCAGCCCATGCCCTGCGCGCGGCGGGTTTGTCGGAAACCGTGGGGATGCAGGGTCGCGCGCCGGTCTGGCCTGCGGGCTGTGTGGGGTCGATCAGCCACAGCGACGCCCGCGTTTTGGCGGTGGTGTCGCGCAGCCATTCCGGGCTTGGCGTGGACATAGAGCCGCTGATGACCCCAGCGCAGGCAACCGACATTCAAGTGCTGATCGTGACTGAGGCTGAGGCGGCTTTGCGCCCCGCTGCCATGGCGTTTGAGTCGTTCCTGACCCTGATTTTCTCGGCAAAAGAGTCGCTCTACAAAGCCTTGTCAGCGCAGTTGCCACAGATGCCCACGTTTTTGGATGTCACGCTGTTGGCCCTGACAGAAAACACCCTGACCCTGCGCTTGGGCGATCAGATCCTGACAGCCCACTATGCCCTGACGGCCAAGGATGTGCTGACTTTGGTGTGCGTGGACTAAACCCCATGACCGACCCAAGGCCCGTGTTTGTCGGCCAGCCCGTCGACCCGTTCAAACCCATGCGCGCCGAAGAAATCGCGCTGCGCCTGGATCATGTTGGCGGTGGACCGTCCGGTGCGCATCATGTCAAACCACGCCAGGCCTGACGACAGCGCGGGCAGCGGCAAGCCTGCCAAGGCACCCGCAGCCACCACTTGGCGCAGGGCAGTGTGGGTGGCCTTCAGATGGTCGGCAAAGAACGGAGCCAGCATCAGGTTGCGTGCGGGATCATCTGTCAATGCCGTCGCCATGTCGTTGAGCATGGATGAGCGGATGATGCAGCCCTCACGCCAGACCCGCGCGATTTCGGGCAGCGGCATCGGCCAGTCAAACGCTTTCGATGCCGCCGAGATCAGCGCGAAACCCTGCGCGTAGCACAGGATTTTCCCGGCAATCATAGCCTGTTCCAGCTGTGCCAGCGTCACATCGGTGGCCGTTGGGGCCGCGCCAAACACCGCCTGCCCGGCCAGTCGTTCCTCCAGCCGCGACGACAGGTTGCGCGCCATCACCGCGGCCTCAATCGCCGGAATGGTGGCGGCCAGATGCTGCGCCTCGATCACCGTCCAGCGGCCAGTCCCCTTTTGGCCCGCGCGGTCAAGGATCATGTCCAGCATTGGCTTGCCGGTGTGGGTGTCGGTGGCGGCGGCAACTTCGCCGGAAATCTCGATCAGATAGGATTGCAGCGGGCCTTGGTTCCATACTTTCAGAGTGTCGGCAATCTGCGGCGCGGTCATGCCCAAGCCGTCGCGCATCACGCCGTAGACCTCAGCAATCATCTGCATGTCGGCGTATTCGATGCCGTTGTGAACGGCCTTCACAAAGTGCCCAGCCCCCGCCGGACCCATGTAATCGGCGCAGGGCTGACCGTGATACTTTGCGGCAATGGCGTTCAACACCGGAGCGACCCGGTCCCAATCGGCGCGCAACCCGCCGCCCATGATCGCCGGACCGTGCCGCGCGCCTTCTTCGCCGCCCGACACGCCGATGCCCATGAAATGCGGGCCCTGCACTGCCGCATCTGCTGATCTGCGGTTGGTGTCGTGAAACAGCGCATTGCCCGCGTCGATGATCAGATCATCCGCCGCCAGCAAGGGCCGCAATGCCGCAATCTGGTCATCGACCGCCTGCCCCGCCGGAACCATCAGAATGATCGCGCGTGGCGGTTTGATGGCAGCGACCAGTTCGGCCAAAGTCTCGGTCGGGGTGATCATCGCGGCCAAATCGCCTGCTTCGGCCTTGAACTGATGCGTCACCGCCGTGGTGCGGTTCCACACCGCAATCCGGAAACCCTTTTCCGCGATGTTCAGGGCCAGCATTGCCCCCATGGTGCCAAGACCGATCAGGCCGATGGAAGCGGTTGTCATGGCTGTTGTACTCCGACGCGGTTCAGGGTGATGGCGTATAGGCTGATGGTGGCTGTGATGAAAAGCTGATGTTTGGCACGGCCCCCGAAACAGATGTTCGAAACCGTTTCTGGCACAAGGATTTTTCCCATCAGATGGCCGTCGGGGGCAATGCAATGCACGCCATCGCCCGCCGAACTCCACAGATTGCCGTCGCTGTCGCAACGCATGCCATCGGCGCAACCTGGGCTGATGGCGCGGAACACGGCCCCGCCCCTGGGGCGACCCGAGGCCATGGCAAAGCTGCGGATGTGCTGGGGATCAGGGTAAAACATCCGTCCGGTGTCGGCCACATAAAGCGTTTGCTCATCGGGACTGAAAGCCAAACCATTGGGGCAGTTGAAATCGGTCAGAACTGGCTCTGTCGTCCCGTCCGGGTCCACGCGGTAGACTTGGCACGGCAGTTCCTGCGCGGCAGTGAAGCCTTCGTAATTCGACATGATGCCGTAATGCGGATCAGAGAACCAGATCGAGCCGTCCGAATGCACCACCACATCATTGGGCGAATTCAACGGCTTGCCGTTGTGGCTGTTGGCGATCACCGTGATGCTGCCATCCCATTCCGTGCGCGTCACCCGGCGGGTGCCATGTTCACAGCTTATCAGCCGGCCCTGACGGTCGCGGGTGTGGCCGTTGGCGTAATTGCACGGCGCGCGATAGGTCGAAATGCCAAACCCCGGCGTATAGCGCAGGATACGGTTGTTCGGGATGTCGGAAAACAGCAAACAGCCTGCATCGCCAAACCAGACCGGGCCTTCCACCCAATCGAATCCGGTGGCAAGTTGCTTGACGGGGGCGTTGCCCATGACATAGCGACCAAAGTCAGGGTCGTGGGTTTCAAAGAATGTCATGGCTGGCGCGACCTTCCCTTTTCAGCTTTGTTAGCGTTACCATCACCCACCGTCAAACTCAAAGGCATCCCATGGCATACACCCGCGCTACGCAAACTTTGACGGACAAGGCGGTGTTGGCCATGCTTTCGGCACCACAAAAGAAAGCGACCGAGATGGGGCAGCCGCAGTGCATCGTGATCACCGACACCAGCGCCGTGGTGCTGGGGGTGCTGCGGATGGCTGGCAGCCGGGTGTTGTCGCTGAAATCGGCCACCGCCAAGGCGCAAACCGCTGCATCAACCGGCAACCCCAGTGGCGCACTCGCCGAGGCGGTGCGGGTCACGATTGCCGTGGCCACTGAGGGCACGATGACCGGCCTGCCGGGTGGATTGCCGATCCGGTTTGACGGGGTGCTGGTCGGCGGCATCGGCATCGGGTCCGGCAGCGGCGCGCAGGATGAAGAAGTGGCGCGCGTGGCCTTGGCGGCGATTGGGGCAGATGCGGTTTAGCCGGTAAGGTTCGGCCAGAGCGGATTTCCATCCATTTGATGCAGATCGGTGGAAATCCGGGACAAGTCTGGCCTCATGTATGTTGCGTTCTAGATCACCGCAGTCAGCAGGTCTTGGCCCGCGAAATAGGCGGTCAGGTTGTCGCGCATCAACTGCCCCATCGCCTGCCGCGTCTCATGGGTGCCCGAGGCGTGGTGCGGTTGCAGCAGCACATTGGTCAGTGCAAGAAAGCGCGGATTGAGGTGCGGCTCGCCTTCGAACACGTCCAGACCTGCAGCGCCCAAGGCACCCGACTCCAGCGCCTCCAGCAATGCCGCCTCGTCGATATTCCCGGCCCGCGAGATGTTGATCAATATGCCCTGCGGACCCAGCGCGGCCAGCACATCGGCGTTGACGATATGCCTTGTGTCGGCATTGGCCAAGGCAGTGACGAACAGGAAATCCGACCGCGCCGCCAGTGTCACCGGATCGGGGATATACTCATAGGCCACGGGTTTCGCGCTGCGGGCGGAATAGGCGATCTGCATGCCAAAACCTTCCAGCCGTTTCGCGACTTCGGCCCCAATCCGCCCCATGCCCAGAATGCCCGCGCGCTTGCCAAAGGCCCGGCGTTGCAGCGGAAAACTTTGCTTGGCCCAGGTGCCGTTGCGCACCCAAGCCTCGGCCTGTGCCAGATTGCGGGTCAGCCCCAGCATCATCGCCACCGCCAGATCGGCGCAGTCCCCGTCCAGCACCCCCGGCGTGTTGGTCACCCGGATGCCGCGCGCACGACAGGCGTCCAGATCAACGGCATCATAGCCGACCCCGTAAACCACGATCAGTTTCAGGTTCGGACAGGCCGCGATCATATCGGTCTTGGCCCCCAGATCGCCCCGCGTCGCAATCGCCTGCACTTGCGGGCCAACTTGTGCCAGAAACGCCACCTTGTCGGCCGCGTCAAAATAGCGGTGCATGCTGAAAGCGGCGTCCAGCGGGGTTTGATCCCAGTCAGGATAGCTGCCAACCTGCAAAACGTGGGGTTTGGTCATTTTTGGCCTCATGGGTTGACAGGCTATGTTAACGATAACATAAACGGGCGGACGGCGGGTTGTCGAGAGGGAAAGCGCATGGGTTTGGCGATGTTTGATCTGACGGGAAAGCGGGCGCTGATCACCGGATCGTCGCAGGGCATCGGGCTGGCCCTGGCGCATGGGCTGGCGGCTGCGGGGGCAGAAGTGGTGCTGAACGGGCGCGATGCGGGGAAACTGGCGGCGGCGGTAGTGGGGCTGCCAGGTGCGCGGCAATTGATGTTTGACGCCACTGACCACAAGTCGGTGCGCGCGGCGGTGGACGAATTTGAGGCTGACATCGGCCCGATTGACATTCTGGTCAACAACGCCGGGATGCAGCATCGTGGCCCGCTGGAAGAGTTCCCCGAGGACGCGTTTCAGCGGTTGTTGCAAACCAATATCGCCAGCGTTTTCAACGTGGGTCAAGCCTGCGCGCGGCATATGATCGGGCGCGGTGCGGGCAAGATCATCAACATCGCCTCGGTGCAGACGGCTTTGGCCCGACCCGGCATTGCACCCTATACGGCGACGAAGGGGGCGGTGGGCAATCTGACCAAAGGCATGGCCACCGATTGGGCCAAGCACGGGTTGCAATGCAATGCCATTGCGCCGGGCTATTTCGACACGCCGTTGAATGCGGCGCTGGTGGCTGATCCCGCGTTTACCGCCTGGTTGGAAAAGCGCACTCCGGCGGGGCGTTGGGGGCAGGTGGATGAGTTGGTGGGGGCTTGTATCTTCCTTGCATCGGCGGCGTCGAGTTTCGTCAATGGCCACTGCCTGTATGTCGATGGCGGCATCTCGGTGTCGCTGTGATCCGGGTGGTTCTGATGGGCGTCGCTGGCTGCGGCAAATCCTCGGTTGGCGCGGCTTTGTCGGACGCGATGGGCATTCCTTACCGCGATGGCGACGATCTGCATCCGGCGGAGAACATCGCCAAGATGAGCCGGGGAGAGGCCCTGAACGACACCGACCGTTGGCCATGGCTGGCGCTGGTGGGGCAGGCCTTGCAAGCGGGACCGATGATCATCGGCTGTTCGGCGCTGCGCCGCATCTACCGTGAGCGGATCACGCAAACCGTAGGCAGGCCGGTGTGTTTCGTGCATCTGTCCGGCAACCGCGCGGTGATCGAGGCTCGGATGCGGGCGCGGCAGGGTCATTTCATGCCCCCTGCCCTGCTGGACAGCCAGTTCGCCACGCTGGAACCGCCGGACACCGACGAAAACGCGGTGGGGGTCGATATTGATCAACCGTTGGCCAGCATTGTCGCTGCGATCCAGACGGCTTTGGCGGCACGCATATGGTGAACCGTGCAGACTTGTTCAACGCGGGGCGGTCACAAGCACACCGGCATTCCCGTTGATCCTTGCCATCACTTGCGCCGATCTCGCGGCTGCAAATGCGTTCGTGGCGCCATCGGTGCGGATCGAAGCGCGGCGGGTTTCGGAACCTGTGCTGCGGCAGGTCCTCTTCGGGCGCTTTCACCACCCCGTCACGCAGACGCTTGAAATGCAGCTGTAGCCCCGGCTTGCAATCGGCTGGCCTGCGCCGTTAACTGCGGAAGGTAATGACAACAGGCCCGCATGCCCCTGCCCCGCAAACCCCCGACCATGGCTGATGTGGCCCAAGCCATTGGGGTGTCACCCATGACCGTCAGCCGCGCCTTCAAGCGCGACACGTCGGTGTCGGACGCAACGCGAGAAGCGATCCTGGCGGCGGCGGAAGCCCTTGGCTATGTGTTTGACGCCACCGCCGCGACACTGCGATCGCAAAAGACCAACTTTGTCGCGGTGACGATCCCGTCGATCAACAACGCCAACTTTGCCGAAACAGTGGGCGGTTTGACCGAAGGGTTGAAGGAACGCGGACTGCAAATTCTGCTGGGCTACACCGACTATGACCTGGCCGAGGAAGAGCGGTTGATCGAACAACTGCTGCGCCGCAGGCCCGAGGCGATTGTGGTGACGGGCGGCAGCCACACTGACCGCGCCCGGCGTTTGCTGGCGAATGCGGGGATTCCGGTGGTGGAAACCTGGGATTTACCCACCGATCCGATTGGCCATGTCGTCGGCTTTTCCAACGCCGACGCGGTGCGCGGGATGGTCGATCATTTTGTGGCAGTTGGCTATCGCCGCATTGCCTTTATTGGCGGCGATGCCGACCGCGACACCCGTGGCACCGACCGCCGCTTGGGCTTTGTCACCGCGATGCAGGCGCAGGGTCTGGACGCCACAAGGCTGATCGCAGCGGGGTCGCCGCCGATTTCGATGCACGAGGGAGCCGAGGCGATGCGACGGCTGCTGGCGCAGTTCCCGGACACCGAGGCGGTGATTTGCGTGTCCGACCTTTCAGCCTTTGGCGCTCTGACCGAATGTCAGCGGCGGGGTGTGGCGGTGCCGGGACAGATCGCGATTGCAGGCTTTGGCGATTATGACATTGCGGCAGTGTCAGTGCCCAGTCTGACCACCATCAACCCGTTTCCGCGCCGAATCGGGGCAGAGGCGGCGGCGCTGATCTTGCGGGTGTTGGATGGCGGCGAAACCAGAGCGATGCGGGTGGCGATCCCCCCGGTTCTGGTGGCGCGCGAAAGCAGCCGTTAGGGCGGCACTATCCGCCAAAGATGCGTGTCTGATGGTCTGCAAGATAAATGCGCAGCCATGTTGTGAACCGATCTGGCTGTGTCCGGGTTTCGGCGGTCAAGGTTGCCAGATTGACCCAGCGGGTCTGCATCACCTCGGCCGGGTTGGCTTGGATCGGCAGATCTGTGGTTGCGTCGGCCAGAAAAATATCGACCCGTTCATGTTCTGTCAGACCGCCGCCTACGTCGGCTCGGTATTCGACCTGACCAGCAGCGCGCAAAGTGAGGCCTGTTATGCCCAGCTCTTCGGACAGGCGGCGGGTCGCACAGGTCAGAGCCGCTTCGTCCCAGTTGGGATGGGTGCAGCAGGTGTTCGCCCAAAGGCCCGGCGTGTGATATTTCGACAGGGCACGGCGTTGTATCAGGATGTTTTCGCCGGCGCGGACAAAGACTGACACAGCCAGGTGACGCAGACCGCGCTGGTGCACCTCAAGCTTGTCAACCGGGGTCAAAACGCCGTCGATCCATGCGGGGATAAGGTTGGTCACGACGGGCCTTTGCGAATTTCTTTGCCGATCCCGGATCGGGACCGCGTTGTGTGTATTTGAAAACAAGGGCTTGGAAGACCTTGTTCATTGACTCTTAACGATTGCCCGGACGGTTTTGTGTCAGGGGCCCGACACTTCCACTGCAACCATCCTTCCCAATTCGGCGTGGACCGCTCCGGTCAGCATCGTCAACAGATGCGTTTGCACATATTGCGCGATGAATTTTGTCGGCGCCCTCAACGCCAAGTGATCATCGGCCTGCGTCACGACCTGCAGTTTGGAAAACCACGCGGCCACCGATGTCGGGCTTTGGTCGTGCAAATGCGACAGCACCCGTTGCCAACCATCGGTGCCAGAGTCCTTTTGCAAGCTGCGCGCCTGAAAATCAATATGAACAACTTTCGCGTCGGGCGGGGCCGGTTTTGGACTGCGTTGATCCATGCGGTCGGCAAAATCCGGACCTACCTTGCGCCACACGGGTTCGCTGAGGCTGTAAAGTTGCGCAAGGTTCAAACGGTACACGGCCACCCTGCCCCGCACTCCGGCCCGTTTTTGCAGCAGCAACTGTGCCGTGGTCATGCGTTTCACTTCACGTTTTACCGTGCGCTCATCCACCGACCACATCGCGGCCATCTCACGTTGACCGACAGACAGCTCATCCATCGCCCAATTGTACCGGGCGGTTATCAAGGCAATCAGCCGCAGCATTGTTGATTGCTGTTGTGGAGAGCCCGAAAGGCCTGCCACAGCGATCGCCGTCAATACATCATATTTTTCCGAGCCAGCCCCGGGGCCGGTTAATCTATTGGCACCCATGGGTGGTGACCCTACTCTGTTCCTCGACCGCCGGGGTTATCGTCCCCGATTCCGTACTGTGGATAAATGTGGCGTAATCGCGTCTTTTGTCAAACGGAAACTGAATACGGGATTTCGCTTTCTTGGAAACCATGAAAGGAAAAAATGGTATATAGGTTATAGGGGACATATGGCTGTCACCTTATCTGGCCAGTGGTGTCACCCTGTTCTAGTGCTGCTGGCCTTTGCTGTCACCATATCTGGACTGAGTTACCGCACTGATCTTGATTATGACCGATTCGCCATGAAAAACGCGAATATGCAGAATTAGCAATTGGCGAAACGGAGAATTCGCGTTATTCGATCTGCAATCAATATTAACGCGAGATCGAGCATGCGGAACCACAGCGACCTTCAGTCCATGAATGAACGCAGTCTGGCGCAACAGGTGGCGGTGCGGCGGGCGACATTCTCGCCATCCGAAACCAAGACGCTGCGGCCATTTTCGATCTGGGAAATCAGCCAGTTCATGTTTGACGTGCCCGCTGACACTCTGCGCAAGAAGCTGGCCGAAGACCCCAGCTTGCCGCAGGGCACGGTAGAGGATGATGGGCGGCAACGCTGGTTCGACCTGGCCGAGATTAATGAGCTGCGACGCCGGGTGCGGTTTCGCGGCAAATCGTTGCTGCCGGTGCGGCCCAAAGGCCGGGCTTTGCGGGTGGCGGTTTCGAATTTCAAGGGCGGCGTCGGCAAGACGGTGGTGGCGCAGCATCTGGCCAACGCGGCGGCGCTGGATGGCTATCGGGTGTTGGTGGTGGATTTTGACCCGCAGGCCACGCTGACCCATTCGATGGGGTTGGTCGAGGTGAAGGAATGGAACACAGTCTGGGGCATCATGTGCCGGGATTTGTGCCGTGAGGCCGACCGGATCATGGAAACTTATGACGATCCCGCGGACTGCCCCTATCCTGCCGCAGATGAGCTGCCGAAGGATGTGCAGGACATCGGAGCGCAGCGCGCACAAGATTTCATCCAGAAAACCGCCTGGCCGACCATTGATATCATCCCGTCTTGCGCCAACGCGGCCTTTGTCGAATTCGCCTCGGCGCAATATCGGTCGCTGCACAAGGCCTGGAGCTTTTTCGGCTGCATGGCGCGGTATCTGGATGAGTTGCCGGAAGATCAGTATGACGTGGTGATTTTCGACTGCCCGCCGGCGATTGGCTATCAGTCGCTGAATGCCGCCTTTGCCGCCGATATTCTTTATATCCCGTCAGGTCCGGGCTATTGGGAGTATGACAGCACCACCAGTTTTCTGGGCCAGTTGGGCGATGCCTTGGAGGAAATCAGCGAAGGTTTTGGCGCCATTGCCACCGATGCCGGGATTGCGTTGCCCAAGCGGTTTCTGGACATTCGCATTCTGATGACTCGGTTTGAGGCCAGCAACCCGCTGCATGTCGCGATGATGGAGGCGTTTCGCAACGTGTTTGGCGCCGATGTGTGCCAATCGCCGATCGAGATGACGCGGGCGGTCGAACAGTCTGGGCGGTTCCAGATGTCGGTGTACGAACAGGATTACCGCGAAATGACGCGCGAGACGTGGAAGCGGGCGCGCCAATCCTTTGACAATGCCTATGCGGAATTCCGCGACACCATGCTGCGGGCCTGGAAGACCAAACTTGCCAATCCGGAGGTGAAATGATGGCGATCAAGGGCAATCGTTTTGGCATTGGGCCGGTGGATCCGGTTGATGCAGCACCGCGAAAACCCCGGGATGTCGGGCCGATGGGGGCGGCGGTGCGTGATGCGGCGTCCAGTCTGCAGGCATCAAGTGACGCCATGGTCGAACAGCGCCGCCAAAACGCGGTGCAGGCCAGGGAGTTCCGGGAGGCGCAGGATGAGGGGCGGGTGCTGATGGCGGTGCCCTTGGCCGCGATTTCCACCGCCGATCTGCCACGCGACCGGATGGATCTGGGCGCAGTTGCGGTGTCGGATGAAATGGAAGAGCTGAAAGCGTCGATTCGCACGCGGGGGCAAAAGGAACCGATTGAGGTCTACCGTGATGCCGGGGGGCAGCTGCATCTGAAAAAGGGCTGGCGCCGGTTGTCGGCGCTGCAGCAACTGCATGCAGAAACCGGGGACGATCGGTTTGCCACGATATTGGCGCGGGTGGCCGAGACTGCCGCCGACCGGTTGGATCTTTATATCGACATGGTCGAGGAAAACGTGATCCGCGAAGATCTGACCTTTGCCGAGATGGCGCAGGTGGCGATTGACGCGTCGCAGGACGCGGCGGTTGGACTGGGCGATGCCGATCAGATGGTGGGGCGGCTTTACGCGTCGCTGCACAAGATGAAGCGGTCTTACATCCGGGCCTTCGTGACGTTGCTCTTGCTGCTGGGTGATGATTTGCGGTTTCCAAAGGCGGTTGCCCGCAACCAGGGTGTCGATGTGGTGCGTAGATTGAAAGAAGATGCGCCGGCCGTGGTGGGGCTGCGCCGGGCCTTGGCAGCGGCCGCGGATGCGGCGGCGCAGACCGCAATACTGACCCGCTTTTGCGCCGGATTGTCCGAACCTGTGGCCAGCGCTACGCTGGCGCCACGCGAAAAGTTCGAATTCCATTGCGGGGCAGCCAAGGTGACGGCCCGGGCCGGCGAGTGCCGGATCAAGTCGCGGGTCGATTTTTCGGCGCTGGATCGGGCGGTGTTGGAGCGGGCGGTGAACGCGTTCAACAAGATCGTGGAACAGGGGTAACCCGTGGGTTACGCCATTGGCCTTCGGTAACCCACGGGTTACCCCAGCAGATTGGTGGCCGGATTTTGCGTGATTTCCACGTCAGAGTAATACCGCTGCGCCTGAATGGCCGAGCGGTGCAGGGACAGCTTCATCGCGGCGGCCAGTGGCGCGCCGTCCAGCGCGGCCTGGGTCAGAAACCCCGCGCGCAGGCCGTGGGGTGTCGCGTAATCTTCGGGCAGGCCAGAGGATTTCAGGCGGTGCCGCACGATCACCCGGATCGCATCGGGCGCCAGCTTGCGGGGCAGGGGCCGATCCGACTGGCTGACAGGCCGAAACAGTGGTCCCTTGTCGATCTGTGCGGCCTCTATCCAACCCACCACCGCCCGCGCCGCACGACCTTTCAAAGGCAAGCGCGGGGCGCTGGATTTGTCGGTGGTCTTGGTGTCCATCAGGCGCAGCCAGATCAGGCCCTTGGCAACAAAATCCGTGGTGTCGATATCCTCGCGGTAAAGGTTGGTGATTTCAGAACGCCGCCGCCCGCCAGAGCCAAAGCCCAGCAGCAAGATAGCCCGGTCGCGCAGCCCCCGCATCGAGCCATCGCAGCTGGACAGCAGCAATTCCAGAATGTCGCGCGTGATCGGGCGCGGCGATTTGGCAAGCCTTGGCCGCGCCGCCGCCTTGCGGCCTTTGGCGCGGGCCTGTTTCAGCAGCGGTGTGTCAAAAGGCGAGGCCAGGTTCTTCATCCGATGAAACGCGCGCCAGCTGGCAATGCGGCGGTCGAGTGTTGCCGGGGCAGGGCAGGTCAAGCCGATCCGCAATCCCAGTTCGATCAACTCCATTGCGGCGTTCTGGGCGGATCCGGGTTTGTCGGTCAGATCCAGGGTGTGATCCAGAACGAACCGCAAGGCGGCGCGGTCATCCTCCGGCCAAGCCAAGGCGGTGCCGAACACGGCGGCCTTCCAGGCGGTGATATAGGCCAGATCCCGCTCCCAGGCGCGAAGCGTGTTCTGCGGCGTGCCGCGCTTGTACAAGGCAGCCAGCGCGGCCTCATCTTCAGGCGACAGCGCCGCATAAGATGGAAGCGCCAATGAAGTCATCGCAGCAACCTGTGGTGACTGCCGTGTCTGTTCTGTTTCATGGCCGGTTCTCCCCGCAGATTGCGCGTATTCAGGCAGGTATTGCGTTGAAACACAAGAGTCATGATAATGGTTAGTTATCATGACTGATTGCAGTGATCTAAAAAGTAGGCAGTGATGTGCAAAAATGCCAATAATTGCGCATCATCAAGAGCGCGGCCTTTTTAACTGCAGGTATAGCAGTTGGTGCCGCGTTTCAATTGCAGCCACAAGTCAAGGTCAGAAACCAAAAGTCTACACCGGCCCGCGCGACAATCCACCGCGACGACCTCGATTGCCCCGTGTCTGAAGATGGCTCATTTAACCAAGCTGAGACCCACCCGCGGCAGTGCCCAGCACCTTCAACACGCAATGCGGGCGACCGCAGCCGCGATTTCTGCCGAGATGTTGAATGCCTTTCTGCGGCACAGGCTTGCACGAAGTCCCGATCGATCCAGAAGGTTCTTTCGAAAGCCGTGCCGCACGTTTTTCGAACAACGCGCGGGGCCGTGGGCCAACGGTTCACGCTGTGCATCCTCGTTCAGGTTCTTTCCCTGCTTGGCACCGGCCCGATGTGGTTGTTCGACATGGGCGGCAGGATTTGGATCTGCGGCCTTGATCTGTTGATCACTGGGCATTCGCCGCGCGCCGGCGCAATTCTGCAGAGGGAAACCACCTTGAACGTCCCGGAACGGCAGGTTATCTGGCAGATATTCTCAGGGCGGGGTGCAATTCCCTACCGGCGGTATGCAGCCTTGGTTGCGAGCCCGCGAGCGCCTCTTGGGTTCGAGAGGGTCAGCAGATCAGGTGAGAGGCCTGAGCCGACGGTTAAAGTCCGGATGGAAGAGAATATGTGACGGGGTCGCGCGTTCGCAGCACTGATCGCATGTGATCGCCTTGGGTGACGTGTCACATATGAAGGAGATCAACATGACACACACCCGCTATGCTTTTATCAAGGCAAACTGGCATGCCGATATTGTCGATCAGGCATTGGCCGGATTTCTGCAGATCATCCCGGCAGGGGAAGTCGACGTCTTCGACGTGCCCGGGGCGTTCGAGATGCCGCTGCTGGCCCGCGATCTTGCCCGGACTGGCCGCTATGGCGCGATAGCCGCCGCGGCACTGGTGGTCGACGGAGGGATTTACAGGCATGACTTCGTGGCGCAGGCGGTGGTGACTGGCCTGATGCAGGCCGGGCTTGAGACCGGTATCCCGGTGTTGTCCGTGTCCTTGACCCCGCACCACTATCAGGAGACCGATCATCACCGTCGCATCTTTGCCGCGCATTTCGTGCAAAAGGGACGCGAAGCCGCCGAGGCCGCGATGCAAATCGCGAAAACACGCATGGCCATGGCGGCCTGAGGTTCAGATGGTATTTATGCGGCGGGTGCATCGCGTCTGCCGCATAGTCCTTGGTCTGGCCGCATGGCCTAGCGGGCGATCATCACCTCGATACCACAGCGTTCAAACTCGATGACATCGGTTTCCGTGATCGCATCATCGGTGATGAAGGTGTGGATCATCTCCAGCGAGCCAAGGCGCGTGAACGAAGATTTGTTGATCTTCGTCGAATCCGCCACAAGGTAGACGTGACTGGTCGCCTTGATCATCGCCTCTTTCAATTGCAGATCGGCGAAGCTGGGATAGGTCAGGCCCGAGTCAGACGCGACACCGGCCGTGGCCAGAAACAGCTTGCCCGCAAAGATGTTGCGGAAATAGTCGGCGGATTTATCGCCCGACAGTGACAAGGTGGGCGCCTTGAACTGGCCGCCCGGCATGTGGACAGCGTTGCCCGGAACGGCCCCCAGGATCATCGCGATGTTCAGCGCATTCGTGATAACCGTCAGATTGCGGTGACCCGTCAACCGCAGGGCAATTTCGGTGGTCGTCGTTCCCGCGTCAAGGATCAGGGTTTCCCCATCTTTGACAAGCCCGGCGGCCGCTGCGCCGATCTTGCGCTTTTTGTCCATGTTCTCTTGATGGTGCAGGGTCATGGCCCCCACTTGCGCCGGAACCGACTTCAGGAAGGCACCACCATGTTCGCGGGTGACAAGGCCATCCTGTTCCAGCCGTTCAAGGTCTTGCCGGATCGTGGCTTCGGAAACCTGAAAGGCCACGGCCAGATCGCGGACCCGTGCCGCGCCTTCTTCCTGAATCCATTCCAGAATGCGCCGACGTCGCGGTTCGGACAGAAGCCCGGCCATGTTGTCTTTGCCAAGTCTTTCTGGTCGCTTTCCCACCCAGAGGTCTTTCTGCTCAGGCATTTCGCTGCTAGCGGTCAGATCTAGTCGTGATCCCAAAGGCGCGCAACGCTTATTACCTTGCCACCGCAGACTCTTGCGCCAGCGCGACGCGGGCCTGCAACCGGCTTTGGGCCTGATCAATCACCACGGCGACAATGATGACGATCCCTTTGATCACCGTCTGCCAGAAGCTGGACACACCCATCATGATAAGCCCGTCCGACAGGATACCGATCACGAAAGCGCCCACGATGGTGCCGGTGATCCGCCCGCGCCCGCCTGACATCGAAGTGCCGCCCAGCACCGCGGCGGCGATCGCGTTCAGCTCGAAGGTTTCGCCGGTGGCGGGGTGGGCGGCCTGCAGCTGGCTGGCGATGATCAGGCCGACCAGCGCGGCGCAAAAGCCCGAGAACATGTAGACGAACATCTTGACGCGGTTGACCTTGACCCCAGACAGTGCCGCCCCGCGTTCATTGCCGCCGACGGCGTAGATATGGCGGCCAAGCGGCGTGCGGCGCGAGATGTAATGCGCCAGAACGGCGACAGCGATCAGCATGCAGACCATGAAAGGCAAGCCCAGGACTGCCCCGGTGCCGATGAAGGGGAAGCCGGAAGTGCCCATTTCAGGTGTGCCCGACAGGTTGGGAAAGGTGCGCCCGCCCGATGACAAAAGCGCGGCCCCGCGCGCGATGTACAGCGTGCCCAGCGTGGCGATGAAGGGGGCCACATTCAGCCGGGTGATCAGGATGCCATTGATCCAGCCCACACCGATGCCCACCAGCATGGTGATCCCGACAATCTCAGTGGTGTTGAACCAGACCGTATAGCCAAGCCCGGTATCCATGCCGTTCAGAACCAGCCAACCCGCGACCATGGCGCAAAGTCCGACGATAGAGCCGACCGAAAGGTCGATGCCGCCGGTGATGATCACGAAGGTCATGCCAATGGCCAGAAAGGCATTCAGCGCCACGTGTTTCGAGATGATCACCGCATTGGCGGTGGACAGAAAGTTGGGCGCCATGATCGCAAAGAAAGCAAAGACCACGATCAAGGCGACAAAAGTGCGCAAGCGTAGCAGCCAGAGCAAGGCTTGGGTTGCAGAAGAAGGTGCGCTCATGCGGTGGGGCTCCGGGGTTGTCCGGGGCTGGCCGCCCCGATGATTGCGGCGGCAGCGGCGTCACCGGGAAATTCGCCGGTGATGCGGCCATTGGCCATGACAAGGATGCGGTCTGACAAGGCGCGAACCTCGTCCAGATCCGATGTCACGAACAGGATGCCCAGCCCTTCGGCGGCCAGTCTGCGCATGGTGCGGAACACCTCGGCCTTGGCGCCAATGTCAATGCCGCGACTGGGTTCATCCATCAGCAGGATCTTGGGGTTTGTCATCAACGCCTTGCCGATCACCACCTTTTGCTGATTGCCCCCCGACAGCGATGACACCGGGTTTTCGGGGCTGGCGATCTTGATGGTCAGGCGGCGCACAAATTCCAGCGCTGTGCTGGCTTCTGCGGTCAGGTTGAGATGGAACCAGCGGGTGAACCGGCCAAGCGCCGACAAAGTCAGGTTTTCGCGGATTGCCATGATCTGCACCAGACCATCCCGTTTGCGGTCTTCGGGGATCAGGGCAATGCCGCGGGCGATGCGCGCCGCGACATCGGGTTCGGTCAGGGGCTGCCCGGCCACGAAAAAACGGCCCCCGGAATGCGGATGCTGGGCCATGACGCATTCGACAAATTCTGTCCGACCCGCGCCCATCAACCCGTAAAGCCCGACGATCTCGCCGCGCCGCACCGACAATGAAACATGGTCGACGCTGTGGCCACCGCCAGCGCGCGGCAGAGTCACCTGTTCCGCGCGAAACACCTCGTCGCCGAAGTTCTGGGCTTCGGTGCGGGGAAACTCTTTGGATCCTTCGCCAATCATCGCCTGCACGATCCATGGTATGTCCACGCCCGCCATGCTGCGGTCACCGGTGATGAGACCATCGCGCAAGACCGTGATGCGGTCACCGATGCGCAACAGTTCGTCCAGCCGGTGACTGATGTAGACGATCCCGACGCCTTGTGCGGTAAGATCGCGGATGACGCGAAACAGCACCTCGACCTCGGCCGCCGACAGCGCGCTGGTCGGCTCATCCAGGATCAGAATGCGGGCGTCCTGCGCCAATGCCTTGGCGATTTCCACGATCTGCTGCTGGCCCACGCGCAGGTGGCCAAGCGGCGCGTCGGGGTCGATGTCTTGCTCCAGCCGCCGCATCAGGGCAGCTGCGGCGCGCCGTTGATGGGCGGTGTCGATGTCGATGCGGGCACGCACAGGCTCGCGCCCGATGAAGATGTTCTCGGCCACTGTCAGGTTGGGAAACAGGTTCAGTTCCTGAAACACGATGCCGATGCCATGCGCCACCGCGTCGGACTTCGACCGGAACTGCGCGTCAAGGCCATCAATCACGATGCGGCCTTCGGTCAGGCTTTCCACCCCGGAAATCACCTTCATCAAGGTCGATTTACCAGCGCCGTTTTCGCCAACCAAAACATTCACCGCCCCCATATGCAGATGGAAGTCGACCCCTTTCAAAGCCCGAGTGCCGGGATAGACCTTCACGCCCCCCAGAACCTGCAGGCCGACCCGACCCTCGGTCATGGCGTGACCTCAATCACGGTCACCAGCCAAACATCATCAGCCGATTTCAAGGTCAACGCGCCGGAGAACCCCAGGGTCTGGCCGATCAGATCGTCGCCGGGCAGGTTGAGTGTTGCAAAGACGCGGTCATTGATGGCGCGGCCCAGTTTGGCAAACTCGATCTGGTCGCGGAAGTCATTGAAATCGTAAATCGGGGCCACGTCGCGCAATGAGGTGCCTTTGATCACAGGACCCAGTTGCAGCGTCAGGTCGGTCTTGCCATCGCCGTCGGTGTCCAGGCCCGCAGTCCTTGCACGGCTTTTCAGGTTGGCCTCTACAACCTGCCCTTTACCCTTGACCGCGAAATTCCACGCAGCGCCTTCACCCGCGCCCCGGTTGCCAAATGTCGCCCCGGCGGCATCCAGCCCGGTCGCCACGGCGGTGCGCAGTGCCGCAACTTCGGTCGCATTGTCCCGGATCAAGGGCAAAAGCTGGCTTTGCAGCGTTGCGTCCAGCAGGGCGGCAATGCGCAGGTCGTCGCCCGCCTCGCCGCCGGCAATAGCTGTGGCGACGCCCGGTTCGGGGTTCCTGATGATTTTGCAGGCGCTCAGGCCGATGGCCGCAAGGCAGGCCAGCGCGATGGTCGGCAGTCGGGTCATTTCAGGTCCGCATAAAAATGGGAAAATCCGGCGCGGCCGGGAGCGGGCCGCGCCGGTTCAGCTGTCCGAAATCAGGCGCCGAGCGCGAAGGTTTCCAGCTTGGCCGCGTTGTCGGCATTGACCAGCACGCAGTCCATGAGCTGCTTTTCTTCCTGACCGGTTGCGCCGGACTTGAGGAAAGCGTCAGCCTGTTCAACCGCGGTCTGCGCCTGTGCATAGGCCGGTTGCAGAACGGTGGCCTTGATGCCGCCTTTCAGAATACTGTCGCGCACGTCGTTCGATCCGTCAAAGCCCACAACGATCACATCCGTCCGGCCTGCCGCCTCAAGTGCGGCATAGGCCCCCATCGCCATGGTGTCATTGCCCGAGATCACGCCCTTGATGCCCGGATTGGCCTGCAGCACCGATTCCATCACGGTGAAGGCTTCGGTCTGCGACCAGTTGGCGGTCTGCTTGGCCACCAGCTTCAGGTCAGGGTATTGGGCGATCACGTCGGTGTACCCCTTGGAACGGATGCCGGCGTTGGTGTCGGACTCCTTGCCGACCAACTCGGCATAGTCGCCGGCCTCGCCCATCAGCTTCACGAACTCTTCGGCCCCCAGCTGCGCGCCCTGATAGTTGTTCGACACGATCTGGCTGACGGCAACGCCGGTTGCCGTGATCTCGCGGTCGATCAGGAAGGACGGGATGCCAGCATCCTTGGCCTTCTGGATAGCGGCAACCGAGGCGTCTGCGCCTGCGTTGTCCAGAATGATTGCCTTGACCCCGGCGGCGATCACGGTGTCGAACAGCTCTGACTGCTTGTTGGCGTCGTCGTCATGCACCAACACCATGGCCTCGTACCCCAGTTCAACCGCCTTGGCGGCGGCACCGTCTGCTTCGGCCTTGAAGAACGGGTTGTCATGGCTGGGGGTGATGATCGCGATGATGCCAGCACCCTGGGCAAATGCCAGCGTCGGCAGAATGCCCGAGACAGCGGCCGCAAGGCCACCGACAACGTGGCGGCGGTTGAGTTTCATGTCGTCCTCCCTTTCGTTCGCAATCGAATCGATGCGATTACAAGTGGACACACCTTTGCCGTCCATCAATTCTATGTCAATTACTTTCGTATTATGCTGATTGCTGGGGTTTCTGGCCTGCGAGCGATGCTCTGCCCTCGACCCTAAATCCCATGGTGGGTAAGTTCTTCATGTAGATTTATCCAAAAAATAGACATTTAGAAGTGCGGTTCTGCTTGCCATCCGGGAAATCAACCAGTAGAAAAGTGTCATCATTCGAAAGCATACGAAAGTTCAAGCTGTTTCGCGACTGGGTGTCAGAAGGGGAGGCCACCATGACCAGCATCATTCGCCGCAAGGTCACATTGGGGGTCGTCATCGGCTCGCGCGCTTTTTTCAGCCCTGCACCCTGCCGCGATGCGCGCGACGAGGTTTTGGCGCAACTGGCCAGCCTGGGGATCGAGGTGGTCACCCTGCCATATGAGGCCACCGCCAATGGTGCCGTCCAGAGCGTCGCCGACGCCGAGCTTTACGCCCGCCATTTCAAGGCCCATGCCGAAAAGATTGACGGGCTGGTGATTTGTCTGCCCAACTTTGGCGATGAGATCGCGATCATCGAGCTGGTGACCCGCGCCAGGCTGGGTGTGCCGATCCTGTTGCAGGCCAGCAATGACGAAGTGACCAAGGTCTCGGTCAGCGAGCGCCGCGATGCGTTTTGCGGCAAGATCAGCGTGACCAATAATTTCTGGCAATACGGAATTCCCTTCACCGAAACCACCAGCCACACCTGCGACGTGTCGGGCGCTGAATTCGGCGCCGATCTGGAGCGGTTTGCACGTCTGTGCCGCACCGTTCGTGGCCTGCGCGGTGCGCGATTGGGCGCGATCGGCGCACGCACCGGTGCCTTCCAGACCATGCGCTATTCGGAAAAGCTTTTGCAGGCGGCGGGGGTGACGGTTGTCACCGTCGATCTGTCCGAAATGATGGGCGCGGCGGGTGCCATACCCGATGAAGATTCCGATCTGCGCGCCAAGATGGACCGCATCCGCGCCTATGGCACGGTGCCTGCGCATATCACCGAAGCACAGGTGCGCACGCAGGCCAAGTGGACACTGGCCGTCAACCGCTGGATCGCGGAAAACGAATGCGACGCCTCGGCCATTCAGTGTTGGCGTTCCTTGCAGGACAATTTCGGCTGCGCCACCTGCGTTACAATGTCGATGATGGGCGAGGAACTGATGCCTTCAGCCTGCGAAGTGGACATCATGGGCGCACTTTCGATGTACGCGTTGGCCCTTGCCTCTGGCGCACCGCCTGCGATCCTTGATTGGAACAACAATTATGGGGCAGAGGCCGATATGTGCGTCTGCACCCATTGCGGCAATTTCCCGAAATCCTTCATTGGCGAAACGCCCGAGATTTCCGAACTGGACGTGTTGGGTGCGGTGATCGGCAAGTCCAAATGCTTCGGGGCGGTCAAGGGCAAGGTCAAGGCTGGCCCGATGACCTATTTCCGCCTGTCCTCGGACGACCGGGCTGGCAGCCTGAAATGCTATTTGGGCGAGGGCGAGTTCACCGATCATCCATTCCCGATGGATGGCGGCATCGCGGTGACGCGCGTGCCCGACCTGCGCCGTCTGATGCGGTTTGTCACGCAGAACGGCTTTGAGCATCACGTGGCCATGGTTCGTGGCCATCATGCCGATGTGGTGGCCGAGGCGGTGACGCGTTATCTGCGCTGGCCAAGCTATCATCACGGCGGCGCACCCGAGCCACAACTTTCCGTCCCGAACCGGTTTTGAACGATGCAGATACACTCCCCCCCAAACGACCCGATTCCCCTGATCGCCGCCAAGGCGCTGTGGATGCGCCGCACCGCGTTCGAAATGGTTTACAAGGCGCAGCTGGGCCATCCCGGCGGCGATTTTTCCGCCATTGACGTGCTGGCGACCCTGTATTTCGGGGTCATGCGCCATGATCCCGCGCGTCCGAACTGGGCCGAGCGTGACCGCTTCATCATGTCGAAGGGCCATGCGACGGGTGCCCTTTATTCGGGGCTTTGCGCCGCGGGCTATTTTCCGCAGGACTGGCTGGCGACCTATATGCAGCCGCGGTCGATGCTGAACGGCCACCCGAACCGCAACTATCTGCCCGGCGTGGAAACCAACACCGGCCCGCTGGGCCACGGCTTCCCCGTTGCGGTGGGTGTGGCAATTGCGGGCACGCTGGCCGGGTCTGATCACCGGACCTTTGTGCTGACCGGTGACGGTGAGCAGCAAGAGGGATCGAACTGGGAGGCGGCGATGGTCGCGGGTCACCGCAAGCTGAACCGGCTGACCCTGATCATCGACCGCAACCGGCTGCAACAAGGCGCGGGGACCGAGGAAACTTCGGGTCTTGATCCTTTGGACGAGAAATATGCAGCCTTCGGTTGGGATGTGACTATGATCGACGGGCATGATCATGCAGCACTTTTGCAGGTGCTGTCGGCCCCGCCCAAAAGCCGGCCCCGCTGCGTGATCGCCAATACGGTCAAGGGCAAGGGTGTGTCCTTCATGGAAAACAAGGCCGCCTGGCACCACGGAGTGCCCAATGCCGAGCAGTTTGCGCAAGCCATGAAGGAGCTGGTCTGATGGCCCAAGCCGCCGCAAAAGACGGGCTTTTCGATTGTCGCGAGGCTTGGGCCAGCACTATCGAGGCTTTGGCCGCCGCTGACGAGCGTATCGTTGTGGTGGTCAACGACTCTGTCGGTTCGTCCAAATTGGGTGGGTTTCAGAAGAAATTTCCAGATCGCACGATCAATGTGGGAATCGCCGAACAAGTGATGGTGGGTGTCAGCGCCGGGCTGGCCAATGGCGGGCGCATTCCGTTCGTGTCGGCCGCGTCCTGTTTCATCACCGGTCGCGCGCTGGAGCAGGTGAAGGCCGACATCGCTTATGCCGGGTTCAACGTGAAACTGGTCGGGCAATCGTCGGGTGTCGCCTATGGTGAATTGGGGGCCACGCATCATTCGATCGAGGATTTCGCCTGGCTGCGGCCGCTGACCAACCTGACGGTCATTGTGCCCTCTGATCCTTGGGAAACCGCCGAGGCGGTGAAATGGGCGGCGGCGCATGACGGGCCGGTCTATCTGCGCCTGTCGCGGATGCCGGTACCCGCGCTTGGCGTGCCGAACCGGGTGTTCCGGGCGGGCCGGGCCGAAGTGCTGCGCGACGGTGACGACGTGACCCTGATCGCTTGCGGCACCACTGTCCATCTGGCAGTCGCTGCCGCCGAATTGCTGGCGCGAGAAGGCGTTTCGGCCCGGGTTCTGAACATGGCGACGATCAATTCGCTTGATGAAAATGCTCTGCATGCGGCGGCGGCCACCGGGGCCATCGTCACGGTGGAAGAGGCGTCGGTGCGGGGCGGTCTTGGTGGGGCAGTGGCCGAGTTTACCGCCGCGCATCGCCCGGTTCCGGTGGAACGGGTGGGGTTTCCGGGCTTTGTCGTCACGGGTTCGGTCGACTGGCTGTTTGCCGAGTACGGCTTGTCCGAGACCGGCATCGCAGCGGCTGCGCGCCGGGCCATGGCGCGCAAGCTGTGACGTCCATGCGGGTTCTGGCGATTGATCAGGGCACGACGAACACCAAGGCGGTGCTGGTCGACGCACGGGGCCGGGTACTGGCGCGGGCTTCGGCGCCATTGACCACGCAGTACCCGCAGCTTGGATGGGCCGAACAATCGGCCAGTGACATCTGGGCCTCGGTTCAGGCGGTGATTGCGGATCTGGCGGAGCATGGTGCGCCAGATGCCATTGCCATCGCCAATCAGCGTGAAACGCTGGTGGTCTGGGACGCGGAAACCTCGCAGCCAATCTGCCCTGCGCCGATCTGGCAATGTCGGCGCACTGCGCCCGATTGTGCCGCGCTTATTGCCGCCGGGCACAATCCGGCGGTGTTGGCGGCAACCGGGCTGGACATCAACCCGCTGTTCCCGGCATCCAAACTGGCTTGGGTCATGCGCCACCAGCCAACGGCTGCGATGATGCTGGCACAGGGACGGTTGCGCGCGGGCACCGTGGACGCATGGCTGTTGTGGAACCTGACGGGCGGCAAAAGCTTTGCCTGCGATCACTCCAATGCGTCGCGCACACAGCTTTTTGACACGGCGCAACTGGCCTTCAGTCAAGACCTTGCCCTGATCTTTGGCGCGCCCCTTGCCTGCCTGCCCGTTGCCCTGCCGTCCGACAGCCACTTCGGCAGCACCATCGCCGGACAGACGGCCCTGCCTGCGGGAATTCCCGTTTTGGCCATGATGGGTGACAGCCATGCAGCGCTTTTCGGCCACGGTGTTCGCAAACCGGGTGTCGTCAAGGCAACCTATGGCACCGGATCTTCGCTGATGACGCTTACGCCCGCACGGGTTGCCTCTGGCCACGGACTTTCCGGCACAATTGCATGGTCGGACCGGCACGGCACGGCCTACGCTCTGGAAGGCAATATCACGGTTTCAGCCCAGGCGGCGGCCTTCATGGCGGGCATTCTGGGGGTCGAGAATGCGACGGTGCTTTCGGATCTGGCGCAAACCGTGCCCGACAACGGGGGTGTGGTTTTTGTCCCCGCGCTGGCTGGCCTGGGGGCGCCACACTGGATCGACGACGCCACAGGCACCATCTCGGGCATGACCCACGGCACAACGCGCGCGCATCTGGCCCGTGCAACGTTTGAGGCGATTGCCTTGCAGATCGCGGACGTGTTCGAGGCGATGGAGCAAGATATTGGCCATCCACTTTCCGGTCTGCGCGCTGATGGCGGCGCTTCGGGCAATGCCTTCCTGATGCAGTTGCAGGCCGATCTTCTGGATCGCACCGTGCAGACGGCCGAGTTCGAAGAGGTGGGCGCGCTGGGTGCCGCAGCGATGGCCTTCGCCGCCCTTGGCCATGAGTTGCCCTTGCCCGCGATGTCTCAGCGGTATGTGCCGGGGTCTATGGCCGCCACGTCACAGTCGATAAAATCCAGTTGGGCAAAGGCTTTGCCTGTCAAGGCGACGTGACGGCCCGAAATCCCGCTGCACACAGGCCGACGAGTCAGCGCAGGGCGGTCGTCTGCTGACCCGATCAGGCGAGCTCGCCAAGACTGTTCAATGCCCTGATTTCGTTCTGCGCGGCCGACTTGGCGGCGTGATCGGCCTCCGCCTGCCAGCCAATCCCCGGCGCAGACAGGGCCACCGCAAAGGGAACATGGGCCTGGCTTGGCACAGCACAAAAATGCCCCGGCGTGATTTCCGCCATGATCAGCCGTTGAGGCGATTGTCGGATTGGCAGCATCAGGACCGGGCGCGCGATCTGGGCAGAGGTAAGAGACCGGGGCCGGTCCCGCTTGGCCGGGTCCGGTATCGGCACTGCGGACAACAGATGCCGGGTGTAGGCGTGCAGGGGATTTGACAGAACTTCGTCGGTCGGGCCGGTTTCGACAATCTGGCCGCCAAACATTACCGCGATGCGGTGACTGACGCGTTCCACCACGGCAAGGTCATGACTGATGAACAGAAAAGACACGCCATCCTCGGCCTGCAGACGCGCCATAAGGTCGGTGATCTGCCGCGCAACCGATACGTCCAGCGCCGAAACAGCCTCGTCGGCGACAATCAAGGCGGGGCGGGCGGACAACGCGCGCGCGATCGACAGCCGCTGTCTTTGCCCGCCGGAAAACTGATGCGGATAGCGATCCAGCGCGTCCGCGCCCAGCTCGACCTTGGCCAGCAGTTCCAAAGCCAGCTCACGGGTCTTGCGCCACGATCTGTGCATGGCGACGCAACGGGCGCAGGTTGCGTTGGGTCAGACCCGTCAGTTCATGTCCCAACAGGCTGACCCGGCCCTCGGCAGGCTCTACCAGCCGCAGGATCGCCCGGGCCAGCGTTGACTTGCCGCAACCGGATTCGCCGACAAGGCCCAGCGTTTCGCCCCTGCCGATGGTCAAGGACACCCCAGTGACGGCATGAAACGCCGTCCGCGCGGTTTGCAGCAGCCCTTGGCGCGCGGTGAACTGCACTGACAGGTTTTCAACGGCAAGAACCGGAGGAGAGGCGATGATTGCAGCCGGTCCGCCGCTGCCCAATTTGGGCGTCGCGGCCATCAGTGTGCGGGTATAGGCGGCTTGTGGGTGGGCAAAGATGGCGTGAACCGGGCCTTCCTCTTGCTTTTCACCGCGCGCCAGCACGACCACCCGGTCGGCCAATTCCGCGACCACGCCCATGTCATGCGTGATGAACAGCACGCTCATGCCGGTTTCCGCCTGCAAATCCCGGATCAGCGTCAGAATTTCAACCTGGGTTGTCACGTCCAACGCCGTTGTCGGTTCATCGGCGATCGGCAGGTCGGGGCGGCAGGCCAGTGCTGCGGCAATCATCACCCGCTGCCGCAATCCACCCGACAATTCATGCGCGAACTGGTTCAGCCTGCGCTGCATCCGGAATGCGCACCCGGTCAAACGCCGCCAGCGCCGCCGCCCTTGCGTCAGACCTGCCCATGCCTTGATGCAGCCGGAACACTTCTGTCACCTGATCGCCCAGCGTCAGCACCGGATTGAGCGCTGTCATCGGTTCCTGAAAGATCATCGCAACCCGGTTGCCGCGCACCTGTCGCATCTGCCGGTCACTCAGCGCCGCCAGATTCAGCGGCACTGCGCCGTCCAACATGATGCGTGCGCCCGCAATTGTGCCGCCTTCGCGTTCGATCAAACGCATGATCGCCAGCGCGGTTGCGGATTTCCACGAACCGCTTTCGCCAACCAGCGCCACTGTTTCGGCCCGATTGATGGTGAAATCCAAATGCTTTACCGCGCGATGTGACACGAAGGTCAGCGACAGATCTTCGATCGAAAGCAGGCAGGTTGCGGTCATGACTCAGGCCTTTTGCAAAGTGGCTGGGTTCAAGGCGGCGGGCATGAAACGGTTGCGCAATTCCGGGTGGGTTGCGAAATCCGGCATCGGGGGTGTCCAGCGTTGGGCGATGGGGCGAAAGCCAAAGCGCAACGGATCGGCACCGACCACATCCCAAGACACGGTGTCAGACAGCTCGATCAGACCCATTGCGCCGGCGGGTTCGCCTGCGGTGGTGAAGCTTTCGGTCAGGGATTGCTGGGTCAGATGGGTGATGCCGTCCACCGTCGTGACGGTATTCCAGTGTACATGCCCTGCAAGGCAAACCACCGGCACCCGGGCCAAAGCCAGGGCCGCACGGGCACGGTCCGCCATCGGGTAGGTCGACGAGGCCGGGTTGTTCTGGAAATAGCAGTTGCCGGTCTGGGCGTGGCCGGAGACCGGGACATGGCTGACCACCAGTGTCGGGCGGTCGGTGGCCTGCATGGTGCGCGACAGCCAGACCAGATCGGTCTCGGTCAGAACAAAGCCGCTGCCTTCGTGGCCACGTCGGATGCGGCTTTCGGCCCGCCACAGCACGATTCGCCAGCCGTCGATGTCATCCACCGCGTGCTCAAGCGATTGGCCCAGCAGCGCCTCGTTGTCGGCGACGGTCATATGGTCGCGGTCATGATTGCCGTTGAGGTGCCAGACCGGGGCATCGACGGCACGGAAACCATCACCGTCATCGGGGTGCCAAACACCGACAGCATGAACAGCGCAACCAGCGTGAACGGCACCGCGATTTGCGTGTCCACGGCGGCGGTGATCATCGCATCTGTCCGCGCACCGACAACTCCGGCCAGCACGCCCACGATGCCACCGATCAACAGCCCCAGAGTTGCACCCAGAACCGCCAGGGTCAGGGTCAGCCGCAGCCCGTAAAGGCAGCGCGTCAGCAAATCGCGGCCAAGTTCATCCGTGCCCAGAAGGTGACCTGCATTTACACCTGCAACGCCAAGCGGCGGGCGCAGGCGCGAAATCAGGCTTTGCGCGTTGGGCTCCAACGGGGCGATCAACGGCGCGAGGATGGCGGCAGCGGCCAGCGCCAGACCCAAGGCCAGCGCCACCTTCTGCACCTTGTTTGCGTCTGACGAAAGGGCACGCAACCCAGTTGCTGTCACGGTTGGAACGGCTGTCATGCTGTTATCTCCCGCCACTGTGGCGCAGCCGGGGGTCAGCCCAGGCATAGGCCAGATCTACGGCTGCGTTGATCACGATGACCGCCAGTGCCACGGTCAGCACAGCAAATTGCAGCACCGGATAATCTCGCCGGATCGCCGAGCTGACCAGCAGATCGCCAATGCCCGGCAAGGCAAAGATTGACTCGACCACCACAGACCCCGATGCGGCCAGGGCGGCGATCTGCAACCCCACCACCGACAGGATGGTGATGCCAGCGTTGCGGAGCCCGTGTTTCAGGATCACGGTGGTTTCCGGCAGCCCTTTGGCGCGGGCCGTGCGCATGTAGTCTTGACCCAGCACATCCAGCATGGCGTTGCGGGTGAACCGCATGATCGCGGCGATCATTGCCGCCGCCAGGGTCAGGGTCGGCATGATGAAATGCGCAGGCGTGCTGTTGCCGACAACGGGCAACCAGTTCAACCAGAACGCAAAGAACAGCACCAGAAAGACCGCCAGTACGAAATTCGGCACCGCATAGCCCAGAAAGGCAAGCGTCATGATCGCGCTGCCAATCCAGCTTTGTCGCCAGACGGCGGCGGCGATGCCCAAAGGAATTGCGGTCAAAAGCGTGACCAGCGTTGCCGAAATCAGCAACTGCGCTGACGGCCACAGCCGTTCGGCCACCATCTCGGCCACGGGGCGACGCTCGATGAAAGACAGGCCGAACTGTCCGTTCAGAAAGGCACCAAGAAAGGCGCGGTATTGGTCCCAGAGCGGGCGATCCAGCTCGTAATAGCGTATCATGATGGCACGATCTTCGACGGACATGCCTTCGCCGATCACGAAATCAAGTGGGCTGCCGCTCAGCCGGGTGGCAAAGAACACCAGCGTGATGATGACAAAAAACGTCAGCCCCATTCGCAGCAGAATGCGCAAGGCGTTGCCTAGCATGTCTGTGCCTCCGGCAAATGGCGGGGCAATTTTCCGGGACGGCGCAGCAGCACAAACTCTACTCCGGCGGCGCGGGCGGCAACGCCATCGGTTTCCGGGGTGTCGCCGATAAAGACGGCGTCCGAAGGCGCAACGCCAGCCCGTGCCAGCGCCAACTGCAACAAATCCGGCTGAGGTTTGCCGATTGTCGGAACAGTCAGACCGGGAACCACCGTTGTCAGCGCCGCCAAAAGCGCGCCGGTTTCCGGCACCGGATGGCCCTCGGGGTCGGGATGGTTCAGATCGGGATTGGTGGCGATAAGGGGCAGACCCCTTGCGATCTGCGCGGTCAGCCGGGTCAGGCTGGCAAAAGTGAAGGCAGGGTCACGTGCGAGGACGGCGGCATCGGGAGTCATATGGTCGGGGAGCAGGCCCAGCTGGCGGGCCAGCGCGCGCAACGGCTCGGCAGCATAAACCGCAATCCGCTGCCCGGGACGGTCCTGCGCCACGCGTCGGATGGTTTCTTCGCCTGCCAGCACGATATGCGAGGCCCGCAGTGGAAAACCGATCTGCGCCAGACGGGTCGACAGGGTTGCGGCAGTGTCGCTGGAATTGTTGGAAACGATCTAAAGCCGATCCGCGCAACGCGCCAGCAACTCCGGCGCATGCGGCAGCAATTGCGCGCCGGCAATCAGGCAGCCATCGAGGTCGGCCATGACAGCGGCCTTCTGCGGCCCGCTTCCCGCCAGAAAATCCAACAACCCAATCGCGCGTGTCATTCTTGCCTCTGAACTGCATCGCCAGCACGATTCGTTTTCTGGCGATCTGGGCCGGGCGAACCTGCCCGGCGTGCGAGCAGAATGGCAGCCGCGATGTAACCTGCGTGTTACGGATGAAGGCTAAACCTTGACCCCATGAAAGCATCACCTTCACCTGAGGTCACAAACGCCCTGACACTGGCCCGCTTGCGCGCGCTGACCGCAGTTGCCGAAACCGGTACATACTCGGCGGCGGCCCGCAGTCTGGGCGTGTCGCATTCTTCCGTGGCGCAGCAAGTCCGCGAAGTCGAACAGGCCCACAATGTGCATCTGTTTGACCGGGCGGGCGGCTTGTCGCGTGCGACCCCGCTGTGTCTGGAATTGTGCGACATCGGCCATCGGATGCAGGAGGCCGAACGTGACGCGACGCTGATCCTTGGGCGGCGGACGCCCAGCGGCGCGCGGCGTTTGCGCGTCGGACTGGGCAATGCCATGCCGGGTATCGCCATCATTGGCCAGTTTCTTGACCAGCATGCCGACGTGTCGGTCATGGTGCAAACGGGGTCACACCAGCTGATCCTTGCGGCCTTGTTGCGGCGCGAAGTTGATGTGGCGGTCTTGCCGGATCTGCCTGTCGATGCCCGGTTCCGCAGGGCGGCCGTGGTGCGGCAAGAGGTGGTGGCAATCGTGGGTGCCCAAAGCCCGTTGGTCGACCTTGCCAGCGTCACCCTTGTCAGATTGGCCCAAGAGCCGTTGATCTATCGCACGCAAGGGTCTTCGACGCAAAAGATCATCGACCGCGCGTTCCGTCAGATGGGGCTGTCGCCGCAGCCGCAGCTGATCGCCGACACCCGTGATGCGGTTTATGAAGCGGTGGCTGTCGGGATCGGCGTCGGCTTCATGTGGCGCTACGGCACCCACCGCACCGATGCCGTGCGGCGTATCGCGATATCCGATCTGCGATTCAGCGCCGAGGAAGTGGTGTTTGCCTTGGCGGACGAAAAGAATGACCTTCTGGACATGTTCTTTCTTGCCGAAGGAAGGTTCTCGGCTCCGGAACACACAATCGCGCCTGCCAATTGATGTCTGCGGCGCAGGAATTCTGATCGCTCCACCGCTGCGCAAGGTTGCTTGCCGCAGGCGGTTTTTCGAACGCGGCCACAGCAGCTGGTGACACCTGCGGTTCAGACCCGCCTGCCAGGATGTCCCCCTGTTTCAAAATCGTCACAAGGCTGTCACGGACGGGTCATGCAGCCGATGCTTAGGTGGATCGATTTTACACTTGGCTCAAGGATGACCCAATGCGCTTTCCGCTTTCCGGCCTGACCTCTGCCCTTGCCATTTTCGCGGCGCTGCCTGCGCTGGCCGAACCTGCCTTCAACCGGATCGCCGTTTTTGCAACGCCGCTGAACATGGCCGCCGGCGAAGACACAGCGCGCGCCACCAGTGCAGAAATCATCTCTGCATCCGAAGACGGCATGACGCTTGTTTACACTGACAGCCCTTTGGGCGCAGTCGGACTGATCGACATCACTGATCCCGCCGCCCCCAAGCCTTTGGGCAACATTGCTATGGGGGGCGAGCCGACCACGGCGAAGGTGATCGGCAACATGGTTTTCGCGGCGGTGAACACGTCAAAGGATTTCGTCAATACTTCGGGCAAGCTGGTCAGCATCGATCTGGCGACCAAAGCGATCGTGTCGGAATGTGAACTGGGCGGGCAGCCGGATTCGGTTGCGGCGGCAAAGGACGGCTCTTTCCTTGCCATCGCCATCGAGAACGAACGCGACGAAGATCTGCGTGACGGGGCCTTGCCGCAGATGCCTGCGGGCTATGTCGTCAAACTGCCGCTCAAGGCGGGTGTGGTGGATTGCGCAGGACTGCAGAAGATCGAGGTAACCGGGCTGGCTGCCATCGGTGGTGACGATCCGGAACCGGAGTTTCTGGACATCAACGCGGCGGGCGAAATTGTTCTGACCATGCAGGAAAACAACGAGATCGTCATCATAGGATCGGATGGTGTGGTTTCGGGACATTTCAGCGCCGGTGCGGTGGATCTTGGCGGGATCGACACCAGCCGTGACGGCGTGCTTGATTTCACAGCCAAACGCGACGGTGCCCTGCGCGAACCAGACGGTGTGAAATGGCTTGATGACACTCATTTCGCCGTTTCCAATGAGGGCGATTACGAAGGTGGGTCGCGCAGTTGGACCATCTTCAACCGTGATGGCAGCGTGGTTTACGAAAGCGGCGCCAGCCTGGAACGGGCAATTGCCGAAATCGGCCATTACCCTGAACATCGTAGCAAAACCAAGGGTACCGAATTGGAATCGGTCGAGATTGCCAGCTTTGGCCCGACGCCGATGGCTTTCGTGGCTTCTGAACGCAGCTCGGTCATCGGCGTTTATGACCTGACCGATCCGGCAGCCCCGGTGCTGAAACAGCTGTTGCCTTCCGGCGTCTCTCCGGAAGGTATGGTCGCGATACCGTCGCGCAATCTGCTGGTGTCGGCCAATGAAGTGGATCTGCGTGAAGACGGCCTCGCTCCGGCACATGTGATGATTTATGCCCTGACAGAGGGGCCCGTCGCCTATCCGATGATCACCTCTGCCGGGTCCGAAAATCTGATCGGTTGGGGAGCGCTGTCGGGTTTGACGGCCGATCCGACCGAGGCGGGCAAACTCTATGCCGTGTCTGACAGCGTCTACGGCGCGGCGCCTTCGATCTATGTGATAGACGCCACGCAGACACCGGCCAAAATCATCGCGGCTGTGCCGGTCACCCGTGGCGGCGATGCGGCGCAAAAGCTGGATCTGGAAGGCATTGCGGCTGATGGGTCGGGCGGCTTTTGGCTTGCCTCTGAAGGTCGCAGTGACCGTCTGATCCCGCATGCGATCTATCATGTCGATGCCAACGGCGCGATTGACAAGGAAATCGCTTTGCCAGAGTCCCTTTTGCCCAGCCAAATCCGCTTTGGCTTCGAAGGTATCACTGTGGCCGGTGACTGGCTTTGGATGGCGGTGCAGCGTGAATGGAAAGATGACCCGAAAGGCATGGTCAAATTGCTGGGCTACAACACCAAGGACGCAAGCTGGGGTGCCGTGCATTACCCGCTGGATGCCGCCGGTGAAGGCGCCTGGATGGGTCTGTCCGAGATCACGCTGAACGGTAACTGGGTTTACATTGTCGAGCGCGACAACCAGATCGCCGACAAGGCCGCAACCAAAAAGCTGTACCGTGTGGCCGCCAGCCAGATGGTCGCGGCGGAACTGGGGGGCACGCTGCCGGTGGTCAACAAGGAACTGGTCCATGACTTCCTGCCGGATCTAGAAGTGCTTAACGGCTATATCGTCGACAAGGTCGAAGGATTTACCATCGACGCGGCGGGCACCGGCTGGGTTGTGACGGACAACGACGGTGTTGATGACAGCTCGGGCGAGACACTGTTCTGGTCCATTGGCCAAGTCAAATAATCAGCGTGACAAAACGCAGGTCCCTGGGCGCGCAAGCCTCGGGACCTGCGACCTCACCCGGTAGCCGCTTTCAAAAACTTTCAAAGCGTGCATACTGCGCAACTGCGCCCGACCGGCTTGTGCGGAGGCAAGGCTGACAAAGGCCACGGTGATGCCAGCGCGGCCCGTGTTGGAACAACGGGCGATGATGCTCATGCCGTTGTTTCTCCAACATGAAAGAGGTCACGAAAGGCATTCTGCGTGTCTGGGCCGTTGAACTGCGCAAAACTTTCCACGAGGGTCGCGCGCAACTCGATCTGCCGCCGGTGCAGCACAGCCTTCAGCGCACCCACGCTTTGCGCAACCTGACGGTTGACGGCTTTCGGCCAACGCTTTTTGCGCCGAAGTAATGTCTGCAGGCTGATCTGCTGGACAGCGCAGTCGTTGAACAGGCCGAGGTGGTCTTGCAGCAGTTTCAGAGGCTTGAGCAGAGCTTTGACTTCAGGCTTCGGAAACAGCGGCTCGAAGAATTCCATCAGGTAGCGCAGTTTTTTGCAGTGGATGCGCAGCCTGTGCACTTCGGCATCATCGGTCTTCGGGCCGATCCGGGCGGCAGTTTTGACGGTTTTCTGATAGCGATTCCAGATCAAGGCGCAGGCAAAGACCTTTGCGCCCACGTTCGCCATCGGACCGGGATGGAGCTTCCTTGGCTTGTCAAACAGCCCAGCGAGGCTGGAAATTTCGGTCTGGTAATTCTTGCTGCGAAGATGACGCGCCAGTCTGGATTTCGCGACCGTCCTGTCGTGCGCGAACACGTCAAACATTCTGTCGAGGCCGGCATGCATCGTCTCGGGCAGCAAGTCGAAATAGCGCTGCTTTTCAAGCAGGTAGACATCCAGATCGCGCAGTCGCCCCGTTGGAGCCATCAGATCCGAAAACCGTGTCTTGATTTCGTCCGTCAGTTTTTCCGCATAAACGCCTTCGAGCAGGCTCAGAACCGATCGGATCTTGCGCAGGGCGATGCGGTAGTCGTGCAGAAATTCGGTGTCGTGGTCAGCGATGATACCGGCTTCGTTCGCACGCACCACGGGAATATAGCTGGAAATGATGCTGGTGGCGGCAGCGAACGCGGTATCGGCAGCTGCGATGACGATCTTCGGTTTCGCGATGTAAGTGCCTTGCCCCGGGAAAAGCGCTGCATGAAGGTCTTTCAGTCCCGTGGCTGTGCCGCCGCAGGCTTCGACTTGTTTGCGAACCTCTGCAAGGAACTCGTCGCAGCCGGGCAGACCTTGAATGCTGACAATGGCAGCGGCTTTGGTTCCGGTTCCGGTCAGGATGCGCAGATCTGCGCGGCACCCTGTCGTGTGATCGGCATCGAGAACCGTGATGCCCCCCCTGCGCATCATGCCTGACCCTACCGGCAACAGGGCGCGGCGCGGCGGCAAATCTGCCAAAGCCGATTTCACCGGTCCGTGGCACAAATCTGCAACGAAATTGCCGTTTCGGTCCGCGGATTGGCCAAGAATGCGCCCGTCAGACATCAGGAGTTCGAAATCCGCTCCGGTTTCGATGAGCCATCGGCCAGACCGGCGCAGGGATTGATCAAAGTCATCCAGAGCGGTGAATGCGACAGAAATCTTGTCAAACGTCAACACGGGTTTCAGGTTTGCGAAGGGTTGCTTCGCAAGGTTTAGCGCATCTTCAACAGGCAACTGGTACCAAAACCGATCCGACTGCTTCATGCGTCGTTCTTTCCCCTTTTTTCAGAAAGCGGCGACCGCACGTTGCTCCGCCCGACCCACCTGCTATTGCGGCGCGCGCTTTTTTCTGGCCCTGACGGTTTTGACCGCAACAGTTTCGACGTCCACATCGGCTGTGGGCGGTTCCGGAATGTCACTGACTGCAGCGCTGTCGTCATTTTCGTCGGGAGTCAGGATATTTTCCGGCTCGACGGATGGCGCGGGATTTGCGCCGGAATGGGATGCAACCAGATCCCGCATGAAACGGCGGATTTCGCGCGCCGCACTGCTGTCCAATTGATCACACAGCGTGACGAATGCGTCGCGCTCGGCTTTGTCGATCCGGATGACAAGCTGACTGCCCTTTTTCTTGTCCTTGCCGCTTGATTTGTGTTTGCTCATGTTTCACCTGAATTTTGCATATACAATGTATATGCTTTTTCTAGCCTGGCAAGTGTGAAGCTGCGAAGCTCCGTGAAGGCTCTGCGGGCCGAAAGATGCGACTTCATCCAAGCCAGTTTGCCAAACCAACCCGCAATCGCGCGTCAGGGATGCGCAAGTACCAGCACGGCAAGCCACGCCGCAAGCTCGCTCAATTGCTGCATGCTGCCAAGAACGTCACCTGTCTGGCCACCGATTTGACGCATGGCAAGCCCGGCAGTGGCCAGAATGGTGATCGCCATTGCCCATGCAATCAGCAGGGCATCGGTTGCGCCAAATGCCGCGACAAGCGCCGCAAGGCCGATCAGCGCGGCCAGAGTAGCGCCTTGCCAATGGCCACCGGCCGCAGCTTTGCCCAGACCATCGGCGCGCGCGGCGGGCATCAGCCGCATCACTGCGGGCAAGCCGGCCCGGCTTGCGGCGGCGATGGCCAGCAGCGCCAACAAGCTTTGCGCAGGTGGGGCGGCTGCAATCGCCTGCCAGCGCAGCCCGATCACCAGGATCAGTGCCAGAGTGCCATAGCTGCCGATCCGGCTGTCGCGCATAATGGCCAGCTTGCGCTCGCGCCCGCGCCCGCCACCAAAACCGTCGGCGACATCGGCCAGCCCGTCTTCGTGCAGACCGCCGGTCACCAGAACGGATGCCGCCACGGCCAGACCGGCGGCGATGATCGGCGGCAGGGGCAGCCACAGTGCTGCGGCCATGGTTGCGGCCGCAATGGCACCCACCACCAACCCAACCAAGGGAAACGCCCAGGCTGCCGCACCCAACCCCGGCACCGGCGGCGCCAACTGCCCGGCAGGCAGGCGCGTCAGCAGCATCAGCGCCACTTGCAGCTGCGCCAGCCTTTGTCTCATGCCTCGGACACCCCGGCTTCGCCAAAGGTCGCCATGCCATTGTGGCATTCAAGGGCAGCGCGCACGATCCCCAGCGCAAGGGCTGCGCCCGATCCTTCGCCCAGCCGCATGTCAAACTCCAGGATCGGGCGCTTGGCGATGGCGTCAAGCAGCCGACGGTGGCCCGGTTCGGCGCTGGCATGACCAACAAGGCAATGATCCAGCAGGGCCGGGTCGATTGCATAAAGCACCGAGGCCGCCGCCGTGCAGATGAACCCGTCCAGGATGACCGGAATGCGCGCGGCGCGGGCCGCCAACACCGCGCCGCAAATCGCCGCCTGCTCACGCCCGCCCAATGCGGCCAGCACTTGCGGTGCGGCAAGGCCCGCGTGCCGCGCCAGACCTGTCTGGATCGCGGCCACCTTGCGCGCCATGCCTGCAGAGTCAGACCCGGTGCCGGGGCCGACCCAATCCGACACCGCGCCGCCAAACAGCGCCGAGGTCAAAGCGGCGGCAATGGTGGAATTGCCGATGCCCATTTCGCCAAGAATCAGCACATCCGCAGCGGCGTCCACCGCCGCCGCGCCTTGGTTCAGCGCATCAAGGCAAGCGGCATCCGACATCGCGGGACCGGTGGTGAAATCATCGGTGGGGGTGTCAAGGTCCAGCGCGATCACCGACAACGCGGCCCCGTTGACCCGGCACAGTTGGTTGATTGCAGCACCGCCCGCGGTGAAATTCGCCACCATCTGCGCGGTGACGGCTTGGGGATAGGGGTTCACACCTTGGGCGCAAATGCCATGGTTGCCCGCAAAGACCACGGCCTGCGCGCGGTCAATTCGGGGACGCGCCGTGCCGCGCCATCCGGCCATGAACACCGCCAGCTCCTCCAGCTTGCCAAGCGATCCCGGCGGTTTGGTCAAACTGTTCTGGCGGGCCAAAGCGCCTTCCCTCGCAGCGGCATCGGCGACGGGCATCTGTGCCGCGACGGTGGCCAGCTGATTCAAATCGTTCACGGCGAAAGGCATGTCATTTCACTTTCAAAGGCAGGCCAGCGACGGCCAGTATCACCTCATCCGAGGTGGCCGCGACCCATTGGTTCAGATAGCCCGCAGCATCGCGAAAGGCGCGGGCAAGGGCGTTGTCGGGCACGATACCGCCGCCGACTTCGTTGGTGACCAGAACCACCGGATCGCGCTGCACTTTCAGGGCCTGGACAAGATCTTGCCCCGCGCTGCGCCAGTCCTGATCGGTCAGCATCAGGTTTGACAGCCACAGCGTCAGGCAATCCACCAGCCGTGGCCCCTTGCCGTCGGTCTGGTGCAAGGTGGCCACCAGATCAAGCGGTGCGGCATGGGTGACCCATTGCGGCCCGCGCCGGGTCTGATGTTCGGCAATGCGGGCGGTCATTTCGGCGTCAAACGCCTGTGCCGTGGCGATATACTGCGCGGTGCCGCCATAGCGCAGGGTGATGGTTTCGGCGATGACGCTTTTTCCAGAGCGCGCTCCGCCGGTGACAAGACTGATCATCGGCCCGCATTCCTTTGCCTTGCGCCTCTTGTTCCTTGCGCCAGAACAAAGCAGATATGGCGGGCCTACGAAAGGAGAAATGCGACCGTGACGCAGCCTGCGACGACAGAGCTTTTGCTGATAAGGCACGCCCCCGCGTTGACCGAGGGCCGGATGGCCGGGCGGCGCGATGTGGCCGCCGATTGCAGCGATCTGGCGGCCTTGGCGGCCTTGCGCGCGGCTGTGGGGGCGTTTGACCATCTGCTGATCAGCCCGGCGCTGCGCTGCAGACAAACCGCCGCGGCTTTGTGGCCGGACCGGCTGGGCCGCAGCGATCCGCAGCTGTGGGAGCAGGATTTCGGCGCTTGGGAGGGTGTGGCCTATGCCGATCTGCCAGATATTGGAGCATTGAGCGGCGCCGATCTGGCAGTGCATTGCCCGCCGGGGGGTGAAAGTTTTGCCGCCCTGTGCGATCGGGTCTGGCCCGCTCTGAACGCTGCCGCAGCCTTGGGTGGGCGCGTGGTGATTGTGGCGCATGCCGGGCCGATCCGGGCCGCATTGGCGCGGGCAGTGGGATCGGTCGCCGCGGGGTTGGCGTTTCAGATTGCCCCACTGTCGCTGACCCGGATTTGTGGCATGCCGCAGGGGCCTTGGTCGGTGGCGGGCGTCAACCGGGTTTTTGCATGACCGACCTTCAGGGTTTGCGCGTAGGCGGCATTCAGGTGGCCGGTCATTTTGGCGAGCTGATGCAGGGCCGGATCGGTCCGACCGGGCCGCTTGCCCTGATCAGCCTGCCTTGCCCGGCCCTGTGTGTGACGGCTTGGCAAAGGCCGGGCAAAACCTTGCGTGTCCACAGCGGCGGCTTGGTGTCAACTCCGCGGGCACAGGCGTTTTTGCGCAGGCTGGGCCTGCAATTGCGGGCGGCGGTACAGATGCGCGCGTCCATGCCCATTGGCGGCGGGGCGGGCAGTTCAACCGCGGCACTGGTGGCGCTGGCGCGGCTGGCGGGCTGGCATGGGGAACCGCAGGCGCTGGCGCAAGCCTGTCTCTGGTCCGAAGGCGCCACCGACCCGCTGATGTTTCCCCATCCCGAGCGGTTGCTTTGGGCCTCCCGGCACGCGCGGGTGCTGGACCCGTTGCCCCCCCTTCCCAGGTTTGAAGTCGTGGGCGGATTTTACGGCGAGGGGCTGCGCACCGATGCCGCCGATGTGCAGTTTCCCGACATTGCGGATCTTTTGCCGCAATGGCGCAGTGCTGCGCGGGCGCGGGATCTTGGGGCTTTGGCCCGACTTTGCTCTGAGTCCGCACATCGCACTTTGGCGCTGCGTCATGGTGGCGATGATCCGATCGTGGCGCTGGCCCGCTCCACAAGGGCCTTGGGGTATCTGATCGCCCACACCGGTGCCGCGCGGGGTTTGATCTTTGCGCCGCAAACGGTGCCGGAAGGGGCGCAGGCGGCCATGCGCGCAGCAGGGCTTCGTGGCGTGCTGCGCTTTCGGGCCGGGGGAGATGTCGCATGAGTTTTGCAATGGCGATGGCGGTGGCGATGGTTGTGGATGCGCTTGTCGGTTGGCCAGACAGCCTTTATCGCCGCATCGGCCACCCGGTCACCTGGATTGGGGCTTTGATCCGGGCGCTGGATCTGCGGTTCAACCGGGTCAGCGATGGCAGCGCAAAACGCCGCGTGGCAGGGGTTTGCGCCGCCTTTTTGGTGATCGGGCTGGCGGTGGGACTGGCGGCTACAGCGCAGGCTTTGCTGCCTTCAGGCTGGATTGGCACGGTGCTGCTGGGCATTCTGGCCTGGCCTTTGGTGGCGGTGCGGTCGATGTATGATCATGTTGCTGCGGTGGTGCGGCCTTTGGCGGCGGGGGATCTGACTGCGGCACGTTTGGCAGTGTCGATGATTGTGGGCCGTGATCCGTCTGTGTTGGACAAAGCTGGGGTGGCGCGGGCGGCGCTGGAAAGTCTGGCGGAAAACACCTCTGATGGCATTGTGGCGCCGCTGTTCTGGGGCGCGCTGTTGGGCTTGCCGGGGATCGCGGCCTACAAGGCGATCAACACGCTCGATTCGATGATCGGCCATCGCACGCCGCGGCATGAAAGTTTTGGCTGGGCCGCGGCGCGGATTGACGATGGTGTCAACCTGATCCCGGCGCGGCTGACCGGGCTGTTGTTTGCGCTGGTGTCGGGGCGGCCAGTGGCGGCGCAGCGCTGCATGGCGCAAGATGCGGGCAAGCACCGCTCGCCAAACGCCGGTTGGCCCGAGGCGGCGATGGCAGGGGCTTTGGGGGTGCGGATGTCGGGGCCGCGGATTTATGGCGACCGGGTGGCGGCAGAGCCATGGCTGAACGGGGCCGCGCCGGACCCATCGCCAAAAGACATGCAGCGGGGCTTGGCGCTGTATCTGCGGGCGATGGGAACCTTGGCGGTGGTGTTGGGGGTTGTCGGGCTGTGGGGCCTGCTTTAGAGCGTGTTGCGTTCAACCGGGTTCTGCCGTTTGCACGCAACAGTCACCGGCCCATCTGGTCTTGGGTTTCCGTCAACCTGACTCAGATTGAAAGAAACCCGATCTGGCACCGGCCCGACAGGAGAGATCATGCGCGATCACGGCGGCAATATGGATTGGGCGGTCGGCCATTATGGCGGTGCTGCGGGCGAGTGGATCGACCTATCGACGGGCATCAATCGGCAGCCCTATCCGGTTCCGGTCCTGCCGCCCGAAGTTTGGACGATGCTGCCAACCCACACAGCAATGCAGGCGCTGCGCGCTGCGGCGGGGCGACATTATGGCACCGATGCGCCGGTTGTGATCACTGCCGGGGCGCAGGCGGCAATCCAGATGCTGCCCGGCCTGGTGGGCAAGCCCGGCGTGGCGCGGGTGCTGGCCCCGACCTACAACGAACATGCGGCGGTGTTGCGGGCGGCAGGTTGGCAAGTGCAAGAAGTGGCGGCGCTGGCTGATTTGACCGGTGCCGATCTGGCGGTGGTGGTCAACCCGAACAATCCGGACGGACAGGCCCATGTTGCGACGGACCTGATCGGGCTGCGCGACCTTGTCGGGCGGCTGGTGGTGGACGAAAGCTTTGGTGACGTCGCGCCCGAGGTGTCGGTGTTGGCGCAGGCAGGCAGTGCGGGGCTGCTGGTGATGCGGTCTTTCGGCAAGTTCTGGGGGCTGGCTGGCGCGCGTCTGGGCTTTGTCTTCGGCGCAAGGGCGGACATTGCGATGCTGGCCACGATGGCGGGGCCTTGGCCGGTGTGTGGGGCTGCGCTGCACATCGGGCAGGCCGCGCTGGATGATCTGGCCTGGGCCAACGCGACGCGGGCGCGGCTGTTGTCTGAAGTGCCCCGCATCGACGCGCTGGCGCAGTCAGCCGGTTGGCAAGTGGTGGGCGGCACCGCTCTGTTCCGGCTGTATCACACGCCCGATGCCACGCAGGCGCAGGACCGGCTGGCACAGGCGCAGATCTGGTCGCGGATATTTCCGTGGCATCGGCATTGGTTGCGTTTGGGCTTGCCGGGTGATGAGGTCGAATGGACGCGGCTGGCGGCGGCTTTGGCTTGAAGGGGCGCTTGAACCAATGGCTTGGGCGGTTAACTCCGGCACATTTTCAGACAGATGAAATATCAGAGTTAAAATTTATACCGTTACGGCGTTTGGCCTTGGCGGCGCAGCAGGTAGATGTCCATGATCCAGCCGTGTTGCGCGCGGGCCTTTGCGCGCAGGGCCACAATTTGTGGACCGGTTTCAGCCAAAGGTCCTGACAGCGTGATTTGCTGTGGCATGCCGACATAGGCGGCCCACCAGATGGTGAAGTCGTCGGGTGGCAGGGTGGCAAAGCTGCACGCGCCGTCCAGCATCACCACGACGCTGTCCACACCCGGTGGCCAGCCCTCATCCCGCAAGCGGCGTCCGGTTGTCACCATGAAAGGCGCGCCGATGTCGTTGACCGGGATGGCATGCGCGGCCGTCAGCGCTTGCATCGAGGTGATGCCGGGGATCACCGTGATCTGCGGCGCAGGGTGCAGCCGTGCCGCGATGCGCAGCGTGCTGTCGTAAAGCGACGGATCGCCCCAGACCAGCAGGGCAACCTGGCTTGCCTGCGGGTGGGCCGCGATGGTCTGCGCCCAGACTTCCGCGATGGCGTCGTGCCAATCTTCCACCCTTTGGCGGTAATCGGTGGTGGCCTCATTTCGGCTGGGCAGATCAAACATGGCGATCTGGGTGGCGGGGTTGCTGATCACATCAGCGCAGATCTGATGCCGCAACTCGGCCAGATCGGCCTTGGTCTCACCCTTCAGAGGGATCAGGATCAGATCGGCGGCGTTCAGCGCCTTGATGGCTTGCAGGGTCAGATGGTCGGGGTTTCCGGTGCCAATGCCGACAAGATAAAGTTCGATCATGCTGCAGGTCCCAAGGATGCGGAGCGCACCAAAGCACGCCCCGGGAAGTCATGCCGTCGCCGGACGGCTCCAGAAATAACCACCAAGCCAGCCGAGGCAGGCCCAGACCAGCAAGCCAGTCCCGAGAACCCTTGCCGTGAAGGCGGCAGCCACTTCGGGTGGGGCGGTGCCGTAAAAGACGTCGGGCTGCGGTGCGCCGATCACATGCGGGGCCGCCAACAACACGGCGGCCAGCACATACATCCAAATCCGGCGACCATAGGCCAACAACCCGATCGCGGTCGCAGTTGCAGCCACGGTTGACCACCACCACAGTTGTCGCGCGCCAAGGTCGGCGGCCACGGTGCCCGGAAGTTCCGGGGCCAATCCCATCGCTGGCGCAAGTTGGAAGGCGGCAAAGCCCGTCAGCCCCCACAGCAAGCCCTGCGCGGGGCCAATGTGGCGGTCTGCACCCTCGGCCAACCCAAAACCTGCCGTCAGCAGCATGCCATAGGCGATGTAGACCATCCCCATGAACAGCACGGTCAAGCCGTTGCGTTGCAGGTCGGTGGCTTCAGCGGCGGGGGCATGACTGTGTGCAGTGTCCTCGGTGCCAGCGGCATGGTCGTGCGCGGAAGGCGCCGCATCAGCCAAGGCGCTGCCCGTGGCGAAATGGGTCAAGGCGCCTGTTTCATATTGCTCGCCCAACACTATCAAGGGCTGCACGAAAGCGAAGTGCAGCAGGGCGGCAATCAGCCCTGCTGCAGCACCAGCGAACAACGCGCTGGCCAACATGCGTTGGAACATCAGGGCTGGGCGATCAGTGGCAAGGGAAGCCAGTGGCGTGGCGCACATCATGCGCGGCATCATGCAGCACGGCAGACTGGGCATGGCCTGCAATGAACAGCACCGATGCACCCAGCACCGCCATGAACAGAACCGAAGCCAGCGTGGCGGTGGAGGTTTTAACCGAGGTTGTCGTCGTCATAGCTTTGCTCCTTGCTGTCACACCCGACAGCATGCGTGTTTCACCTTGCAAGGCCGGTCTCCTGGCTGATGGGTCACAGCGTGCTTTCGCCTTCCCATCCCAAAGGACAGTGGCCGAATGAAAGCCTGCTCACCACGTACAGTCGCGGGGGCGGCTGGGATTTTGGGCGCCTCGGTTGGTCCGCCCATTTCCCATTCCCGTTTGAGTTCCGATGCTTTGCACCATTGGAACACCTTGCCCCTTCATTTGCACCAAGGCTGGCGCGGCGGTCAAGGCGATTTGCGGCGGCTGGCGTCGGTTTGCGACAGATCTCCCGGTATTCGGGCCAAGGCCTTGCCACGCAATGTACCCAAGGGGCGGGCATCGGCAAATTCACCACCGGCCGAGTCGGCATAGAGACGCGCGAAGGTGATCAGATCGGGTAGATCGGTTTCGGTCAGATCGCCAAACAGATAGGCGGTTTTGCCGGGCGCGCGAAAGGCGATGGCAGAGGGCCGCGCACAGCCCGACATGCAGGTGATGTCCTGAACCCGCGCCGCGATGCCGGCCTTTGCCAAAGCAACGGCCAGGGCTGTGGCAAATCCATCGGCACCCAAGGTGCAACTGGTGCAAATGCTGACGATCACAGCAGGTCGAAGGCCAAGGGGCCGTAGAGGATCAGACCTGGCATGGTGGATTTCTGGCCGTCCAGAGTTTGCGCCAAGGCGCCGATGGTGCTGCGGGTCAGCGCCTGTTCGGGATGGCCCACCGCCTCGGCCAGCAGGGCAGGGGTGTCCGCAGGCATGCCGCGTGCCATCAGTTCGGCCGCCAACGCCGGGAAGGTCCGTTTGCCCATGAACACCACCGTTGTCGCCTGCGGGTCTGCAAGAGCTGCCCAGTTCAGATCGGGCGGCAACCCGCCTGAGGTGTCGGCCGCGGTCACAAACTGCACCCGCCGCGCCGTCATGCGTCGGGTCAGCGGGATGCCCGCCGCCGCCGCCGCCGCAAAGGCGGATGACACGCCGGGGATGATCTCATAGCCGATACCGGCCTGTTTCAGGGCGATGATTTCTTCCTCCAACCGGCCAAAAACCCCGCAATCGCCGGATTTCAGCCGCACCACCCGCGCGCCTGACTTTGCGTAATCCACCAGCAACTGGCTGACATGGTCTTGCTTGGGCGAGGGCCGCCCGGCGCGTTTGCCCACGCCGACCAAATCTGCGCCCGCCCGTGCGTGCGCCAGGATAGGGCCGGACGACAGGTCATCAAACAGCACCGCATCGGCGGCTTGCAACCGCGCCACCGCCTTGAGCGTCAGAAGTTCGGGGTCGCCCGGCCCCGAGGAGACGAAGGATACAAAGCCGGTCATGATGCCTCTGCAATCAGGTGAAAGAAGGTGCCGGTGGCACGCCCACCGCCCGAAGTGCTGCGGAAGGACCCGGTTTCGGCCACGACCGCCCCGGTGGCATCCGTCACCTGCGCAAGGGCCGCGTCGGGCTGGTCCAGAATAGAGGCGTAGTGGAATTCGTGGCCGCGCAAGGTGGTCCCTGTGGCTTGGCCGGGCATTGGCACCGACAGTTTGGCCAGCCGGTATCCCAGATGCATGCGTCGTTTCTCGAACGAGGTGACAAGCCCCAGCAGCTCCAGCATTTGGTGGCGTACACCGTCTGCATCGACCAGCCCCGCGCCCATGGCCATATAGCCTCCGCACTCGCCATGCACCGGGCGGGTTTCGGCAAAGGCCAACATGCCTGCGCGAAACGTCCCGGCCCCGGCCAACCGCGCGGCGTGCAATTCAGGATAGCCACCGGGCAGCCAGCAGGCCCCGGCGCTGGGGTCTGGGGCCTGATCCTGCAGGGGCGAAAACGGCAGGATCGTTGCCCCCGCCCGCCGCCAACCGTCCAGCAGATGCGGATAGACAAAGGAAAATGCATCGTCCTGCGCCAAGGCGATCCGTTCGGCGGGTGGCGGCACCGGCAGGGGTGGGGTGGCGGAAGCGGTGGAACCCGCCACAGCCAGCAGCGCGTCAATGTCCAGGTGTTGGGCGACAAAGGCCCCCACGTCGGCCAAATGGCTGACGAGGCGGGGATGCTCGGCGGCTTGCACCAACCCCAGATGGCGTTCGGGCAGGGCGATGGCGGTTTTGCGCGGCAGCGCACCGAACACTGCGATGCCGACTTGCGCCATGCCATGGCGCACCAAAGCCTCATGCCTTGCGCTGGCAACCTTGTTCAGGACAACACCGGCCAGCCGCACATCGGGCCGCATTCTGGCAAACCCCAGCGCCACCGCTGCCGCCGATTGCGCCTGACCCGAAACATCCAGCACCAGCACCACGGGCCAGCCCATGAGTGCGGCCATGTCCGCACTCGCGCCAGTTCCGGACTCGCCCGCGACTGCCACGCCGTCAAAAAGGCCCATCGAGCCTTCTGCGAGCACCAGATCGGCCCCCTGCGCCGCCGAAGCGAGCCCGGTCAGCCGCGCAGGCGACATCGCCCAGCTGTCAAGGTTCACCGACACCCTGCCAGAGGCCGCGGTGTGAAACGCCGGGTCAATGTAATCCGGTCCGCTTTTGAACGGCTGGACCACCAGCCCCCGTGCCCGCAAAGCCGACAGCAGACCCAAAGTCAGCGTGGTTTTGCCAGTGCCAGAGGCTGGGGCGGAAATCAGAAGGCCGGGCGGCATTTGCATGTCAGGCGGTCTCGGGAAAGCGGGGTTCGGTGCCGACCGGGCGATAGCGGCGGTCATAGTCGCCTGCATAAAGGCGGCTTTCGTCGAAGTGCTCGGCCCCGATGGCGTGGCCGACCAGGATCAGGGCCGTACGCTCCATCTCGGCGCCCACAGCGGTTTCCAGCGTGGCAAGCGTGGCATGGACGATGCGCTGATCAGGCCATGTGGCGCGCCAGACCACCGCAACCGGGCAATCGGGGCCATAATGTGGGGTCAGATCGGCCACCACCTTGTCCAGCACATGCACCGAAAGATGGATCGCCAGCGTCGCCCCCGTGGCCGCAAAAGCCGCCAGATTTTCGCGCGGCGGCATGGCAGAGGCCCGCCCCGAGGTCCGCGTCAGGATCACCGATTGGGCGATGCCGGGCAGGGTCAGCTCGGCGCCAAGGACTGCGGCAGCGGCGGCAAAAGACGGCACGCCGGGGGTCACATCATAGGGGATGTTCAGGGCGCGCAGGCGGCGCAACTGTTCTCCCATCGCCGACCACAGCGACAGATCGCCCGAATGCAGCCGCGCCACATCCTGACCTGCGGCATGGGCTGCGGCCAGTTCGACGATGATCTCGTCAAGGCTCAGGGATGCCGTGTTGACGATTTTCGCACCCGGCGGGCAATGCGCCAACAACGCCTGCGGCACCAGAGATCCGGCATAAAGGCAGACCGGACTGGCCGCGATGAGGTCACGCCCCCGAAGGGTGATCAGATCTGCCGCCCCCGGCCCCGCGCCGATGAAATGCACCGTCATTGCCCCAACCCCTTTCCTTCGGCGATGGCCGCCGTGGCCATGCCATCTGCCGATACCATTCGCCCCACGATCAACCGCGCGCCCGGCCCTGCGGCGGCCAATGCGGCGGCCTCGGCCACGGACCCGGTGTCAAACGCGGCAAGGATCCGCGCCGATTGCGTCGGCGTGACTTGCCCCGCCACCTCGACTGCCCATAGCGGCAAGCCCATGGTCACCGCAAGAGATCGGATCACCGCAGCAGTCGCCTTGTGCGGGGCCGTGGCCAACGCGTCCAGCCGGACAGCGGGGGCAAGCGCCAATGCGGCCCCCAGAACTTCGGTCAATGACGCCTGCGTGGCCGCCCCGCGAAATCCCAACCCGGCGATGATCATCGCGTGACACTCCACTGGATCACCGGACGGGCAGCGGACCAACCACGCATCCGGCCAAGGGCTTCGGTCTGGGCAATTTCGATCTTCATCAACGTGCCACCCTGTGCCGCGCACAGCCCGACCAGCAGTGACTCGGTTTCCAAGGTGACCGCATTGGCTACCAGCCTTGTGCCGGATGGCAACAGCGGCCAAAGCGCGTCATGGAGCGCGGCATTGCCACCACCGCCGACGAAAACAACGTCGGGCGTGGGCAGCCCGGCCAGAGCATCCGGGGCATGGCCTGCAATCACGCTCAGTCGATGATCCACGCCAAAGCTTGCCGCGTTGGCGCGGATGTTTTCAATGCGCGTCGGTATCGCCTCGACCGCGATTGCATGACCCCCTGCCAGGCACCACTCGACCGAGATCGACCCCGATCCTGCGCCGATGTCCCAGAGACACTCTCCCTTGCGCGGCGCCAGTGCCGACAGCGTCACAGCGCGAACTGCACGTTTGGTGATCTGGCCGTCATGGGCAAAGGCGTCGTCGGGCAGTCCAAAGCCTCGCGGCAGGCCGATGCCACGCGCACTGATTGCCACGGCGACGGGGGCCGCGATATCGGTCAGATCGAAGGCGTCGGCTTGATGACTGCGGATGCGCTCATTCGGGCCGCCCATGGCTTCGCAGATGTGCAGGGTGGACTGACCGAAGCCAACCGATTGCAGCCAGCGCGCCAACACCAGCGGCGCAGCACCGTCTCGCAGCAGGCAGATCAGCCGGGCGTTCTGGTGCAGTTCGGCGCGGATGCGGGCAAAGGGGGCGGCGTGCAACCCGTGACAGCTGGCGGTTTCCAAAGGCCACCCCAGCCGAGCCGCCACATGGGAAAAGGTGGAAGGGGCCGGGTGCGCGCGCCATTCCTGCGGGTCCAGATGCGGGGAAAGGCTGCTGCCCGCGCCAAACCAGAACGGATCGCCCGAGGCCAGCACCACAACTGCCTTCCCGCGCAGCGCCAGCACCGGCGCTATGTCGAACGGCACGGGCCAAGCGCGGCCCCGGCTGTCCAGCTGTGCCAAAGCCAGATGGCGCGGCGCACCGAACACCACTTCGGCCTGCGCGATCGCGTCCATGCTTGCATCTGACAGTCCCGACAGGCCATCTTCGCCCAGACCGATGATCTGCAGCCAAGGCTTATCCATGACGCGCATCCTCCTTTTGGGCGGCACCACCGAGGCCAGCCTGATGGCCCATGCCCTGCATGACGCAGGCCATGACGCGGTGTTTTCCTATGCCGGTCGCACAAACGCCCCGATTGCCCAGCCCTTGCCCACAAGGATCGGTGGCTTTGGCGGGGGTGAGGGTTTGGCGGATTACCTGCGCGCCCATGCGATCAGCCATGTGATCGACGCCACCCATCCCTTTGCCGCACAAATCAGCCGCAATGCAATGGCCGCCTGTGACGCCACGCAAACGCCGCTGATCGTGCTGCAGCGCCCGGCTTGGCAGGCCGGTCCGCAAGACCGCTGGACTCATGTGGGCGATACCGCAGCCGCAGTGGCCGCCTTGCCCGATGCCCCGGCGCGGGTGTTTCTGGCGATTGGCAAGCAGACGTTGGAGGCTTTCGCGGCACAACCGCAGCACCACTATCTGTTGCGCCTTGTCGATGCCCCTGACGCCGCGCTGCCCTTGCCCGATTGCGCTGTGGTGATTGAACGTGGCCCCTTCACAACGGCAGGCGATACCGCTCTGATGCAGCATCACCGCATCACCCATATCGTCGCCAAGAACGCAGGCGGCACCGGCGCGCAGGCCAAGCTGAATGCTGCCCGAGCGCTGCGCCTGCCGGTGATTCTGATCGACCGCCCCAAGATGCCGCCGCGCCTTGTGGTGGCCGATGTGGCGCAGGTGATGCACTGGCTGCCTCATTCGGCGCGCCTTGGGGTGTAGACAAAGTGGCCGATGCGCTTGGTGGCAGAGTTGCCGACGATGACGACAGTGCGCATGTCGGCCATTTCGGGGGCGGCCTCGGCCAAGGTGACGGTGCTGATGCGCTCCCCTGGCGTGGAAACGGCGTGGGCGAAGGTGATCAGCCGGTCCGGCCCGCATTCCTGCCGCAGAATGTCCAGCGTCAGGGCAAACTGATGCGGACGGCTGGCGGAACGCGGGTTGTAGAAGGCCATGGCGAAATCGGCCTGCGCCGCCAATCGCAGGCGACGTTCGACCAAGGCCCAGGGTTTCAGATTGTCACTCAGGTTGATGGCACAGAAATCATGGCCCAAAGGGGCACCCGCCCGCGCGCTGGCGGCCAGCATCGCGGTGATGCCGGGCAGGATGCGGATATCCAGATGCAGCAGATCGGGGCGGCTTTCCAACGCCTCAAACAGCGCCGAGGCCATGGCGAAAACGCCGGGATCGCCAGAGGAGACGATCACGACGCGACCCCCGGCGGCAGCCAGTTGCAAGGCAAGTGCTCCGCGGTCCAACTCCACCCGGTTGTCAGACCCGTGCAGGGTCAGGCCCTCGCGCGGGGCCACGCGGGCGACGTATGGGAAATAGCCGATCACATCGGTCGCATCGGCCAAAGCGGCGCGCACTTCGGGGGTGATAAGGGATTCGTTGCCCGGCCCAAGGCCTGCGACGACCAGCCAGCCAGTCATTCCAAGCCCCCCAGTTCCGGGCGGCGACCATGGCCATGCACCAGCACTATCGCGAAATAGGGGCAGTCGGCGGCATCGACATCGGCCAGCCGCGCAATGCGCTGATCCGGCATGGTGCCGCGTTCCACCAGCCAGGCCTGATCCAGCCGCCCCGCCTGCGCCAACGCGCGGCGCACGCGCGGCAGGTTGCGCCCGGTTTTCATCACCACCAAAGCATCGGCGGACTGCATATGCCGCAGCAAATCGGCCTCGGGCAGGGTGCCCATCAGCACGGTCAGCACATCATCGCCCCAGGTGATCGGGGTGCCGGTGGCGTTCCAGCAACCGGTCATGCCGGCGATGCCCGGCACCACTTCGACCACGGCGCGTCCTTGCAGACGGGTGTAAAGATGCATGAACGAGCCGTAGAAGAACGGATCGCCCTCGCACAGCACCACCACTTCGGCGGTTTGCGCCAAGGTGGCCAGACGATCTGCCCAATCATCATAAAACCGCGCCAGCGCGTCGATGTATTCAGGGCTGTCAAAGGGCAGTTCGGTGGTGACGGGATATTCCATCGGATACTCGACCACCCCCGCCGCCAGCATACCGTCCACAATCCGCCGCGCCTGACCCTTGCGGCCCAGTTTGCGGAAATAGGCGACATGCGCCGCGCCCCGGATCAAGCGATCCGAGCGCACCGCCATCAGATCGGGGTCGCCGGGGCCAAGGCCGGTGCAGATGATCTTGCCCATGCTCACTCCTTGCGCTGCGCCAGCGCGTTGACGGCGGCGACGGTGATCGCCGATCCGCCCAAGCGCCCGCGCACGATCAGCGATGGCACCGGGGCCGCCGCCATCAGCGCCGCCTTGGACTCCGCTGCGCCGATAAAACCGACCGGGCAGCCGATGATCGCGGCAGGGCGCGGGCAGCTGGGGTCTTGCAACATGTTCAAAAGGTGGAACAGGGCGGTGGGCGCGTTGCCGATCGCCACCACGGCCCCCGCCAGATGCGGTCGCCACAGCTCCAGCGCCGCCGCTGATCTTGTGTTTGACATCGCCCGCGCCATATCGGCCACGCGCGGATCGTGCAGGGTGCAGATCACCTCATTGCCAGCGGCAAGGCGGGTGCGGGTGATGCCCTCGCTGACCATGCGGGCATCGCACAGGACCGGCGCGCCGGCGTCCAGCGCCGCCCGCGCGGCAATCGCCATGCCGGGCGTGAATTCGATATGTGCTTCCAACCCCACCATCCCCGCCGCATGGATCATCCGCACTGCCACGATTTCCTCATCGGCGGTAAAGCGCGCCAGATCGGCCTCGGCGCGGATCATCGCAAAGGACTGGCGGTAAATCTCGGCGCCATCGGTGATGTAGCTGTGGGTCATTGAGGGAACTCGGTCAGGTAAGGGGAAAGGCCGCGCTGCACAGGTGTATCGGCAGCAGAGCCGTTGTGGATCAGATCGAAGCCATCAGGGGTGGCGACAAGGGTGGTTTGGGCCGCGCCGGGATGCGCGCAACCTTTGGTGCAGCCCGAGACATGCAGCAGGCCCTCGGGCTTAAGCGGGGCCAAACGGCGGGCCAGATCGCGGGTCGGCTGATGGGCCTGCAGGCAGCCGGGCGCACCCGTGCAGGCGATGACGCGCAGCATCGGATCATTGGGCTGGGTGATCAGGCCAGGAATTTGGGGCAGCGCTGTCGCGCCCTCCAGCAGCAGCATCCGCCACGGGGTGACGCGCAGAGGGCCAAGCGCGGCCAGTGCAGCAAGGGTTTGCGCCTGCATCTGGCCAAACTCAAAGCCCACCATTGCCCCGATGGGCAGCAGACCCGGCACGGGGATGTGGGGGTTTGCCGTTGGGACTTCCGCGGCTTGAAACGGTGCGGGCAGCACCGCCCCACGCGCAATCAGCGCCGCCATCCGGCCCCGCCCGGCGGAGATACCGCCCGATTGTGCGAACCATTCGGTCAGGGCTTGCACCGCCGCAATCGCGACTTGGGGCGTTGGCACAACCGTCCCCGTGGCCGCGCCATCGGCCCAAACCAGCAATCCGCCCGCCGCGCGCTCAACGCGAATATCGGCAGAGGTGTCGCGCAGAACCGGAGTGTTCCCGGTGTCCACCGCATAGCCGAACTTGCCCGGCAATTGCGGGGCATCCGGCGCGGCAAGGGCCTGCATCAGCGCCTCGGCCAGATCCTGAGTGCCGTCCCCCGCGCCCCAATAGGGCGTGACGATGATGTTGCGGGCGGTTTCGGCCTGAGGGGTGGCGTCCAGCAAGCCCAGATCGGCCAGCCTTGCGATCAGGCCGTGGTGGCTGGCCTCGGTCACGCCGCGCAGTTGCACATTGGCACGGGCGGAGAGGTCAATCAAGCCGTTGCCGTGGCGGCCAGCCAGATCAGCGATCCCTACGGCTTGGGCCTGCGACAGCCGCCCTCCGCGCGGACGGATGCGGACCACAAGCCCGTCACCCGAGATCATCGGGCGCAGCGCACCCGGGCACCAGCCTTGAATGATCGGGGCCTTGGTCATGCCAAATCCTCCAAGCCCGCAGCAATCGAATTGCGCCGGGTCAGCCACAGGCCCGCCGCACGCAACGCATCAAACCGCGCGCGCAGGGCCGACAGGGCGGCGGGGTTTTCACGCTCCATAAAGGCAACCAGATCGGGGCGGTTCAGGGTGGCGTCAAAGTAGAGATCGAACAGATGCGCGGGCACATTGCGGGTCAGATGGGCATAGGCGGCCAGATTGTCCAGCGTCGCCGTCACCTCGGCGGCACCGCGAAAACCGTGGCGCATCATGCCGTTGGCCCAATCGGGGTTGGCGGCACGGGCGCGCACCACGCGGCCGATTTCCTCGGCCACCGAGCGGGCGCGGGGGGTGTCGGGGTGGCTGCTGTCCATATGGTATAGCTGCGCCGGGGCCGCGCCGATATGCGCCAAAGCCGCCGCGAAACCGCCTTCATGGGCGGCATAATCGGGGGCCATCAGCACATCGGTTTCCACCAGATCCTGCACATGGGCGAAGGCGTCGGCACTGCGCAGCCGCGCCTCCAGCCCGGCGCGGTTTTCGGCAATCTCGCCCTTGGCATCCAGCGCCCAGGATGAGTTCTGCAACCATGCCTCGCCCGCAGCACTGCGGCCTGCGTC
>JANPOY010000162.1:0-1779 GCA_031428215.1 Paracoccaceae bacterium
CGCTGACCCCGGCACCCTGCAGCGCCGCCACCAGTTCGGGCCAGATCGCATCATGGCGCTTTTGATATTCCGCCGCACAGCCGGGGTTCAGCTGCATCTTGAACGCGTATTTCTGCATCATTTCCTCTTGAGCAGGCGTGGCACCGCGATGACGCCAATCAGCAGCAGGCCAAGGAAAATGCTCATCACGATGCCGGGCACGTTCAGCAGACCAAAGCCGAAGGTGACCATCCCCATGATAAACGCCGCCAGCACGACGCCCGGAATGGTGCCCGATCCACCCAAAATGTTGATGCCGCCAAGTACCACCATGGTGACCACTTCCAGTTCCATCCCGGTGGCGATGGACGGGCGCGTCGACCCCAGCCGCGAGGTCAGGCACACGGCGGCAACCCCGCTCATCAACCCGGTCAGCACGAACAGGATAAAGCGGATACGGTTGACCCGCAGGCCCGAAAATTGCGCCGCCGTGGCGTTGTTGCCGATGACATAGACCGACCGGCCAAAGGTGGTGCGGTGCAGCAGAATATAGAAGGCGACGGCCATGATCGCGAACAGCACCAATTCGAACGAGAATACCCACCACACATAGCCCTGCCCGAAAAACGCAAACGACGTGGGGTAGCCGGTAAAGGCCTGATCCCCAAGGGCGATATAGCTGATCCCGCGAAACAGGCTCATCGTGCCGATGGTCACTACGATGGACGGCAGGCCAAGGCCGGCCACAAACGCACCATTGACCATGCCGCAGAACAGGCCGGTCGCAAGGCCGATCAGCACCAGCGTGGGGGTATCGGCCCCCGCGCTCATCGCCAGCCCCATTGCGGTTGAGGCTAGTGCGATGATCGAGGCGACCGAAAGGTCAATCTCGCCCGCGATGATCAGCATGGCCATGGCAAAGGCGATCATCGCCTTTTCGGTAAAGTTGAACGTCGCGTCCGACAGGTTCCATGCGTTCAGAAAGTATGGCGACGCGAAGGAATTGATCGTGAAGACCATCACGAAGACGATCAGCAACAACGTCTCCCATGATCGCAGGGCGCGGGCGAAGTTTGACTGCAGGCGGTCGGGAAGGGCCCGGGTTTGGAGCGTGGACATTTATGCCTCGGCCTGTTTCAGGATGATCCGGCCGCGGGCGCGCGACTGGCTTGCGTTAAAGGCCACGGCCAGAATGATGGCGGTGCCCGAAATGGCCATCTGCCAGAACGGTGATATGCCAACCACCGGCAGCGCGTTCTTGATCACGCCCAGGAAAATCGCGCCCAGCACCGCGCCCCCCACCGTGCCCATGCCACCCGCGATGGATACGCCGCCGATCACACAGGCGGCGACCACGTCCAGCTCAAACCCGCTGGCAATATCGACGTAAGCCACGGCGTAGCGTGCCACCCACAGATAGCCGGTCAGACCCGCCAGTGCGCCCGAGATCACGAAAGCCGCACATTGCGTGCGCCCCACGTCGATGCCGATATACACCGCCGCATGCGGGTTGCCGCCCACGGCCAGAAACGCGCGGCCAAGGCTGGTCCGATTCAGCACCACGGCAAAGACGGCGATCAGGGCAATCGCGGCCCAGCTCATGACCGGCAGGCCCGCGATCACCGCGCGCGGCAGCGCCTTGAAACCATCGGTCATCTCATGCGCGTTGATCCATTTGCCATCGGTCATCAGAAAGATCAGGCCGCGGTAAATGGTCATGGTGCCAAGTGTGACCACGATGGACGGGATCCCGACCTTCCACACCAACAGCCCGTTGATCAACCCAAGCCCCGCACCCAG
>JANPOY010000163.1:0-16221 GCA_031428215.1 Paracoccaceae bacterium
CCTGAGGCCCCGGATCACGTCCGGGGCGGCGTGGTGTCGCGGTTCAATGCGCCATCAGCACCGGCACTTCGGCCTTTTCCAGCATGTCGCGGGTGGCTCCGCCGAGGATCGCCTCGCGGAACCGCGAATGGCCGTAAGCCCCCATCACCAGCATATCGGCGTTCTGGTCCCAGACATGGCGGGCCAGCACATCGGAAATCCGCGGCAGGCTGCGCGCCAGCACCGACACTTCGGCATGCACACCGTGGCGCACCAGCATCTGGCAGAGCTTTCCGCCGGGGTCAGAGCGTTCGGCCCCCTGGCTCGGTGGATCGACCACGGTGATGCTCACCACGTCCGCACCTTTCAGGAAGGGCAGGGCGTGGCGGGTGGCCATCATCGCCTCGGCGCTTTGGTTCCAGGCGACAACCATGCGGCGTGGCAGGGTGTTTTCGCCCAGACCCTTGGCGGGCAGCACCAGAACTGGAGCCTTGCCTTCAAACAGCGCCGCCTCGACCACCGCTTCGGCCTCTGATCCGATATTGGGGCCGTAGGGGCGGGGCAGCACGACCAGATCGGCAAAACGCGCGCGCGAGGCGACAAGATCGGTCAGCGCGCCCAACTGCGTCACCACGGCCTCAAGCGACCAGCGCAGATCGCTGGATTGCGCCGCCAGTGCCGCGCGGGCGGCGGTGTCAAGCGCGCGGGCGTCGGCTTCGGCCCGGTCCACCGCCACCTGCATCATTACAGCGCCCGACCCGATGTAGGAATAGCCGATCTGGGTGCGGTCCACGCCCAGAACCAGCACCTCCAGATGGGCATCCTGCGCCCGGGCCATCCGGGCGGCGGCGTCGATGGCAAGGCTTGCTTCGGCGGGATTCGTCAAAACGGTCAGAATGGATTTGTAGGCCATGGTGTGTGCCTCCTGCGGGGTGATGGCCGCAATCTTAACACACGCCAAGCGTTTTGGCTTTGACACGGATCAATGCATCCGAGGTTCAGGTTTGACATGGATCAAGGCCAACCCGTGCCGCGACTGCGAAAAGCGGGGCAGTCGAAAAGCACCCGGCTGCGCTCTGAGTCGTTGTCAGCGACGCATCGGGCGGGCACGAACGGGCGAAAGACGAAGGGACGCAATATGTGGGATTACGTGAAGCTGATCGTGCTGGGGGCCGTGGCGGTACTGGCCGCGATTGCCGCCAATTACGCGCATGATCTGGCCTATATGGTGAACGCCATCGTCGTCATGCTGGCCGCAGCGCTGACATTCGTGTGGGCGTTGGGCCGCGTGGGCGAGGTGACGCTGCACCCGGCGGGTGAATATATGGACGGCGTCGTGCGCGCCGGGGTGATTGCCACCACCTTCTGGGGAGTGGTCGGGTTTCTGGTTGGGGTGGTCATCGCCTTTCAGCTGGCCTTCCCGGCGCTGAACATCGACAACGTGATGGGCATTCTGAACTTTGGCCGACTGCGGCCCCTGCACACTTCGGCGGTGATCTTTGCCTTTGGCGGCAACGCGCTGATCATGTCATCGTTTTACATCGTGCAGCGCACCTGTGCGACGCGGCTTTGGGGCGGCAATCTGGGTTGGTTCGTGTTCTGGGGCTGGCAGTTGATGATTGTGCTGGCCGCCACGTCCTATGTGCTGGGCGGCACGCAGGGCAAGGAATACGCCGAAACCGTCTGGTACATCGACCTCTGGATCACCGTCGTCTGGGTGGCCTTTCTTCTGGTGTTCATGGGCACGCTTTGGAACCGCCGCGAGCCGCATATCTATGTGGCCAACTGGTTCCTGCTGTCGATGATCGTCACCGTCGCCATGCTGCACATCGTCAACAACCTCGCGATACCGGTTTCGATCTATTCATCCCAATCGGTGCCGGTGTTTGCGGGCGTGCAGGATGCGATGACGCAATGGTGGTACGGCCACAACGCCGTGGGCTTCTTTCTGACCGCCGGTTTCCTGGGCATGATGTACTACTTTGTGCCAAAACAGGCCGGAAAGCCGGTCTACAGCTACAAGCTGTCGATCATCCACTTTTGGGCGCTGATCTTCCTGTATATCTGGGCTGGCCCGCACCATCTGCACTACACCGCCTTGCCCGACTGGGCGACGACGCTGGGCATGGTGTTTTCCATCATCCTGTGGATGCCAAGCTGGGGTGGCATGATCAACGGGTTGATGACGCTTTCGGGCGCCTGGGATCGCTTACGCACCGATCCGATCATCCGGATGATGGTGGTCAGCATCGGCTTTTACGGCATGTCGACCTTTGAAGGCCCGATGATGTCGATCAAGGCGGTGAACAGCCTGTCGCATTACACCGACTGGACCATCGGCCATGTGCATTCCGGCGCCTTGGGCTGGAACGGCATGATCACCTTTGGCGCGCTGTATTTCCTGACACCAAAGCTGTGGAACCGCGACGGGCTTTACAGCCTGACACTGGTCAGCTGGCACTTCTGGTTGGCCACCATTGGCATCGTGCTTTACGCGTCCTCGATGTGGGTGACCGGCATCATGGAAGGTCTGATGTGGCGCGAAGTCGATGCCAACGGCTTCCTCGTGAACGCCTTTGCCGACACCGTGGCCGCCAAGTTCCCGATGTATGTGGTGCGCGGTCTGGGTGGGGCGATGTTCCTGACCGGGGCGCTGATCATGGCTTATAACCTGTGGATGACGGTGCGCGCACAGCCTTCAGGGGCTGCGGTCAACGCGAACAACGCCGTTCCTGCTGCATAGAAAGGGGCAGGATTATGGGAATTCTTGACAAACACGGCGCCATCGAACGCCACGCCACCTTGCTGATGGTGCTGTCGCTGCTGGTGGTGTCGATCGGCGGTATCGTGGAAATCGCGCCGCTGTTCTACATCCAGAACACGATTGAAAAAGTGGAAGGGGTGCGCCCCTACACACCGCTGGAACTGGCGGGCCGCGACATCTATATCCGCGAAGGGTGCTACAACTGTCACAGCCAGATGATCCGCCCGATGCGCGATGAGGTCGAACGCTATGGCCATTACTCACTGGCCGCCGAGTCGATGTACGACCACCCGTTTCAGTGGGGCTCCAAACGCACCGGCCCGGATCTGGCGCGGGTGGGCGGACGCTATTCCGATGCCTGGCATGTCGATCACCTGATCAACCCACAGGCCGTGGTGCCGGAATCGGTGATGCCGAAATATGGCTTTCTGGCCGAGACCGAAATCGACGGGCGCTATATTGGCGACATCATGGCGACCCACGCCATGGTGGGCGTGCCCTACAGCGATGAGATGGTCAACGCGGCGGTCGCGGATTTCAAGGCGCAGGCCAACCCCGATGCGGATCTGGCCGGACTGGAGGCCCGCTATCCCAAGGTGACGGTGTCGAATTTTGACGGCATGCCGGTGCTGACCGAAATGGATGCGCTGGTGGCCTATCTGCAAGTGCTTGGCACGATGGTTGATTTTTCAACCTTCACGCCTGATCCGACACGGTAAGGGGGGGGCAAGATGGACACCTACAGCCTTATGCGGGAATTCGCCGACAGTTGGGCGCTTTTGCTGCTGTTCGCCGTGTTCATAGGCGTGATCCTATGGGCATGGCGGCCCGGCAGCCGGGCGTTGCACCGCGATGCCGCGCATTCGATCTTCCGCAATGACAAGAAACCCGCCCCCGAGGCCGTGCTGCGCGATCCGCGCAACCCCGGCGCGGGGCAATCCGAGGAGGCGTGATCCATGTGCGCCAAGCAAGTGAAGAAAACCGCCCAGGACGTTGGCACCACCGGCCACAGCTGGGATGGGATCGAGGAATACAACAACCCGCTGCCGCGCTGGTGGCTGTGGACGCTGTATCTCTGTGTGATCTGGGGCATCTGGTACACCATCGCCTATCCGGCATGGCCGCTGATCACCGGGGCCACCCGCGGCTATCTGGACCAGAACACCCGCAGTGATGTCGCGGCAGAGATCAAACGCTTTGACGATGCCAACGCGGGCATGAAGGCCGCTCTGGTCGCCGCTGATCTGACCGCGATTCCGGCCGATGCCGCGCTGACGACCTATGCCACGTCGGCGGGGGCCTCGGTGTTCAAGACCTTTTGTGCGCAGTGTCATGGCTCGGGCGCGGCGGGCGTGCAGGGCAAGGGCTATCCCAACCTGCTCGACGATGACTGGCTGTGGGGCGGCGAGATGGCCGACATCCACGCCACCATCCGTCACGGCATCCGCAACACCACTGACGCTGATGCGCGCTATTCGGAAATGCCCAAGTTTGGCACCGACGCAGTGCTCGACGCCGTGCAGATCGGTCAGGTGGTGGATTATGTGCTGCAACTGTCGGGGCAAGAGCATGACGCGGCGGCGGCCACTGCCGGGGCTGTGCTGTTTGCCGACAACTGCGTGGCCTGTCATGGCGAAGCGGGCCTGGGCGACCGGGCGCAAGGCGCGCCGAACCTGACCGATGCGGTCTGGCTTTACGGCGGCAGCCGCGAGACGCTGACCGAAAGCATCAGCAAAGCCCGCTTTGGCGTGATGCCGGCCTGGGCCGGAAAACTGTCCGAAGACGAAATCCGCGCCGTGGCCACCTATGTCCACAGTCTGGGCGGCGGCGAGTAACATGGTTTGGCTGAAATCAAAGGCCCCCGGTTTGCGCCGGGGGCCTTTGCTGTTTCAAATCTCAACAATTTGCCTAAAATTTACATCCTCTCTGCGCAAATATCCTCGGGGGTGCGGGGGCAGACAGCCCCCGCTGCCAATGCCGCGCCCCAACCGACTTAATCTAGCGCCCCGGCCATTCCCCCGGCGTGCCTTTGCGGCCCTGCCAGAAATATTCATCCTCCCAACGCTGCTGCCGCGCCACCTTTTCTTGGTCCTTCTGCAGATCAAAGCGGACGGCGATCCGCAGGGCTTTTGCAAGAAATTCTAACATGGCTATCTCCTGTGGCTTGGATATGCTGCCAATATCCGGGCAAAATCGCTTCATATCCACTCAGCGATTCTTCCAATATGTAAGGCCAGCTATCATGATGAACTGGCGCGGCTTCCCGCAACTCTCGGCTCTGCGCGCCTTTGCGGCTTTTGCGCAGTCTGACAGTCTGGACCAAGCAGGCGCGCGGATTGGCGTGACCCATGCCGCGATCAGTCAGCAGATCCGCGCGCTTGAGGCGCATTTGGGCCTCTCCTTGGTAGAGCGCGGCGGGCGCAAATTGAACCTGACCGTTGCGGGTCGCAAACTGGCGGACACGTTGGACACCAGCTTTGCCGCCATTGCCGCAACGCTTGCGGATTTGACCGGGACCGATGCGGATCGTCCGTTGCGCATCACCACAACCAGCATTTTTGCCAGCGGTTGGCTGATGCCACGTCTGCCCGATTTTCGCGCCCGCCACCCTGACATTGATCTGATGATCGACTCCTCATCCGAGATACGCGACATCGGGCGTGAGGCGGATGTGGGCCTGCGCTATGGCAATGGCGACTGGCCGGGGCTGTCGGCGCAGCTTTTGATGCGGTCGGGCTTGATCGTGGTGGCCGCCCCCAGCCTTGTCCCCATGGGTGTGCCCTGCACGCCCGACCATCTGGCCAATCTGCCGTGGTTGCAGAAACTGGGCACAACCGAGGCCATGACTTTTTTGAACAAGCAAGGCCTGACGCGCGGGCAGGGGGCAGGGTTGATTTCCCTGCCTGGCAATCTGCTGCTGGACGCCGCCCGCGATGGCCGCGGCGTGGCGATTGTTGCGCGCGATTTCGTGGCGGCAGATCTGGCGGCGGGACGGTTGCGCCTGCTCTATGAGGATCAGGAGTTTGAGGGTTATCACATGGTCACCCGCCCCGGCCCGTCGCGCCCGGCCTTGCAGATTTTCTGCACTTGGCTTTTGCGGCAAGCGGGGGCTGCGGCGCAGAGTTGATCCCGACAAACGCGCATCACCCCATCGTGGTCGTCCCGCCGCGCGCCCGGTTGCGTCTGGCATCAAGCCCCGTGACCCACAGCGCCAGCGCCGTCCAGGCCAGAATGTAGACAAACCCCATCGTCAGGACCAACTCACCGGGAATCGGTCCAATGTCGGCGCGTTTGACGAATTCCTGCCAATTGGCCACTCCATAAGGATGCACCATCAGTTTGCCGCAATAGGCCACTGTCTGGATCAGCAGAATCCACAGGTAGTTGCTGCGCACACGCCGGGCGACGGCCACCAGATAGCTGATGTGGTATTGCGGGTTGCGGTAATCTTCGGCCAGCACCGATTGCCAGTTCTCTTCCGTCAGCAGATTGCCATCAATCAGCATCGGCACATAGAAATGCTGCTCCAGCCAGCGCGCCCGGCCGCGCCAGACCGAGAAATAGCGATAGCGCCGGGCTTCCAGCGCCAGAAACAGCAAGATCAGGATGCCGACCAGCACCAAGGGCAGCGGTGACGCCTCGGGCGAGGAAAACGTGATCGACAGCGCCACGCCCAGCGTGACCACCGCCCAGTTGGTCGTGGTGTCCAGTCGGGTGCGCCAGACCGTCGAGCGATAGACCTCGCCGCGATAGAGATGCGCCAATGCCCCGATTTCGGCGGCGGAAAACTCTTCAGCATGTGCTGCGCTGCGTTTTTCGGACATGGCTTCCCCCCCGGTACGTCTGGCCCTCTGCGGGGCCGTTACCGCAGGATGGCAGGCGGGACGATCTGCGTCAAAGCCGATCACGCGGGGCTGCGACAAAGCTGACTCCGGGATGTGGTTATTGATTCAGGTCAAGGTGGTGTTGCTGCAAAGCGGCGATACCAAGGGCAACCTGCCGCCGCCGCAGTTGCCTCGGAGAATCTGCGTGACCAGCCCCGACACCCCACCGCCCAGCCTTTATGCCGCGCGCGAGCCGATCTTTCCGCGCCGGGTGAAGGGCAGCTTCCGCAACCTGAAATGGGGGTTGATGGCGGTGTTGCTGGGGGTTTACTACATCACCCCGTTTATCCGGTGGGACCGTGGACCCAACCTGCCCGATCAGGCGGTGTTGATCGACATGGCGGGGCGGCGGTTCTTCTTTTTCATGATCGAGATCTGGCCGCATGAGTTTTACTTCATTGCCGGTCTGTTGATCATGGCCGGGCTGGGGTTGTTCCTGTTCACAAGCGCGGCGGGCCGGGTCTGGTGCGGCTATGCCTGTCCGCAAACCGTCTGGACCGACCTTTATATTCTGGTCGAACGCTGGGTCGAGGGCGATCGCAACGCCCGCATCCGCCTGCACCGCCAGACCTGGGATGCCGAGAAAATCCGCAAATCGGCGGTCAAGTGGACGCTGTGGCTGTTGATCGGTCTGGCCACCGGCGGGGCTTGGGTGTTCTATTTCACCGACGCGCCGACGCTGGCGGTTGATCTGCTGCGCGGCACCGCGCATCCGGTCGCCTATGTCACCATGGCCATTCTGACCGCGACGACGTTCTTCTTTGGGGGCTTCGCGCGCGAGCAGATCTGCATCTACGCCTGTCCGTGGCCACGCATTCAGGCCGCGATGATGGATGAAGACACCCTGACCATTGGTTACCGCGACTGGAGGGGTGAGCCTCGCGGCAAGCAAACCGTGGAAACCAACGGCGATTGCATCGACTGCATGGCCTGCGTCAATGTCTGCCCGATGGGGATCGACATCCGCGATGGCCAGCAGATGGCCTGCATCACCTGCGGGCTGTGCATCGACGCCTGCAACGACGTGATGGACAAGATCGGCAAGCCGCGTGATCTGATCGGCTATCTGGCCTTCACCGATGAAACCCGCGAACGCGCCGGCGAGGTGCCAAAATCGGTCTGGAAACACGTCTTCCGCCCGCGCACCATCCTTTACACCGCGCTGTGGGGTGGGGTGGGGGTGGCCATGGTGGTGGCGTTGTTCCTGCGCACGGAAATCGACATCAACGTGACGCCCGTGCGCAATCCGCAGTACGTGATTCTGTCGGATGGCTCGATCCGCAACACCTATGACCTGCGCCTGCGCAACAAGCATGGCGAGGATCGCTATTTCACCTTCTCGGCCACCTCGGACGCGACTTTTGTTCTGGGGCTGGAGGGGGAGGATGGCTTGAAAGTCCTGGTGCCTGCCAATGAGACCAAAACCCAGAGGCTGTATATCACGGCACCCGCGGGGTCTTTGGCGGCGACCCAGGAACGCACCGAACTGCGGCTCTGGGTTGAAGATCTGGGGACCGCGGCATTCCCCGGCACCGACCGGGTCCATCAGGATTCGTTGTTCTATGGCAAAGAGGCAAACTGACATGCGCGAATTGACAGGGCGGCACGTGCTGGCGATCACGGTTTCGGCCTTTGCGGTGATCATCGGGGTGAATCTGGTGATGGCCTACAAGGCCATCTCGACCTTTCCGGGGCTGGAGGTGGCGAATTCCTACGTCGCCAGTCAGGATTTTGACGCTGACCGCGCGGCGCAGCAGGCTTTGGCTTGGGTGCTGGCACCCGGCTATGATGCGACCAAGGGTGAGTTGCGGCTGGCCTTCACCGATGCGGATGGCTTGCCGGTGCTGCTGCAAAACCTGGATGTGCTGGTCGGGCGCACCACCGAAGCCGAGGATGACAGCCGCCCGCGTTTTGCCCGCGACGCCGGGATCTATGTGGCATCGGCCCGTTTGGCCCCCGGCAAATGGATGATGCAGGTGGACGCGGTGGCGCAGAATGGCACCAAATTCCGCCAGCGCATTGACCTGTTCGTGAAAGGCTAGGTCATGACGCTTGCAGCCCCGGTGGATCAGTTTGACGCGGGCCACGCCTCACCTTCGGCCTGCCCGGCCTGCGCGGTGATGCCTTCGGCGCTACAATTGGCGCAGATGGCCGCGCCCAAACACGCACGGCTGATGCTGTCACTGCCCACGGCCCATTGCGCGGCTTGCATTTCCACGGTCGAATCCGGGCTGGCGGGGATAAAGGGTGTGCATTCGGCGCGCGTCAATCTGACCTTGCGGCGGGTGTCGGTGGATGCTGACGCCGCCATCACCGCGCCGCAGCTGATCGCCGCGTTGAAATCGGTGGGCTATGAGGCGCACGAGCTGGACGCAGGGCTTTTGTCGGCGACCGAAACCGACAAGCAGGGCCGCGATTTGCTGATGCGGCTGGGCGTTGCGTTCTTTGCGATGATGAATGTGATGCTGTTGTCGGTGGCGGTGTGGTCGGGGGCCGAGGCTGCCACCCGCGACATGTTCCACTGGATTTCGGCGCTGATCGCCATTCCGACGGTGATCTTTTCCGGCCAGCCGTTTTTCAGATCGGCATGGGCGGCGCTGCGGGTGTGGCGGCTGGGGATGGATGTGCCGATCTCGTTGGCGCTGATCCTTGCGACCTCGATTTCGCTGTTCGAGACGATCTATTCCGGCCACCACGCCTATTTCGACGCCGCCGTGATGCTGTGCTTTTTCCTGCTGCTGGGCCGCTATCTCGATCACCGCACCCGCGCCGTCGCCCGATCCGCCGCCGAAGAGTTGGCCGCGTTAGAGGTGCCGCGTGCGACCGTGCTGGTGGACGGCGTGGAAGTCGTGCGCGCGATTTCCGAGGTGGTGGCGGGCGATCTGGTGCGCGTGCGTCCGGGCGGGCGGATGCCGGTGGACGGCGTGGTGACGGATGGCGCGTCAGAGGTGGACCGCAGCCTGTTGACCGGGGAAAGCCTGCCGGTGTTCGCCGGGCCGGGCACGGTTGTTTCGGCGGGTGAGGTCAATCTGACCGGGCCGCTGACCCTGCGCGTCACGGCGGCGGGGCGCGACAGTTCCCTGCACCGCATGGCCGATCTGGTGGCGGTGGCCGAAAATGCGAAGATCCGATACACCACTTTGGCCGAACGTGCCGCGCGACTGTATTCGCCCTTGGTGCATATCCTGTCCTTCAGCGCCTTTGGCTATTGGATGTGGCAAACCGGCGGCGATCTGCGCTTTGCCATCAACATCTCGGCGGCGGTTTTGATCATCACCTGCCCCTGTGCCTTGGGTCTGGCCGTGCCTGCGGTGGTGACGGCGGCCTCTGGCAAGCTGTTCCGCAAAGGCCTGCTGATCAAACACGGCACCGCGTTGGAGCGGTTGGCGGATGTCGACACGGTGGTGTTCGACAAAACCGGCACTTTGACCATGGGCACGCCTGAATCGACCAATCTTGACAGCCACAGCCCTGCAACCATGGCCATCGCGGCGGCTTTGGCAGCGGCGTCCAGCCATCCGCTGTCGGTGGCGCTGACAGAGGCCACGCGTGACATCCCCGCCGCCGCCGTGACCGATCTGCGCGAGGTGCCGGGCTATGGCGTCGAAGGCCAATGGCAGGGCCAGACCGTCCGCCTTGGCCGGGCCACCTGGTGCGGGGCCACGCCGCTGGAGGTCACTGCCACCTATCTGGCGCTGGGCGATGCCGCGCCCTTGGCCTTCACCTTCGCCGACCGTCTGCGCCCCGGTGCCGAAGCCGCAGTTGCCGCGCTGACAGCGCAAGGTATGGATATCAAACTGATTTCCGGCGATGTCGAAGGCGCGGTGCGGGCTTTGGCTGACCGGTTGGGCATCAAGGACTGGACCCATGGCGCGCTGCCCGCTGAAAAGGCCGCGATGGTGCGCCGCCTGACCGATCAGGGCCGCCGCGTGCTGATGGTGGGCGACGGGCTGAACGACACGGCGGCGCTGGCTGCGGCGCATGTGTCAATCTCTCCGGCCACGGCGCTGGACGCCGCGCGCACGGCGTCGGACATTGTGCTGTTGGGGCAGAATATGGCCCCGATCGGTGATGCCACCCGGATTGCCCGGCAGGCCACGCGGCGGATGGTGGAAAACTTTGGCATCTCGGCCGCCTACAATGTCATCGCGGTGCCCTTGGCCTTGATCGGGGCTGCCACGCCTTTGGCTGCGGCCTTGGCGATGAGCCTGTCCTCGATCACCGTATCGCTGAACGCATTGAGGTTGAAATAACCATGGAGATCCTGACCATTCTGATCCCGGTGTCGCTGGTGCTGGGGGGCGTCGGGTTGGTGGCGTTCTTTTGGGCAATGCGGACCAAACAGTTTGACGACCCAAGCGGCGATGCAAACCGCATTCTGATGAAGGACTTTGACGACAAACCAAAGCCGTAAGGCGCTGTTTTTCGGCGAAAAATCGGGTGTGGGGGCGGCTACGCCCGCCCAGCCGCCGCCGACAGGTTCAACGGATCTATCCCCATGCTGCGCAGCGCCCCCGACCATTTGCCGCCATTGTCATCCGAGAAAATCAGCCCCGGCGCAGCCTCGACCGTCAGCCAGTCGTTGCGGGCAATCTCTGCCTCCAGCTGCCCCGGCGCCCAGCCCGAATAGCCCAAGGCCAGCAGCGCGCGTGACGGCCCGGCACCTTGGGCCATCGCCTCCAGCACATCCAGCGTGGCGGTCATGCCATAGCCGCCCGCAATCTTCATGGTCGCAGGCCCGCCCTGATAGTCGCGCGAATGCAGCACAAAACCGCGCCCGCGTTCGACCGGGCCGCCGAAATGCACATGAATATCCCGCCCCATCGGCGCGCGCGGGATGCTGAGTTGATCGAGCAGGCTGCCAAAGGACAGATCGGGCACCACCTTGTTGACGATCAACCCCATCGCGCCGTCATCCGAATGCGCGCAGACCAGAATGACCGCATGTTCAAAGCGCGGGTCGCCCAAACCGGGCATCGCCACCAGAAGTTTACCGCACAGTTCCATCGAATCGCGTCCCGCTGTGATCCTTCCCCCAAGATGGCCCTGTGATGGCGCTGTCTCAAGGGCTGACTGATCGCGCGGGCATCGCCTTTTCGTGATTTCCCATTACAGCCGCTTTGCCTATTTTAGCAGCATGATTCAAAGACACCTCGCCCTGACCGCCGCCTTGTTGATCTGCGCTGCCCTTCCGGGGGCGGCGACCACGCAGGATGAAATTCTGGCCGCCGCCCTGCTGCCCGGTTGGCAGATGGAAAACGGCCACCACATGAGCGGTCTGGCCCTGACCCTGGCGCCGCATTGGAAGACCTATTGGCGCAGCCCCGGCGATGCGGGCATCCCGCCGCTGTTTGACTGGTCGGGATCGCAGAATGTAAAGTCGATCCGCATCCATTGGCCCAGCCCCGAGGTGTTTCACACCAACGGCATGCAGACGATCGGCTATCAGACCGATCTTGTGTTGCCGTTGGAGGTGACGCCGATCACGCCGGGACAGCCGATATTGCTGCGGGCGCGGGTGGATCTGGGCGTGTGCAAAGACATCTGCATGCCCGCCGCGATTGATGTGCAGGCAGAGTTGGCCAATCCGGGCGTGCCGGATGACGCCATCCGCGCCGCGCTGAAATCGCGGCCACACTCGGCGGATGAGGCGGGGCTGGCCGGCATCAGCTGCACCGTGGACCCGATTGAGGATGGGCTGCGGCTGACCGCGACGTTGACTTTGCCACAGCGCGGGGCAGAGACGGTGGTGTTTGAAACCCGCGATGTTTCTGTCTGGGTGGCAGAGGCGGTGACCAGCCGCGCAGGTGGCGTGCTGACGGCGGTAACGGAACTGGTGACGGGATCAGGCGCGCCCTTTGCGCTGGACCGCTCTGGCGTGACGGTGACGGTGCTGCGGGGCAATACGTCGGTGGAAATCGCGGGCTGTCCCGCGCCCTGAAACCTATCCGCGCAGCTTCGCCTGCAAGGCCAGCAAATCCGCCCAAGCCTCGCGCTTGGCGGCAGGGGTGCGCAGCAACAGCCTGGGGTGGGTCATCGACAGAACCGGTTTGCCCAAAGCCTGCCCCCATTGCCCCCGCGCGCGTGGTGTGGCGTCGGCCTGCAGCAAGGCGGCCTGGGCCGCGCTGCCCATAGTCACGATCACATCAGGGTTCACCAGACCGATGTGGCGGGCCACAAAAGGCTGCAGCATGGCGATCTCATTGCGGTGCAGCGCGCGGTCTTGCGGCGCGCGCCAGGGCGACACATGGGTAAGATAGAGGGCACGCGTCGGATCGCTGCTGTCGCGCGCCATGCCAATCGCCGCAAACATGCGGTCCAAAAGCCCGCCCGCCGCACCGACGAAACAAGCGCCCTCGCGGTCGTCCTCCACCGCGGGCGCGTCGGCCAGGATTAACACCCGCGCGCCCGTCTGGCCTTGCCCGAACACCAGATTGCGGGCGCCTTTTTTCAACTCACATGGCTCGAACCCGTCAAGGGCGGCACGCAAATCCGGCAGAGACTGCGCGGCATCTGCGGCGGCCTCGGCTGCGGCCACCGGATCTGCAATCGACGGCGCAGACATTTCAGCCTCAGCGACCACTGCCATCCGGGGCAGGGGTTTGGCGGCCTCTGGCAGATCATAGCGATTCAGCGGCGCGTCGCCGATCACCTCTGTCGCGCCCAGATCAACCTGCCATGCCAGCGCCGCCAGCGACGCGTGCCAATCCTCTGCAATGTCCGATGCGATTCCCATGGGGGCAGGGTAGGGCGTTGCCGGGGCAAGTGCCAGACAGTATAACCCCGCGCATGGAAGCCCTGCTGATCCTGCCCCTCGCCGGGATGATCCTGCCCGCGCGCTATGCGCTGCGGCTGGGTGGGTTGGGCGGTATCGCGCTGCTGGCGCTTGGAGCCTATGGCAACACGCCTTACGACCCCGGTGTGGGGCATGGTCTGGGCACCGCAATGATTTTCATGGGCTTTGTGCTGTTGTTCGGGGGCATTGCGGCCGGTCTGGTGGTGCGCTGGGGGTGGCACTTATGGCGGCGCACGGCGCTTGATCTGGCCGGTCTTGCTGCGCCGCCATTGGTGGATGACCTGCTGGCGGGGCTTGCCATGGTGGTCCCGGCGGGGCTGGTCGCCGTGATGGTTGGCAGCGCCCTGTCGGGAAACCTGCATCCGCTGGCGGTGCATCTGGGGATATTTGCTTTTCTCGCAGCAGTGGCGCTGGCCTCTGGTGTCCGTCTGCGCGGTCTGGCGCGGGCGGCGGTGCTGGGGCTGTCATTGTGGCTGGCAGTGATCGTAGCGGATTCGATGTGCTTGGAGCGTCAACTTCTGGCCGATGCCGCCCGCATCCTGCCAGACCAACCGCGCTGTCTGGCGATTGGCCCGCAGCGGTTGTCGATGGACCAAGCACGCCCGCTGATGGGGCTGACAACGCCCAAGCCTATCCTGCTGCGCGCCGCCGACGGCAATCGCGTTCTGCGCTGGTCTTTTCGCTATCACGGCTTTGTCAAAACCGGGATCGACCCGCAGGATGTGCCCTGCACCCCCGCGCTGCCCTAACGCTTGCCCCCAAGCCCTCGCTTTGCCATAAGCGGGCAAACGACAAGGACATCGCCCATGACCTTCCGCGCCCGCCATCTGCTGGGGATCGAGCATCTGAACCCGCAGGAGATCCTGTCCGTTCTGGATCTGGCCGACCGTTATGTCGATCTGAACCGGCGCACGGTGAAGTCGTCGGATGCCTTGGCGGGGCTGACGCAGATCAACATGTTCTTTGAAAATTCGACCCGCACGCAGGCAAGTTTTGAGCTGGCCGGGAAACGCCTGGGCGCGGATGTCATGAACATGTCGGTGGCGCATTCCTCGGTGAAAAAGGGCGAAACCCTGATCGACACCGCGATGACCCTGAACGCGATGCAGCCGGATCTTCTGGTGGTGCGGCACCCCTCGTCCGGCGCGGTGAACCTGCTGGCGTCCAAGGTCAACTGCGCCGTGCTGAACGCGGGCGACGGGCGGCATGAACACCCGACGCAGGCCTTGCTGGATGCATTGACGATCCGGCGGGCCAAGGGCCGCATTCAGCGCCTGACAATTGCGATTTGTGGCGATATTGCGCATTCCCGCGTGGCGCGCAGCAACCTGATCCTGCTGGGGAAAATGGAAAACCGCCTGCGCCTGATCGCGCCGCCGACCCTGATGCCTGCGGGTGTCGAACATTTCGGCTGCGAGCTTTACGACGACATGCGCAAGGGTCTGGAAGGCGCCGATGTGGTGATGATGCTGCGCCTGCAAAAGGAACGCATGGACGGCGGATTTATCCCGTCAGAGCGTGAATATTACCACCGCTTTGGCCTTGACGCCGAAAAGCTGTCCTACGCCAAGCCGGATGCCATTGTCATGCACCCCGGCCCGATGAACCGGGGGGTCGAGATTGACGGCGATCTGGCCGATGACATCAACCGCTCGGTCATTCAGGAACAGGTCGAGATGGGCGTGGCGGTGCGCATGGCCTGCATGGATCTTCTGGCGCGGAACCTGCGGGCAGAGCGGGGGCGGGCGGCGGTGGGGGTGATGGTATGATGACTTTAGGGTGTGTGCTTGCACGCACCTGTCCGGGTGCATGGGGGCTGATGCGTGCAAACACACACCCTACGGCCCCATAAAATGACGCTTACAATTTCGCCAGAGGCGCACCGCCTTTGGGTATTTGCGCTGAACATGACGGCAGCCGAGGCTGCGGCGCTGACCCGCCACGATCCGGCGGCGGTTTCGGCCTTCAACCCGGGCCCGCAGCCCGCCGATCTGCTCGATCCGGTTGCAGCGTTGTTGGGTGTCGATGCCCTGGACCACGATTTCGTCGAAATCTTCGATCTGGTGGACCTGACTGGCCTTGGCCTGTGCGGATACCTGATCAGCGGCAACGCCATCCCCGAGGCGCAACTGGCCCCCGACCGCGCCCGACTGGACGCGCTGCAAGGCCAAGTCCTGATCTTGTTCGGCGCAGCTTTTGCCAACCGCCCCGTCACCCTGCACCCCGATCCGCGCCTGACCTTGATCGGCAGCTATGCTGAGGACATCCCGCCTGTGGAATTCGAACCCCTGCCCGATGCCGATGCAAAGGGCATCCTGACTCAACCCGCCCCGCCGCCGCACGCGACCGGGGACGACCCCATGCCCGCGCCGCAGCTTGCGTCTTTGACGGACGCTGCCGACGGCCCACAGCCCAAACAGAAATACTCCAACGCCCGGATGAGTGGCATGGTGGCGACCTATGCCCTGCTGGTGATGTTTGCCATGGTGGGGATGATGATATGGTTGGCGTGAATGGCTGAGATCACCCCCGACAGTCTGCACGGCCTGAGGGTCGATCTGGACCGTGACGCGGTTTTGCGGGTCACGCGGCGCCCCGACCCGGCCGCTGCTGCGGCGGCGGTCGCGGTGATTGATCGGACAAGGGGGCGAGCATGAACAACCGGCCAGACACGATTGTAGGACAGTTGATCCGTGGGGCGGGGTTTGGGCCGGTGGTTTGCGCTCAAAACACCGACAAGCCGCCGAATGGGACCAATGGGCGGCAAGCCGGTGCTTGGCGCGCAAACCACCGGCCCG
>JANPOY010000164.1:0-55871 GCA_031428215.1 Paracoccaceae bacterium
CTCTGGTTGACAGGGTGAGGCCCCGGATCAGGTCCGGGGCGGCGTGGGGAAAACGGATTCCCGGTGCAACAGGCTAAAACCCCACCTCGCAGCGACCGATCAATGCTGCCAGCATCGCCTGACAGCGCGCCATCTGCTCCACCGTCACAAATTCATCCGGCTTGTGCCCCTGCGCCATCGAGCCCGGCCCGCAGATCACCGTCGGAATGCCAAGCTGCGTGTCGAACAACCCGCCCTCGGTGCCAAAGGCCACCTTGATCGTGCCATTCGCGCCGGTCAGGCCCTTGACGAAATTCACAACGCCCGCATCCGAAGATGTGCCCAGACCCGGATAATCCCAAAGCCGCTCGAGCCGGATCTCCGCCTCGGGGAAGTCTGCCCGCAAGGGCGACACAATCGCTTCGGCCCCCGCCCGCAACTCGGCGATCAGCGCGTCGGTATCTTCACCCGCCAGCGAGCGGATCTCAAAATCCACCACCGCGCTGTTGGGCACGATGTTCACCTGCACCCCGCCGTTCAGCTTGCCGACGTGCAGCGTCGAATAGGGCACATCATAGTCGCCATCGCGCAGGCCCTGTGTTGCCACCCGCGCCTGCACGCCCCGCACCACGCCAACCAAAACCGCCGCCAGATGCTGCGAGTTCAGCGCCATGGGCGCCAGTGCCGAATGCCCCTCACGCCCCACGCAAGTGGCCCGCAACGCGATCTTGCCCTTGTGCCCGGTGGCCACCTGCATCCCTGTGGGTTCCCCCACAATGCAGAACCGGGGCCGCACCGGGGCCGCGTCCAACATGTCGATCAGGCTGCGCACGCCCATGCAGCCGATTTCCTCGTCATAAGACAGTGCCAGATGCAGCGGCACCCGCAATGGCCGCGCCGCAGCGTCAATCATCGCGGCAAGGGCGCAGGCGACAAAACCCTTCATGTCCGCCGCCCCGCGCCCATGATAACGCCCATCCCGCTCGGTCAGGGCAAAGGGCGGCAGTGTCCAGGCCTGCCCTTCGACCGGAACCACATCCGTATGCCCCGACAGCATCACACCGCCCACGCCCGCAGGCCCGACCGTGGCGTAAAGATTGGCCTTGCCGCCGCCCGCATCCGGGATCAGCACCGAACCGATCCCGGCATTGGCCAACAGACCCTGCACATAGACCATCAGGCCCATGTTTGGCCGCGAACTGACAGTGTCAAACCCCATCAACGTCTCAAAAATCGCCCGCATACCGCCCCCCTGCTGCGCCAAGTGCTAGCGCGAAGTCAGCCCGTGCGAAAGCCCGCAGTGACGGCATTTGCCACAAGCTCGCCACTTCCCAAGCCGCCCGATGGCTGGCAAGGTCCGGAGACGCCGGCCCAGACGGCGCATCATCAGCATTGGATCTGCCATGTCCCTGAAACCAATTTGGCCGATGCTGGCCGCCACCGCGCTGATCGCCATGGCCCCTTCCGCGATGGCCGAGGGCAGCCCCCAGACCAAAGGCGCCAACGTGAACACCGCGGCGACAGGCACCAAAGGTGGCGTGGCGTCTTTGGCAATGGCGCAAGAGCTTTATCTGCTGGGCATGGCCAACAAAGACGCGTTGATGGTTTTGACCGCCGCCAAACTTGCGGCTTCGGTCGAGGTCAAAGCGGTGACACACACCAAGGAAACCAAGGGCGACGCCCTGCCGGATCAGGCCAAGGGGGCCGACGCCCCAACCGATGCCGCCACCATGATGACCGCCGCCAAAATGCTGGCCGGGGAAGACGAGGTGATCGCCGGGCTGATCGAAGATGTGGCGGTTGAAGGCAGCCGGGGCCGGGTCGCGGGGGCTTCGTCCACCCTGTCACAGCTGTCCGCCGGGCAATCCGACGTCTGGGAGATCCCGTTTTACGGCGACAGCTATGCCGAGGTGGCGGTGCTGGGCGACGGTGATGCCAATCTCGACCTGCTGGTGACCGATGAAAACGGCCACACCATCTGCTTTGATGTCAGTTGGTCCGACAAGATCTACTGCGATTTTTCACCCAGCTGGAACGGCTATTTCTACGTCACCGTCCAGAACAACGGCGCGATGCGCAACAGCTATCACCTGATCACGAACTGAACCGGCCCCATCGGCCCGCTGCACGGCAAGAATTTGCGGGCGTAGCACCAACCAGAGGTCTGAAAGGCCCGCCGCCCTGTGGCCCGAAGGCAAGGCCCCGCGCGCTATTCTTGCGACCGCAACACCTGCGCCGGGCGCACCGCCAGGGGGCGCAGCACAAAGATCAGGCTGGCCAGCAATGTGGCGCCAATGCCGCCCAACACGATGATCAGCGCAGAACCCGCTTCAAAGCTGTACGCGGCCTCCATCACAAAGGTCATCACCGCCCATCCGGCAATGCCACCGGCGACAATGGCCACAATGCCCGCCGCCGCCCCCATCAAAGCCGCCCGCATGGCAAAACTGGCCAGAATGCGCCCGCGAGACGCCCCCAGCACCCGAAGCACCGCCGCCTCATAGACCCGCGCACGTTCACCCGCTGCCGCGGCCCCGATCAGCACAACGAAGCCTGTGATCAAGGTCGCCATTGCGGCCAATGTCGTCGCCTGAGCAATCGCGCCCAGCGCCTCGGTTACCCGGCCAATCGCGGCCTTCACGCCGATCGCCGTGATGTTGGGATAGGCCCGCGCCAGATCGCGCAAGATCCCGGCCTCGGCCTCGCCTTCGGAATAGACCGTTGCGATATGGCTGTGCGGCGCGCCCGCCACTGCCGCCGCGTTCAGCGTCAGCACAAACCCCATCCCGGCATTGGAAAAATCAACCGTGCGAAAGCTGGTGATTTCGGCCTCGATGTCACGGCCCAGTATGTTCACGGTCAACCGGTCACCCAATTTCAGGCCGATTTCCTCGGCTTCCTCTGCCGCAAACGAAATCTGTGGCGCACCGTCATAGCCCGCAGGCCACCATGCCCCCGCCGTCACCACGGCATTGTCGGGCTGCAGATCGGCATAGGTGATGCCGCGGTCTCCGCGCACAACCCAGTGGTCACCCGCCACCTCACGCGCATCCAGGCCATTGATCTTGCTGATGATCCCGCGCAGCATCGGTGCGCTTTCCACCTTGGACACCGCCGGATTGTCGGCGAGTCTGGCGCGGAAGCCGTCAATCTGATCGGGTTGAATGTCCACAAAGAAATAAGATGGCGCACGCGTGGGCAGATCCCGCTCTATCGAAATGCGCAGATTGGCGTCGATCTGCCCCACCGCCGCCAGAACCGACAGACCCAGCCCCAGCGCCAGCACCACCTGCATCGTCTCGGCCCGTGGCGCGCCAATCGACGCCAAAGCCAGCCGCAACGCCACCCGCCCGCGCAGGAACCCGCTGCGCGCAAACCGCCGTGCCAGCCGCGCCAATCCCCAGGCCGACAGCGCCAGCACCACAAGCGCCGCCACCACGCCGCCCGCTGTGCCCAGTGCCAGTGTCGCCGTGCCCGACAGAGACACCGCGCCGCCAATCAGCAGCGCCGCCAACACCACCAGTGCGACGACATAACGCTTGCGCGGCCATCCACCGGCCAAACCGCCGCGATACAGCGCCGCCGCGCGCACACCTTCACTGCGCGCCAGCGGCCACAGCGCAAACAGAAACGCGGATGTGACACCATAGAATGCCGCCTCGGCCACCGGGCGGGGATAAAACGCCACGTCTGCCGGGAACGGCAAGGCGGCTTCAATCGGGCCCGCCAAGGCGACCGGCAGGCCCACGCCCAAGGCCAGCCCCAGACCGACGCCAATGACCACAAGCACCGCGATCTGCAGCAGATAGGCCTGAAAAATCAGCCCCCCCGTCGCGCCCAAAGTGCGCAAGGTGGCGATGGTGGAAATCTTGGACTCAAGGTAAGACCGCACCGCGGCCGCGACGCCGACGCCACCCACGGCCAGACCGGCAAGGCCCACCAGCACCAGAAACGACCCGATGCGTTCGACAAACCGCTCCACCCCGGGGGCGGCCCGTCGGCTGTCGCTCCAGCGCAGGCCCTGATCGCGAAACTGCGCCTCGGCCTGCGCCTCAAGCGCCGCCAGATCGGCCCCCTCGGGCAGATCCAGTCGGTACGAACTGTCAAACAAGGTTCCCGCCGCCAGCAACCCAGAAGCCGCAAGATCCTTTGTCCGCACAAGGGTGCGCGGGGCCAGAGCAAAGCCGCCCGTGGCCGAATCCGGTTCGCGCAGCAGCCGCGCGGTCAGCACAAATTCCTGCAGGCCCAGCTTGAAGCGGTCGCCCAACGCAAGGCCCAACTGATCGGCCATCACGCCGTCCATCACCGCACCGGGCAAACCACCCGCACCGTCCAGCACCGCCGGGAATGCGCCGCCCTCCACCTCGACCGCGCCCAGCAACGGATAGGCGTCATCCACGGCCTTCACTTGCGTCAACACATGCGCATCACCGACCACGGCCATCGACCGGAAATCAACGATTTCAGATACTTGAATTGCTATTTCGTCCATATAGGCCCGCTCTGCCGGGCTGGCCATGCGGTAGGTGAACTCGATCTGCGCGTCCCCGCCCAGCAGAACCGCGCCTTGTTCGGTCAGCCCTGCGGCGATGGCAGATCGCACCATGCCCACACTGGCAATGGCCGCGACGCCCAGCGCAAGGCAGGCCAGAAACACGGCAAACCCGCGCAAACCGCCGCGCAATTCCCGCCGCGCGATGCGCCATGCCAATGCCAAACTCATGCCGCGCCACCACAAGACAGTCCGCAGCTTGTCTGCTGGAACGCACCAGCGCACCCAGCGCGGGCATTGTGCTGGCAGCCCATGAACAGGCACCTCACGCCGCACCGCCGTCAACACGCCCGTCGACCAACCGCACCACCCGGTCACAGCGCGCCGCAAGCTCCGGCGCATGCGTCACCAGCACAAGGGTTGCCCCGTGCCGGTCGCGCAGGCCAAAGATCAACTCCATGATCGCGGCCCCGTTCACCGAGTCCAGATTGCCTGTCGGCTCATCCGCCAGCAAAATCGCCGGACGCGGCGCCACCGCCCGGGCCAAAGCCACCCTTTGCTGCTCGCCCCCCGACATCTGCGCCGGATAGTGATGACGGCGCGGCCCCAGACCCACCGCCTCCAACTCGGCCTCGGCGCGGTCAAAAGCGTCGGCCAGCCCGGCAATTTCCATCGGCATCGCCACGTTTTCCAGCGCCGTCATGGTCGGGATCAGATGGAACGACTGAAACACCACCCCCATCCGCCCGCGCCGGAACCGCGCCAGACCGTCCTCGTCCATCGCGCCCAGCTCCGACCCCAGCGCCACAACCGCGCCCCGGCTGGCCCGCTCCAGCCCGCCCATCAGCATCAGTAACGAAGATTTGCCCGAGCCGGACGGCCCAACCAGCCCAAGGCTCTCGCCTTGGCGCACATCCACGGATATGCCCTTCAAGATATCAACCGGCCCGGCATTGCCTGCCAATGTCAGCCACACGTCTTTCAACGCCAGAACGGTTTGGGTCATCATGGTCTTCCTGCTGTCTTCCCCCACATATGCGCCGCTACGGGCCATCCGCAACGGCGTGATGACAATTTTTCTGTCGACCACCCCGCTCTTGGCCGAACCCCTGACGCTGGTGGCCTTTGGTGACAGCCTGACCGCGGGCTATGGCCTGCCCCCCGAGCAAGGCTTTGTGCCGCAACTGCAATCCTGGCTGACCGCCCAAGGCGAAGAGGTCACCGTGATCAACGCCGGCGTGTCGGGCGACACCACGGCGGGCGGCGTGTCACGGCTGGAATGGACGCTGACGCCAGAGGTGGATGCGCTGATCGTCACGCTGGGCGGCAATGACCTGCTGCGCGGCATTGATCCCGCCACCAGCCGCGCCAATCTGGAAACCATCGTGCAGACTGCCACTGATATGGGTCTGCCGGTGCTGCTGGTCGGCATGCAGGCGCCGGGCAACTACGGCCCTGACTACAAGGCTGGCTTTGACGCCATCTACCCCGATCTCTCCACCACCTACGCAACCCTGCTGGCGCCTTCGTTCTTCGCGGGCCTGACAGAGGGCGCGCAAGACCCGCTGGCCGCGCAACCCTTCATGCAACCCGACGGCATCCACCCGAATGAAAAAGGTGTTTCCAAAATCGTTGCCAACCTTGGCCCGCAAATCCGCGACCTGTTGGCTGCCGCGCGCGACTAGCAGGCCCTGTGCCGCCGCGCAGACCCGAGACAATCAAACCAGACCCCACTTCATCTTGGCCTAAATACTCACCTGTTTCTCTTCCTGAGCATCCGTCGGCACACCCAGCCGCCCCCGCGCAGCCTGGCGACGGCCCGAGGCTGGCACCAGCACCGACGCGCGGCCAAGCCCATGCGGTGGCATTCCGGAATAGAGCGTCTCATATTGCCCTGCCTGCACCAGATAGGTCTCGTGCCAGATCCCCACATCCCCCCGCCGCTCTTTGGCGCGCTTGTTGAACGCACGCCAGGCGGGAAAATGCGTGCGGTCATGGCTGCCGGCATAGGCCTCGAGATGCTCGAAGCTGCGCCAGTATTGCAGCACCGTGCCAATGCCCAGATTGCTGTACCCCAGAAAACCCGTCTCTGCGGCAGGCAGCTGTGACAACTCGCGCAGCATGCGGGGCATTGCCATCACCACCGGCAACCAGGCCCCGACTTTCCACCATTTGTTGATCCGCATCCCGATCAGGAAGACCACGAAATCCCCCTCGATCTGCGCCGTGACCCGTTCCGCAACCACGTTTGGCATCTGCCCTCCGATCTTTGCTCCCTGCTGATAAATTGTGCTGCCCGATTTCGGAGTCAAATGGTCTTTCGCTGCCTGCCCCGGCGATGTTGCCTGTAAAATGCGTTTCGCGCCTGCGGAGCCTGCATATTTGCACGAACAGCCAGCGCCACGACCGCGGCGCAAACCACGCCCCCTTGCGCGGCCCCGGTCTTTGGTCAAACTGCCCTCTCAGCCCGGAGCAGACCATGTCCCTCATCTCAGACCTTGCCGCTGCCATCGGCCCCGATCATGTCTTGCAAGGCGCGGATCTCGCGCGCTATGCCACCGACTGGACCGGCCATTACACCGCCGCCCCGCTGGCCGTGGCCCGCCCCGCCACCACCGCCGAGGTGGCGCAGGTGATGCGGATCGCCGCCGCCCATGCGGTCGCGGTGGTCCCAAGCGCCGGTCGCACCGGGCTTGTCGGTGGTGTGATGACAACCGGCGGGCTGATGTTGTCGGTCGAACGGCTGAACCAGATCCATTCTGTCAGTCCCACCACCCGCACGGCCGTGGTCGGCGCCGGGGTCATCCTGTCCACCCTGCACGACGCCGCCGAAGCGCTTGGCCTTTACTTCCCGCTGTGGTTTGGCGCGCGTGGCTCTGCGATGATCGGCGGGGTTTTGTCGACCAATGCGGGGGGGTCCAACGTGCTGCGCTATGGCTCGACCCGCGCTTTGTGTCTGGGGCTGGAGGTGGTCCTGCCCGATGGCCGCATCCTCAACCTGATGAGCCAGTTGCACAAAGACAACTCGGGCTATGATCTGAAGAACCTTTTCATCGGGGCCGAGGGCACCTTGGGCGTGATCACCGCCGCGGTGATGAAACTGGTCCCCCGCCCCCGCGCCCATGCCACCGCCACCCTCGCGCTGCGCTCGCTGCCCGATGCGCTGATCTTGCTGAACCGGTTGCAAGAGGCATCGGGCGGCGCGGTCGAGGCGTTTGAATACATGCCCGACACCTATATGCGCCGTCTGGCCGAGGCGCGGCCCGACATCCGCCAGCCCTTCACCCCGGCACAGCCCGTGAACATCCTTGTCGAACTGGGCGCCACCGCCCCCCGCGACGCCACCCCCGATGATGCGGGCCGCACCCCGATCACCACCCTTCTGGAAACAGTCCTCGCCGACATGATGGCCGAGGGCACGGTGCTGGACGGCGAGATGGCCCAGACCGAAGCCCAACGCCGCGCCATGTGGGAACGCCGCGAACTTGCCGCCGAAGTGACCTTCGCGCGCAGCCTGGCGATTGACACCGACGTGGCGCTGCCGCCGGACAAGGTGGCAGAGTTCTTTGACATGATCCACGCCCGCCTGCCCGCGCTGGATGCCGGGGCTGAAACCCTGTCGGTTGCCCATCTGGGCGATGGCAATGTGCATCTCACTGTCTTCCCCACCCGAGACGACCCCGCCCTGCATGACGCCGTGGTGTCTGCGGTTGAGGATGTGGTGCAGGATCTGGGCGGATCCTTCTCTGCCGAACATGGCGTCGGCTTGTCCAAGCGCGCCTCGATGGCCCGGCGCAAAGACCCGGTCGCGCTGGACGTGATGCGCGCCCTGAAGACCGCACTGGACCCGGACAACCGCATGAATCCGGGCAAGATCCTGCCCTGATCTGGGCATCAATGCGCGCGCCCTCGGACCCCAATCTGCCCCGCGCAGTTGGGACGATGGCCGCAGTCCTGGCGCCATGGCAAGGTGCCGGGCGCTGAAGCCTCCACCCAAACCACGCCGTCCCGGATGTGATCCGGGACCTCCGGTTTGCGCCGCAAAGGCCCCGGATCACGTCCGGGGCGGCGTGGCATTGGCGACAGGTGCAGGCACCACATGGCAAGGTGTCGCAGGCAAGGACCGGCCTTTGTCATTGCAACATCCCGCAGCACCAGCCGCTCTCCCAGCCCCCACGCTGCCCCGACTTTGCCCCCGCAGAGGAAACCCGCACGCTTTTGTCGATGGCTGCGGCGCGGATGCAGGCCGTTCGTTCCCAAAACCCCGATCTCCGCGCCACCATGCGCCAGGCCCGCCGACGGGTCACGCAGTTTGCGAGGCGCAAGTCTGCCATATGCCGCTGCCCGCCAAGCGCGACGGGGCGCCCTTGTCACCGGCAGAAAACCCGGCAGGCGCTGTTGGCGCAGCTTGCGCACACCGGCTGGACTTCCTTCCAGACCACAGATAGCCATAGCCCGATCCAAAGCCGGAACCCCGCCCCTTGTCCTCGCTCTCCATCGTGATCCGCCACCCCACGCTGCGCCTGATCGGGGCGGCATTGCTGCTGCTGGGCCTGCACAACGCGTCGCTTTACCCCTACCAGTCCCTGATCGCGATAGAACGCATCGGCCTTTCGAAACCCGCCTTCGCGCTGGTCCTGGTGCTGGCTTCGGTCACGGCGGTGACGGCTTCGGTGCTGTTCGGCATCTGGGGGGATCAGCGCGGATCGCGCCGCCGCATCGCCCTGACCGCCGCCGCATCCAGCACGCTTGGCCTTGGCCTGATGATCGTGGCACCCGGTGTGGTCAGCCTGATCCTCTGCCATGGCATACTGATCCCAGTGGCCTCCAGCCTCTATGGCCAGCTTTTCGCGCTGGCCCGTCTGGCCAGCCCGACCGAGGGCCGCGCCCGTGACGCCATATTGGGGTCGGTCCGCGCCGCGATGTCGATCAGCTTTCTGGCGATGCTGATCTTCTGGACCTTTGCCTTCGGCGCTGGCATTGATGTGATGGCCATCTATGGGTCTGCCGGAATCGCCAGCTTTGCCATGCTGCTGCTGGTGTGGGTCGGCTGGCCCCGCGATGGCGCAACCGAATGGCAAGACGCGCCGTCGGGTCTGAACATGGCGCAGGCTTTCAAGGAAATCGCCCGCCCCCATGTGCTGATCCGTCTGCTGCTTCTGGGCGCGCTCAGTTCCATGGGCATCCTTTATATGGTGCTGGTGTCGCTGGTGTTCGAAACCTCACCCATCCGCGATGCCAGCGATGTGGCGCTTTATGTCGGCCTTGTCGCAGGGTTTGAAGTGCCCTGTCTGCTGTTGTTGCCCCGCCTTGCCGCGCATATGCCCCGCGCAACGCTGTTGGCATGGGGTGCGACCTTCTATGCGCTGCATTTGCTGGCGCTGCCGCTGCTGTGTGACACGCCGTTCATCTGGATCGGCACTGTGATTGCGGGCATCGGTGGCACCGCCCTGATCAGTCTGCCGATCCCCTATTACCAGGACCTGCTGGCCGGCCGCCCCGGCACCGCCAGCGCCATGCTCGCCCTGCAAAAGCTGATTTCAGACATCATCGCCGCCGCCGCCTTCGCGGTGGGCACCCTGATCGGCGGCTATGAAACCGTCGCGGTGATCGGCGTTGCGGTGGCTTTGACCGGGGCAGTGGGCCTTTGTCTGGTGGACCGCAGCGCGCCACGGGTCGCTTGAAGGCCCGCGCAATGGGTCAAAGCCAAGACCCGCCCCGGCCAGCCTGCGCCGTCTGCCAGCCCTGAATTGCTTTCGAACGCAGGCAAGCCATTTACGGCACCGGCCTACCCGCAAAAACCCGGCCCGCCGCCGCTGGACAATCGCTGCCCTACACCCTAGCCATACCGCATGCTCCAAAATCACCCTGTTTGGCAAGACCCCAGCCTGCGCGCCATCGCCGCGCTGATGTTTCTTCTGGGTGCCATGGCCTGCTCTTTTGGCCCTTATGTGTCGATGCTGGCGGTGCGCAGCTTCGGTTTGGGCAACAGCGGCTACGCCGCGCTGCTGGTCACTTCTACCGGCCTTTCCGTGGCGGCCTCGGTCTATGTCGGCATCCGCGCCGATCAAACCGCCAACCGCCGCCGCCTTGCGCTACAGGCTTGCCTGCTGATGCTGGCAGGCATCTCGCTGATGACGCTGGCACCCAGCCCCCTGACCTTTGTACTGGCGCATGCGGTGCTGCTGCCTCTCGGCTCCACCCTTTTCGGCCAGATCTTCGCTCAGGCCCAACTGGCCGCCAGCGCCTATCCCCCGCAGGCCCGCGACATCATCATGTCCACCGTCCGCGCGCTGTTTGCGCTGCCTTTCGTGGTGGTGCTGCCGCTGTGGTCGCTGGCCTTCACTGCCGGCGTGCCGCTGCTCTGGGTCTACCCCGGCGGCCTGATCCTGACCGCCGCAATGACCGCGCTGACATGGCGGCACTGGCCCGCACCCGACACCACGGGCCAGGATCGCCCCTCGGGCCTGTCCTTCGCCGCCGCCCTGCGCGAGCTGGCCAACGCGCCCTTGGCCTTGCGCGTGATCGCCCTTGGCGCGGTCAACGCGGGCGGCACAATCTACATGGCACTGCTGGGACTGGTCCTGATCCCCGACATCGGCCGCTCTGCCTCGGATGTCGCCCTCTATGCGGGCCTGATCGCCGGGCTGGAGGTGCCCTTCATGCTGGCCGTCCCCCGCCTTGCCGCCCGCATCCCGCGCACCAGACTGATCCTGATCGGCACCGCCCTCTACGCGATCCATGTCATAGGGATGCCCCTGCTGGCCGCCTCACCGCTGCTGTGGCTGATGATCCTGCCTGCAGCCATCGGTGGCGCGATCACCCTGACCCTGCCCATCGCCTACCTGCAAGACCTGCTGGCCGACCGCCCCGGCACCGGCGCGTCCCTGATGGCGCTGCAACGGCTGATCGGCGACATTCTGGCGGCGCTTTGCTTTGTCGCAGGCTCGACCCTTTCGGGCTACACCCTCGCAGCCCTCCTTGGCGCAATGGTAACCCTGATCGGAGCCTTCGCCCTGCACCGCGCCGACCATCGCTAAAATTCATCTAAAATTTGCGTTCATCTGTCCTCAAATATCCCCGCCGGAGGCCCTTTCGCGGCCACCGACAAGGCATATCAGTCAAAGAACCCCGGTCCCGCCCGGCCCAACAGCTCATCCGCCAGGGCCCGGCCCAGATCGCCCCCCGTTGCGGCCGCCCCCCGGATTTCCCCTGCAATCACCAAAGCCCCATCGGGCCGCAAGATCTCGCCGCGCAGCCAAAGCTGATCGCCCTCCAGCACCGCCAGCCCGGCAATCGGCGTCTGACACGACCCGTCCAGCCGCGCCAGAAACGCCCGTTCTGCCGCCAGCCGCAGCCCGGTCGGCCCGTGATGAATGGCCGCCAGCATCGCAGTGGCGCGGGCATCCTCCAGCCGTCGCTCGATCCCGATTGCACCCTGCGCCACGGCGGGCAACATCTCGGTCACCTCGATCGGCTGCGCCACACGCGCCATCCCCAAACGGTTCAATCCGGCCATCGCCAGAAACGTCGCCTGCGCCACGCCATCGGCCAGCTTTTTCATCCGGGTCTGCACATTGCCGCGAAACTCGACCAAATGCAGGTCAGGCCGCCGATGCGCCAATTGCGCCCGCCTGCGCAGCGAAGATGAGCCCACAACCGCGCCCTGCGGCAAATCCGCAATCGCCGCCAGCTGCGACACGAAACCGTCGCGCACATCCTCACGCGGCAGATAACAGTCCAGCGTCAGCCCCTCGGGCTGCAGCGTCGGCATGTCCTTCATCGAATGCACGGCGATATCAATCCCTCCTGCGAGCAGCGCGTCTTCGATCTCGCGCGTGAACAGGCCCTTGCCGCCAATATCCTTCAGCGCCCGGTCCTGCACCATGTCACCCGTGACCTTGATCACGACAATCTCGAACGCCGCCTCGGGCAAGGCGAAGGCCAGCATCAGACAGCGCCGCACCTCCTGCGCCTGCCACAATGCCAATGGCGAACCACGGGTTCCGATCTTGAACGGCTGGGCGGGGGAGGGAGGCGCATGTGTCATGCGCCAGACTTAGCCGCGACAAAGCCGCCTTTCAACCGTGTCGTGACCCAAGCCCGCTTGACACGCCGTCACAGGTAGGGAACGTCGCCTGAAACGGAGTTTGTCATGACCCAGAAGCCCATCCTGCGCGCCCTTGCCGGTGAAACCCTGCCCACCCCGCCGATCTGGATGATGCGGCAAGCCGGGCGCTATCTGCCGGAATACCGCGCAACGCGGGCGCAGGCCGGGGATTTCCTCAAGCTGTGTTACAACCCCGATCTGGCCGCCGAAGTGACGCTGCAACCGATCCGCCGCTTTGGCTTTGACGCCGCCATCCTGTTTGCCGATATTTTGCTGCTGCCCCAGGCCCTTGGTGCCGATCTGTGGTTTGAGACCGGCGAAGGCCCGCGCCTGTCCACCATTACCTCCCTGGCCGGGGTGCAGGCCCTGCGCGGTGGCGATGCCATCCACGACACCCTGTCCCCGATCTACGAAACCGTCAAAATCCTGTCCCGGGAACTCCCCCGCGACACCACCCTGATCGGCTTTGCCGGCGCGCCCTGGACCGTCGCCACCTACATGATCGCCGGGCGCGGTACCCCCGACCAAGCCCCCGCCCACGCCCTGAAATCCAGCGACCGCGCCACATTCAGCGCGCTGATGGAGGTGATCACCGAAGCCACCATCGACTACCTGTCGATGCAGGTTCAGGCCGGGGCCGAGGTGGTCAAGCTGTTTGATTCTTGGGCAGGCAGCCTGAAAGGCCCCGATTTCCAAGACTTCGCCGTCAAACCCACAGCCCGCATCATAAGCGCTTTGAAGGCCAAACACCCCGGCCTGCCCATCATCGCCTTCCCGCGTGAGGCAGGCGCGGGCTATGTCGGCTTCGCACAGGCCACCGGTGCCGATTGCGTGGCGGTGGACAATTCGGTGACGCCGGAATGGGCCGCCGCCCATGTCCAGACATCCGGTTGCGTGCAAGGCAACCTCGCGCCGCACCACATGGTCAGCGGCGGTCAGGACCTGATCGACGCCACCAACCGCGTGGTGCAGGCTTTCCAGAACGGCCCGCACATCTTCAACCTCGGCCATGGCATCACCCCCGACGCAAACCCCGACCACGTGGCCCTGATGATCGAAACCGTCCGGGGCGGTGCCTGAGCCAAACCAAAGATGGATGTTTGAACCAAGATAAAACCGCCAGCGCGCGCTTCATCTTGGCCCGAATACTTCAGGCCGGAACCCTGGAATTCCGGCTCTGCGGAGCGTCCCACCCTGTCAAAACCCGCGCAGGGCGGGGTTCGCCCCGCCACCCCGCAACAAGGTCACCGATATTGACATACCGCGGCCCCGGCGCAAATGTCACCGCGAACCAACGGAGACCATCATGCAGTGGAACAACGTTCTGGCAACCCGCAACAGCCGCATGAAGGCCTCGGAAATCCGCGAGCTGTTGAAACTGCTCGACCAGCCCGACATCATCTCTTTCGCCGGTGGCATCCCTGACCCCGCCCTGTTCCCGACTGACGCCTTCCGCGAGGCCTTCACCGCTGCCCTCACCGGACCAAAGGCCGGGGCTGCCCTGCAGTATTCCGTGTCCGAAGGCTATCCCCCCCTGCGCGACTGGATCGCGGCGGAAATGGCCAAGATCGGTGTGCCCTGCGCGGCTGACAACATCCTGATCACTTCGGGATCGCAGCAAGCGCTGGATTACCTGGGCAAACTGATGATCTCGCCCGGTGATACCGTGCTGGTCGGCTGGCCCACCTACCTTGGGGCCTTGGGCGCGTTCAACGCCTATGAACCCCGCTATGACCGACTTGACCCCACCACCAACCGCCCCGCCGCCGATTTTGCCACGCAGGCCTTTGTGGCGGATGGCCGGGTGAAATTCGCCTATCTGTCGGTCGATTTCGCCAATCCCACCGGCGAAACCATCGTGCGATCCGCCCGCGAAGCGGTGATTGACCTTGCCGACCAGCTGGACATCGCCATCGTCGAGGACGCCGCCTATCAGACCCTGCGCTATGTTGGCGACCCCGTCCCGCCGATCCTTGCCCTTGAAATCGCCCGCAAAGGGTCGATCGAGGCTTGCCGCACCCTTTACTGTGGCAGCTTTTCCAAATCCCTCGCCCCCGGCCTGCGTGTCGGCTGGGTCTGCGGGGCCACGGAAATCATCTCGCGCCTTGTGCTGATGAAACAGGCCGCCGATCTGCATTCCGCCACCACCAACCAGATCGTCACCCACCACGTCGCCAGCACCCAGTTCGACGCCCATATCGCCACCCTGCGCCAAACCTACAAAGCCCGGCGCGACCATCTGCTGACGGCCCTTGCGCGTGAGATGCCGCAAGGTGTGACTTGGACCAAGCCCGAGGGCGGCATGTTCGTCTGGCTGACCCTGCCCGAAACCATGGACGGGGCTGACCTGCTGGCGCAATCGCTGCAAACCGAGCGGGTGGCCTTCGTGCCTGGCCGCGCCTTCTTTGCTGACGGGTCCAACGGCAACACCCTCCGCCTGTCCTTCTCCTGCGCCAATGAGGCCGCGATTGACGAGGGCATGAAACGCCTTGGCCGCCTGATTCGCAGCCAAAAATGACCTATCTCTGGGTGCTGGCCGCGCTGATCGCCTCGGCCGGCCAAATCGCGCGCAACGCGGCGCAAACCGGGCTGACCCAGAGCATTGGCACGCTGGGTGCGACCCAGGTGCGCTTCCTGTTCGGCCTGCCCTTCGCCCTGCTGTTCCTGCCCTTGGTCATGGCCGCCACCGCCGAGCCGCTGCCCGCGCTGACCCTGCGCAGTTTGGCTTTCATCTCGCTGGGTGCGGTCGCGCAGATCGCCGCCACCGCCCTGATGCTGGTCACGATGAAAAGCCGCAGCTTTGCCGTCACCACCGCTTGGCTCAAGACAGAGCCGGTGATCGTCGCCCTGACCGCCGCTGTGGTGCTGGGTGATCCTTTGACCGCAACCGCCTTGCTGGCCATCCTGATTGCCGTGGTCGGCGTGGTGCTGATGTCGGTCAAACCCGGCACCGGCCCGGCGATGTGGCGCGACTCTGGCCCCGCCCTGACCGGCATCTTGTCGGGCGCTTTGTTCGGGGCCTCGGCGGTCGGCTTTCGCGGCGGCATCATCGGGTTGGAGGAAGGCAGCTTTCTGATCCGCGCCACCGCCATGTTGGCGCTGAACCTCGGCTTGCAAACCGCGCTGCTGACGGTCTGGCTGCTGGCCTTCAACCGCCCCGCGCTGACCGGATCGTTCCGGGTCTGGCGCGCATCGCTGTGGGTCGGCTTTGTCGGCGCAACCGCGTCGCTGTTCTGGTTCATCGGCTTTTCGCTGACCTCTGCCGCCAATGTCCGCACCCTGGCGCTGGTCGAGGTGGTGATGGCCTTGGGCGTCGCCCGCTATGTGTTCGGGCAGAAAATCACCGCCCGCCAGATGACCGGCATGGCCGTGATGATGGCGGGCGTGGCGCTGTTGCTGCGCAGTCAGGCCTAGCGCCAACCCTTAACCGCCCGCGCGCTGCGTAGGGACGCAAAAAGGACGCGCGCGGTACGGGAAAAGGACGCAAAAACCACTGTGATTTCCGGTCAATACCACTTGGCAATCGGTGGCAGGCTCATCAGCACCGCGTTGGCGTCGTGGCCCGACTCCAGCCCGAATTTGGTGCCCCGGTCATAGACCAGATTGTACTCGGCATAAAGGCCCCGGTGCTGCAACTGCGCCTCGCGGTCGGCCTCGGTCCACGGCGTGTTCACCCGCTTTTCGGTCAACGGCACAAAGGCCGGCAGGAAGGCGCGGCCCACATCCTGGGTGAAGGCAAAGTCGGCATCCCAATCGCCGGTGTTCAGATCATCATAGAAAATCCCACCCACACCCCGCGCGCGGCCCCGGTGCGGAACGAAGAAATACTCATCGGCCCAGGGCTTGAATTTGCCATAGTAATCAGGGCTATGCGCGTCACAAGCCGCCTGCATCTGACCGTGGAAATGCGCGGTGTCCTCGGCGTATTCCAGACAGGGGTTCAAGTCCGCCCCGCCGCCAAACCACCAGGCATGCGGCGTCCAGAACATCCGGGTGTTCATATGCACCGCCGGGCAATGCGGGTTCACCATATGCGCGACAAGGCTGATCCCGGCGGCCCAGAACTGCGGGTCCGTGTCCATCCCCGGCACCCCCCGCGCCGCCATCGCCTTTTGCGCGCGATCCCCCAGAACCCCATGCACTTCCGACACATTGACGCCGATTTTCTCAAAAACCCGGCCGCCGCGCATCACCGACATCAACCCACCACCGCCATCCGCGCGGGTCGTTGGCGTCAGCTCAAACCGGCCCACAGCGCCTTGGCCGTGATTGTCCTCAAGCCCTTCAAAAGACGTCACAATCTGGTCACGCAACTCCCGGAACCAAGCGGCTGCCTGTGTCTTTTTTTGCGTGAAATCTTCGCTCATGCCCTGCCCTTTGTTCTGCGCGGTTTGCTTGTGTTATGGCATATCAATCCCAAAGGCCTATAGTAAAGACTGGTTTCCAGTTGTGAGAGTCGCCCATGAAACGTGTCCTTTTGCCCGGCCTTTTGATCCTGACAGCCTGCGGCACCCCGCAAGAGCAATGCATCGGGGCTGCCACCCGGGAAATGCGGGTTGTGGATCGGCTTATTGCCGAAACCGAAGGCAACCTGTCGCGCGGCTATGGCTTTGAAAATGTTACGGTTTATATGCCTGAATGGCAAGATTGCACGCGACGCCCCACGACCAGCAATCCCACGCCCAAACCGGAATTGTGTCTGGAAGAGGTGGCGCAAACCAGCCGCCAGGCCGTTGCCCTCGACCTTGCGGCAGAGCGCGCCAAGCTGACCAGCCTGAAGCAAAAGCGCGCGCAACAAGCCAAAACCGTCGCCGCCACCGTGGCGCAGTGCAAGGCGCTGCACCCCGAATGATCAATGCGCAGGTGCGGTGACCGCATCGACAAGACTGCGCCCGCCGTCCACGGTCAGGATCTGCCCTGTCATGAACGCCGAGGCGTCAGAAGCCAGATACTGAACAGTTTCAACAAGTTCCGCTGCTGGCGCGATGATGCCAAGCGGGGTTCCCTGCTCGATGATGCTGCGATAATCCGGTTCCTCGCGCAGCGCGTCTTGCAAACTGCCGCTCAGAACAGATCCCATCGCGACCGCATTCACCCGAATACCCTTGGGTGCCAAAGCCACCGCAAGCGACCGTGTCATCTGGTCCACCGCAGCACAGGCGATGGAATAGCCCAACAGGCAATGCTGGGTGCGTTGCGCCGCAATCGAGGACAGGTTGATGATGGTGCCCGCGGCAGCCGCGGAATCGGGGTTGGCCGCCGCTTGCAAGATCATCCGCCTGGCGGTCATCTGGCTAAGACGCAGACTGGTCAGCAGGTTCTGTTCCAGCAATTCCTCCACCGCGTCATCGTCCACCTTCAGCGGATCCGACACCTTCATCGCGCGTGAGGCGTTTACCAGAATATCCACCCGATCAAAGGCATCCATCGTGGCCGACAACAGGTTTGCGATGGTCAGCTTTTCACGCAGATCGCCCGCGAACATCCGCACCGCACCTTCGGCCCGCGCGGCTTCGCCCACCTCGGCCTCCAGCCTTTCTTCGTCCATGTCGGCGAACATCACCTGCGCACCACGGTCCACGAAATGCCGCGCGATGGCCAGACCGATCCCGTTGGCGGCCCCGGTGACAATGGCGGTTTTACCCGCGATGGAAAAAGACATCTCGAGACTCCTGTTATGGCCGGGTGCGGATCGGGTAGCGCGCGCATGTCACCCGAAACGCCCCATCGCCGCCGACATCTTCCACTTCGCGAAACAGCGTGATCAATGTCGCCTGATAAGGCAAATGGCGGTTCGCCACCAGCCAAAGTGACCCGTTCGGGGCCAGACCGCGCTGTGCCGCCTTCAAGAATGCCATGCCCAGCGCCGGATCAGCATCCCGCCCGGCATGGAAAGGCGGGTTCATCACCACCGCATCCCACAGTTTGGGCGCGCGGAACGTGGTGGCATCGGCCCAGTGAAACCGCGCCCGCGCATCCGGGATGTTGACCCGCGCGCAGTCCAGCGCCACCACATCGGCCTCGACCAGATCCAGTTCCTTGACACCGTCCCGCGCCAGAATGGCGCGCGCCAGAAACCCCCAGCCCGCGCCAAGATCGGCCACCCGCGCCGGCAGTTTTGCCGGCAAAGCCGCGGCCAGCAACAGCGATCCACGGTCCGGCCCATCGGCCGAAAACACCCCCGGCAGCGTCTGGAACCCACCCTCAACCTGCGCAGGGACGGCCTGCCAATCGGCGGGCACCGGCCCGGCTGCCATCACGAAGGCCTTGCCGTGGGCCTTCGAAAATCCGTCTTTGGTGAACAGACCGGCCGCACGGCATTGTTTGAGGATCGCATCGACACCGTCGGTTTTCTGGCCGTCGATCATCACCGGACCGCCCGGCACCACGTCACGCATCGCGGTGGCCATCAGGTCCAAAGCCTCGGTCTTGGACCGCGGCAAACACACAATCGCGGCCGCGAAGGGCGGCTGTGCTGCCAAACCATAGCCCAATCCGGCGAAGTGATCATGATCGGGCTTGAACCCCGTGACCACCGCGACCCGATCTTTCGGCAGGGCTGCCAGATCATCGCCAACGCGCGGCTGATACACCGCAATCATGCCCGCATCGGGCACCACAAGCGCGCCGGTTTCCAGCGCCATTTCCAAACGTGCAGATCGCATGAGCGCCGCAAACGCGGCCAATTCCTTCTAAGGGCTTGCGCCGGCAAGCTGTGTGGTCGCGGGCTATTCTTTTTCCATCGTGCATTGCAGCGGGTGCTGATGACGACGCGCGAAATCCATCACCTGTGCCACTTTGGTTTCGGCAATCTCTGCCGAAAACACCCCAACCACCGCCAAACCCTTTTTGTGCACCGTCAACATGATCTCGAACGATTGGGCATGGTTCAGGCCAAAAAACCGCTCCAACACATGCACGACAAACTCCATCGGCGTGTAGTCGTCATTCAGCAGCATGACCTTGTACAACGGCGGCCTTGCGGTGTGCGTCTTGGTTTTGGTCAAGATCGACGTGTCATTGCCCCCGCCCGAGGATTTGTCCGACATAACGGGGCTTTGGAAAGGCACGGGTGGGCTCCAGGGATTCGCGGGATGCGGTTGATAACAGATAGTATAGCGATTTTCTGTCTTGCGGAAAGGCCCCGGGCCCATGGATGCTGTCGCAGGGGGCCATGATGATCACGACCATCGGATTCGACGCGGACGACACGCTTTGGCACAACGAGGCGTTCTTTCGGCTGACCCAGGATCACTTTGTCAATCTGCTGGCCGATTTTGCCGCGCCAGAACATCTGAATGATCGGCTTTTGGCGGCAGAGCGGCGCAATTTGGGGCACTATGGCTTTGGCGTCAAAGGCTTTACGCTGTCGATGATCGAAACCGCGATCGAGGTGACCGAGGGCCGGGTTGCCGCCTCTGTCATCGCCGAAATCATGGCGGCGGGGCGCGAGATGTTGCGCCATCCGATTGATTTGCTGCCTCATGCCGAACAATCGCTGCGCAGTCTGGCCGCCAGCCATCGCGTTTTGTTGATCACCAAGGGCGATTTGCTGGATCAGGAACGCAAATTGGCGCAATCGGGACTGGGTGATCTGTTTCACGGCGTGGAGATCTTGTCCGACAAGACGCCCGCCGTATATCGGGCCATTTTTGCGCGGCACGGCACCGGGGCAGAGGCGGCGATGATGGTGGGCAACTCGCTGAAATCCGACGTTTTGCCCGCCCTTGCTGCGGGCGGCTGGGGCGTGCATATCCCGCATGACCTGACCTGGGCACTGGAACACGCCGAAGCACCGACCGGTCACAACCGGTTTCACAGCCTGCCGGATCTGGGGGCCTTGCCCGATCTTGTGGTCAGTCTGTCAAAACATACCACTGCTAGAGGCGACCCACCCGATCATGCAAACAAGCCACAACTTCAGGAAAAGCCAAAAAGCCTTTGAAAGTAAGGGGTTTTCCTGAATCACCCTTCGTGTTAGCCTTACCCAAACAGAAAAAGCCCCCAGCAAATGAGGGGTAAAGAGGCAGGCAATATGGGCAGACAGGTAACACCCCTTCTGGGGCAGTATGTCCGGAATTTCGTATTCCTGGCGGCGCTTGCGCTGATTGCGGCCTGTTCCAGCCCGCAAGAATCGCGCGCGGCCCCTTACGCCGCCTTTGTGATGGACGCCCGCACCGGCGAGACCCTGTATTCCGAAAACGCCAACACCCGGTTGCACCCGGCGTCTTTGACCAAGATGATGACGCTGTACATCGCGTTTGAGGAAATCGAGCGCGGCACCCTGTCGCTTGATACCATGATCACCGTGACCAAGAACGCCGCAGCACAACCGCCCTCACGGCTGGGGCTGAAGGCCGGACAGAAGATACAGTTGCGGTATCTGATCCGCGCAGCCGCAGTGAAGTCGGCCAACGATGCGGCTCAGGCGATTGGCGATCATATCGGCGGCAATCAGGAAAAATTCGCGACCCGCATGACCCGCACGGCCAAAGCGATTGGTATGAAGAACACCACCTTCAAGAATGCCAACGGGCTGACGGCGAAGGGGCATTTGTCCACGGCACAGGACATGTCGGTGCTGGGCCGCCACCTGTTTTATGATTTTCCCCAATATTACAATATCTTCTCGCGGCGCACCACCGATGCGGGCATGGCCGAAGTGGCCAACACCAACCGCCGCTTTCTGGACGCCTACAAGGGCGCGGATGGCATCAAGACCGGATATACCGAACCTGCAGGCTTCAACCTGACCGCTTCGGCAGAGCGCGGCAACGTCCGCATCATCGCCACGGTGTTTGGCGGCAAGTCCACCGCCGACCGCAACGCCAAGGTCAGCGACCTGCTGGATCTGGGCTTCAAGAAGGCGCCGCGCAACGCCAATGAAGCCCCGCCCGCAACGCCACAGTATCAGAATGCCGATGAAGAGATGATCGCTTCGGCCAACGAAGTGGACGCTTTGCCCGAGGTGGAGGGCGGCTCGGCCAAGACCTTGCGGGTGGTGATGTCGATGAAAACCTCGCCCCGCCCGATGCTGCGCCCCAGCGATACCGATATGCTGCAAACCGCCGATGCCACCGAAGCCGATGCTACCGAAAATGCCGTCGCCGCCATGGCCGATGGCATTGCCGGGGCCTTGGCCGAAGCCACTGGCGCAGAACCCGCGCCGGGCTCGCTTGATGCGCAGGCTGTGGCACTGGCCGATGGCACGGTCGCGGCGAGCGGAATTGAAACCCTGTCAGCACCACAGGCAGACTTGCTGGTCGCCTTGGCACCAGCGGCCCCGGCGCTGTCGATCACCGCAGCGCCCGCCAATGCCCAAGCCGTCAAGCTGATCTCGACCCCGCGCCCGCAAAAGCGCAAAGCGCCGATCTATGATGAGGTGCTGGTGGCCGAAGCCGACCAAGCCAGCGATGTGGTCGAGGTCGTGACCCGCGTTTCCACCTCGGGTGGCAAGCATTGGGGCATCAACGTCGGTCGCTTCAACAGCCATGGCGAGGCCGAGCGCGTGCTGCTGAAAACCCAGTTGGTCGAAAGTGCGACACTGGCCAGCAGCCTGCGCAAGATCGTGCAGAAAAGCGGTGGCTATGACGCGAATTTCCTGGGTCTGGGTCAGGAAGAGGCTGATCTGGCCTGCCGCCGCCTGCAAGCGCGTGGCGTGCAGTGCTTTACGATGGGGCCATGATGGCAGGTTACGTCCTTCCCGCACCCCCCTGCCCCAGCGTGGCCGTCTCTTTCACCACCGACCGGTTCCCCGTGCGCCGCATATTCTGTGTGGGCCGCAACTATGCCGATCACGCCCGCGAAATGGGCCATGACCCCAATGCCGAACCGCCGTTCTTTTTCACCAAACCCGGCGATGCGGTGGTCGACAGCGGCACCACCATCCCCTATCCGCCCGCCACCGCCGATCTGCACCACGAGGCCGAACTGGTCGTGGCCATCGGCAGGCCCGGCACCGCTGTTGCGGTGGCGGACGCTTTGGTTTTGGTTTGGGGCTATGCCGCGGGCAACGATCTGACCCGCCGCGATGTGCAGGCCGCCGCCAAAGCCGCGCGTCGGCCCTGGGACATGGCCAAGGGTTTTGACCGTTCGGCGGTTGTGGGGGCGCTGCGCCCGGCCAGCATGGGGGTGCCGTCGGGGCGCATTCAATGTCGGGTGGACGGTGTGATCACTCAGGACGCTGATCTGGCCGAGATGCTGTGGCCCGTGCCCGAAATCATCGCCCATCTGTCGCGGCTGGTGACCTTGCAGCCGGGCGATCTGATCTTCACCGGAACGCCTGCGGGGGTTGGCCCGGTTGCGCGCGGCCAAAGCTGTGACGTGCGCATTGACGGTCTGGCCCCGGCACAGGTCCACATCGCCTGACCCTGGACGTGTCGTGATCCGAAAGCGCGCGTGCCGCGCAAGATGTTCGAGATGCCAGCGCGGCGAAGCGCCGCTTGTCATCGCGAAGGGCCTCGGGCGGGGATATTTGGGCCAATGTGAAATTTGCGTGGTGCAGATCAGGGCTTGTTGCATTCACCCCGGTTCATTCGGTTGGACGCAACACGCAACATGGACAGGCCCTATTTGATTTGGATTTCCATCAATCTAACTCGGACTGAAGGAATCAGACGCAAAGGGGCGATGCGCCACCACCCGCTTTGGCTTGAAGTTTGATGGTCAGTGCCGCGGCGCGGCGGCCCGGCGCAAACGGTCATTGATGGCCCGACCGAGGCCTGTGTCCCGGATGGGCGCAATGGCGATTTTGCCTTGCGGCCCGGCCAGAATGTCCGCCTTGCGCAGCAGGTGAAAGAGGTTCGCGGCGGCCTCGACCAGATCGCCCATGGCGCTCAGGTTCAGATCGGCGGCGCCGGGTCCGAAACCCAGATAAACCTCACCCGCAGTCGGTGCCACAGCGTTCAGACGCAGCGCTGCACCCGGTGCATAATGCGACGCCAACTGTCCGGGTGCGTTGGGTTTTTCCGCATTCCCGCCGATGGGCAGCGGCCCCAGCATCGCCTCAAGTGCCTCAACCGGAATGCCGCCGGGACGCAGCAAGGCGGGGGCACCGACCAATCCCAGAATGGTGCTTTCGATGCCCACAGCGCAGGCCCCGCCATCCAGCACTGCAGCGATGCGCCCCGACAACCCGTCCAGCACATGACCCGCGCGGGTGGGCGACACCCGCCCCGAAGGATTGGCCGAAGGAGCCGCCAGGGGGCCACCAAAGGCGCGCAGCAGGGCTTGCGCGACGGGATGGGCGGGGATGCGGATGGCCACAGTGGCGAGGTCCGCCGTGACCAAGGGCGACAGGCCCGCATCGGTGCGCACAGGCAGCACCAGCGTCAGTGGACCCGGCCAGAACGCCGCCGCCACCGCCAGCGCCTGCGCGTCAAACACCGCATATTCCTCTGCCGCCGCCAGATCCGGCACATGCACGATCAGCGGGTTGAAACGTGGCCTGCCCTTCGCCTCGAATATCCGCGCCACGGCCAGATCAGAGCGCGCATCGCCGCCAAGGCCATAGACCGTCTCGGTCGGAAAGGCGACAAGCCCCTGCGCGCCCAGAATCCGGGCGGCGCGGGCAAAGCCATCTGGCGTGGGCATCAGGGTTTCGGTATCAATCATCTTCGTGACGCAGCGTAGGGGTTGATGCGCGGTCAGTCTGGTCTAACCATGCGACGTCAAAGCCTTTATCCCTGATCGCCGCTTTTGCCAAGCCGCCGGAGTCTGTCATGCCCTACCGCGCCCCCCTGTCCGATTTCCGCCTGTTGCTGGACGTGGTGGGTTTTGATCAGGTGGCCGCCACCGATCTGTTCGCTGATGCCAGCCCTGACACGGTCGAGGCGATCCTGACCGAGGCGGCAAAGCTGTGCGCAACCACGCTTGCGCCCTTGAACCGCAATGGCGACAAGCATCCGGCGCGGCTGGAAAACGGCGTGGTGCGGACCTCGCCCGGATTTGCCGAAGGCTACCGCGCCATTGCGACAGGCGGCTGGGTTGGCATCGCGGCCAATCCCGAGCATGGCGGCATGGGGTTGCCGATGGCGGTGGCCACCTGCGTCAATGACATGATGGGGTCGGCCTGTCTGGCCTTGCAGCTGAACCCGCTGATGACGCAAGGGCAAATCGAGGCATTGGAGCATCACGCCAGTGACGCCTTGAAATCGTTGTATATCCCTCGGCTGACTTCGGGCGAATGGTGCGGCACCATGAACCTGACCGAACCGCAGGCCGGGTCGGATGTGGGGGCCTTACGCACACGAGCCGAACCTTTGGCGGACGGGACTTACGCGATCACAGGGCAAAAGGTCTACATCACATGGGCCGACAATGACTTTTCCGCCAACGTTTGCCACCTGGTGCTGGCGCGGCTGCCCGATGGGGCCGAAGGCACGCGCGGCATCAGCCTGTTCATGGTGCCCAAGCTGATCCCGGATGCGGATGGCAATCCCGGCCAGCGCAACACGCTGAGCGTGGTGTCGCTGGAGCATAAGCTGGGTCTGCATGGCTCGCCCACCGCTGTGATGCAATATGACGCAGCGCAGGGCTGGCTGGTGGGTGCGCCGCACAAGGGCATGGCCGCGATGTTCACCATGATGAACAACGCGCGTCTGGGCGTGGGCATGCAAGGCGTTGCGGTCGCCGAGGCGGCATTTCAGCAGGCGCTGGCCTATGCGATCGACCGCAAGCAGGGCAAGACCCCCTTGGGCGATGGTGCGATCATCGACCATGCCGATGTGCGTCGCATGTTGGCGCAGATGAAGGCGGAAACCTTTGCCGCCCGCGCCATTGGTCTTGCCTGTGCGGTGGCGATTGACATGGGCCGGGCGACTGGTGCGGCGGAGTGGCAGGCGCGGGCGGCTTTGCTCACGCCCATCGCCAAGGCATATGGCACCGATATCGGTTGCGAAGTGGCGCATATGGGTGTGCAGGTGCATGGCGGCATGGGCTTTATCGAGGACACCGGGGCGGCACAATTTTCCCGTGATGTCCGGGTGACGGCGATTTACGAGGGCACCAACGGCATTCAGGCCATGGATCTGGTCGCACGCAAGATGATGGACAACGGCGAGGCGGCCTTCCGTCTGATCGACGAGGTGCAGGCGGATGCCGAAGCCGCGCGCGCCAGCCATGGGGATCTGGCAGGCTGCGTCTGGACCGCCGCCGAAGCGCTGCGCGAGACCACCGAAGCGATGTTGGCGCAGGATCTGAACGACCGGTTTGGTGGGGCCGTGCCGTATCTGCGCGCCTTTGCCCGCGTGCTGGGCGGGCATTTCCACTTGAAGGCCACCCTGGCCGATCCAACGCGCGAACCCTTGGCGCGGTTCATGATCATGCGGTTGTTGCCGGAACATCTGGGCCTTTTGGCGCAGGTGCGCGAAGGTTCCGCAGGGCTTTATGCGCTGACGCCGGATCTGTTGTCGGTGTGACGGCTGTCATCCACCACCCGTGGCCCGCGCCACCCGCCGAGGGGCAGGCAATTGAAATCGCAGAACATATCCTGTGGATGCGGGTGCCATTGCCGATGGCTCTGGACCATGTGAATGTGTACGCGCTGGACGATGGCGATGGCTGGACCGTGGTTGACACCGGCCTGGCCAACCGCAAGACCAAAGCGATCTGGGCCGCGCTGACGGATGGGCCTTTGCGCGGCAAACCGATCCGCCGCCTGATCGTGACCCATCACCACCCCGACCACATCGGGCTTGCAGGCTGGTTTCAGTGCAGGGGGGTGGAGTTGATCACCACCCGCACCGCCTGGCTGTTTGCCCGCATGTTGGTGCTGGACGAACAACTCCTACCCACACCCGAGGCGATGACCTTCTACCAACGCGCCGGGACCTCTGCGACCTTGCGCGCCCAAAAGGCCGCCGAGCGTCCGTTCAATTTCTGCGACATCGTGGCCCCGCTGCCCCCCGGTTTCACCCGGATTGACGAAGGCGATACGATCACCGCCGGGCACCGCCGCTGGCGCATCCGCTTGGGCCAAGGCCATGCGCCCGACCATGCCATGCTGTGGAGCATGGACGACACCCTGATCATCGGCGGCGATCAGCTTTTGCCCGGCATTTCCGCCAATATCGGCGTTTACCCCACCGAACCGGAGGCCGATCCCTTGGCCGAATGGCTGGACAGCATCCGCGCGCTGCAGGCCTTTGCCACCGACACGCAGCTTGTGCTGCCCGGGCACAAACTGCCGTTTACCGGGCTGCCGTTCCGTCTGATCCAGATGGCGGAAAACCACCACTCGGCCCTGACCCGCCTTTTGGCCTATCTGGCCACGCCCCACACCGCCGCACAGTGCTTCCCCGTGCTGTTCCGGCGAGACATCGGCCCCGACCAATTCGGTCTGGCCTTGGTCGAAGCGGTGGCGCATCTGAACTATCTCTTGAAGCGCGGGCAGGTTTCGCGTTCTCTGAACAGCGAAGGGGCCTGGCTTTGGCAGGCCCGTTAGGAGCCGCGCATGCCCGACGCCAAACCAGACGACGCCGCGCTGAACGCCGCAATCAAAGCCGCCGCGCACATGCCCAAAATTCCCGGCCCGGCCACCGATGCCGAGGCGCTGCTGGGCACTCTGCCGCCGCAAACCGCCCCTGCGCCCGCCCAAAAAAGCCCCGCAGAATGGGCTTATGAGCGGATTGTGCTTTATATCCGCAATTTTGAGTCGCAGCTGGACGCCAACCACGAGGTCGCGATGGGCTTTGCAGGGTCGGATGCCGGGGTGTTGAAAATTGAAGGGCTGGGGTTTTACGAGCCCGACTTGCTGACCTTTTATGGTCGCGATGATGAGGGCATGAAAACCCAACTGATCCAGCACATCGCACAGCTGTCGGTGCTGCTGCGCGCCGTACCCAAAGCCGCGCCCGAAGCGCCGCCGCGCCGCATCGGGTTTCACCTGACCGCCGGTTGGTCAGGGGGCGAGGCCGGGGATGGATCTGTGTAACCGCAATCCCGCGCCGCCCCGGATCAGGCCCGGGTCCTCTGGCGTCAGATTGAGGCCCCGGATCGGGTCCGGGGCGGCATGGTGCCACAGCGCAAACGCCTGACCCCCCGTGACAGCCCGCCAAACTTCGGGTAATGCGATGGCAACACGACACAGCAAGGAACGCGATCATGGCCGAACACAAAAAGGGCAGCATGGACATCCGGGTACAGGAAAAGACCTTCGCGGGTTTCATCCGCATGTCGATCTGGGGCGCTGGCATTTCGATTGTCGTGCTGATCATCATGGCGCTGGCCGGCGCCTGAACCGGCGCGCGGCCTTTATTCGGCGGGAAAACCCATGTCACTGAAAGCTTTGGCGCTTCTGGCGCTTGTCTCTCTTGCTGCCTGCAGCACCGCCGAACCCGTCTGGGCCCCGGATGAGGCCGTGGCGCAAGCCCGCTTTGTGGCCGACCCGCCGCGCTCGATCACGCTTTACACCGTCATCAGCAACCGCAACAACACCGGGGCGCATTCCGGCCTGTTGATCAATGCCTCCGAGCAGGTGCTGTTCGATCCCGCCGGTTCCTGGTCGCACCCGCGCGTCCCCGAACGCAATGACGTCCATTTCGGTCTGACACCGCGCATGGTCAGCTTTTACATCGACTACCACGCCCGCGAAACCTTTCGGGTGATCGAACAAAAGCTGATCGTGTCCCCCGCAGTGGCCGAATTGGTCAAGGCACGCGCGATGGCCTATGGCGCGGTTCCCAAGGCGCAATGCTCGAATTCCATCTCCAAGATTCTGGACGGAGTGCCGGGATTTGAGGGGTTGCAAAGCACCTGGTTCCCCAAGAAACAGTCTGAAAACTTCGGCACCTTGCCGGGGGTGACGACGCGCACCATCACCGATGATGATGCCGACGCCAACCACGGCGTGTTGATCCTGCAATCCAAGGCGGAAATCGCCGATGCAGCCTTGGCTGCACAGGACGCGCAATAAGCGCCAAGACCGACAAACCATGGCGCGCGCCGCGCCGGTGACGGGCCGCTGACATTTGCCTGTGGCGGGATGGTCTTTACGACAGCTGCAGAACGGCTTAGGCCTTTGCGCAGCAAGACGAAAGAGGAATCCGTGCGCATTTTCGGGGTCATTCTGGCGGGCGGTGCGGGTCGCCGCATGGGCGGAGCCGACAAGGCGCTGCTGCAGCTGGCGGGGCAAAGCCTGCTCGGTCACGCCATCGCGCGACTGGAGCCACAGGTGGAGCAGTTGGCGATTTCGGCCAATGGCGATGCCGCGCGGTTTGCAGGCTTTGGCCTGCCGGTGCTGTCCGATGCCACGCCGTTGGGGCCGCTGGCGGGTGTGCTGGCCGCACTGCACTGGGCGGCACCGCTGGGGGCCACGGCCGTTGTCACCGCCGCCGTGGACAGCCCCTACTTTCCCGGCGATCTCGCTCCGCGGCTGTGCCTCGCCGCCGAAACCAGCCCCGAAGGACTGGCCTTGGCCCATGCCGCCAAAGACCACCCCACTTTTGCCCTCTGGCCCGTGACGCTTGCCCCGGCTCTGTCGGATTTTCTCGCCTCGGGTGCCAAGGCCCGTGTGCTGGATTTCGCGCGCGCCCACCACGCGGCCCGCGCGCAATTCCCCGACGAGGCCGCCTTCGCCAATCTCAACACCGCCGAGGATCTGGCCCGCGCGGCAAGCCTTTTGGGTGCCACATGAAGGTCTACGGCGTCATCGGTTGGAAAAACTCGGGCAAAACCAGCTTGATGGAGCGGTTGGTGGCCAATATCACCGCGCGCGGCTTTACGGTGTCCACCGTCAAGCATGTGCATCATGATGTGGACCTCGATCAGCCCGGCAAGGACAGCCACCGCCACCGCGCGGCGGGCGCGTCCGAGGTGGTTCTGGCCTCGGCCCGCCGTTTTGCCATCCTGCGCGAACATCGCGGCCCGGAACCGGAACTGCCGCAGGTGCTGGCCCGCATGGCCCCGGTGGATCTGATTCTGGTGGAGGGCTACAAACGCGATGCCCATGCCAAGATTGAGGTGTTTCGGCGCGAGGCCGGCCATGATCTGATCCAGCCGCAAGACCCTCTGGTGCGGGCAGTGGCCACCGATGTGGCGCTTGGCGCGCTGCCGGTGCCGGTGCTGGATCTGAATGATACCGGCGCCATTGCGGATTTCATCTTGAAAGAGGTCGGTCTGCCACGCCGCCATGTCCCGCCAAAGCCCAAATCGGGCGGCGCGTTTGACAGCGTGATCGTCGTGGATTGGTCCGCCCGCGCCAAGCCATCCCCAACCAAACCGAGCAAGGACGCGATCTGGATCGGGGTCCATTGCGCGCAACACGCAGCCGAACACTACTGCCCGACGCGGCAAGCCGCCGAGGCGCGGTTGACCGCCATTCTGGATGCGCAGGCCGAGGCGGGAAACCGGGTGTTGGTCGGCTTTGATTTTCCGATGGGCTATCCGGCGGGTTTTGCCAGACGCCTGACCGGCACCGACACCGCGCGGGCCATCTGGCAATGGCTGGCCGCCCATATCAGCGATGACGCCCAGAACGCCAGCAACCGCCTGCAGGTCGGCGGCCAGATCAACGCGCTGTTTCACCCCGATGCCGGGCCGTTCTGGGGCCGCCCCCATGTGCAGAAAATCGCACATTTGCCTTTCACCAAGACCGTCGATTACGCCGCCCTGAACCTGTCCGAACGGCGCGCAGTGGACCGTCTCTTGCCCAAGACCAGCCCGGTCTGGCAGTTGATGGGTGCAGGTTCGGTCGGATCGCAGGCGCTGACGGGGTTGCCGATGATCCACCGCCTGGCCCAGCGACCCGGCTGCAAGGTCTGGCCCTTTGACGACACCGACGCCCCCCTTGTGCTGGCCGAGGTGTACCCTTCGATCCTTGCGCGGGCGGTGACGCGGGGCATCGCCGCCGCCACAGATCCGATGAGCGAAATCATCGACCAATGGCAGGTGCGTCTGCTGGCACGGGCCTTGTTCCGCCTGTCATCGGACGGTGCGCTGCCTGCCCTGTTCAACACTCCCGCCGTCGCCCACGAGGAGGGCTGGATCCTCGGCGCAGGCCACGAAACCGCGCTGCTGGCCGCGCTGTGACCATCACACTGCACCACGGGCTGCCGGAACACCTGCTGGCCGAGGCCGCAGCGCTGTATTGGCAAGCCTTTGGGGGCAAATTGGGTCAGGTGATGGGACCGGATGCCAAAGCCATGCGCTATCTGGCCCGGGTCATTCAGCGCAGTCAGGCCATCGTGGCGCTGGACGACAGCGGCAGGCTGCTGGGGATGGCGGGCTTCAAGACCCCGGCGCACAGCTTTGCAGGCGGTGGTCCGACAGATTTGCGCGCGGTTTATGGTCTGCTGGGCATGGCGTGGCGCATGCCCCTGCTGTGGGCATTGGGGCACGAGGCGGACAATGACCGCTTTCTGCTGGACGGCATCTGTGTGACGAAAACCGCGCGCAACATGGGCATCGGCGCGTCGCTGATGGCCGCCATCTGCGCCGAGGGCCGCGCGCGCGGCTATGCCCAAATTCGTCTGGACGTGATCGACACCAACTGGCGCGCCCGTGCCTTGTATGAACGACTGGGCTTTGCGGTCGAAAAGACCAGCGACATCGGGCTGTTGCGGTTGGCATTCGGGTTTCGACGCAGCCATACGATGGTCAAGTCGCTGGCGTGAACCATCGCAAACTTCAGTCAAACGTGCCCGTCACCCGGCCAAACAGCATGAACGCCCGCGCCGTGCGGGTGTCGGCCAGATCGGCCAGATCGGCGTCGGTGGCGTTGCGTTCAAACTCCGCAAAGGTGCGGTCAAAGGTGCGCAGGAAATGGTGGGCGGCGTCGCGGAACACCGGGTCTTCGCGCATCCGCCCCGCCGTCAGCGCCAGCGATGAGCGGTCCCGCACCCCGCCCAAAGCCGCAATGCCCCGGCCCCGTTCGCCGCCCGCAAAGCGCCGCCACAGTTCCGGGCGGGCGCGATCCGGTTTCAGATCGTCCATGTAGATGCCCTCCTGCGACAGCAGGGTCAGCACGTCCTGCGCGGCGCGGATCAGCTTGGCGATGTTGCGATCCTCGAGCGCCAGCCGCAGCGCCCGAAATCCGGCGCGGTCATCCGGGCTTTCGGGAAATTGCAGCGCCCGGATGAAATCGCCCACCGACAAAGGCGCGCGCAGATCATCGGCGGGGGTGCCAAGGGCCAGCCCCGGCTGTTCGGCCTCGGGCGTTGGCACCGGGGCCGCCAGCGCCGCCTTGCGGTCTGCCGATGGCACCGTCAGTGCGGCATCCCGGCGCGAGGTGAAACTGGCCAAAGCGGTTTCGGTTTGCTTGGCAGCCGCTGCAATTTCGTCCAGCCGCCGCTCGACCGAAGGCTTGCCCGTCCCACCCGACTGCTGGCTGTTGACAAAGGCCTGGCGCATGGCGTCCACCGTGGCCTGCAAGCGCGCGGCCTCGGCCCGCAGCCCGCGCACCGACCGCAATGTCGTCACCGCCGCCCAGATCAGCGCCAAAGGCAGAAATACGACCAACAATGTCAGAACCAGCCCCAAAGACCCGGCATCCTGCGGCCCCACATAGACATAGGCCGCCACCGCAAACACCCAGACCAGACACAGCCCCGCCGCCACATATTCCGTGGCCGTGGGCGTGGAGTCGCCATCGCTGCGGGCATAGAGCCCCAGATCGCGGGGCTTTTCTTCGCGGTCAGTCATACATGTGTCCCAACAGATCGGGCAAAAGCGTCAGACGAACTTGATCGACACGATCTCATAACTGCGCTGTCCACCGGGGGTTTTCACGTCCACGCTATCGCCTTCGTCCTTGCCGATCAACGCGCGTGCCAAAGGCGAGCGGATGTTCAGCAGGTTGCGTTCGATATCCGCTTCGGACTCGCCGACGATCTGATAGGTTTTTTTCTCATCGCTGTCGATGTCCAGCAAGACCACGGTCGCACCGAACTTGACGGTGCCCGACAGTTTGCTGACATCAATCACTTCGGCCAGCGAAATGATGGCTTCCAACTCTTTGACGCGGCCTTCGATGAAGCTCTGCTTTTCGCGGGCGGCGTGATACTCGGCGTTTTCGGACAAATCGCCATGCTCGCGCGCTTCGGCAATGGCGCGGATCACGGCAGGACGTTCCACCGATTTCAGCACCTTAAGTTCTTCGTCCAGCGCGGTGAAGCCCGCGCGCGTCATCGGAATCTTTTCCATCTGCCTTCTCACGCAAATAACAAGGTCACGGTCCGGGTTGGACCATGACCTTGTGCCACATTGACGCCAACAGACCCGACCGCCCGTCAGATTGCAAGGGGGCATGGCGTGAATAAGCAAAGGCCTGTCGCCTGAGGGAAAGAAAGTTGCGTTGCCGCTGCCATCGACACTTGAAATGTTGCGTCACAGTTGACCCGGCGCACACCTTGGGGCAACAACAGCCAAACCACTCCCCGAAAGCTGAAGGAGCGCCCATGTCGCAGCAAATCACCCGTGAAACGATGGAGTATGATGTTGTCATCGTGGGCGCGGGACCTGCCGGTCTGTCGGCGGCAATCCGGCTGAAGCAACTGGACGCCAATCTGACGGTGGTGGTGCTGGAAAAAGGCTCAGAGGTCGGCGCGCATATCTTGTCAGGCGCGGTGCTGGACACGTCGGGCCTTGATGCGCTGATCCCCGATTGGGCGGCAAAAGGGGCGCCGATCAAGACGCCGGTGGTCAGCGACAACTTCTACATTCTGGGGCCAGCCGGACAACTTCGCATCCCGAATTTTCCGATGCCGCCGCTGATGAACAACCACGGCAACTACATCGTGTCGATGGCCAATGTCTGCCGCTGGATGGCCGAACAGGCTGAGGCTTTGGGGGTTGAGATTTTCCCCGGCATGGCCTGTTCCGAACTGATCTACGGCGACGCGGGCGAAGTGCGCGGCGTGGTGGCGGGTGAGTTCGGCAAACTGGCAGATGGCACGCCGGGGCCGAACCATGAGCCGGGCATGATTCTGGCAGGCAAATATGTTTTCCTGTCGGAAGGCGTGCGCGGGTCTTTGGCCAAGGAAGTCATCGCTAAGTATGATCTGTCCAAGGGCCATTGCCCGCAGAAATTCGGCCTTGGCATGAAGGAAATCTGGCAGATTGATCCCGCCAAGCACAAGCTGGGCACCGTCACCCACACCATGGGCTGGCCCTTGGGGTCGAATGCCGGGGGTGGCAGCTTTATCTATCACCTTGAGAACAATCAGGTTTACGTGGGATTCGTGGTCCACCTGAACTACAAGAACCCGCATCTCTACCCCTACATGGAATTCCAGCGCTTCAAGCATCATCCGATGGTGGCGGAACTGTTGAAGGGCGGCAAACGCGTGGCTTACGGCGCGCGCGCCATCAGTGAAGGCGGCTGGCAATCGATCCCGAAGATGGTCGCCCCCGGCGTGGCCCTGCTGGGTTGTTCTGCGGGGCTTGTGAACGTGCCGCGCATCAAGGGCAACCACAACGCCATGCTGTCGGGGATTGCGGCGGCAGAGGCGGCGGCGCAGGCGATTGCCGCCGGGCGCAGCAGCGATGAATTGACCGCATATGAGGCACAAGTGCGCGGCGGTCCGATTGGGGCCGATCTGAAAAAGGTGCGCAACGTCAAACCCTTGTGGTCAAAATACGGCCTGGTCGCGTCCTTGATGCTGGGCGGGGCGGATATGTGGGCCAACACCTTGGGCTTCACCATTCTGGGCACCTTGAAACACGGCAAGAACGATGCCGAGGCCACCGAACTCGCCAAGGATCACAAGCCGATCGACTACCCCAAACCCGATGGCGTGCTGTCGTTTGACCGCCTGACCAATGTGGCGTTTTCGGCCACCAACCATGACGAAAATCAACCCGCCCACCTGAAACTGCGCGACCCCTCGCTGCCAATTCTGGTGAACATGCCGCAATACGCCGAACCCGCGCAGCGCTATTGCCCGGCGGGTGTCTATGAGGTGGTCAGTGAGGCGGGCAAAGACCCGCGCTTTGTGATCAACTTTCAGAACTGCGTGCATTGCAAGACCTGCGATATCAAAGACCCGTCGCAGAACATCACCTGGACCACGCCGATGGGCGGCGGTGGGCCGAACTACCCGAACATGTGACCTCACTCGAAACTGTGATCTGACAAACCCGGTGATATGGGCATAGTTGCGCGGGCCGGGGCGATATACCCCCGGCCCGCATTGCGTTTGCCCAAGTGCGGCACTAGCTTTGCTGCAATGCCCCACAGGAGCCGCCCCGGATGCCCTTTCGCCTGACACCCCGCTGCCTGGCCCTTGTGGCGCTGACCGCTCTGAGCGCGCCGCAACCTGCCCTTGCCCAGGACGGTGACGCCGGGGCCTATCTGGCGGCATCTGTCGCCGCCAACGCGGCCGATTATCAGGCCGCAGCGGCGTGGTATGCCCGCGCCATGCTGGCCGATCCCACCGATCCCGGCCTGCTGGAGGGCGCAATTGTCGCCAACTTTGGCATTGGCGAGATGGGTCTGGCCGCCGACGCCGCCCGCCGTCTGATGGCCACCGGGGCCAAAAGCCAAAGCGCCTATATCGCGCAGGTGGCCGATCTGGCGCAGGCGAATGACTACGAAGGCATCCTTGCGCTGGCCGCCGCTGGCAATTCCGCAGGCGCGCTGCTCGACGATCTGGTCAGCGCCTGGGCCAAACTGGGGCTGGGCCGGATGTCGGAATCGCTGGAAACCTTTGACAAGATTGCCGCCACCAAAGGGCTTGAGGCGTTTGGCCTGTATCACAAGGCGCTGGCGCTGGCTTCGGCGGGCGATTTTGAAGGTGCTGATGAAATCCTGTCAGGCCGCGCCGCTGGTCCTTTGGTGGTGATGCGGCGCGGGGTGATCGCGCATCTGCAGATCCTCAGCCAGTTGGAACGTAACCCCGATGCCATTGCCCTTCTGGACCGCAGCTTTACCCCCGGCAATGACCTGCAGGTCGATGATCTGCGCCGCCGCCTGACCGCAGGCGAGCCTTTGGCCTTCGACATCACCCGCACCGCCACCGATGGCATTGCTGACGTGTTCTTCACTATGGCGACCGCCCTGAACGGCGAGGCCGACGACGGTTACACCATGATCTATGCCCGCGTGGCCGCCCATCTGCGCCCCGATCACACCGAGGCCATTCTGATGACCGCCGCCTTGCTGGGACAATTGGGGCAGCATGATCTGGCGACCGCCGCCTATGCCAGGATCGCGCCCACGGATCCGGCGTTTCACTTTGCCGAACTGGGCCGCGCCGATGCGACCAATGCCGCCGGTCGCAAGGAAGCCTCGCTGGAAATTCTGCAAGCCCTGTCGCGCAGCCATGGCAAACTGCTGACTGTGCAGATCGCCCTGGGTGACGGCCTGCGCCGTGAAGAACGCTTTGCCGATGCCCTGCGCGCCTATGACACGGCGATTGCCATGGTGCCCAGCCCCGGCCCGCAGCATTGGGCGCTGTTTTACAGCCGGGGTATTTGTCAGGAACGCCTTGGCAATTTTGACGCCGCCGAAGCCGACATGCGTCAGGCCTTGGCGTTGGAGCCGAACCAGCCGCAGGTGCTGAACTATCTGGGCTACAGCTTGGTCGATCGCGGCGAAAAGCTGGATGAGGCACTGGTCATGATCGAACGCGCCGTCGCAGGGCAGCCGGATTCCGGCTATATCATCGACAGTCTGGCCTGGGCCTATTACCGCCTGGGTCGCTACACCGATGCCTTGACCCCGATGGAGCAGGCGTCGGTGCTGGAACCGGTGGACCCGGTCGTCACCGATCATCTGGGCGATATCTACTGGGCGGTTGGCCGCACGCGTGAGGCGGAATTTCAATGGCGGCGCGCGCTGTCGTTTGAACCGATCGAAAAAGATGCCGCCCGGATCCGGCTGAAACTGGAGCAGGGGCTTGACGCGGTTCTGGCGACCGAAGGGGCCGCACCGCTGAAGCCCGTCGATGCGGCGGCGAATGATTGAATTCGCGGCGGCCAAGGTCAACCTGTGCCTGCATGTCACCGGGCAAAGACCCGATGGCTATCACCTGCTGGACAGTCTGGTGGTGTTTGCCGGGGTCGGTGACAGGTTGCACTTTGAACCAGCCGATGATCTGCGTCTGACGATTTCGGGGCCGCAGGCAGCAAGCCTTCCGGTCAGCGATGACAACCTGATCCTGCGCGCGGCTCGGGCCTTTGGCACCCCGCAAGGCGCGCATATCCATCTGGAGAAACATCTGCCCGTCGCGTCGGGCATTGGCGGTGGGTCAGCCGATGCGGCGGCGGCCCTGCGCGGGCTGGCGCGGCTTTGGGGCAGGACCATGCCTGATGCTGGCACGTTGCTGGCCTTGGGGGCAGATGTGCCGGTCTGTGTTACTGCGTGCGCAGTGCGGATGGCGGGGATCGGCGAAACCCTGTCAGCCATCCCCGCCTTGCCCCCCGCGCATCTGGTGCTGGTCAATCCCGGCGTTGCAGTTCCAACGCCCGCCGTCTTTCGCGCCCTGCCCCGCAAGACCAATCCGCCCCTTGCCGCCCTTCCGGCGAGTGCCAATCTGCCCGATTTCGCCACATGGCTGGCAGATCAGCGCAATGATCTGGAAGCGCCTGCGATGGTGCTTGCCCCTGTGATCGGGGATGTCAAAGCCGCCTTGGCAGCACAGCCGGGCTGTCACCTCGCCCGGATGTCGGGATCAGGTGCCACCTGCTTTGGCCTGTTCGCAATTGCGCAAGCGGCTGAAACCGCGGCCCAGACCATCGCCCGCGCCCACCCCGGTTGGTGGGTGCAATCGGGTCGGATGATCAGTTGATCCGCGCCACCACATAGACCGCGAGATCAGACAGCATGGCGCGCACCGGATGGTCTGGCAGCGCCACAAGCGCATCCTGCGCCACCTGCGCCCAAGCCAGCGCGTCCGCCCGCGCTGCCGCCATCGCGCCATGCCGCGCCATGATCGCCAGCGCATGCTCCAGATCGCCCTCGGCTTGCTGGCCCTTTTCAATCACCCGAACCCAGAAGGCGCGTTCCTCAGCATCCGCCAAAGCCACCGCCTTGATCACCGGCAGAGTCAGTTTGCGTTCACGGAAATCATCGCCGATGTTCTTGCCGATGGCCTGCGCCGATCCGCCGTAATCCAACAGATCATCGACGATCTGAAACGCCACGCCCAAGGCATCGCCATAGGTGAACAGCGCCTGCACTTCGGCATCCGACGCCCCGGCAATCACTGCCCCCGCCTCGGTCGCTGCCGAAAACAGCGCCGCCGTCTTGCCGCGCACCACTTGCAGATAGATGTCCTCGGTGGTCGCCAGATCCTGCGCGGCGGTCAGTTGCAAAACCTCCCCTTCGGCAATCGTGGCAGAGGCATTGGCCAGAATGTCCAGCACCCGCAAAGACCCCGGTTCCACCATCAACTGAAACGCGCGGGCAAACAGGTAATCGCCCACCAGCACCGAAGATTTGTTGTCCCAGAGCAGGTTCGCCGTCGGCCGCCCACGACGGCGTTCGCTTTCATCGACCACATCATCATGCAGCAGGGTCGCGGTGTGAATGAACTCTACCGTCGCCGCCAGATGCACATGATACGGGCCGTCGTAGCCGCACATCCGCGCCGCAGCCAAGGTCAACATCGGGCGCAGCCGCTTGCCCCCGGCCTCGACCAGATGCGCCGTCACTTGCGGGATGCGGGGCGCGTGCTTGCTGGCCATCCGGTCGCGGATCAGCGCATTCACCGCCGCCATATCCTCGGCCAAAAAATCCGCCAGCCGATCATGCGGTTTCTGTGCGATGTCGTCCAAACCCATCCCCAACCCTTTTGCCGCCAAACGGCCTCGACTTTGGGGCGTGGCCCCGCGTAAACCCATAGCATGAAGCTTTTGCTGCGCACCAACGATCCCACCGTGATCGCCTTTGCCCAAGCCCTGCTTGAAGGCGAGGGTATAGCCAGCTTTGTGATGGACGTCCACATGAGCGCGCTGGACGGCAGCCTTGGCATTTTGCCGCGCCGCCTGATGGTGGCCGACCGCGATCACTTCATCGCGCGGGCGATCATGGTGGATGTCGGCATCCTGGACGGGCTGTGATGGACGATCTGACTCATGACGCGTTCCTGTGCGGCAAGCTGCACCTGTGGCAACCGCGCAAAGGCTACCGCGCCGCCACCGACCCGGTGCTGCTGGCCGCCGCCTGCCCGGCCCTGCCCGGCCAATCGGTGCTGGATATGGGCTGCGGCGTGGCGGCGGCGGCGTTGTGTCTGGCAGCCCGCGTGCCGGATTTGCGGCTGTATGGGCTGGAACTTCAACCCGACTACGCCGAACTGGCCCGCCGCAATGCGATTGAAAACGGCCTGCCGATGCAGGTCGAATGCGGCGATCTGGCCCATATGCCGCCCGCCCTGCGCATCGGGTTTGACCATGTCATCGCCAACCCGCCCTATTATCCGCGCGGCGGCACGCCTTCGCCCATCGTGGGCCGCGACACCGCCCTGCGCGCAGAAATCCCGCTGGGTCAATGGGTTAAGGCCGCCACGCCCCGCCTTGCGCCCGGAGGTTGGCTGACGCTGATCTGCGGGGCAGATGGTCTGCCCGAAGTCCTTGCGGCGATGGAAACCAAACTCGGCTCTGCCGCCGTGCTGCCGCTGACCCCGCGTGAGGGCCGACCCGCCCTGCGCATCATCCTGCGCGCGCGCAAGACCGGACGCGCGGCGTTTCGTCTGCTGGCCCCGTTTGTGATCCATCAGGGCGCGGCCCATGACGGCGACCGCGAAAGCTATACCCCGCGTGCCAACGACATCCTGCGCCTGGGCGGCGGACTGTCGGAAGAATTCCGCTGATTTGACGGAAATAGGCCGCCACCTTGCATGAAGATTTCGTGACACGACTCCCATTCTGTGATGCACTCACCCTATCGGACCGATCAAATGGAGGATCTGCATGACTGTCGCTTCCCACATCGTCGAACTGAAAAAGAAGCATGAACACCTTTCAGACGTGGTTGAAAAAGCCCAACGCGCGCCCGCAGTCGATGACCTGCATGTCGCAGACCTGAAAAAGCAGAAACTCAAACTCAAGGAAGAAATCACCCGCCTGACGCAGGCCTAGCCCCCAACAGGCCTGGACCGTGACAGGCTGGCGCGGGCGGCAAGCACCGCCCCGCCAGTGATCAGAGCCGCCGCAAGCAGCAGCGCCTGCGATGCCTGCGCGCGCCCCGCCAGGATCAACGCCAGCGTGGACAACAGCGGTGCGGCATAAGACGCGACGCCCAGCAGTTGAATGTCGCCTTTTTTCATCCCCACGTCCCAGGTGAAAAACGCGGCCCCCACCGGGCCCAGCCCCAATCCCAGCACCGCGGCCCAACCTGCGGTATCAACCGGCCAGGCGGTTGTCTCGAACGCCAGATGCACCGCCAAAGACAGCACCGCCGTGGCCAGACAATACACCACCACCGCCGCCGTGGGCACCGCACCAAAGGCGCGCGACGCCACCGAATACACCGCCCAAGTGATCGCACACAAGAAGGCCAGACCAAAACCCGGCAACGCCGCCGCGTCAAATTGCGCACCGCCGCGCAGCACAATCAGCGCCGCCCCTGCAAAGGCCAGCGCCGCGCCGACCAGATGCATCGGGCGCAACCGCTCATTCGGCAACACCCCCGACAACAGCACGATGAACAGCGGCCAGAGATAAGCAATCAGGCTGGCTTCGGCGGCAGGGGCCATGCGCAGGGCGCTGAAATACAAGGCGTGATAGCCAAAAAGCGCCGTCGTTCCAAAGCTGTAGGTTTTCCACCCCACCCCCCGCAACGCGCCCAGTCCGCCCGAAAGGAGCAACCAAAGCAGCCCCAACGCCCCGCCAATGCCAAAGCACAGCGCGTTCAGCAAAAACGGTGGCACGGGCGCTGTGGCGTCGGTGAACAACGCCAGCAGCGCCCAAAGCAGAACCGCGCTGAACCCGATCAGCGTCGCCGTGGCTTTGGTCATGGCAACGGCAACCCGCGCTGCGGTTTGGTGATGCCCTTTTCGGCCAGCGCCGCCAGGTAAAGCGGACGATACTTCGGGTTCAGCAGGCCGGTGCCGCTGCAGCGCTGAAAATTGCTCTGCAACGGGTTGGCGTTCAACTCAAGGATGATCGGCCCGCGATCTGTCAACACCGTATCGGTGCCGATGACACCATGCTGGGCGAACATCGCGTGCGCCTGCGTGGCCAGTTGAATGGCGCGCGCAAAATCCGGCAATGCAACCCCGATCAATGGCATCCCCGTGACCGGTGCCACATCAACCGTCGTGCCCCCCAGATCATTGGCATATTGCGCCCGCGTGATGATCCCGGTGTCCAAATCCACGAATGCCGCCGCATTGGCCAAACCCGAACCCACATCATCCGCCATCGCGCCTTTGCCCGGCAGGCGCAGAAACGTGTAAAGCGGCACGGCTGCACCGCCCTGCCAAAGGGTCAACACCCGCAATGCGCCTATCGCCGGGCCGGTCAGGCGTTCAACTTCGGGATGCGGGCGCAGAAGCTCTTGAAAGATGTAACCGTTGGCAAACGCCGCCACGATCTCTGTCGCGAGGGCCAGCGCATTCACCCGCCGCCCGTCACCCAACTCCACCTGATCACCTTGCGCCGCGATGATCGAAATCGTGCCCAAACTGCGCGATCCGGCCAGCGGCTTGCCGAACACCGGCAAATGGCCGGGCGTCAGCAAATAGGCGGCAATCGCGGCCGCACTGGACAAAATCGGCCAAGGCCCGGGCGCGCCTTGCGGCACATAAATCGCGCGCATCTCCGAAGTCGGCAGTCCGGCGCGCTCCAGCACCATGGTCGTCTTGACCTTGTCGTTGATCAGATCGCTCAGGTTTCGCCGCTTGCCCCCCGCCAAAGCGGCGTTCAGCGCCGTAACCGCGCGGCCCCCCAGAAAGGCGTCCCGCTCGGCATCCGTCATCTCGCCCCGATGCAAGCCATACATGAAGTACTCATCCGGCGACAGTTTTTGCCGCCCCAGCACCCGGCGCATGATGTCAAACCCGATGCGCCAGCGGCTGACGCCCCGCTTTTTCGCAGCCCAGGCCAAGGCCTGGCCAATCGGCACATGCCGGTCCGGCAATTTTGAAAGGATGATGGGCTTTGCCGCCATAGTTGCCTCCGCACGCTGGCCAGACCCTAGGCAAAGCCGGCGCGGCAAAGCAACGACAATTCCATGAAAACGGCGCGGAAGGTTGCCCCTCCGCGCCGCCGCCGAAAAGTCGGTCGTCAGACGACGAATTGTCCGCCGTTGGCCGAGAGCGTCGATCCGGTGATGAAACCCGCGTCATCCGCGGCCAAAAACACCACGCAGCGCGCGATTTCCTCGGGTTCGCCCAGACGGCCCACCGGGATCAGCGGGATGATGCGTTCATTCAGCACTTTTTCATCAATCGCGCGCACCATATCGGTGCCGATGTAGCCCGGGCAAATAGCGTTCACGGTGATGCCCGCGCGCGCGCCTTCGGCTGCCAGTGCCTTGGTAAAGCCCAGATCGCCCGACTTCGCCGCAGAATAGTTGACCTGCCCCGCCTGCCCTTTTTGCCCGTTGATCGACGAGATGTTGATCACCCGGCCAAACTTGCGGTCGCGCATGCCCGACCACAGCGGATGGGTCATGTTGAACAGGCCGGTCAGGTTGGTGTCGATGACTTCCTTCCACTGGCCGGGGGTCATCTTGTGGAACATCGAATCACGGGTGATACCGGCGTTGTTGACCAGCACCGAAACCGGGCCCAGTTCGGCCTCAACCTTTGCGATGCCCGCAACACAAGCGTCATAGTCGGCCACCGACCATTTATAGGTGGCAATGCCCGTCGCCGCCGTAAAGGCCGCCGCTGCCTCGTCATTGCCGGCATAGTTCGCGGCCACGGTGTAACCCGCCGCCTTCAGCGCCACCGAAATGGCCGCGCCAATACCGCGCGACCCACCTGTTACCAGTGCAACCTTAGCCATTTTATCCTCCTCCACGAGTCATTCCCTTGAAATCTTGTTACCTAAACGCGCAAAGGGGCACAATAATATTGCGCCCCCTGCTTTCAATTTAGATCTAAATGTCGCCAGCCCTCAGGCGCGCTCAATGCACATCGCCACGCCCATGCCGCCGCCGATGCACAGGGTCGCCAGACCCTTTTTCGCGCCCGAGCGGCCCATCTCATGGATCAGCGTGTTCAGGATGCGCGCGCCCGACGCGCCGATCGGGTGGCCGATGGCAATCGCGCCGCCGTTGACGTTGACCTTGCTGGTGTCCCAGCCCATGTCCTTGTTCACTGCACAGGCCTGCGCCGCAAACGCCTCGTTCGCCTCGATCAGGTCCAGGTCGGCGGCCTTCCAACCGGCCTTTTCCAGCGCCTTGCGGCTGGCAAAAATCGGGCCGACGCCCATGATCGACGGGTCCAGACCGGCGGTCGCATAAGAGGCGATTCGCGCCAGCGGGGTCAGCCCGCGCTTGGCCGCATCGGCTTCGGACATCAGCAGAACGCCCGCCGCGCCATCGTTCAGGCCCGACGCGTTGCCCGCCGTCACCGAACCGGCCTTGTCAAACGCCGGGCGCAGTTTCTGCATCGATTCCAGCGTAGCACCATGACGGATGTATTCGTCCTGATCGACCACGACCTCGCCCTTGCGGGTCTTGAGGGTGAAGGCGATGATTTCATCCTTGAACTTGCCGGCCTTTTGCGCGGCCTCGGCCTTGTTCTGGCTGGCCAGTGCGAATTCGTCCTGCATTTCGCGGGAAATCTGCCACTGGTTGGCGACGTTTTCCGCCGTGATCCCCATGTGATAGCCGTTGAACGCATCCCACAACCCGTCACGGATCATCGAGTCGACAAAGTTCATATCGCCCATCTTTTGCCCGGCGCGCAGGTGTGCCACATGCGGCGACAACGACATGCTTTCCTGACCACCGGCCAGAACGATGTTCGAATCACCCAGCTGCACATGCATCGCGCCCAAAGCCACCGCGCGCAGACCCGAACCGCACACCTGATTCAGCGACCATGCAGAGGCCTCTTTCGCAAGCCCAGCACGAATATGCGCCTGACGGGCCGGGTTCTGGCCTTGGCCTGCGGTCAGAACCTGACCCAGAATGGTTTCGGCCACTTCGGCCTTGTCGATGCCTGCGCGGGCAATGACGCCCTCGATCATGGCTGCCCCCAGCTCATGCGCCGGGGTTGACGCGAACGCGCCGTTAAAGCTGCCCACAGCGGTCCGCCCCGCCGCAACGATTACAACATTGGTCATGCCTTGCGCCCTCTCCCTGGCAAAATCCGGGCGAAGCCATTGCCGCGCCGTTCTGCAGCATGCCCTAGGCGGGTCACGGTTGAAAAGCAAGTTTTCCCGGCGGACCGGATTGATGCAGAGGAATTCAAGCGGTTTTGCGCATTTCTGACTCCTCAAATTTGGGCTTTACGGTGGGGGCGCCAAACAGAAAGCCCTGCAGGCAGTCCACGCCCATCGCGTGCAGGGTTTCCGCTTCGGCCACGGTTTCCACCGCCTCGGCCACCGTAAACATATGAAAATGCTTGCCAATCGACAAAAGTGCCGCCGTCAGCGCCTGATTGTCGGCATCGCGGTCAATGGCGCGTACGAATTGGCTGTCGATTTTCAGAATGTCAAAAAGGAAATCCTTGAAATAGCGGATGGCGGTATAGCCAGACCCGAAGTCATCCAAAGCAAAGGCGATGCCTTCGCTTTGCAATTCATCCATGAAGGCGATCACGATTTCAGGCACCAGCATGGCCGAACTTTCGGTGATCTCAAGAATCAACCGCTCTCCGATCGTTGGGGAAACCGACAGACCCCGGCGCAGCACCCGCAGCCAGCGCGGATAGCCAATGGAACGCGCCGACATGTTGATCGAAAGGCGCAGTCCTGGATGCCGGGCCAGCGCAGACAGCCCGATTTCCAGTGCCGCACAGTCTATTTCGCGGCCGATTTCGTGCCCCTCGACCGCGTCCATGAAATCTTTGGCGGGAATCACCCGCCCGGTCGAGTCCAACACCCGGATCAGCCCTTCGTGAAAGGCCACGCGATTGGTGTCGCGGGTCAGCACCACCGGCTGATAGGCCAGTCGCAACCGTTTGGTGTCAATCGCCGCGCGCACCATCGACATCGTGGCGCGATCGCCTTCAGAGATGGCGACGCCCAGCGGGCTGGCCAAGCCCGCCCGCGCATCCATTTGCGGCTTTTTGCGTTCCGGCATCATCGCGCCGCCTCCCTGTTGCAAGCGACCGGCTGCCCCAACCGGTCTGCCAACAATTTGTGGCCACCGGAGTTAAGGCGGGGTAAACGAATGCAGTCGAAGCAATACAGGCCATTTCATGGAAACCCCGCATCGCTGCGCCTGGTGCGGCACCGATCCCTTGTACGTCGCTTACCATGATACCGAGTGGGGCCGCCCCGAGTATGACAGCCGGATGCTGTGGGAGTGCCTGATGCTTGAAGGTTTTCAGGCCGGGCTGAACTGGATCACCATCCTGCGCAAACGCGAGACATTTCGCGCGGCATTTGCGGGCTTTCATCCTGAAATCATTGCAGAATGGGGCGAGCCAGAGGTGCTGCGCCTGCTGGGTGACACCGGCATCATCCGCCATCGCGGCAAGATAGAAGCGACAATTGGCGGCGCCCGCGCCTACCTGCGGATCGAAGGCCAGCAGGGGTTTTCGAAGTACCTCTGGGATCAGGTGGGCGGGGTGCCGTTCACCAATGAACTGGCCGGTATGGGCCAGGCGCAAAGCCAGACGGCGCTGTCGGTCGCCATGTCAAAATCGCTAAAATCCGAAGGGTTCAAGTTTTGCGGCCCGACGATCACCTATGCGTTCATGCAGGCGGTGGGCATGGTGAACGACCATCTGATCAGTTGTGATTGGCATGGTCAGATGCGGCAAGCAGATTGAAACACCGTATGGCCACGCGATAGAGCCGATGGGCGGCGTTCACCCAGCCTCAACCGCCATCAGCGCCCGCAACACCGCCTGCGCTGCCGCCGAATCCCATTCCGCATCGCCAATCAGCCGTGCCACTTCCTGCCCTTCCGGGTTCAGGATCACCGTCACTGGCAGCCCCAGCACGCCCATCGCACGCGCCAGTCCGGACTTCGGATCGCGCAGCACTGGCAGGTTGACCACCCCAGCCTCGGCATAGAACTTCTCGATCTGCACCACCGCGTTGCGCCCTGTGGCCACCGGCACCACGGCAATTTCCGGCATCGCCACCGCCAGCCGGTCCAGTGACGGCATTTCCGCCCGACACGGCGCGCACCAGGTGGCCCAGAAGTTCAGCACCACCCATTTGCCCCGGTATTCGGCCAAAGTATGCTCGGCCTCAACGCCGTCCAGCAGCACCGCCTCTGGCACAGCGACCGGCTCTGACAGCGACAGCTTTTTCATGTCGTCGATCAGCAGCCCTTCCAGCCCTGCTGCATTTGCGGAAAAAGCAAAGGCCGTATAGAGAACCACCAACAGCATCTTGCGCATCATGTCGAAGGCCCTTCCATGACCAAACCCGAAAATTCCGCCAACCAGATGTGGGGCGGGCGCTTTGCCTCTGGTCCTGACGCGATCATGACCGCCATCAACGCCTCGATCGGCTTTGACCAACGGCTGTACGCGCAGGACATCGCAGGCTCTCGCGCCCATGCCGCCATGTTGGCCGCCACGGGTATCCTGACTTCTAGTGACGCCGAGGCCATCGGGGAAGGCCTGCTCACGGTGTTGTCAGAGATCGAGAGCGGGAGTTTCGTGTTTTCCACCGCGCTGGAGGACATTCACATGAATGTCGAGTCGCGCCTGAAGGACATCATTGGCGCGCCAGCGGGGCGTTTGCACACGGCCCGCAGCCGCAATGATCAGGTGGCGGTGGATTTCCGCCTCTGGGTGCGCGATCAGTGCGACGCGGCGATCATGGGCCTGACCGCCCTGATGCGCGCCTTTCTGGCGCAGGCGGAACAGGGTGCCGATTGGGTGATGCCCGGCTTCACCCATCTGCAAACTGCACAGCCGGTCACTTGGGGCCACCATATGCTGGCCTATGTCGAGATGCTGGCCCGCGACAAATCCCGCTTTGAAGACGCCCGCAAACGGATGAACGAATGCCCGCTGGGGGCCGCCGCCTTGGCCGGAACCTCGTTCCCGATTGACCGCCACATGACCGCCAAAGCGTTGGGTTTTGACCGCCCCACTGCCAACAGCCTTGATAGCGTTTCCGACCGTGATTTCGCGCTGGAATTCCTGTCCGCCAGCAGCATTTGCGCCATGCACCTAAGCCGCTTTGCCGAAGAGCTGGTGATCTGGTCCTCGGCGCAATTCCGCTTTGTCAAACTGTCGGACAAATGGACCACCGGTTCCTCCATCATGCCGCAAAAGAAGAACCCCGACGCGGCGGAACTTTTGCGCGCCAAGCTGGGGCGCATCTTGGGCGCGACAGTGGCGCTGTTCACCATCATGAAGGGTCTGGCGCTGACCTATTCCAAGGACATGCAGGAAGACAAAGAGCAGGTCTTTGACGCCGCCGACACCCTGATGCTCGCCTTGGCCGCGATGACGGGCATGGTCGGTGATATGACCGCCAACCGCAACGTGCTGGCCACTTCGGCCGCCTCCGGCTTCTCCACCGCCACCGATCTGGCCGACTGGCTGGTGCGCGCCCTGAACCTGCCGTTCCGCGACGCGCATCATGTCACCGGAACCCTTGTCGCCTTGGCGGAAAGCAAAGGCTGCGACCTGCCGGACCTTTCGATCACCGAGATGAAATCGGTGCATGACGGCATCACCCAAGAGGTCTATTCCGTTCTGGGCGTTGAAAACTCTGTGCGCAGTCGCATGTCCTACGGCGGAACCTCGCCCACCCGCGTGGCCGAGCAGGTGGAGCGCTGGAAAACCCTGCTGGCCTAGGGCAGTTTGACCCAAACCGAAGCTGGAAGCCTGATGATGCGTGCCGTGATTGCCCTGTTGCTGCTGTCCGCTTGCGTGGATCCCCGCCTGAATGCGGGGATTTCGCTGGGCAGCAACGGGGTGTCGGTGACGCCGTCGATCTCGGGCGGCATTCCCGGCGGCGGCAGAATTTCCTATTCCCCGTAAGGACAACCGATGAAATACGCAGCCCTGCTGACCGTCCTGTTACTTGCTGCCTGCGGCGCGGATGGCGCGCCCGAACGCCCTGCGGCAGGTGTTGCCGTTTCGGGTGAGGCCAGCATGGGCCTCTCAACCGCCCCCGCGGAATAAGCCGCGGATCTGGCCTGCGCGAATTGCACAGCCTTGGGCTTGTGCTATATCGAAGGTCTTCAGTACCCATAAGGCCGCCGCATGGACCATTTCCTTTACCGCAACGGCAGCCTGCACGCCGAAGATGTCGCTTTGGCCGAGATAGCCGCCTCTGTCGGCACGCCCTTCTATTGCTATTCCGCCGCCACCCTGACCCGGCATTACAACCTGTTCACCGAGGCGCTGTCGCCGTTGCCGCATCTGGTGTGCTTTGCGATCAAATCGCTGTCGAACATCGCCGTGCTGAAGCTGCTGGGCGATCTGGGCGCGGGCATGGATGTGGTGTCGGGCGGCGAATACCGCCGCGCCATTGCCGCAGGCGTGCCCGGTTCGCGCATCGTGTTTTCGGGTGTGGGCAAGACGCGCGAAGAGATGCGGCTGGCGCTGTCCGGTGGCATCCGCCAGTTCAACGTGGAATCCGAGCCGGAAATGCGGGCTTTGTCCGAGGTGGCGACCGCGATGGGCGTCATCGCCCCGATCACCATCCGGGTGAACCCGGATGTCGACGCCCGTACCCATGAGAAAATCGCCACCGGCAAGAAAGACAACAAATTCGGCATCCCGATTGACCGCGCCAGCGCCGTCTATGCCGAGGCAGCAGCCCTGCCCGGTCTGCAAGTGATCGGCATCGACGTGCATATCGGCAGCCAGCTGACCGCGTTGGAACCGTTCGAGCAGGCCTATCTGAAAGTGGCCGACCTGACTGCGCGCCTGCGGTCCGAAGGACACACCATCAGCCGGCTCGATCTGGGCGGCGGTCTGGGCATCCCCTACACGCGGTCCAACGAGGCCCCGCCGCTGCCGATGGATTACGGCGCGCTGATCAAGCGCACGGTGGGCCATCTGGGCTGTGAGATTGAAATCGAACCGGGTCGCCTGATTTCAGGCAATTCCGGGGTGCTGGTGTCCAAGGTGATCTATGTGAAAGAGGGGCAGTCCCGCGATTTCCTGATCCTCGACGCCGCGATGAACGATCTTGTCCGCCCGTCGATGTATGGCGCGCATCACGACATTGACCCGGTGATTGAGCCTGCCCCCGCCACCGAAAGCCACGCTTACGATGTGGTCGGCCCGGTCTGTGAGACTGGCGATACCTTTGCCAAGGCCCGCCCGCTGGCGCCGCTGTCCGAGGGCGATCTGGTCGCTTTCCGCTCTGCCGGCGCTTATGGCGCGGTGATGGCCTCGGAATACAACACCCGGCCGCTGATCCCCGAAGTGCTGGTGCGCGGTGATCAATTCGCCGTCATCCGGGCGCGTCCGAGCTTTGAAGACATCCTGAACCGCGATACCATCCCCCCATGGCTGTGAACTGGCAGAGGGTATGACCACCACACCCGACCGCGCCCTGAACCGGATAGAGACGCCGCTGCGGCTGACTCTGGCAGGCCTGTGGGCCGAACGGCTGACCCGTGCGTTCTGGCCGCTGTGGACCATCACCATCGCCGCCATCGCCGCCGCCGCCTTTGGGTTGCAAGACATACTGCCGCTGGAGGCTGCCTGGTTCGGCATGGTCGCAACCGTTCTGGCGCTGATCTGGGGCGCCGCGCACGGCGTTCGCTCCTTCCGACGCCCCACCCGCACCGAAGCCCTGGTGCGGCTGGACGCGCGCCTGCCCGGTCAGCCCATCGCCGCCCTGCACGACAGTCAGGCCATCGGCGCCAGCGACCCCGCCTCGGTTGCGGTCTGGACCGCCCACCGCGCCCGAATGGCGGCCCGTGCCGCAGACGCCCGCGCGGTGGAACCCAACCTGCAGCTGGCGTCCCGCGACCCCTACGCGCTGCGCTACGTCGCACTGACGGCGCTGGTGATGGCATTGCTGTTCGGGTCTATCTGGCGCATCACCTCTGTGGCGGGCCTGACCCCCGGTGCCGCCACCGCCGCCTCTGGCCCCACTTGGGAAGGTTGGGCGCAGCCCCCCGCCTACACCGGCAAACCGACACTTTATCTGAACGACCAGACCGCCGAGGCGCTTAGCCTGCCCACCGGCACCCGCCTGCAAATCCGCCTGTACGGTGAACCTGGCGCCTTGATCGTGGCGGAAACCGTGTCTGGGCGCACCACCGTCCCCGCCGCATCAGAACCCAGCCATGACTTCACCATCATCAAATCCGGCACCCTGTCGATCGAAGGCAGCGGCGGACGCGACTGGAAAATCATCGCCACCCCCGACAAAGCCCCCACCGTCACCCCCGAGGCCAGCATCGGACGCGAAGCCGACGGTCGCTTCAAGCAAAACTACAGCGCCACCGATGATTACGGCGTTATCAAAGGTCAGGTCACCATCACGTTGGACCTACCCGCCGTGGACCGCCGCTATGGACTGACCGTTGAACCTGAAGCCACCGATGCGGTGACGCTGGATCTGTCCTTGCCGGTCAAAGGCAAGCGCGACGCGATCAAATCCACCTTCATTGACGATCTGTCACAGCATGTGTTCGCCAACCTGCCCGTCACGCTCATCTACAGCGTGACCGATGCCGCCGGCCAAACCGGCACCGCCGCACCCATCAAGGTCACCCTGCCCGGCCGCCGCTTTTTCGATCCGCTCGCCGCCGCGCTGATCGAAATGCGCCGCGATCTTTTGTGGAGCCGCGCCAACGCCCCGCGCACTGTGCAGATCCTCAAGGCGATCACCTTTCAGCCCGAAGGCTTTATCCGCAACGAACGCGCTTACCTGCGCCTGCGCGTCGCCTTGAAACGGCTGGATGCCGAAGCGGCCACCCTGCCCCCCGTCGCGCGTGACGAAATTGCCGAAGAGCTGTGGCAGATTGCCTTGCTGGTCGAAGAAGGCGATCTGGCGTCAGCCCGCGAACGCCTGCGCCGCGCCCAGGACCGTCTGGACGAAGCCATCCGTCGCGGGGCCTCGCCCGAGGAAACGCAGGAGCTGATGGACGAGCTGCGTCAGGCTCTGGACAATTACATGCGCGAATTGGCCGAGGAATCCGAACGCAACGGCGATCCGCAAACATCGGAAAACGGCCCGTCGATGGAAATGTCGCAAGATCAGTTGCAGCAGATGCTGGACAAGCTGCAACAGCTGATGGACGAAGGAAAAACCGCTGAAGCCGCTGAATTGATGGAGCAATTGCGGCAGTTCATGGAGAACATGCGGGTCACGCAAGGCGAGGGCGGCGGCAAGGGTGGCCCCGGTCAACAGGCGATGAGAGATCTGGGCGAGACGCTGCGCAATCAGCAAGGCCTGTCGGATGAAGCCTTCCGCGACCTGCAGGACGGTCAAGAGGGCAATGAGGGCGACCAACCCGGCGCAGGCGAAGGTCAGGACGGAAAATCGCTGGCCGAACGTCAACAGGACTTGCGTGACCGGCTCGACGGCTTGAACAAGAACGGCAAACTGCCCGGCAAGGGCAGCGCACAGGGCGAGGCGGGACGGCAGGAACTGGACCGCGCCGGTCGCGCCATGGACGAGGCCGAACAGGCGCTGCGCGACGGCAATCTGCCCGAAGCCTTGGACAGACAGGCCGAAGCGATGGACGCCATGCGCGAAGGTCTGCGCGATTTCGGCGAGGCCTTGGCACAGGAAAGTCAGGGCGACGGCGACCCCGGACAGCAACAGGCCGAAGGTCAGGACGACCGCAACGGCAGCCGTGACCCCTTGGGCCGCACGCCGGGCGAATCATCTCGGATCGGCTCGGACAAGAACTTGTTGCAGGGCGAAGATGTTTACCGCCGCGCGCAGGACTTGCTTGACGAGATTCGCAAACGCTCGGGTGAACAGGCGCGGCCAGAGGGTGAGCGCAACTATCTCAAGCGGTTGCTGGACCTGTTCTAGGCCCGATGATGGCCCGCACGCCATACTGACTGCAAAAAGCCGAACGGCGGCCGCCCAAGCGCTGTTGTTTCATGCCGCGACGCCGCGCAGCCAGCCAATTGCCGTCCGCATCACCCCGTCCAGCCACAGACGCGCGCTGTCAACGAAGGCCACATAGGCGTCGAGGGCACCGGTCGCTCCGGGAATCTGTTGGGAAATCGCGGGGGCCATCACATAAACAACAACCAAGGCCACCGCCAAAAGCAACATCAGCACAAAACCAGACCGAAAGCCGCTGCCACCTTCGACGGCCGACATGGTGTCGCTGACCGCCGCCGCAACCCCAGACCGTTTTTCACTGCTGGCACGCAATGTTGAGTTGATTTCTTCAATCTCCGGCAGCATTTCGCCACGGGTCTGCGTGCGCGCGGGCTGTGGTGGCGCAGTTTCGGCCTCGACACCCTTCATCCGCGCGATGCGCTGCGCCACCGCACCACTGGCCACCGCAGCCTGCGGGGCCAAACCCATTTCGGTCTGCATTTCGATGCTTTGGGGCGCATCGCTGCGGCGGGCCGCCGTCTCACGGTCGGCTTCTTCGCGCAACACCGCGAGCACGCTTTCGTCGATGCCCCGGCGTGGCAGGCCATCCGACGGATCAGCCGCCAAAGGCATTTCCATCGGCACCGGCGGTGCATCGTGCAAAGACTCTTCTGCCTCGAACTCGGCTTCGATTTCGGGGTGCAACTGAAACCAGGCATGGCCGCAATTGGAACACTGCACATCACGACCACTATCCGGGATGACCGAGGCATCCACCTCATACTCAGCATCGCAGTTGGGACAGAGTAGACGCATTTCGATCACGATCCGGTTCTTAGGCCGCAACAACACACGACCATACATGGGTTACTTGTATCAATTATGCATGGGATCTCCAAGCCTTTGTGGTTCATCTTACAGCGCAACCAATTGAATCCCCCGCGTCCTTGGGCAATGGTGACGCAATTCTGATCTGTGCAAGCAAGGAAAACGCCCGGTGATCGCCTTTGACAATGTGGCCTACAGCTACGGCGGGGGCGAGCTTTTGTCCGATATATCGCTGCGCCTTGCGCCCGGTTCGTTCCATTTTCTGACCGGACCGTCCGGCGCGGGCAAATCCACCTTCCTGAAACTCTGCTATGCCGAGTTGCTGCCCACCGCAGGCCACATCACCCTGTTTGACCGTGAGGTGCGCGGCCTGTCGCGCGATGACATCGCCCTGACCCGCCGCCGCATTGGCGTCGTGCATCAGGACTGCCAGTTTCTCGATCACCTGCCGCTCGCCACCAACGTCACCCTGCCGCTGACCGTCGCGGGCCGCCACGGCGAGGCGCGTGATCTGACCGATCTTCTGGGCTGGGTCGGTCTGGGCCATCTGGCCGACGCGCTGCCACCGTCCTTGTCGGGGGGTGAACGTCAACGCGCCGCCCTCGCCCGCGCCGTGATCATGGGGCCGGATGTGATCCTGGCCGATGAACCCACCGGGAACCTTGACTGGGAGATGTCCTTGCGGCTGCTGACCCTGCTGGTCGAGTTGAACCGTATGGGCAAGACCGTGCTGATCGCCACCCATGATCTGAACCTGATCCGGCAGGCCAAATCGCAACTGGCCGCGCGCGTGCTGCGGATTTCCAAGCGCCGCATCCAACTGGCGGGGGCGGATCTGTGAACCCGCTGTCCCTGTTCAAACCTGACCGCCATGCCGACCGCGTGGTTCCCCCATCCGGCCACACCGCTTGGCTGACGTCCTTCACCGCCGCCGCCATGGCGTTTCTGGCGGTCTTCGCCCTTGCCCTGTCCATCGCCGCTGGCCGCTTGGCCGACCGCTGGTCTGACGCGCTGGACCGCACCGCCACCGTGCGGCTGTCCGCCCCCGAGGATCAGATTGATCTGCAAACGCAGGCCATCCTGACCGTGCTGACCACCACCCCCGGCGTGGCCTCTGCCCGCGCCATGACCGATGACGAACAGCGCGCGCTGCTGGAGCCGTGGTTCGGCCCAGATCTGCCCGTCGATGCCCTGCCCCTGCCCCGGCTGATCGAACTGACCGAGGCCAGCCCCGGCTATGACGCCGAAGGCCTGCGCCAACGTCTGGCCGCCGAGGCTCCGGGTGCCGTTCTTGACGATCACACCCGCTGGCGCCGCCCCTTGGCCGTGGCCGCCGCGCGCCTGCGCCTGCTGGGTCTTTTGTCCATCGGCCTGATCGCCACCGCCACCGCGGCAATGATCGCGCTGGCCGCCAATGCCGCCCTGTCCGCCAATGCCCAGGTCATCAAGGTGCTGCGGCTGGTCGGCGCGCGCGACAGCTATATCGCGCGCGCCTTCGTGCGCCGCTTTACCCTGCGCGCCCTGACCGGAGCCGCATTTGGCACCGCTCTTGGCATGATCGGCGTCGCCTTGCTGCCCGCCACCGACAGTGCTGGCGGCTTTCTGACCGGCCTTGGTTTCCAAGGTGCGGGCTGGCTGCTGCCTCTGACCTTGCCGCCGTTGACCGCCCTTGTGGCCTTCGCCGCCACCCGCGCCAGCGCCTTTCGCAAACTCAAGGAACTCACCTGATGCGCTATGCAATTCAATGGCTTCGCTCGCTGCTGTTCGTCGCGCAAATGTATGTGGCCATCGTGGTGATCATGTTGGCCTACACGCCCATCGCCCTCATTGACCGCAACGCCTCGCTGCGCTGGATGCAGCTTTACGCGCGCTGGGTGCGCTTCACCGCCCGCGTCTTGGTCGGTCTGCACACCGAAACGCGCGGCGCGATCCCCTCCGGGGCGGCGCTGATCGCGTCAAAACACCAATCCATGCTGGACTCGGTGATCCTGATATCCGTCCTGCCGACGCCGCGCTTTGTGATGAAAAAACAGCTCTCGTGGATTCCGGTCGCCGGATGGCACGCCCTGCGCGCGGGTTTTGTGCCGGTTGATCGCGGCAAGCGGGGCAGCGCCATCAAGAAGATGCTGGCCGATGTGGAACAGGGCAGCACCGGGCCGGGGCAGATCATCATCTACCCGCAAGGCACCCGCACCGCACCGGGCAAGTACCTGCCCTATAAAAAGGGCACCGCCGCGCTTTACGCGCAACTGGGCCAGCCCTGCATTCCTGTGGCCACCAATGTCGGCGTGTTCTGGCCGCGCCACGGCATTTACCGCAAACCGGGCGTGGCGGTGATCGAATTCCTGCCCGCCATCCCGCCGGGCCTGCCCAGCGACACCTTCATGGCGCAGTTGGAAACCGTGGTCGAGGCGGCGTCAAACCGCCTGATGGCGGAAGTCGGGTTCAAATCCTGATGGCCAGTTCCCCCGCCACTATCGCCCATATCATCGACACGCTGGCGGATCTGCCGCTGACCAGTCGCAAGATGTTTGGCGAATACGCGCTTTACACCGGCGGCATCGTGGTGGCATTCGTTTGCGATGACACATTGTTCATCAAGCCGACGCCCGGCGCGCTGGCCGTCCTGCCCAACGCGATGCGCGGTCCGGCCTATCCCGGCAGCAAGGACTATATCATCGGGTCCGAGGCGCTGGATGACCCAGACCTCTGCATCCGCGCCCTGCGTGCTGTGGCCGCCGACGCCCCGCCGCCGAAACCCAAGAAACCAAAGGTGATATGATGCAAGCCATCACCGATCTGGACGCGTTGCACGCGCTTTATGGCACGCCTGCAACACCTGCCGTTGCCAAAGTAACGCCGCATCTGACACCGGCCTACCGCGCCTTCCTCGACCGCGCCCGGTTCTGCATCCTCACCACCATCGGCCCCGAAGGCACCGACGGCAGCCCGCGCGGGGATGAGGGCCCGGTGGTCATGGTGCTGGATGCCCAGACCGTGGCCCTGCCCGACTGGAAGGGCAATGAGCGTATCGACAGCTTGCGCAACATCGTCCGCGATGGCCGGGTGTCGCTGTATTTCCTGATCCCCGGATCAACGACTTCGGTACGTATCAACGGCAATGCCAAACTGGCCGCCGACGACACCTTGCGCGCGAAATTCGACCGCAGCGGCACGCAGCCGCGCTCTGTCATCGTGATCCAGATATCCGAAGTCTATTCCCAATGCGCCCGCGCCATCCAACGCTCCGCCCTCTGGACCTCTGGCGACCAATCCGCAGGCGTCCCCACCCCCGGCCAGATGCTGCAAGACGCCAGCAATGGGGCTATTGATGGCGCCTCCTACGACACCGAACGCGCCACCCGCGCCCATCTGGGCATGTGGTGAACCGCTAAAACTTATCTAAAATTTGCATTCATCTGTCCTCAAATATCCCACGGGGGTCTGGGGGTGTGAAAC
>JANPOY010000165.1:0-1621 GCA_031428215.1 Paracoccaceae bacterium
GAGTGGACCGTGCCCTCATGGCCGTTTCACGGAGAGTATGCTTCTACCACCCGCTTTGTTGTCGATGACCCTCAGCCGGTCATCAGTTTAGTTCTGGCCGAGGGTAAGTTTGACCGCGCTGCGGTGTTCAGTGATGGGATGGAACGTCTCGTCCTTGACCATCGCGAACGATCAGCTCCTGCTGGGTTCTTCAACCGGTTGACAGGCCCAGTTGCTAACTGTGCATCCCCCGGTCGAGACAGGAAACTGTCAAAGCATCTAAAATCCTACCTAGACAGTGAAAAGGTCTGCGAGGCTACGGACGATGATAAATCTCTTGTCCTTGGGGCACGGGCGTGACCCCCGGTAGCGCTGTACGGACAGCGTCAGGAGCCAACTTGAGGCTAGGTCAAGTTCTTGGAAAAGGTGGGGAAGGCACCATCTTTCATGTAGAGGGCGACCCGAGCCTGGCGCTCAAGATCTATACTGATGGCAAACAGCTTGAGAGGCTACCAAAACTTCAGGCGATGATCGCGAACAAGCTCAGTAGCCGGACAGCGCTGGTATCATTTCCCTTGGATACAGCACACGCGAATAGTGGGTTCGTCGGCTTTACAATGCGAAAAGCCGTCGGCTCTAAGCCTATGTTTAATTTATGTATTTTAAGTGATCGTAAGAACGAATTCCCTGATGCCAACTATCGGTTCCTTGTTCGCGTCGCACTGAACTATGCCCGCGCCATTGCGTCACTCCACTCCCTTGGGGCTGTTGTGGGCGACATCAACGAGTCTGGAGCGCTGGTTGATCAAAAAGGCTTGGTCACGTTAATCGACAGCGACTCATTCCAGTATGCAGCATCAGGAACAACGTATCGCTGCTTGGTTGGAAAGGGAGAGTACACCCCCCCGGAACTTCAAGGCCGACCACTGGGAAGCATAAACCGTACGACCAATCACGACGCCTTCGGACTCGCGGTCATTCTGTTCGAAATCCTGTTTTTAGGACGGCACCCCTTTTCAGGCGTCCCACAAGGCCGCGACCATCCCACCATCAGTGAAGCCATTGCGGCAGGTCGCTTCGCTTACAGCCCGCACAAGACAGTCACAAACATGGAGCCTCCAAAGCACATGCCTGTGCTAACGGACCTTCCCCCTGACGTGGCAGTAGCCTTTCAGCGGGCCTTCGGACCCTATTTGGGCAGCGCTCCCCAAAGTCGGCCAACAGCCGCCGAGTGGGTCACTCTGCTTGAGGCAACGGAAAAGAATGTTGTTGAGTGCAAAGTCAACCCTGCTCACTATCACTCGCGCAGCGCAGCAGCGTGTCCTTGGTGCAGGTTCGAGGCAGGCTATGCCACCGTCTTGTTCGTGCATCACAGAACAATCCGACCCACCACGTTCGATCTCGAGCAAATACTCTCAAGAATTAGTGCCATTACAGGCCCAGGACCCGCCCCTGATCTGGCTTCGCTGATGTCGGGACTACCTAAACCCGGTCCAAGCCAAGCAGCCAAAACTGTCAAACGTAAGTCGATTGAGCGAAAAATCGCAGGGCTAGTGGGGGCAGCCATTTCCCTTTTCCTGATGTTCAACGGCATGGCGTGGGGCTTCTTCGTACTAATACCTTCCGGATTCTTCTTCTTTGG
>JANPOY010000166.1:0-1864 GCA_031428215.1 Paracoccaceae bacterium
GCTGGCTGTTTTGGACTATGGGTTGTTTGAGGTGCATTCCGGCCCGCGCACCATAGGGATCTGCGGGTTTGCGGTGCAAACCGATGCGGGCGAAGTGGTGTTGATCGACACTGGATTTCCCGAAAAATACACCCAAGATGCTGAACCCGCGACGGCAGAGGACGGACTGGGCAGCTTTGGTCGGGTTTTGAAGATCACGCCCGAAAACACCCCCGAAGCACAACTTGCCAAGTTGGGGCTATCCAAGGCCGACGTCACGCTGATGATCCAAAGCCATACGCATATTGATCATGTCGGTCATATGGCGGGGTTCCCCGATGTGCCGATCTTGATTGCCAAGGCCGAACGGGATCTGCCGCGTCCGATGTATTGGTCGGGTAAACAAACGATGGAGTGGCCCGTGCGCGATTATCGTCTGGTGACGCAGGATTTTATGCTTGGGCCGGGGTTTCAGGTGTTGCTCTGCCCCGGCCACGCGCCCGGTCAACTGGCGTTCATGATCAAGTTGCCGGAAACCGGATGGGTGCTGCTGACTTCGGACGCGATCAGCCGCGCGGCTGAAATCGACGAAGGTTTCGCCGGATCGTGGGATGTGCCGCTGGCGATACACCACGGCGCGCGGCTGATGAACCTTGCGCATGACAGGGACGCGCTGGTGATTTTTGGCCATAGCCCGCAGCAGTGGCCGACGTTACGCAAAGCGCCGGAGTGGTTCAGTTAGGCGCGCGGCCTATCTGACATCGCGCCCCTGATTGAGAATGATCACGTTGCCGCTGCAAATATCCCCGGCGGGCGAAATCAGAAACCCAACCCATGCCGCGACCTCGCTGGGCTGCATCGCATGACCATGCGGCATAGCAGCGATGGCGCGGGCCAGCACATCCTCGGTCAGCACATTGAACAACGGGGTTTCGGTCATCGCCGGGGCCAGTGAGTTCACTGCGATTTTCTCACGCGCGTAGCGCCGCGCCAGATCCTTGGTCAGCGTATCCAGTGCCGCCTTGGAGGCACGGTAATGCGGCGGATCGAACACATCAAAATTATACGCGCCGTTTGAGCTGATGTTGACGATCTTGCGCACCCCGGCGCGGCCCTGCATCAGCTTGATCGCCGCCTGACAGCAGTGAAACGCGCCCGCGAAATTGATCGACATTTGCCGGTCGAGTTCCTGCGCCGGAATGTCGGGAAAGTCCGACATGAAGCAGGTGCCTGCGTTGTTCACCAAAGCGTCGACGCCGCCATGATGCTGCGCAATTTGCGCAAAGATCGCCGCAATCGCCGTGGCATCAGTCAGATCGGTGACATGCCCGCTAAATCCGGGCTGCGCCATGCTCGCCAGACCTGCCGCATCAATATCCAACCCGACCACATGCATCCCGTCGGCCAGCAACTTGGCACTGATCGCCCGCCCCAGCCCACCTGCGGCACCTGTCACCACGGCTATTCTTGTCATGCTCTGCTCCATCCCTAGATCCGCACCCTTGTGCAGTGTGCAGGGATCATCACAGATAGATGGGGCGGCGCAAGACCAGCGTTTTGGCGCTACGCACCGAGTTGCGGCAAGGTTAACCTGAGTTAGCATAAGGAAATTTCATTCTAAACAATCGGCACGCGCCATGTTTCCCCGCCGTGCTCCGCCCAAAGCCGAACTTCGCTGGATGTAGTCATGCTGCGGTGCGGCTTCACAAGACCGGCCATTCGTGCGCCGCGCAGCACTTCAAGACCGCCTTCTGGAACGGTTCGGTTCCGATGCAGTTAGTCAGATTGAACGCATTTCACGTCGAAAGCGATGCCGGTGATCTTGACCGAGCCTGACGAATGGCAAGAGTGGCTTACGTTACCGTGGGCCGAAGCCACAGCATTG
>JANPOY010000167.1:0-2276 GCA_031428215.1 Paracoccaceae bacterium
TGTCCAGCTTGGCCACCGGAGCGCCGGGGGCATCGAGCCAGAACTGAGCATCCATCACTTCGCCCATCTTCGGACCGATGTCGCCCTGAACGCCCGATTTCTCGATCCGCTCCATGACCTTTTCCTGCTCGGCACAGAGGCTGTCGAGCGCTTCCTGCGGGGTTTTCTCACCCGACATCGCGTCGCCGATGTTCTGCCACCACAGCTGCGCCATCTTCGGATAATCCGGGATGTTGGTGCCGGTGGGCGACCACTGCACCCGGGCGGGCGAGCGGTAGAACTCGACCAAGCCACCCAGCTTCGGCGCGCGTTCGGTGAAGCTTTCGTGCTGGATCGTCGACTCGCGAATGAAGGTCAAGCCGACATGGGCCTTCTTCACGTCCACCGACTTTGACGTAACGAACTGCGCGTAAAGCCAGGCAGCCTGCGCGCGATCCACCGGGGTGGACTTCATCAGCGTCCACGAGCCCACATCCTGATAGCCGATCTTCTGGCCGTTCTGCCAGTAAACCCCGTGCGGCGAGGGGGCCATGCGCCATTTCGGCGTGCCGTCCTCGTTCATCACCGGGGTGCCGGGAATGACAGAGGCCGCGGTAAAGGCGGTGTACCAGAACATCTGCTGGGCAATCGCGCCCTCTGCGGGAACCGGCCCAGCCTCGCCGAAGGTCATGCCCTGAGCTTCGGGGGGCGTGTACTTCTGCAGCCATTCGATCGCCTTGGTCACGGCATAGACCGCCGCCGCGTCGTTGGTGGCACCGCCACGGGTGACGCAAGAGCCAACCGGACGCGAGTTTTCGTCAACCCGAACGCCCCATTCATCGACCGGCAGGCCGTTCGGTTCGCCCACATCGCCCATGCCGGCCATCGACATCCAGGCATCGGTGTAGCGCCAGCCGAGCGAGGGGTCCTTCTTGCCATAGTCCATGTTGCCGAACACCGAAGTCGGCCCGCCCATATAGGACATGTCGCGCCCGGTGAAGAATTCGGCGATGTCCTCGTAGGCCGACCAGTTGACCGGAACGCCGAGATCGTAGCCATACTTGGCCTTGAAGTCGTCCTTGGTCTTCTGATCGTTGAACCAATCGTAGCGGAACCAGTAGAGATTGGCGAACTGCTGGTCGGGCAGTTGATAAAGCTCTCCGTCCGGCGCCGTGGTGAAGGACGTGCCGACAAAATCGGCAATGTCGAGGCCCGGATTGGTGACAGCAGCACCTTCACCCGCCATCCAGTCGGTCAGGCTGCGGGCCTGCTGATAGCGCCAGTGGGTACCGATCAGGTCGCTGTCGTTGACATAAGCGTCATAGATATTCTCGCCGGTCTGCATCTGCGTTTGCAGCTTTTCGACGACATCGCCCTCGCCGATCAGGTCATGGGTGACCTTGATGCCGGTGATCGCGGTGAAGGCTGGGGCCAGCACCTTGGATTCATAGCTGTGGGTGTCGATGGTTTCCGACACCACCTTGATCTCCATCCCCGCATAGGGCTTGGCGGCGGTCTCGAACCACTGCATTTCGGCTTCTTGCGCCGCGCGGTCGAGGGTGGAAAGCGGGCCGATTTCCGTATCAAGGAAAGCCTTTGCCGCCTCCATGTCGGCGAAGGCCGGCATCCCATAGGCCATCAGCGCAAGCGCCATGGCGGTTGATGTGGTACGCAGTCTCATTCGATTCCTCCCAGAATGTTGAGTGTCGTTGATTTGCCCGGCGATTGCCCGCCGGGGTGGTTTGCTGCCGTCACACCCAGCGGAACACCGCATAGGCGTAGGCGAGGCAGAGGATCAGCGCGGCAGTCAGCGGTGCGCCGAAGAAGAACAGCCAGGCCAGATTGATGAAGGCCGAGCCGAGTAGGGTGATGAACAACCGGTCGCCGCGCGTGGTCTCAATGCGCAGAACGCCGTGACGCGGGGTTTCGGGATAGCGGATCGCCAGCAAAGTGAAGGTGATCAGCAATGCTGCGATGATGTAGAAGAACAGGGCAACTGGGAAGGTCCAGGCCATCCAGCCGCCTTGGATCATCGGGTCAAACCATTGGAAGCCTTCGTCATTGCGCGGTGTGGCCCAGATCAGGAAGGCCAGAAAGGCGGCCATCGCGGCTGCAGTGGTGGCGAAGATGGTGTTCCAGCGTGAAGCGGTCATATCAAACCCTCCCGAGGGCAAAGCCCTTGGCGATGTAATTGCGCACGAAGTAGATCACGAGGGCGCCGGGGATGATGGTCAGCACCCCTGCGGCGGCGAGCACGCCCCAATCCATACCGGAAGCTGAGACGGTGCGGGTCATGG
>JANPOY010000168.1:0-2288 GCA_031428215.1 Paracoccaceae bacterium
AGACGACGAGGCTGGCGAACATGATCGGTGCCATGTTCAGCGCGATAAGTTCCATCATGAGCGATCCTCCTTGCGGCGCTGTGCCTCTATTTCTGCAAGGCGGGCCACCTCTGCGGCCAAGGCCGCACCTTCCAGTTCGGCCGCCTCATGGGCGGAGATGAACGGGGTGGGGTCGTCCATCAGGCCGCGCATCACGGCGACTTTCTTGATGATCTCGGAGAACGCCTGCAATACCAGCAACAAGAACCCCGCAGCAAGCATCGCGCGCGCAGGCCAGATGATCAACCCGCCTGCATTGGTGGAAATCTGACCGATTTTCCATGCGTTGTAGGTATAGGGGATCAGCATCCACGACATGATCAACACAAAAGGCAGCAAGAAGAACACATGGCCGAACAGGTCGATCCAATGCTGGGTGCGGCGCGTCCGGGTGCCATAAAAGATGTCGATGCGGATATGTTCGTTTTGTTGCAGCGTATAGGCCGCAGCCCCCATGAAGGCAGCTCCGAACAGGTACCACTGCAGTTCCAGCCATGAATTGGACGACATGCTGAACACCTTGCGCACGATGGCATTGGCCGCGCTGACCAGCACGGCCACAAGGATCAGCCACATGACTGCCTTGCCCACCGCTTCTGTCAGCCGGTCAATCCCGCGGGACACCGCGAGTAATGAGTGCATTGAGTTCCTCCCTGTGGTGCACGGTTGGCCCGTGCGGTCGTTCTTGTTGTTTGGGGCCGTGTGATGGTGGCCTAGGGGTGGACAGATATGGCGTCAACCTTGCCGTAGAGTTCGTCAGTCAGGATAATGCGGGAAGAAGCGCTTCGATCAAGTCCCATTTGTTGCCAAAGGGATCACGCCAGACGGCGACTGTGCCATAGGGCTCGTGGCGCGGCAACTCTTCGAACAGGACACCGGCTGCGGTCATCGTCGCATGATCGCGGGCAAAGTCGTCCGTGTGCAAGAAAAGCCAGACCTGCCCCCCGGCCTGATGGCCAATGGCTGCGGTTTGCGCCGGGGTTTCGGCTCGGGCCAGCACAAGCGCCGAGCCCCCACCGGGCGGCTGAACCGTCACCCACCGTTTGTGGCCCTGATCCACGTCAGCCGTCAGCGCAAACCCCAGAACACCGGTGTAGAACGCGATTGCGCTGTCATAGTCGGGCACCACGATCGTGACAGCGCCCAGTCGCAGGCCCGCCGTCATTCGGACGGGATCTCGCGCGTGGAATCGCGCACGATAGCACCCGCCAATTCGCGGGCGGCGCGACTGTCGGGCAGGTTGATGCGGGCCACCTGTTCGGCAATCGGATCCACGGACAAAGGGTGCAGCTCTGCACGATGCGCTGCGGGGTCGCCGATGTCCTGCCAGCGGCCTGCCTTGTAAATCTCCAACGCGGAAAACCCGGCCTTGTAGCCCATCTTGCGGCTGCCGGGCACCCAGTAGCCAAGGTAGAGATAGGGCAAGCCTGCCTCACGCGCGATGGCGATGTGGTCAAGGATCACATGGGTGCCCAGACTGTCCGCAGCCAGATCGGGGTCATAGAAGGAATAGACCATGCTGAGGCCATCATCGAACACATCCGTCAGACACACGGCCGACAACGGGCGAATACGGTCTTCGGTATCACGGGAATACTCGATCACACGGCTTTTGATCGGGGTTTCCTCGATCATTGCGGCAAATTCAAAAATATCCATGTCGGCCATGCCGCCATCGGCGTGGCGACTGTCAAGATAGCGGCGGAACAGGGCGAACTGATCTTCGGTGGCCCAGGGGCTGGTTGCATTGCGCCGAAGATGGGCGTTACGTTTCAAGACCTTGCGCTGGCTGCGGTTGGGCACGAAGTCTGCCACCCGAATGCGGGCCGACAGACACGCCGAACATTCCGCGCAAGAGGGCCGGTACAGCACGTTCTGGCTGCGGCGGAAACCCTGCTTTGACAAAGTGTCATTCAATCGTTGCGCATGTTCGCCTTGCAGGGCTGTGAACAATTTCCTTTCCATCCGCCCCTGAAGATAGGGGCAGGGCTGTGGGGCCGTCACATAGAATTGCGGCGCGATGGGAAGGGTGTGGCGCATTCAAGCTTTGATATCGGGGAAAGGTTGGCAAAAGACTATCAAGACCGGGGTCGCCCGCCAAGCACGGAATGTGGGGCAAAGTCGCCAATTTACAAATCAAAAAGCCCCGCCCGAGACGGGCGGAGCTTTGAACGTGTTGCGTGGGCTTCAGTACTCGCCGCCTGTCAAGCTATCGCGGACTGGCTGCACAGCGGTTGCGGCGGCGTCCT
>JANPOY010000169.1:0-3157 GCA_031428215.1 Paracoccaceae bacterium
GATCGAAAACATGTTCGGCAAACTGAAGGATTGGCGGCGCATTCATACCCGCTACGACAGATGCGCAGTAGTCTTCATGTCCGCCATCACAATCGCAGTCACCATCATCTTCTGGTTATAGGGAATGAGTCCTGAGCCTAAACGAAGTCGCAAACCAATCAAGATCGGGGGTGGGACGCAAAGCGGCCTCCAAAGCAGTTGTTAAGTGCAAACTTGCATCAAGGGGCTGATAAGTCTATACGCCCCCAGTGCCCCACCTATCGGCACAAGAATCACAATCGCCGCGTTGCCTCTGCCCGTCGCAGGCGGGGGCTTTCCGGCAGAGGAGTATGCGTCATGAAATTGAATGAACTGTCCGACAACGACGGCGCAGCGAAGAAGAAAAAGCGCGTGGCGCGTGGTCCGGGTTCGGGCAAGGGCAAGACCGCTGGACGGGGTATCAAGGGTCAGAAATCGCGTTCGGGCGTCGCCATTGGCGGCTATGAAGGCGGCCAGATGCCTCTGTACCGCCGTCTGCCCAAGCGCGGCTTCAACAAGCCGAACCAATTGCGCTTTGCCGTGATCAACCTGGGCCTGATCCAGAAGTTCATCGAAGCGGGCAAGCTGGACGTGGCCGTTGAGATCACCGAAGACGTGTTGATCGCCGCTGGCCTGACCAATCACAAGCGGGATGGCATCCGCGTGCTGAACAAGGGTGAGATCAAGGCTGCGGTCAAACTGAACGTCACCGGCGCGTCCGTGGCGGCGATTGAGGCTGTGGCAGCGGCTGGCGGCACCCTGACGGTGGCTCCGGTTCTGGCCCCGCACGGCAAGTCGGTCCGCAAAGCGGCATAACGCCCCTTTGCCGCGTGCAATACGCCTTGTGAGCGGTTGACAGACCGCTTACATCGGGTGAAGTTTCCCGCGCCGCCGACCGGAAACGGTTCGGCGGCGCTTCCCGTATCGGGGTATGCAGAAAGAACTGGGCATGGCATCTGCTGCAGAGCAAATGGCCGCAAACCTCAGCTGGGGTGCGCTAGGCAAGGCGACGGATCTTCGGAGCCGCATTTTCTTCACCATCGGCCTTCTGATGGTCTACCGGCTTGGCACCTTCATTCCGGTCCCCGGAATTGACGGCACCGCCCTGCGGAACTTCATGGATGGGGCAGGCGCGGGCGTCGGCGGCATCCTGAACATGTTCACCGGTGGTGCGATCAGCCGGATGGGCATTTTTGCCCTTGGGATCATGCCCTATATTTCGGCCTCGATCATCATTCAGTTGCTGGCCTCGATGATCCCGGCGCTGGAGCAGATGAAGAAAGAGGGCGATCAGGGCCGCAAGAAGATGAACCAGTGGACGCGCTACGGCACCGTCGCACTGGCCACGCTGCAAGGCTATGGCATCGCGATGTCGTTGCAAGCCGGTGATCTGGCCCACACGCCGGGGCTGTTCTTCGTGATTTCCTGCGTGGTCACGCTGGTCGGCGGTACCATGTTCCTGATGTGGCTGGGCGAGCAGATCACCGCGCGCGGTATCGGCAACGGCATCTCGCTGATCATCTTCACCGGCATCGTCGCCGAAATCCCTGCCGCTTTGGCGCAGTTCTTCAGTCAGGGCCGTGCGGGCGTGATTTCCACTCCGGTGATCCTTGGTGTGCTGGTCATGGTTGTGGCCGTCATCGCCGCCGTGGTGTTCATGGAGCGCGCCCTGCGCAAGATCCACATCCAGTATCCGCGCCGTCAGGTCGGCATGAAGGTCTATGACGGCGGTTCGTCGCATTTGCCGATCAAGGTGAACCCGGCGGGCGTGATCCCGGCGATTTTCGCCTCGTCCTTGCTGTTGCTGCCTGTCACGATCTCCACTTTCTCGGGCGCGCAGACCGGACCGGTGATGTCGACGATTCTGGCCTATTTTGGCCCCGGTCAACCGCTGTATCTGTTGTTCTTCGTCGTCATGATCGTGTTTTTCGCCTATTTCTACACGGCCAACGTCGCCTTCAAGACCGATGAAGTCGCCGAAAACCTGAAGAACCAAAGCGGCTTTATCCCCGGCATCCGTCCGGGCAAAAAGACGCAGGAGTATCTGGATTACGTGGTGATACGGGTTCTGGTGCTGGGTTCTGCTTACCTGGCCGCAATCTGTCTGCTGCCCGAAATTCTGCGCAGTCAGCTGGCGATCCCCTTCTACTTCGGCGGCACCTCGGTGCTGATCGTGGTGTCGGTGACGATGGACACCATCAATCAGGTGCAGTCGCATATGTTGGCGCATCAGTATGAAGGTCTGATCGAAAAGTCGCAGTTGCGCGGCAAAAAGCGTTCGACCGCGCCGAAACCGCCCGCTCGTCGCTGAGGCGGGCAGCCCTGCAATAGGCCCGACGCACCCGCGCCGGGCCTTTTCACGTTAGAAAGGCGCAACCCATGGCAAACATCATCCTTTTGGGCCCACCCGGGGCTGGCAAAGGCACCCAAGCCATGCGTCTGGTCGATGAACGCGCCATGGTGCAACTGTCCACCGGCGACATGCTGCGTGAGGCCAAGACCAGCGGCACCGATATGGGCCGTCGCGTCGCCGAGGTGATGGAGCGTGGCGCGCTGGTGACCGATGACATCGTGATCGGTTTGATCGAGGAAAAACTCGCCAAAGGCGCACCGGGCGGCTTCATCTTTGACGGCTTCCCGCGCACCTTGAAGCAGGCCGATGCGCTGGCCGATCTGCTGGACGCCAAAGGCCTGACGCTGGATGCCGTGATCGAACTGGTGGTGGATGACGCAGCCCTTGTCGGCCGCATCGTCAAGCGGGCCGAAGATGCCCGCGCCGCTGGGCAGCCTGTCCGCAAGGATGACACGCCGGAAGTGTTCGAAGTGCGTCTGCGCGAATACTACAAGAACACCGCGCCATTGATCGGCTATTACTGGGCCAGGAAAACCCTGCGCCAACTAGACGGCATGGCCGAGATGGACGTGGTGGCGCAGGCGATTGCGAAGGTTCTTGACAAGAGCTGAGATTTCCCCATGCCCGGCCTTGACGCCCCACCGAAAAGCCCATAAAGCACGGCGTCCTGTGGCGGAATCGCCATCTGGTTTCCGTTTTTGCGGAAGATGAGAATCGTCGCGGCAGCAGCCGGGGCGGTGTTGTGAAAAAAGGTTCTGGTATCACGGAACCGCAACCATGAAGGAA
>JANPOY010000170.1:0-2657 GCA_031428215.1 Paracoccaceae bacterium
TGATCGTCGAGGCCAAGCCAATTGGTGTTGCCGAGAGTCTGATAGCGCGCCATCTGGTCGGCAGACATGAAGCCCAGGTGATAATCGCGGTGCGGGGTCTGCGCCGCCCCACCCGGATTGACGCGGTTGACCTGCGCCGTCATTTGGGAATTCGGGCCCAGCCATGCCTCAGCGGCCAAGGCGATCCCGTGCGCGCTGTAATAGGCAGCAAAATTGGCTGGATCGACAAGGCAGTGCTTTTCCAGCGAATTCCAGATGCGGTCATTCGCACCCGGCTTGGCAAAATGATCGCCTCCACCTTTGGCGGCCAGCTTTTCGGCGGCGATGATCTGGTCAAACACCACGCTGGCCCGGTCTATCATGGCGTGGTCCGGCACGCCCTGACGGATCACGATGATGCCTGCGCCATGGGCGAAAATGTTGGCCCATTCCTCCATCAAGGCCTGACGGCTGGCCGGATCGGTGGCGACGGCATCCACCTTTGCGCCGTCATAAATGGGGATGTTGCGCACAATCTCTGCGGCATGTAGGGTTTCGGCGGGGTTGGTCTCTTGGCTAACAATCTGGCGGAAGGTTTCAAAATCGCCACTGTCGGCCTTCAACCAAATCGGGGTACGCTGGGGTTTGGGTGTCTGGATGTTCATGCGGGCCTCCTCCGGGGTTGGTCTGAGCTTGGCCAAAGAACGCCTGCGGGGATAGTTGCCTTTCACCTCAAAAACACCTCAACTGGCCAGATGGCGCAGAAATTCACCGTCAAGGAAATCGCACATCAGGCGGGGCTTGGCTTGGCCACCGTGGACCGTGTCCTGCATGGCCGCGATCATGTGCGGGCGGTGACGCGGGAACGGGTGCAGGCGGCACTGCAGGAACTGGAACGCCAACATGCCGCAAGCCAACTGCGCGAGACGCGGGTCACAATCGACATTGTCATGCAGGCGCCAACCCGGTTTTCGTCGGCAGTGCGCGCGGCCTTTGAGGCAGAACTGCCCTTGATGCGGCCTGCGACTTTTCGTGCCCGCTTCCATCTGGCCGAAGTGATGGAGGAGCGGCAGATCATCGCGCTGCTCAGGGCGATTGCGCGGCGCGGCACCCAAGGCATTGTGCTGAAGGCGCCCGCGACGCCGGGCATCGAGGCCTGCCTTGCCGGTCTGGCCGCCCGCAAAATTCCGGTCGTGACCTATGTGACCGATGTCGCGGCCCCGCTGCGTCTGGCCTATGTGGGCATGCAGAACACCGGGGCGGGCGCGACCGCCGCATATCTGCTGGCCCGAATGGCGCAGCTTGGACCGGCCCGTGTTCTGATCACCCTGTCCAGTCAGGGGTTCGAGGGCGAGGATGCCCGCCGGATCGGGTTCGCCCGCCATCTGGCGCATAACGCCCCCCATCTGGCGATGACGACTGTGTCAGAGGGCTTTGGGGTGAACCGGGCCACAGGTATGCTGATCGGGCAGGCGCTGGAGGATCATCCCGACATCTCTTGCGTCTATTCAATCGGCGGCGGCAACCGGGCTATCCTTGATGCCTTTGCCGCCGTCGGACGGGGCATCGACGTCTTTGCAGCGCATGACCTTGACAGGACCAATACTGAATTGCTGAAGTCAGGACAGGTCAGTTTTGTCATCCACCACAACCTTCGCCAGGACGCCCGTCGCGTCTCGCTGCATTTCAGCAAACACTACCGCATGATCGACCAGAATACCGAGATCGAGGAGACCGAGATCAGCATCGCCTGCCCGATTGTGGCGCCGTGAGGGATCAGTTTTCCTGCAGCGCTGAATGTTTCTTGCAGTGCTGAACGGGTGCTCAAACGATAGGTCTGCGAAACGCCAGCCGCGCCACGTGCAGGATGGGCAAAAGCGGCCCGACGCGGTTGGTATTGGAAGGCGCGGAACTGCCACAGGACATTTCTCGAGGCCAGAACCAAAAAGGCCCCCGCTTTTCAGGGGGCGTCAAACGGTGATATGACGTTGAGGTAAAACGCACAAGGAAAACCTGACTGATTTGGCCGGGCTATATGTCTTTGATATCTTGTCAAAAATTTTGGTTGCGGGGACAGGATTTGAACCTGTGACCTTCAGGTTATGAGCCTAAATCCAAGCGATTCCAATATCTTAGACATTTCAGCGACTTACGCACCTAGCCTTTGATCCGGCGCGATTCTCTCCCTCGCATCCATCGGCACTCGCACACATTGACGTGCAGAACTGCTGCGAAACGTACAGTCACAGGTTGATGTAGCGTTGATGTAGCCAAATCGCTGACACTCTGATCAAGATCGAGAAGCGTGAACACGCCAACTAACTATGATGCTCCGAAAAAGCGAGTTCAGCCTGAAGCCAGCTGAAGCCATTGTCGGCAGTCGGCGCATAGCTGTCGGTGATGGTCCGGTACAATGGTACAGAACTGGCCTCGAATACTATCCTGACGTAGCAGCAGGACAAGAAAGTTAATGGCGCCACATCACGCCCGACAAACCCACACAGTTCGCCTTCGTAGAAACTTCGGAGGCCCGCTGTAGATCTGGTTGGAGGATTAACCTGGCGAAGCGGTCCCAGCAGACAACTGGTCCGTTACATCACAGGGAAACGGTGGAACAGTGTTGCGTGCCCAACACTGGACCGGGTTGCAAACATTTGAGAGTTCCGCAGGAGTTGTAT
>JANPOY010000171.1:0-1690 GCA_031428215.1 Paracoccaceae bacterium
TGAAAGCACTTGTTTATAACGGCCCCCGCGACGTGCGGGTCAAGAATGTCCCGGACGCAAAGATTGAGCGCCCGACTGATGTCCTCGTCAGAATCACCAGCACCAACATCTGCGGGTCCGACCTGCACATGTATGAAGGACGCACCAATATGGAGGAGGGCAAAATCCTCGGCTATGAGAATCTCGGCGAGGTAGTCGAGGTCGGGCCCGCAGTGGACCGGATCAAGGTTGGCGACTGGGTTTGCCTGCCGTTCAATGTATCCTGCGGGTTCTGCAAAAACTGTGAGGCCGGTCTTACCGGCGCGTGCCTGTTCACCAATCCTGGCACGGCCGGAGCGGCTTACGGATTCGCCGGCATGGGGCCTTACAGCGGCGGCCAGGCCGAATATCTGCGCGTCCCTTACGCCGACTTCAACTGCCTCAAGCTCCCCTGGGATGCCCGCGAGAAAGAGAACGACTACGTTATGCTCTCTGACATTTTCCCCACGGGCTGGCACGCCACGGAACTCGCCGGCGTAAGGCCGGGCGAATCAGTGGTCATCTATGGCTGCGGACCGGTCGGGCTGATGGCCGCACACTCCGCGATGATCAAAGGGGCCAGCAAAGTCATCATTGTAGATCCCAATCCCGACCGGCTGGCTCTCGCTCAGGAAATAGGGGCCATCGGCATTGATTACTCCAAGGGAACCGCAGTGGAGGAAATTCTGGAACTGACGAACGGCGAAGGAGCCGACCGCGGCTGCGAATGTGTGGGTTATCAGTGCCACGATCCCGCAGGCCATGAAGTTCCGAACGCGACCATGAATGACCTCGTGAAGTCTGTCAGGGCCACGGGCGGTATTGGCGTGGTGGGTGTGTTTATTCCGCTGGACCCCGGCAGCCCGGACAAGCTCGCCAAGGAAGGGAAGATCGTCTTCGATCTGGGCCAGTTTTGGTCCAAAGGGCAGCAAATCGGCACCGGCCAGGCAAACGTGAAAGCCTACAACCGTCAATTGTGCGAGCTGATTCACGCGGGCCGCGCCAAGCCGTCATGGATCGTCTCGCATGAGCTGTCACTGGACGAAGCTCCAGAGGCTTACAAACACTTCGACGAGCGGGATCAGGGCTGGACCAAAGTAATCCTGCATCCCGGAGCCTGAAGAGACCACGAAGGAAACCGCTCTGCGGGCTGAGGGAAAGGACGCTCAGCGCAGATCACCAATTTAATGCCACAATCCGTGGCATCGAAACAAAATCACACCCCCACATATGAAATACATAACACCATACAAAAACACCACCCTGACGCTTGCCCTCTCGGCACTGGTTGCGACCACCGGCTTCTTTGGAGCCGCGAGCGCTGCGGATAAAGACAAAGACGCCGCACCGGCCGCGACGGAGAAATCTGAACGCGCCGATGCTAAAAAGAAGGTCGGCGACATCGTCGCTGTGGCAGATGGCGCGGGCAAGTTCACCACGCTGTGCGCAGCAGTGAAGGCCGCCGGCTTGGTCGAAACCCTGCAGGGAGAAGGCCCGTTCACGGTCTTCGCCCCTACGGACAAGGCCTTCGCCAAGCTGCCCAAAGGTACGCTCGAAGACCTGCTCAAGCCCGAGAACAAGGAAAAGCTCAAGGCTATCCTCACCTACCATGTCTTGCCCGGTAAGGTCATGTCGGCCGACGTGAAGACGATGAAAGCCAAGACAGTCAACG
>JANPOY010000172.1:0-1643 GCA_031428215.1 Paracoccaceae bacterium
CGCGGGTTAAAGCGACTTGATGCAATAATCAGGCGGAAGGCGCGTTGTCTTCCGCCTTTTGCTTGTCCGGGTCCACTTGCCCGATGCCGCGAAACACATGGCGAAACGGAATTGCCCACAGGAACCCCAAAAGCACATAAACCAGCAGTTCCACCCAGAACGGCGGGCGGTCCAGCAGGCTGATCACGCTGATCGCAACGACGATGTAAACCGGCAGCCCGATCAGCAAGATCGCCAATGACAGGCCACGCCGGGCACGGTAACTCAGGGCCATCAGCCGCTCCTCTTCAGTCGGATCAGGATCGTTTCAATCGGCAAACGGGTCCGTCACCAGAATTGTATCATCGCGTTCCGGGGAAGTCGAAAGCAGTGCGACGGGGCATTGAATCAATTCTTCGATACGTCGCACATACTTGATCGCCGCCCCCGGCAGCTCGGCCCAGGACCGCGCCCCAGCGGTATTGTCCGACCAGCCTTCCATTTCTTCGTAAATCGGCGTGCAGCGCGCCTGCTGATTGGCCGCCGTCGGCAAATAATCCAGCCGGACCCCGTCCAGATCATAGCCGACGCAGATTTTGAGCGTGGGAAAGCCGTCCAGCACATCCAGCTTGGTCAGCGCGATGCCCGAAACACCCGACGTGGCACAGGTCTGCCGCACCAGAACCGCATCAAACCAGCCGCAACGACGTTTGCGCCCGGTTACGGTGCCAAATTCATGCCCCCGCTCGCCCAGCCGCTCGCCATCCGCATCGAACAATTCCGCCGGAAACGGCCCCTCGCCGACCCGCGTGGTATAGGCTTTGACAATCCCCAGCACGAACCCAATCGCCCCGGGCCCCATACCGGTGCCAGTTGCCGCCTGCCCCGCGATGACATTGCTGGAGGTGACATAGGGATAGGTTCCGAAATCAATGTCCAACAGCGCCCCCTGTGCGCCCTCAAACAAAATCCGTTTGCCGGCCCTGCGCGCCTCGTTCAGCACTTTCCAGACCGGCTTGGCATAGGGCAACACCTGCGGCGCAATCGCACGCAGCTTTGCCAGCAGATCTGCACGGTCAATCGGCTCCATCCCAAAGCCGCGCCGCAGCGCATCGTGATGCCCCAGCAGACGGTCAACCCGCGTCTCCAGCGTCGACTCGTCCGCGAGGTCCGCCACCCGAATGGCCCGCCGCCCGACCTTGTCTTCATAGGCAGGCCCGATCCCGCGCCCGGTGGTGCCGATTTTCGCCACCGAATTCTGGTTTTCCCGCGCCCGGTCCAACTCGCCATGCACCGGCAGGATCAACGGCGCGTTTTCCGCGATCATCAGATTGTCGGGCGATATTTCCACCCCCTGCCCGCGCAGCTTTTCGATCTCCATGATCAGATGCCACGGGTCCAGCACCACGCCATTGCCGATGACCGACAGCTTGCCCCCGCGCACGATACCGGACGGCAGCAGCGATAGCTTGAACACCTTGCCGTCAATTACCAATGTATGGCCGGCATTATGCCCGCCCTGAAACCGTGCGATCACATCGGCACGCTCGCTCAGCCAATCAACAATCTTGCCCTTGCCCTCATCGCCCCACTGCGCGCCGATTACGGTTACATTTGCCATGATGATCCTGTTCGCGACGGGTTTATCCGCGCCGTGCGTTATT
>JANPOY010000173.1:0-13592 GCA_031428215.1 Paracoccaceae bacterium
TGATCCGGGGCCTCTGCTTTATGGGTTGAGGCCCCGGATCAAGTCCGGGGCGGCGCGGAGTAGGATGGGGCAGCGTACGCTGCCCTGAAACTCCGTAAACTTTTCATCAATATACATCGGTTCAGACAAGTCAGACAGCCCGGTCCAGAGGGTTGGCAGGCGGCAGGAAACAGGAGCTTTGCAGAATGGTGTTCGATTTCCTGAAGCGCGCGCCATCGGTGGCGGTGGCCGCGGTGGGTGAAAAGAAGGCCTCGGCCACCGGGCGTGTGGTGGCCTGGGGCAGTTCGGGGCGGGTGGCCTGGTCGGCGCGCGATCTGGTGTCGCTGGCGAAATCGGGGTTTCAGGGCAACCCGATGGGGTTCCGGGCGGTCAAGCTGATTTCCGAGTCCGCAGCGGCTTTGCCGTTGATCTTGCAGGACAATGAGCGCCGCTATGACATGCATCCGGTGCTGGACCTGATCCGGCGTCCGAACGGGGCGCAGGGGCGGGCGGAGTTGTTTGAGGCGATCTATGGGCATCTTTTGCTGTCGGGCAATGCCTATATCGAGGCGGTGCCGGGGTTGGACAAGTTGCCGGGCGAATTGCATGTGCTGCGCTCGGACCGGATGGCGCTGATCCCCGGTGCGGATGGCTGGCCGGTGGCCTATGACTATGCGGTGGGCGGGCGGAAACACCGCTTTGCGATGACCGCCGAGGCGCAGCCGATTTGCCATATCAAGACCTTTCATCCGCAGGATGATCATTACGGGTTCAGCCCGTTGCAAGCGGCGGCGGTGGCGATTGATGTGCATACCAGCGCCAGCGCCTGGTCGAAGGCGCTGCTGGACAATGCCGCCCGGCCCTCGGGGGCGATTGTCTACAAGGGCGGCGACGGGCAATCGCAGCTGAGCAATGATCAGTATGACCGGCTGGTGGCCGAGATGGAGACCCATCATCAGGGCGCGCGCAATGCCGGGCGGCCGATGTTGCTGGAGGGGGGGCTGGACTGGAAGCCGATGGGGTTCAGCCCGTCGGATATGGAGTTCCAGAAGACCAAAGAGGCGGCGGGGCGCGAGATTGCCATCGCTTTTGGGGTGCCGCCGATGCTGATGGGGATACCCGGCGATGCCACTTATGCCAACTATCAGGAGGCGAACCGGGCGTTTTACCGGCTGACCGTGCTGCCCCTTGTGGCGCGGGTGACGGCGGGGATCTCGCATTGGCTGTCGGTGTTCACCGGTGAAGCGGTGGAGTTGCGCCCCGATCTGGACCAGATCCCGGCGCTGGCCGCCGAACGCGATCAGCAATGGGCGCGGGTGGGGGCTGCGGATTTCCTGACGCCTGCGGAAAAGCGGGTGATCCTGGGGCTGCCGCGACTGGCGGAGGACGCGTGACCCCGCCGCGCAAAGGGGCCGAGGGGTCGCGCTATCTGTACGACAGTTTCGACGCGGCGGCTGCCCGGATCGAGGCGAATGAGCGCGTGGCCGAGGAACGCTGGGCGGCGCTGGATTACAGGCTTGAGCAGATAGATGCGGTGCTGGAGCGGTTGGAAAAGCGGATCTGGGTCGGGGTTTACGGGGTGGCGGCATTCTTGCTGGCCCAGATGGCCGAAACCCTGGTCCGGGCGGCGGGACAGTGAAAGGGAACGCGATGAATGCGGTGATGCAAGGTGCGCCAGAGCGGAAATATCATCAGCCCGAGGCGGGGTTGACGGTGACCGATGGCGCGGTGGTGGCGGGGTACGCCAGCCTGTTCGGCTTGCGCGATCAGGGCGGCGATGTGGTGCAGAAGGGGGCCTATGCGGCCAGCCTGAAGCGTCTTGCCGCCACGGGGCGCGCGGTCAAAATGCTGTGGCAGCACGATCCGACCCAACCGATCGGCGTCTGGGACGAAGTGCGCGAGGATGCGACCGGCCTTTGGGTCAAGGGGCGCATTCTGATCGAGGTTGAGAAGGGCCGTGAAGCGGCGGCCCTGCTGACTGCGGGGGCGATTGACGGGCTGTCGATCGGCTACCGCACCGTCAAGGCGGAACGCGATGGCAAGGGGCAGCGCCTGTTGTCAGAGCTGGAGCTGTGGGAAGTGTCGCTGGTGACCTTTCCGATGCTTCCCCAAGCGCGGGTTTCGGCCAAGGGCGATGAGCCTTACGTCGATCTCTGGCGTTCGATGGCGCAACTCTTTGAGGACGCGCGCCTGTCTTTGGCCAAGCGCAGCTAGCGCGGCTTTTACGTCCAAACTCAAGGAAACCGATATGACCGAGACTAAGGCTCGGGTCGATGAGGCTTTGCCCATGACCCTGCATCCGGGTGCGGAAGTGAAATCCGCGATGGCCGGATTTTTGAGTGCCTTCAAAGGCTTTCAGGACGAAGTGAAGCAATCATTGCAACAACAGGAAGAGCGTTTGACCATGCTGGATCGCAAACAGATGACCTACTCCCGCCCCGCTTTGTCGGCGTCGGCAGAGCTTGATGTGCCGCACAAGAAGGCGTTCGGTGCCTATCTGCGCAGTGGTGACGATGACGGCCTGCGCGGCCTTGTGCTGGAAGGCAAGGCGATGTCCACCGCCGTGGCCGCCGATGGTGGCTATCTGGTGGACCCGCAGACGGCGGACACGATCCGGTCGATGCTGGTGTCAACTTCGTCTTTGCGGGCGATTTCGAACGTGGTGCAGGTGGAAGCGACGTCGTTTGACGTGTTGATTGACCGTTCCGAGGTGGGGTCGGGCTGGGCCACCGAAGTTGCGGCGACCGCCGAAACCGCAACGCCGACGATTGAGCGTATCTCGATCAAGCTGCACGAACTTTCGGCAATGCCGAAGGCCAGCCAGCGCTTGCTGGATGACAGCGCTTTTGACGTCGAGGGTTGGCTCGCGGACAAGATCGCCGCCCGTTTCATCCGCGCCGAAGCGTCGGCCTTCATCAACGGCGATGGCATCGACAAGCCCAAGGGCATTTTGCTGCCAACCAAGGTGGCCAACACCTCCTGGGCCTGGGGCAACATCGGTTATATCCCGACAGGGGCTGCGGCGGATTTCGCACCAAGCAACTCGGTCGATTGCATCATCAGCCTGGTCTATGCGCTGGGGGCAGATTACCGCGCCAATGCAAGTTTCATCATGAACTCCAAAACCGCCGGAGCCGTGCGCAAGATGAAGGATGCCGATGGCCGCTTCATGTGGTCGGATGGCTTGGCTGCGGCAGAACCGGCGCGGCTGATGGGCTATCCGGTGCTGATCTGCGAAGACATGCCCGACATCGCGGCCAACGCCTATGCCATTGCCTTTGGCGATTTCAAATCGGCCTACACCATCGCCGAACGCCCCGACTTGCGCATTCTGCGCGACCCGTTCTCGGCCAAGCCGAACGTGCTGTTCTATGCGTCCAAGCGCGTGGGCGGTGATGTGACCGATTTTGCGGCGATCAAACTGCTGAAAATCGCGGTGTCTTAAGGCCACCGTGATCGCCCGGCCCTGATCTTGGGGCCGGGCAGTGGGCGCGCGCCGGATTTGCCGCGCCGTCTAGCTGCTCCCCCTCCGTCCGAGCGGTGCGGGGCGCGCGTCCATGGCGGGGCCAGAGGGTAAGGGAATTTGACATGATGCTGACAGAAGAAACATCGGTTCCGGGGGCGGCTTTGCCGGTGCAGGCGCTGAAGGACCATTTGCGGTTGGGCAGTGGCTTTGGCGATGACGGGATGCAGGATGTGCTGATCGAGGGCTATCTGCGCGCGTCCATGGCGGCGATTGAGGGTCGGATCGGCAAGGTGCTGATCGCGCGTCGGTTCAAGCTGCGGTTGGAAACCTGGCGCGCTTTGGCCGAACAGCCGCTGCCGGTGGCTCCGGTCGGTGCCGTGGTGTCGGTGACGGTGTTTGATGCGCTGGGGGCCACGGTTCTGGGGCAGGATCGCTATCGGCTGGTGCCGGACATGCAGCGGCCCAAGCTGGTGGCGGTGGGGGTGTTGCTTCCATTGATTGCCGAAGATGGCCGGGCCGAGGTGGTGTTTGACGCGGGCTTTGGGACGGCGTGGGCGGCAGTGCCCCCTGATCTGGCGCAGGCGGTGCTGCTGCTGGCGGCGGAGTTCTATGAGAACCGGCATGATCTGGGGCAGCGGGTGGCGGGTCTGCCTGCGGTGGTGCAATCGCTGATCGAACGCTGGCGCACGGTGCGGGTGCTGGGCGGGGGTGGGGCATGAGTGCGGTCAAACTGACCCGCCGTCTGACCCTGGAGGCGCCGCTGCGCGTGGCCGATGGGGCGGGCGGCTTTTCGGTGGTCTGGTCTGCAATGGGTGCGCTTTGGGCCGAGGTTTTGCCCGGACCTGGTCGCGAAGTTGCGGGTGAAGAGGTGGTGCGGGCAGCTGTGCCCTGCCGGATCACCGTGCGGGGGGCAGCTGTTGGCTCTGCCGCGCGGCCCAAACCCGAGCAGCGGTTTCGCGATGGCACCCGCATCTACAGCATTCTGGCGGTGACCGAACGCGATCCTGCGGGCCGTCATCTGCTGTGCTTCGCCCTTGAGGAGGTTCCGGCATGAGTTATCAGGCAGCGGCGGCGCTTCAGTCCGCGATTTATGCGCGGCTTTCAGGGTTTGCGGCTTTGGCCGGGGTCAGCATCGTTGATGCGATGCCGTCAGGTGTGGCTGCAGGCAGTTTCGTGCTGATCGGGCCGGAAGCCGTGCTGGATCAGTCGGACAAATCCGGTGCAGGGGCGGAACACCGTTTTGAGATTGCAGTGATCAGCGATGCCGCCGGGTTTCTGACCGCCAAAGGCATTGCGGCGGCGGTTTCGGCGGCTTTGGTGGATGCAGAATTGGCCTTGGCCACCGGGTCCCTGGTGTCGCTTCGGTTCATCCGGGCCAATGCGCGGCGGCTGGACGAAGGAGCCGTGCGGCGGATCGACATGAGTTTTCGCGCGCGGATCGAACTTTAACACTTTGCTGAAATGGAGATGGCTATGGCTGTGCAAAATGGCAAAGACCTGCTGATCAAGGTCGATATGGTGGGTGATGGTCAGTTTGTGACGGTGGCGGGGCTGCGGGCGACGCGGATCAGCTTCAACGCCGAAACCGTGGATGTGACCTCGCTGGAAAGCGTGGGTGGCTGGCGTGAGTTGCTGGCGGGGGCGGGTGTGAAGACGGCGGCGATTTCGGGGTCGGGCGTGTTTCGCGATGCCAACACCGATGCCCGCGCGCGTCAGATCTTCTTTGATGCGGAAATGCCCGGTTTTCAAGTGGTTGTGCCGGATTTCGGCATTGTCCAAGGACCGTTCCAGATCACCGCGATCGAATATGCGGGCAGCCACAATGGCGAGGCGACGTTTGAGATGTCGCTGGCCTCGGCTGGGGCTTTGACCTTTACGGCGCTGTGATGGCGAACCCCTATGCCGCAGAAGTGGCGGTTTGGCTTGATGGTCAGCGCCATGTGGCCAAGCTGACATTGGGGGCGCTGGCCGAACTGGAATCGGCCTTGGAGTCGGGGTCACTGTTTGATCTGGTCGAACGCTTTGAGGCCGGGCGGTTTTCCAGCCGCGATGTGCTGGCGCTGATCGTGGCGGGCCTGCGCGGTGGCGGGTGGCAGGGGACGGCCGCCGATCTGCGGACGGTGGACATCGGCGGCGGGCCTTTGGCAGCGGCCAAGGCGGCTGCAGAATTGCTGGCGCGGGCCTTTGCGCTGCCGGGTGAGCCGTGACCCTGATCGACTGGCCGGGGCTGATGCGGGCGGGGCTGGGGCAGTTGCACCTTTCGCCCGATGTGTTCTGGCGTCTGACGCCAATGGAATTGCGGACCATGCTGGGGGCGGATGCGACAACGCCTCCCCTGACGCGGGCGCGGCTGGATCAGCTGGCGGCGGCGTTTCCCGATAGGGTCAAGGGTGGAAATGATGGCGGACATAGCAGAGCTTGAGGACCAGATCGCGGCGCTGGAAACAACGCTGGGTGGCACAACCGGGATGGTTGCGGCCTTTGAGGGTGAGTTGTCGCGGATGCGCGAAAGCCTCGTTTTCACCGGTCGCGAAGTGGGTGTGCTGTCCAATGGCATTGGCGGCGGGCTGCGGCGGGCGTTTGACGGCTTGATGTTTGACGGGCTGAAACTGTCGGACGCGTTGAAGATGGTCGCGACATCAATGATCGACACGGTCTACGGCATTGCCATGAAGCCGGTGCAGAACGCGCTTGGCGGGGCCGTGGCGTCTGGGTTGCAAGGGCTATTGGGCAGGATGATGCCGTTCGAGAAGGGCGGTTCCTTCGCGCAAGGCCGGGTGATGCCCTTTGCCAAGGGTGGTGTGGTGTCGGCCCCCACCAGCTTTGCCATGCGGGGCGGGCGCGGTTTGATGGGTGAGGCCGGGCCAGAGGCGATCATGCCGCTGGCGCGCGGGGCCGATGGAAGGCTTGGCGTGCAGGCGGCGGGCGGCGGGCGTGCTGTCACCGTGGTGATGAACATCTCGACGCCCGACGTGCAGGGCTTTCAACGCAGCCAGACCCAGATCGCTGCGCAGGCACAGCGCATGCTGGCGCGCGGCCAACGCAACCGGTGAGGGACGGATATGGCATTCCATGAAATCAGGTTTCCCAGCAGCGTCAGCTTTGGCTCGCAGGGTGGGCCAGAGCGGTTGACGGAAATCGTCACGCTCGCCAATGGCTTTGAAGAACGCAACACACCTTGGGAGCATTCGCGCCGTCGCTATGACGCGGGGCTGGGTCTGCGGTCGCTGGACGATGTCGACGCGCTGCTGGCGTTCTTTGAGGCGCGGCGCGGACGGTTGCACGCTTTTCGCTGGAAGGATTGGTCGGATTACAAATCCTGCCGCCCGTCGCAGGACATTTCACCCCTGGATCAGCGCATCGGGGTTGGTGACGGGGTGACGACGCAGTTTCCGCTGACACGGCTTTATGCCTCTGGCACCGCCAGCTACACGCGGCCGATCCTGAAGCCCGTGGCCGGAATGGTGCAGGCGGCGGTGGCCTTTGACCCCAAGGTCGAGGGCACAGAGTTCAGTGTGGATGTCATCTCTGGCCTGATCACCTTTGCCGTGGCGCCGGACATCGGCACCATTGTCTCGGCCGGGTTTGAATTTGACGTGCCGGCCAGGTTCGACACGGACCGCATTCAAACATCGGTGGCGTCTTTCCGTGCGGGTGAGGTGCCAAATGTACCCATCGTTGAGGTCCGGCTATGACGGCGCGTGATGATCTGCTGACGCATCTGGGGCAGGGGGTGACCACCACCTGCCGGGTCTGGTCGGTGACGCGCAAGGACGGTGTGGCCTACGGCTTTACCGACCATGACCGTGACCTGACCTTTGACAACATGGTTTTCAAGGCCAGCACCGGGATGACGGCGCGGGCCTTGCAGCAAACCACCGGGCTTGCGGTCGACAACTCCGAAGCCGTCGGCGCGTTGTCGGATGCGGCGGTGGAAGAGGCCGATCTGATGGCGGGCCGATTTGACGGGGCCGAAGTGCGCAGCTGGCTGGTGAACTGGGCCGATCCGGCGCAGCGGATGCAACAGTTTTGCGGCCATTTCGGCGAGGTGACGCGGTCTGCGGGTGCGTTCAAGGCTGAATTGCGGGGCTTGACGGATCGGCTCAATCAGCCGCAGGGCCGGGTGTTTCAACGCGGCTGTGCGGCCCTGCTGGGCGATGCGCGCTGCACAGTGGATCTGTCGCTGCCGGGCCATCGGGTGAGCGTTGCGGTTGCCGGGTTTGACGTGATGGGCCGGATGATCCTGACCGGCTTGGCGGCCTTTGCGCCGCAATGGTTTGAACGGGGCCGGTTGGTAATTCAGACGGGGGCTGCGGCTGGACTGGTGGGCATGGTCAAAACCGACCGTCTGGCCGGGACGAACCGGCTGATTGATCTCTGGCATGATTTTGCAGCCCCGGTAACGGTGGGCGATCTTGTGCAACTGGAAGTGGGCTGCAACCGCAGTGCGGCCACCTGCAAGTCGAAGTTCGCCAACTTTCTGAATTTCCAAGGCTTTCCCCATATTCCCGGCGAAGATTGGCTGGCGTCCTATCCGGTGTCCACAAGGCCCAATGATGGCGGGAGCCTCGCGCAATGACGCCGCATTGGGCCGCTGTTGCGGCGCGTGGTTGGATCGGCACGCCCTATCTGCATCAGGCCAGCACGCAAGGGGCTGGTTCCGATTGTCTGGGCCTGCTGCGCGGCGTTTGGCGCGCGCGTTATGGCGCGGAACCGATGCCAGTGCCTGCCTACAGCGCCGATTGGTCGGAATCCGCGGGCCGCGAAGATTTGCTGTCGGCGGCGCAAACCTGGTTGCAGGCCCGTGATCTGACCAGCGAAGCCAGCGGCGATGTGCTGTTGTTTCGCATGCGAACCGGGGCCGTGGCCAAACATCTGGGCATCGTGGGCCGCATCGGCGCGCAAGCCTCGTTCATCCATGCCTACAGCGGTCACGGGGTGCTTGAAACCGCGCTGAGCGATCCGTGGCGGCGCAAGATTGTCGCGCGCTTTTGTTTTCCTTGAAGGAGCCTGATCCATGGCAACCATTCTGCTTTCCGCCGCCGGTGCGGCTCTCGGCTCAGGCTTTGGCGGCACCGTTCTGGGCTTGTCGGGCGCGGTGATCGGCCGGGCCGTCGGGGCCACACTGGGACGCGGCATTGATCAGCGCATTCTGGGCGGCGGTTCGGAGGCGGTGGATGTCGGGCGAGTCGAGCGCTTTCGTCTGATGGGGGCCAGTGAAGGTGCTGCCGTGCCGCGCATCTGGGGCCGGGTGCGGGTGTCGGGTCAGGTGATCTGGGCCACCCGATTTCTGGAAAACGTCACCCGTTCGGGCGGCGGCAAAGGCGCGCCGCGTCCGAAGACCACCGAGTATGCCTATTCCGTCAGCCTGGCGATCGCGCTGTGCGAAGGCGAAATCACCCGCGTGGGCCGGGTCTGGGCCGATGGCAATGAAATTCAGCCCGACAGTCTGAACCTGCGCGTCTACAAGGGCACCGCAGACCAACTGCCCGATCCCAAGATTGAAGCGGTTGAGGGCGCAGGCAACGCCCCCGCCTATCGCGGCATCGCCTATTGCGTGATTGAAGATCTCGATCTCTCGCTGTTTGGCAACCGCGCCCCGCAGTTTTCCTTCGAGGTGATAAGACCGGCACAGGGCAGCGCCCATCCTGATATGTCCCGCATCATCCCCGGCGTTTGTCTGATCCCGGGCACCGGTGAATATGGTCTGGCCACCACACCGGTGCATTACACATTGGGGCCGGGCGTCAGCCGTTCGGCCAATGTCAATTCGGCCTCGGGCAAGACCGATTTCGCAACTTCTCTTGAGCAGTTGACCGAAGAATTGCCAGCTGCAGCCGGGGTGTCGCTGGTGGTGTCATGGTTTGGCAATGATCTGCGCTGCGGGCAGTGTGATATCCGCCCGATGGTCGAGCAAACCGCCAACGATGGCGTGGGCATGGCCTGGCGGGTGTCGGGGCTGACGCGGGCGGCGGCACAAGTCGTGCCGCAGTTGGACGGGCGCTCTGTTTACGGCGGCGCGCCCACCGATCAATCGGTGATCGAGGCGATCCGGGCGATCCGTCTGGCTGGCAAGTCGGTCACGTTTTATCCCTTTGTCCTGCTGACCCAACTGCCCGGTAACACCTTGCCTGATCCCTGGACCGGCGCCGCAGGTCAGCCTGCCTTGCCGTGGCGGGGCCGCATCACCCTGATCGCAGCCCCGGGCATGGCGGGCAGCAGTGACCGCAGTGCCGCCGCCGCCGCCGAAGTGGCCGACTTCTTTGGATCGTCGTTGCCAGCCCATTTCAGCCGCAGCGGCGACGTGGTGTCTTATGCCGGCCCCGACCAATGGCGCTATCGCCGCTTTATCCTGCACTACGCCCATCTGTGTGTCGCCGCAGGTGGCGTGGACGCCTTTTGCATAGGCTCGGAAATGCGGGGGCTGACCCAGATCCGTGGGGCCGCCGACAGCTTTCCCGCCGTCGCCGCCCTGCGCCAACTGGCCGCCGAGGTGCGCGCCATCCTTGGCCCTGCCACCAAGATCAGCTATGCCGCCGACTGGTCTGAATATTTCGGCTACCACACCGCCGATCACGTCTATTTTCACCTCGATCCGCTGTGGTCCGATCCCGACATCGACTTCATCGGCATCGACAATTACATGCCGGCCGCCGATTGGCGCGAGGGTCCGGCCCATGCCGATGCCGCGTTTGAAACCATTTACAACCCGGCCTATCTGCAGGCCAATATCGCAGGCGGCGAAGGCTTTGACTGGTATTACGCCAACCCCGAGGCCGAGGCCGCGCAACAGCGCCTGCCCATCGCCGACGGAGCCTATGACGAGCCTTGGGTCTATCGCTACAAGGATCTGAAAAACTGGTGGCAGCAGTTCCATTATGATCGCAGCGCAGGCATCCGTGCCGCCAATCCCAGCGCCTGGGTGCCCGGATCAAAGCCGTTTCGCTTTACCGAATTTGGCTGTGCCGCCATCGACAAGGGCGCGAACCAGCCCAACCGCTTTCTCGACCCCAAATCATCCGAATCCGCGCTGCCCAAATATTCGGACGGGCGGCGCGATGATCTGATGCAGCTGGCGTATTTTCAGGCGATGTCTGCCCACTGGAGCAACCCGGCCCACAATCTGACCTCTGCCATCTATGGCGGCCCGATGCTGGATTTCGCCGCCAGTCATGCCTGGGCCTGGGATGCGCGCCCCTATCCTGATTTCCCGCGCCACAACGAGCTGTGGTCGGACGGGGCCAATTATGAAACCGGGCATTGGCTGAACGGCCGCAGTTCGGGTCAGCATCTGGCGGCGGTTCTGGATGAAATCTGCACCAGCGCCGGGGTGGCGGGTTGCGACGTCTCGCAAACCTATGGGGTGTTGCGAGGCTACAGTGTGGCCGAAGTCAGCACCGCTCGGTCCACCCTGCAACCCTTGCTGCTGGCCTATCCCACCGAAGTGGTGGAACGCGAAGGCCGGGTGCAATTTCGCCAACGCACCGGCACCCTTGCCCAAATCCTGAACCCAAGCGAATTGGCCGTGACCGCCGATCTGGACGCCCGTTTGGAAACCAGCCGGGGTGCCGATGTGGAAACCCCGATGCGGCTGCGGATATCCTATCTGGAAGCCGAAGGCGATTTCGCCGTTACCACCGCCGAGGCCGCATTCCCCGATGCCACCAGCGCCGTGATATCGCAAAGCGAATTGCCGTTGGTGCTGACCGCCGCCGAAGCCACGATGATGGCCGAACGCTGGATGGCCGAGGCCCGTGTGGCCCGTGACACCGCCCGATTTGCGCTGCCACGATCGCGGCTTGCGCTTGGCGCGGGGGATATCGTGGGGTTGGGCGGCCAGTCTTACCGCATTGACCGCATCGAACAATCTGACACACAGCTGATAGAGGCGGTGCGGGTGGATCCCAATGTCTATGAACCCGCAAGTGTCAATCTTCCGGCGCGCGGTTGGTTGCCCTATCTGCCACCCTTGCCGGTCTATCCGCTGTTTCTGGACTTGCCGTTGCTGACCGGGGGCGAGGTTGAACATGCGCCCCATGCCTGCGCCACCGCCTCACCCTGGCCCGGAGCTGTCGCGCTGTGGTCGGCGCTGGCGGATGATGACTACACATTGAACAAACTCTTGGGGCAATCGGCAGTGCTGGGGGTGACGGAAACGGTGCTGGCAACTGCGCCTCCGGGGCGTTGGGATCGCGGGGCGGCGCTGCGGGTGCGCATCGAGACCGGGGCGCTGTCTTCGGCCCCGGAATCGTCAGTGTTGTCAGGCGGCAATGTCGCGGCCATCGGCGATGGCAGCGCCGCCAATTGGGAGGTGTTTCAGTTCACAACGGCCACGCTTGTGGCGCCCAAGACCTATGACATCACCCTGCGACTGCGTGGCCAGGCTGGCACGGATGCGGGCCAGACCGATTGGCCGGTCGGCAGCACCTTCGTGCTGATCTCGCCAGCGCTGCAGCAGATTGATCTGCAGCTGTCGGCACGCGGCCTTGAGCGCCACTACCGCTTTGGCCCCGCAGATCGCGGCTATGACCATGCGGCCAGCGTGTTGCGGGTGCAGGCGTTCCACGGCATTGGCCTGCGCCCCTATCCAGTCGCGCATCTGACAGCACAGCCGCAGATCAACGGGGATCTGCAGCTCAATTGGATCCGCCGCACCCGGCTGGACGGTGACAACTGGCAATCGCTTGAGGTGCCTCTGGCCGAGGCCAACGAAACCTACAGCCTGCGGGTGATGGCGGGGCCGGTGCTGGTGCGGGAGGCGACTGTCACACGTCCTGACTGGACCTATACGGCGGCAATGCAACTGGCCGATGCCGCCCCGGCCGCGGTCACCATTGCCGTCGCGCAGGTGTCGCAACGCTTTGGCAACGGTCCGTTCCGCCAGATCACCGTGGCGCTGTAGGCCCGGCATGCGTCGCATTCTGATCGGTGATCTGCTGATGGCCGCCGCGGTGATCGGGGCCGCAGCCGACCCCGACCACAGCGCGCAGCTGCTGTTGCAACAGGCCGACGCCGCCCACCGCTTTGCCAAGCGGTTTGGCCGCCCGCATCCTGCTTGGGGCAACGGCAGCCTGATGGCGCGGGCCCTGGCCGAACCCGCCCGCGCGCCACTTGATCTGTCATCCCAAGCCATGCTGATGGCGCTGTCGCGGCTGACCCGGCTGTTGGCCCTGCGCCGCGCGGCGCCGCCCTCTTGGCTCTGTCCACCTGCCGCTCCATATGATAAGATGGAACCCAACACGGAGATGACAGATGGCCGAGACCAAAGCAAAACTATCCGCCCTCGATCCGGTTTGGACCCGCGTGCGCGAAGAGGCCTTTGACATTGTCCGCGCCGAACCGCTTTTGGGCGGGCTGGTTCATTCCAGTCTGTTGCACCATCCCAGTCTGGAACGGGCGCTCTCATACCGGTTTTCGTTGAAACTGGCGAGCGGTGAGATGTCGGAACAAATTCTGCGCGAAATCGCGGATGAGGCGTTCGAGGCCGATCCCGAACTCGGCCAGTCCGCCCGCGCCGACGTGACCGCGGTGTTTGACCGTGATCCGGCCTGCCTGCGCTTCATCCAGCCGATCCTGTTTTTCAAGGGCTATCAGGCGATCCAGGCCTACCGCATTGGTCATTGGCTGTGGCAGAACAACCGCCGTGACATGGCGTATTTCGTACAGATGCGGGTGTCCGAGGTGTTTGGCGTCGATATTCATCCCGCCGCCCGTGTCGGCAAAGGCATCATGATCGACCATGCCCATTCCATCGTCATCGGTGAAACCGCGGTGGTGGGCGACAATGTCTCGATGCTGCATTCCGTGACCCTGGGCGGCACCGGCAAAGAGGACGGCGACCGCCATCCAAAAATCGGCGATGGCGTGATGATCGGGGCAGGGGCCAAGGTGCTGGGCAACATTCACGTCGGCCACTGCTCGCGCATCGCGGCAGGGTCTGTCGTGCTGCATGACGTGCCGCACAACACCACCGTCGCCGGCGTGCCCGCCCGCGTGGTGGGAGAGGCCGGCTGCGCGCAACCTTCGGTGACCATGGATCAGCTGATCAACGGCGAGATCTAGCCAGACAAAACTCTCAAATTTGTCTAAAATTTGCGTTTCATCTGTCTCTAAATATCCCACGGGGGTGCGGGGGTGTGAAACCCCC
>JANPOY010000174.1:0-1912 GCA_031428215.1 Paracoccaceae bacterium
CGAGGGACCTTGCGAAAAGCGTGTTCTGATCGGGACGATGGATGCCACGCTACATGCTGTAGATGCCGATACGGGCAAGCTCTGTACTGATTTTGGCGACAATGGCGTGCTGAACGTCAACAAATGGAACGAGACGAACGCAGTTTTCCCGTTCTCATTGTTGCAGCCGCCCACGGTGGTCGGTGATATGGTTCTACTAGGCTGGTCTGGCAAAGACTGGGCCTTTACCGTTGAGCCGCCCGGGAACCTGATCGCGGTGGATGCGCGCACGGGCGCATTGAAATGGGATACCGGGTTCATTCCGCCCGAATTGATCCCGGTTACCGGCACGGCGAATATCTGGTCATCAATGTCAGTCGATGCGGACCTTGGCCTTGTCTATGTTCCGGTGTCATCGCCCTCGCCTAATTATTGGGGCGGCAACCGGACCGCACCCATCCCGCTGGCGACGTCGATCACCGCGATCCGCATCGAAACGGGTGTGGTCGCGTGGAGCTTTCAGCACGTTCACCACGATGTTTGGGATTATGACACGCCTTCGGCACCGACGTTGGTTGAACTGACGCGCGACGGCCAGAAGGTTCCCGCACTGGTGCAGACGACCAAACAAGGCTTCATCTTCGTGCTGGACCGCCGCACCGGCGCACCGCTGTTTCCGGTCGAGGAACGTGCCGTGCCTGCCAGCAATGCTGCCGGCGAGCAGTTGTCGCCAACTCAGCCCTTTGCGGATGTGCCGACGCCCACCATCAACCACGCAGCATTGCCTGCGGTTTGGCCGTTGGCCGACGCGCTGTCTTTCGGGCAGTGTAGCCGTGACCGCGAGACCTATCGCTACGAGGGGCTTTATACGCCACCATCCGTGGAAGGCACATTTCTGTGGCCCGCGACCGCAGGCGGTAACAACTGGGGCGGAGCGGCAGTCGATCCCCGCACCGGCCGGTTATATGTGAACACCTCGCAAGTGGTTCAGGTGCTCCGTCTGATCCCGCGTGCGGACTATGCCGCCGAAGTGGAAGCCGCCACCGCAGATGGCAGCGATCCAAGCGGCAACGAGGCGGGGTTTTATGCGCAGGAAGGCTCTCCCTACGGCATCGAGTTGTTTGAATGGCGCACATCGCTTGGGCTGCCATGCTGGAAACCGCCCTATGGCACGTTTTCGGCTTATGATCTGAACACGGGCGAGCGGCTTTATGAGGTACCATTCGGGATGGCGCAGCAGTGGGGTTTTTATGGCCTGCGGTCATGGGGGTCGCCAACGTTGGGTGGGCCTGTGCTGACCTCGGGCGGTGTGATCATGATCGGCGCATCGATGGACAACCGGGTGCGGGCGCTGGATGCCGCGACGGGGCAAGAGCTGTGGTCAGATATTGTCGCTGCACCTGCCGTGTCAATTCCGGCCGTCTTTACCCATCAGGGGGCCGATTATGTGGTCTGGGCGGTCGGGGGTAATCCGATTCTGAAGCCGCAGGTTGCGGATCAGATGGTCGCCTACCGCCTGCCGCCAAAGGAGTGAACGCATGAGGATCGCCGCACCTGCCTTGTCGATCCTGCCATGATCCGTCTGGAGGGCAGCTATTGCGGCCCTGCGCCAAACCCGGCCGACTTATTGGCGCTTTGGAACTTTGATCCTTGGGCACTGGCCGTTTTGGTGGCGCTGACGCTGTGGGCAGGGCGCACCCGCCCCGGTGCTGCGGGTATCATCGTATTGGTATTTGCGTTCCTGTCGCCGCTTTGCGCGCTGTCGTCGGCGTTGTTTTCGGCGCGGGTGGTGCATCACGTTCTTCTTGTGGCGGTTGCGGCCCCGCTTTTTGCACTGTCGCGCCCGGCGCGGGCGACAACGGGCGTAGGTCTGCCGTTTCTCTTGGCCACTGCCGCGCTGTGGCTGTGGCATGCGCCGGTGGTTTATGACGCG
>JANPOY010000175.1:0-15719 GCA_031428215.1 Paracoccaceae bacterium
GAGGGCGATACGCTGGGCAAGGGTTTGGTGCGCTATACGGCCGTGGAGGCGCGGGCGATTGCCGGGCATCGGTCGGGTGAGATTGAGGCGATACTGGGCTATCAGGGCCGCGCGGCGCTGGTGCATCGGGATGATATGGTGATCTGATCCTGCGGCCAGCGGGGGCCAGCCCCCGCACCCCCGGAGTATTTTTGCCAAGATGAAGGGGTTGAGAATGTCAGGGCAAGCCGTTGATATAATGCGGGATATAGGGGCCCGCGCCCGCGCTGCGGCGCAGGAATTGGCCTATGCAAGCCAAGAGCGCAAATATGCGGCGCTGATCGGGGCTTCGGCGGCGGTCTGGGCGCGGCGGCAGGAGATTCTGGACGCGAATTGTCTGGATATGGATTATGCCACCGAAAAGGCCCTGTCGCCCGCGATGATGGACCGCTTGCGGCTGGACGAACACCGCATTCGCGGCATCGTCGACGGGCTGCGCACCGTGGCCGAGCAGGCCGATCCGGTGGGGCGCATTCTGGCGGAGTGGGACCGCCCGAACGGGCTGCACATTCAGCGGGTTGCGACGCCCTTGGGCGTGGTGGGCGTGATCTATGAAAGCCGTCCGAACGTGACGGCGGATGCGGGTGCCTTGTGCCTGAAGGCCGGGAACGCGGTGATCCTGCGCGGCGGGTCGGAAAGTTTTCATTCGTCTGAGGCCATCCACGATTGCATGGTGCAGGGGCTGCGCGAGGCGGGGCTGCCCACGGATGCGATCCAACTGATCCCGACGCGCGACCGCGGTATGGTCACGGCGATGCTGCAAGCCGTTGAATTCATTGACGTGATCGTGCCGCGCGGCGGCAAGGGGCTGGTGGGTCTGGTGCAGCGAGAGGCACGGGTGCCGGTGTTTGCGCATCTGGAAGGCATTTGCCACGTCTATGCCGACCGCGATGCCGATCTGGACAAGGCGCGGCGCGTTGTTTTGAACTCCAAAACCCGGCGCACGGGGATTTGTGGGTCGGCGGAGTGTTTGCTGATTGACTGGCAATTTTACACCAGCCACGGCGCTGTGTTGATCGAGGATCTGCTGCGCGCCGGAGTCGAGGTACGCACCACGGGTGAATTGCTCAAGATCCCCGGCACGGTGCAGGCGCAACCCGATGATTTCGGGCGCGAATTTCTGGATATGATCATCGCGGCCAAGCTGGTGGATGGGGTGGATGAGGCGATTGCGCATATCCGCCAATACGGCAGCAACCACACCGAAAGCATCCTGACCGAAAATGACGCCACCGCCGCGCGGTTCATGCAGCGGCTGGATTCTGCGATTCTGATGCGCAACGCTTCCACCCAGTTTGCCGACGGCGGCGAGTTCGGCATGGGCGGAGAAATTGGCATTGCCACCGGCAAGATGCACGCGCGCGGACCGGTCGGGGCGGATCAGTTGACCAGCTTCAAATATCTGGTCACCGGCGATGGCGCGGTGCGGACCTAGGGTTTGTTGCGTTCAAACGGGGTCAGCCGTTTGCAGCCAACACGCAACAGCCACAGGCCGACCTTGTCTTGGATGGACTTTAGCCCTATCCAGCCCGAAATGAATCCGCTTCAAAACCCGAGTTTGATTTCGTCCGCCGTGATTTCGGCGGTCAGGCGGCGGTGTTGGCGGGTGAATTCATCCGGCACCAGCAGGAATTGCACCTGGGCCGGGGTGATTTCCGGGGCCGCGTTGGGGTTGACCAGACAGTCCCACAGGGGCATGTCCAGTCGCATCTTGGAGGCCACAGCGCGCAAAGCCCAGCGGGTATCGCCGCGTTCAATGGTCAGGCGGCCGCCATAGGGCAGGGCTTGCTCGACACACAAGATCAGCAGAAACACCAGTTTCACATCGCGGCGTGGCAGATCTGGCGGGCTGATCCAATCCAACACAAGGCGGCCGCCATGCGTCATATCCGACAGGATCGCGGTGACTTCATTGCGGCCCATGCGCTGATCGGAGCCGGTTGCGCCAAAGGCCACGCGAAAAAACCGGATGCGGGCGTTGGCATGGGGGCCACGCTTTCGGTGATCAACGCCATTTCCGGCCCCTTTGCCGCACCCTCCATCATCATCAACTCGACCCCGTTGCCGATGGCGCCAATCGGGCTGATAAGGTCATGACAGATACGCGAGCCGACCAGTGCGGCAAGATCAGGTTTGTCGTGCAAGGGCATGTCTTTCACACAAGGTAGGGGGCCAGAATGGCGGCATTGTTGGAACCGGGGATGCTGGTGCGCCATCCGCAACGCCCGGACTGGGGGCTTGGGCAGGTGCAATCCAACATCAACAACCGGGCAACGGTGAACTTTGAACACGCGGGCAAGGTGGTGATTGACCTCAAAGAAGTGACGTTGCAGGTGGATTACCGCAGTTGACGCAGGTTGCGGTTAATATGGGGTTAACGCAATCTTGCAATGCAGGGCGGGCGGTCCGTTGCGGTTGCATTGCGGCAGGCAGGCATCTAAGACAAGGTCGCAGGATTGGACCCGGATCAAACGCCGCAGATGACTGACGAAGTCGCGCCATTTATCATCCGACTGGCCGAAAACGCCCGCGATCTGCGCGCGGCGCAGCGTCTGCGTTACCGGGTTTTCATCACCGAACTGGGTGGCAGCGGTCTGATGGTGGATCATGAAAACCGGCTGGAACTCGACGCATTTGACCCGTTCTTTGATCATCTGCTGTTGATTGACCCGGCGCGCGATCCGCAGGATCTGGATGATGTGGTGGGGGTTTACCGGTTGTTGCCTTCGGATCGGCTGGCCTTGGCGGGGCGGTTCTATTCGGAAGACGAGTATGATCTGACGGTGCTGAAATCCTCGGGCCGGCGGCTGCTGGAACTGGGCCGTTCTTGCGTGCATCCCGACTATCGCGGCGGGGCCGCGATGCTGCTGCTGTGGAATGCGCTGGCCGATTATGTGCAGGAGCGCGGGATCGAGGTGCTGTTTGGCACCGCCTCGTTTCATGGCACCGATGTGCAGGCCTTGGCGCAGCCCCTGTCGTATCTGCACCACCACCATATGGCGCCTCTGGCACTGCGGGTTTGCGCACGCGCGCCGCACCGGGCTGAAATGGCGCTGATCCCGATGGCGCAACTGGATCAAAAGGCGGCCTTGGCGGGAACGCCGGCGCTGATCAAGGCCTATCTGCGCCTGGGTGGCTTTGTGGGTGACGGGGCTTGGGTCGATCATGCTTTCAACACCACCGATGTCTGTCTGGTGATGGACACCGAAAAGATGAGCGCCAAGCACCGGGAATTTTACCTGCGCAAATCGGCGCGCGAGGCATGAGCGACTGGCACATGGACGACACGCCGCCGTTGCGGTTGGGGGCGGCGGACTGGCTGCGGGTGATCTGGCGCGGCGGGGTTCTGGGCGGGCTGACCTATGGCGCGCTGGCGCTGTTGTTATTGGTGCGACTGCTGGAGCGGCCCTTGTGCGGGCAGGCCCGGCCGATGACGCCGCTGATCACGCAGTTTGTCTGCCGTATGGCCTTTCCGATCCTGCGGCTGCGCTTGGTTACGCGGGGTGTGCCCATGCAGCAAAAGGGGGCTGTCGTGGCCAACCATGCGTCATGGTTGGATATTTTCGCGCTGAACGCGGTGCAGCGGGTGTATTTCGTCTCAAAGTCCGAGGTAAGGGGCTGGCCCGGCATCGGCTGGCTGGCGCGGGCGACGGGAACGGTGTTCATCGCCCGCAAGGGGACCGAGGCGAAGCGGCAGCAGGCGGTGTTCGAGGCGCGGCTGCGGGCGGGGCACAAGTTGATGTTTTTTCCCGAAGGCACCAGCACCGATGCGATCCGGGTTTTGCCCTTCAAATCCACGCTGTTTGCCGCGTTCTACAGTCACGGGCTGGACCATATTCTGTTTATTCAGCCGGTGACGGTGATCTATCACGCGCCGCCCGGCGCCGATGCGCGGTTTTATGGCTGGTGGGGCGACATGGACTTCGCACCGCATCTGCTGAAAACGCTGGCGGCGGCGCGGCAGGGCCGGGTGGAGGTGATCTTTCACCCCGAAGTGCCGGTGGACGCCTTTGCCAGCCGCAAGGATCTGGCCGCGCATTGTGAGCGGGTGATCCGGGGCAGTCATAGCTTGGCCGGATAGGAGTGCTTGGACCTTGGGCGCGTCAACCCAAGGGCGACATCAGGGCCTTCAGCGCCGCGATCGGGTTTTCAGCGGACCAGATTTCTTCGCCCACGCCAAAGAAATCGGTGACGGGGCCGAATTTTTCGACCAACTCCAGCGTCAGTGCGCCTTCGGCAATCACCGGTACCTCGATGACCTTGGACCACCAGTCAAAGAGGTCGAAATCCACTTGCTCCCCAATGCCCAGGGGCGTGGCGCCAATCGGGCCAAAGGCAACGTAATCGGCACCGGCCTCGCCTGCGTTCATGCCGTCATGGCGGGTGGTGCCGCAAAACGCGCCGACGATGGCGTCGCTGCCCAACTCTTTGCGGACATAGCGGACCTGACGCGCGCCATCGGTCAGATGCACGCCGTCAAGGCCAAGCCGCTGCACCATCAGCATGTGGTTGTCGATCACGATGGCCACGTCACGGGTATGGGACACCACGCGGCAGGCGTCGGCGGCGCGGGCGATCATGTCTTCATCCTTGCCCGCCAGCGACAACCGCACGCAGGCGATATCCACCGCGTCCAGCACGGCGGCAAGGCGGTCGGGGAACGCTTGCAGATCAATCGCGGGCGGGGTGATCAGGGTGATTTGCGGGCGGTCAGTGTCGGCCATGGGATGCGTCCTGCGTAGGGTTGCCCCCCCTTAGCGCAGATTGGCGGGCTTGGCTAGGAAGCGCGGGTGGCGTATCAGGCGGGTTCATTCGGAGTGCAGCCATGATCCCCCCCGCCTTTATTCTTGTGCGCCCGCAAATGGGTGAGAACATCGGGGCCGCCGCCCGTGCGATGCTGAACTTCGGGCTGGAGCGGATGCGGATCGTGTCGCCCCGCGATGGCTGGCCCAGTTCGGCTGCGGTGGCCTTGGCATCGGGCGCGGGGCGGGTGCTGGATCAGGCGGGTTTGTTCGGGTCGGTGCAAGAGGCGATTGCCGATTGCGATTTTGTTTTCGCCACCACCGCGCGGGGACGAGAGCTGACCAAGCCGGTCTACACGCCAGAGGCCGCGATGGATCATGCGCGGGCCTTGATCGCGGCGGGCAAGCGCGTGGGCGTGCTGTTCGGGCCGGAGCGCGCCGGGCTGGAGAATGAAGATGTGGTGCTGGCCAATGCGATTGTCACGGTGCCGGTGAACCCGGAGTTTGCCTCGCTCAATCTCGCGCAATGTGTGCTGTTGATGGGCTATGAGTGGCGGCGGCAAGTCGTGCCTGCAGTGGCGGTGGTGCAGGAAATGGCGCGAACAGAGTTTGCCACGGCGCTGGAGGTGGAGAAGCTGGGTGATCATTTTGAGGACCGGCTGGAGGCGGCTGGGTTCTTCTTTCCAGAGGCAAAGGTGCCGGGGATGAAGGCCAGTTTGCGCAACATGTGGTCGCGGCTGGGGCTGACCAAGGCCGAGGTGCAGACATTCCATGGCATGCTGCGCCAGATTGCCTATCGGTTGAAGCATCAGGACAAGTAGGGTCAGGCGGAATTTGAGAAATTCCGGAGGGGCGCTGCCCCTCGGCTTTGCCTCACCCCGGAGTATTTGGGCCAAGATGAAGCCAAGCGGGGGTGACCTTGCGGCGCGGTTCTGCAACACTGTTTGCGGCAACACAGCGGGGGGGGTGGCATGGCTGCGCCGGATATTCTGATCATCGGTTCTGGTATGGGCGGGGCGACACTGGCTGCGGCACTTGCGCCTTCGGGGCGGCGGATCGTGATCCTTGAGCGGGGGGAGTATCTGCGCGACTGTCCCGAGGCGCGCGATCCCTGGGCGGTGTTTTCCGGGCATTTCAGCCCGAAGGAAAGCTGGCAGGATGCGGCGGGCGGGGTGTTTCAACCCAACAATTACTACCATCCGGGTGGCAATTCGAAGTTTTACGGCGCGGTTCTGATGCGTTATCGGGCCGAGGATTTCCGCCCCCTGAAGCACATGGGCGGCACCGCCCCCGGTTGGCCGATGTCGTATGACGAATTTGAGCCGGACTATCAGGCGGCCGAAGAGATGTACCAGGTGCGGGGTGACTTGGGCGAAGACCCGACCGAGCCTGCGCATTCGCGGCCCTATCCGTTTCCGCCGGTGCCACACGAGCCGGACATGGTCGATCTGTGCAACCGCTTGAAAGCGCAGGGGTTGCATCCGGGGGCGCTGCCTTTGGGGGTGGATATTGATCTGTGGCTGAAGGGCGGGGCGATCACTTTTGACGGCTTTCCGAACACCCGCGGCGGCAAGATGGATGCGGAAACCATCGGGCTGACGCAGGCCTTGGCACATCCGAATGTGACGCTGTTGACCGGGGCGAAGGTGACGCGCTTGATCGCCGAAGGGCGGCAGATCACGGCGGTCGAGTTTGAGCGTGGCGGCGTCGTGGAGCGGATTGTGGCCCCGGTGGTGTGCCTGTGCGCAGGCGCGGTGAAATCGGCGGCTTTGCTGCTGGCCTCTGCCGATGCGGATCATCCAACGGGGCTTGCGAATGGCTCTGATCAGGTGGGCCGCAACTTCATGAACCACAATATCACGGCGGTGCTGGGGTTCAGTCCGTTCCGGCGCAATCGCTCGGTCTATGAGAAGACCATCCAGATGAACGACTGGTATCTGACCGGGGGGCCAAACGGGGAGCCTTTGGGCAATGTGCAGATGTTGGGGCGGATCACCGGCGAGATCATGGCGGCGGAGACGCGTCTGCCCTTGCTGGTGTCGCGCTGGTTGGCGGATCATTCGGTGCATCTGATGACGATGTCTGAGGATTTGCCAAACCCGGAAAGCCGGGTGTTCCTGCGCGACGGGCAGATCGTGTTGCAATGGCAGCGGTCCAACCTGGAGGCGCATCTGGCGTTGAACGCCAAGCTGAAGGCCGTGTTGAAGCGGGCGGGCTGGCCGGTGGTTTTGACCAAGACCTTTGAAAAGCGCACCCCCAGCCATCAATGCGGCACGGCGCGGATGGGGTTGGACCCGGCGACCTCGGTGGTCGATCCGTACTGCCGGGCGCATGATTTTGAAAATCTGCGGATCGTCGATGCCTCGGTGCTGCCGACCTCTGCGGCGGCCAATCCGTCGTTGACGGTGGCGGCGCTGGCCTTGCGGGTGGGGCGGGATATGGTGTCGCAGGCGTGATCCGGCGGGGTTGAAGCTGCTGGGGGCGCGGCCTAGAGTCCGGGCAACCAGATGGGGGCGGCGATGGCGGGCAAGCGCAGTATTTTCGAAGAGGTCGGCGCGGGGCAAGCGCCTGTGGCGCAGGCCGGTCTGATCGACGGGCGCGGCAAGGGCGCACGGCGGGGCATAAGGGTTTGGCTGGCGATGCTGTTCCTGTTGGTGTTTGCGATGATCGTCGTGGGCGGGTTGACGCGGCTGACGGACTCGGGCCTGTCGATCACCGAATGGAAGCCGGTGACCGGGGCCTTGCCGCCGTTGGATGCGGCCACTTGGGGCGTTGAGTTCGAAAAGTACAAGGCAAGCCCCGAGTTTCAGCTGCAAAACACCGCGATGACCTTGGAAGAGTTCAAGGTCATCTATTGGTGGGAATGGGGGCATCGGCAGTTGGGCCGGGTGATTGGCCTCGCCTGGGCGGTCGGGTTTGCCGGATTTCTGCTGGCGAGGCAGGTGCCAACGGGGTGGTCCGGGCGGCTGTTGGGCATTGGCGTGTTGGGCGGTTTGCAGGGCGCGATTGGCTGGTGGATGGTGTCGAGCGGGCTGAAAGGCTCGATGGTCGATGTGGCCTCTTACCGTTTGGCGACGCATCTGGGGCTGGCTTTTGTCATTCTGGGGCTGATCGCGTGGTATGTGTTCCTGCTGGGCCGCAGCGAAACTGAGCTGTTGCAGGCGCGGCGGGTGGGGGAACGCAAGCTGGTCGGGCTGTCCACCGGGCTGATGCATTTCGCGTTCTTGCAGGTGGTGTTGGGCGCGCTGGTGGCGGGCATCGACGCCGGGCGCGGCTTTCCGACCTGGCCGTTGATGAACGGGCAGTTCTTTCCGGCGGATGCGTTTTATGTGCCGGACGGGGCGGGGGGCAGTTTGCCCGCCTGGCATGCGTTCTTTGAAAATCCGGGGCTGGTGCAGTTTGTGCATCGGATGTCGGCGTATTTGCTGTTCGCTTTTGGCGTGGTGGTCTGGCTGCGCGGGCGGCAATCGGCGCATTTGGCGACGCGGCGGGCGTTCCACGCGGTGATGGCGATGCTGGTGGCGCAGATGGCGCTGGGCGTCTTTGCAGTGCTGACCATGGCGCAGGTGCATGTGGCGATCACGCATCAGATCGGGGCGGTGTTTTTGTGGGTGCTGATCATCCGGGCGCGGCATTTGGCGGCCTATCCGGTGGTGGGATCAATCCGGAAGGGGACGGCGTGATGAACAACGCGGCTTATGCAGAATTGATGGCCTATGTCCGCCAGACCGAGGCTTTGGCCAAGGTGTCCGAGCGGCTGGGCTGGGATCAGGAAACCATGATGCCGCGCGCAGGGGCCGAGCAGCGCGGTGAGGAAATGGCAGCGATGGAGGGGGTGTTGCACACCCGCCGCACAAATCCGCAAATTGCGCAGTGGCTGGCGGATGCGCAGGCGGCGGATGACGTGGCCGAAGCGCAGCTTTACCACATTGACCGGACCTACACGCGGTCGGTCAAGGTGCCGGGCGATCTGGCGCAGGCTTTGGCGCGGGTGACATCGGTGGCGCAAGGGGTTTGGGCCGAAGCGCGGGCGGCGGACAAGGTGGCGGATTTTCTACCAACCTTGCGTGAGGTGATCGGGCTGAAGCGGCGTGAGGCGGAGTGTCTGGCCGAGGGCGGCGATCTTTATGACGCGCTGATTGATGATTATGAGCCGGGGGCTTCGGTGGAAACCCTGGGTGGCATGTTTGACCGGATGCGGCCGCGTTTGGTGGCTTTGCGCGGGGCGGTGCTGGAGTGTGACGCGCCGCCTGCCTTGCAGGGCCATTTCGGCCAGGATGCGCAATTGCGGTTGGCGCGGGATCTGGCGGGGGCGTTTGGCTATGACTGGTCGCGCGGGCGGCTGGATCTGGCGGTGCATCCGTTCAGCTCTGGCGGTGGCGATGACAGCCGGATCACCACACGGGTGGTCGAAAGCGATCCGTTCAATTGCATTTATTCGACGATCCATGAGGTCGGCCATTCCAGCTATGAACTGGCGATCGACCCTGATTATGCGATGACGCCCTTGGGTCATGGGGTGTCGATGGGGGTACATGAAAGCCAGAGCCGGATCTATGAAAATCAGATCGGGCGCGGTCGGGCGTTTACGGCTTGGATGCATGGGCAATTGGTGGAACGGTTCGGGCCGTTGAACGTGGAAGGGCCGGAAGGGTTTTACCGCGCCGTCAACCGGGTGAATGCAGGCTTTATCCGCACCGAGGCGGATGAGGTGCATTACAACCTGCACATCATGATGCGCTTTGATCTGGAGCGGGCCCTGATCCGGGGCGATCTGGTGGTGGATGACCTCGAATCCGCGTGGAATGATCGGTTTCTGGCCGATTTCGGGGTGCAAGTGGACCGCCCGAGCCATGGCATGTTGCAGGATGTGCATTGGTCGGTTGGCCTCTTTGGTTATTTCCCGACCTATACTTTGGGCAATGTCTATGCGGGCTGTCTGAACAAGGCGATGCGTGCGGCGGTGCCGGATGTCGACGCGGGGTTGGCGCAGGGCGATACTTCGGGGGCAACCGGCTGGCTGCGTGAGAATGTGCAGCGGCATGGCGGTTTGCGCAAACCTGCAGATACCATTGCGCGGGCCTGCGGGTTTGAACCGACAGAGGGGCCACTGCTGGAGTATCTGGAGTCCAAGTTCCGCGACCTTTATCGGCTGTGATCTCAGACCGGCAATCGCGGGCGGTGTGGTTGCTGGCTTTGGGTCAGACCCTGACCTATGCCGGGGTTTACTATGCCTTTCCCGCGCTGTTGCCGGATTTGCAGGCGCAAACCGGGTGGTCGGTGGCGGAACTGGCCTTTGGGCCGACGCTGGGCTTTCTGGTGATGGCGGTGCTAACGCCCTTTACCGGGCGCTGGGTGGACCGGGGCTTTGGCGGCGAGATGCTGACCTATGCGCCGGTTTTGATGGCGCTGGGTCTGGCCGCTTTGGGCTTCGCGCCGAACCCCTGGGTGTGGTGGGTGATCTGGGCGGTGATCGGGTTCGCGCAGGCTTGCTGTTTGTATGAAAGCTGTTTTGCCTTTCTGACCCGGCGTTTGGGCGGCGGTGCGCGGGTGGCGATCACGCGGGTGACGCTGGTGGCGGGATTTGCCGGTACTTTGGCCTTTCCCCTGGGCGATGGGTTGGGGCGGTATCTGGGCGGGCAGGGGGCTTTGGTAGCCTTTGCGGGGCTTATTTTGCTGGCGGTTCCGGTGAATGGCTGGGCGGTGCGCAGCCTGCGGCGGATGGAGCGGGCAGGGGCCGCGCGGCCGCAACCCGAGCCGGGCGCGTTAACTGCGGCCCTGCGGCAACCGTCCTTCTGGGCGATTTCGGCGGTGTTCGGGCTGATCTGGCTGAACCACGGGATTTTGCTGACATATGTGTTGATGCTGTTTGAAGATCGCGGCGCCGGGTCGGGCATGGCGACGCTGGCTGCCGCCTGCATCGGGCCTGCGCAGGTTCTGGGGCGGTTCGTGTTGCTGATGAACGAGGCGCGGATCGGCAATGCGCGGGCGACGGTGTGGTCGCTGGCGGCGGTGGTGGTGGCGGGCGCGGTCTTGATCGCGGCGGGGGTGGTGCCGGTGCTGATCTTTGTGTTTGCCGCGTTGCAGGGCGCGGGGGCGGGGCTGTTGTCGGTGCTGCGGCCGATGCTGGTGGTGGATATTCTGGGGCGGCGCGGGTTTGGTGCGATTTCGGGGGCGGTGGCGGTGGCGCCGATATTGGCTTCGGCGGCGGCGCCTTCGGTGGGGGCGGGACTTCTGGGTCTGGGTGGGCCTGCGTTGGTGTTCTGGGCCTGTCTGGGCATGGCGGTGGCGGGGCTGGTCGTCGGGCTGTGGCTGTTGCGCGGGCGCGCGGTTGCGTGACCCCCGCGCTTTCGACGAAGGCGGTGATGCGTCGGTTGCTGGCGTCGAGCAGTATGTTTTTCGACCATAGTGGCCCCGGCGCGGGCATGGGCGGTGGCCAGCGGCAGTCCAGATTGCGCGGCGAGGCAGGCGATTTTTTGCGGTCGGGCGTTGAAACTGGCGGGGCTGTTCAGGGTCAGCGTGGCGATGCCGTCTGCATCCTTGCGCCGCAAGATCTCATCGGCCATTGCATCCCGCTTTGGTTTGGCCAAGTTTGGGCGGGCATGGCGCGGGGGGAAAGCATGTTGGTGATGGATGTGGGCCAGTTGCAGGCGTTTCTGGCGCGGGATTTCGGACAGGTCGCGGCGGATTTCGTGGTGGAGCGGGCGGATATGGCCGGTCTGACGCTGCGGTTGGCGGTTGAGGCGCGGCATTTGCGGCCCGGTGGCACGGTGTCGGGGCCGTCGATGTTTGCGCTTGCGGATGTGGCGATGTATCTGGCGATCCTGTCGCGGATCGGGCCGGTGGCTTTGGCCGTGACCACCAATTGCAGCATGGATTTCATGCGCAAGCCTGTCGCAGGCGTGGGATTGCGGGCCGAAGCGCGGCTGCTGAAGCTGGGGCGCAGTCTGGCGGTGGGTGATGTGATGATTTATTCGGACGGTCTGGCCGATCCGGTGGCGCGGGCGGGGCTGACCTATGCCATTCCGCCGGCGCGGGTGGCGGGGTGACCCCCGCCGTGCCGCTTAGACCTTGGACTTGATGAAGCGGCCTTCGATCTGCGCGCCGCTTTCGATGATCAGGGTGCTGTAGGTCACGTCGGCGGCCACCTGGGCCGCGGCGCGCAGGGTGAAACTTTGGCTGTCAACGCGGCCTTCCAGCTTGCCCTTGACCTCGACGGTTTCGGCACTGACCTGACCGACGACCCGGCCTTCGCCGCCAATGATCAATCCGTGCGCAGACACTGCGCCCTCCACGTCGCCCAACACCTCTATCGTGCCGGTCGAGGTGATTTCACCCACGATCCGCAGATCCGAAGACAGAATAGAGCGGTTGTTGCTGCTGATGTTGCCACCTGTGGCGGGGGGGCGGGCAACGGGTGCAGCGGTGGGGTCGGCAGGTTTGGAGAACATCGTCGCATCCCTTGGGGGTGAGTTCGGCGATAAGGACCGATAGGGGCCTGCGGGTCAACCCCGCCTGTGCGCACATCTGTCGCAAAGCAGCGATTGCGGTCGTGCATCGGCTGACAAGCGCCAAGGGATTTGATCAGATGCCCCAAGGGAATCACCGCATGGAGGGGACCACTTGTGACCAATGGGGCAAACGATGGGTTTTTCACGCCGGTGTCCGGATTTGATCTGCCGCGATTCGCCGGTATCCCGACCTTCATGCGGCTGCCGCATGTGCCGTTTGATCACGCGCGGTTTGGCGATGTCGAGATCGGGCTGATCGGTGCGCCCTGGGATGGCGGCACCACCAACCGACCGGGCCCGCGCCATGGTCCGAGGCAGTTGCGCGATCTGTCCACGATGATCCGGGCGCAGAACAGTGCAACCTGGGTGGCGCCGTTTGACCTGGCGCGCTGCGCCGATCTGGGCGATGTGGCCCCGAACCCCGGCGATCTGATGGACTCACTGGCGCGGATGCAGGCGTTTTATGACCGGGTGGTGGCGGCGGGCATCCTGCCCTTGACCGGCGGCGGTGATCATCTGTGCAGTTTGCCAATCCTGCGGGCGGTTGCGAAGGCGCGCCCGGTGGGAATGATTCAGTTCGACAGCCACACCGATCTGAACGACGTTTATTTCGGCACCAGCCGCTACAACCACGGCACGCCGTTCCGGCGCGCGGTCGAAGAAGGGCTGATTGATCCCAAACGCTATGTGTCGATCGGCATTCGCGGCACCGCCTATGGGCGGGAAGATTGGGATTTCGCGGCCGCCAATGGCATTCGGATCATCCCCATCACCGAGTTTCACGCGCGCGGGGCAGAGGATGTGATGGCCGAGGCGCGTGAGATCGTCGGGCAGGGTGACACCTACATTACTTATGACATCGACTTTGTCGACCCGACCTTCGCTCCGGGCACCGGGACGCCGGAAGTCGGAGGGCCAAACTCCTGGCAGGCGTTGCAGGTGGCGCGGCTGTTGAAAGGGGTGAATATTGTGGGGGCCGATCTGGTCGAGGTGTCGCCACCGTTCGATGCCAGCGGTGGCACGGCGTGGCTGGGCATATCCATCATGTTCGAGATGCTGTGCGTGATGGCCGAGCGGGTGTCGGCATTGCGGGGATAACGGGCGGAACCGGGGGCCAGCCCCCCAAGCTGTTGGTGTCTTGAACCAATCGCGCAACCAACAGCTAACCCCGGAGTATTTTGCCAAGAAGAAGGGCTGACAGAATGACGGCTGAGATGATTGTGACCAATGCGCGGGTGCTGACCATGGACACGGCGCAGCCGCGGGCCGAGGCGGTGGCGGTGGCGCGGGGCAAGATTTTGGGTGTGGGTACGGTTGCCGAAATGGCCGCACTGGCTGGGCCTGCGACGCGGGTGATTGATGCCGGGGGGCGGACGCTGCTGCCGGGGTTTTTTGAGAGCCATCTGCATCTGGTGTTGGGCGGCAATGAGTTGGAGCAATTGCAGCTTGGCGGACTTGGCGGCTTTGACGCGCTGAAGGCGGCGTTTGGAACCTATGCGAGGCGGAATCCGCGCAATGCCCTGCTGATGGCGCAGGGGGCGTCTTATGACATCCTCGGCGCGCCGGTCACGCGGCAGGATCTGGACCGGGTGATTGCGGATCGTCCGATTGCGATGATGGCGCCCGACCATCACACGGTCTGGGCCAATACGGCGGCATTGACGGCGGCGGGGTTGCTGCACGGGGCCGCGATGCCGCATGGGCATGAGGTGGTGATGGGCCCGGACGGCACGGCCACCGGCGAGTTGCGCGAGTTTGAGGCGTTCGGGCCGATTTTGGCCTTGGGCGGTGAGGCGCATTTGCAGTTGGGGATCGCCACCGGAGGCGAGCCAGACCCATGGCCATCGGACGCGGTGCGCGCCCGCGACAAAGACAAGATCGCAGCGGGTTTGGCGCATTGCGCTGCGCATGGCATCACCTCGATGGTGAACATGGACGGCAACCGCTACACCTGCCAACTGCTGCGCGAGATGCAGGCAGAGGGCCGTTTGACCGCGCGGGTCAAGGTGCCGTTCCACTTCAAGCCGCATATGGACATGTCGGAACTGGACCGCGCCAGTGCGATGACGGCAGAATATCAGGATGACTGGCTGTCGAGTGGTTTCGTCAAGATGTTCATGGACGGGGTGGTCGACAGCCGCACTGCCTATATGCTGCAGCCCTATCCGGGAACCGAAGTGACCGGCGAGCACTGTTTGATCCGGAACGGTTCAAGGCGATCTGCATCGAGATTGACCGGCGCGGCCTGCAGATTGCCGTGCATGCCATCGGCGATGGCGCGGTGCGGACCACGATTGACGGGTATCAGGCTGCGGGCGATGCCAATGGCTTGCGCGACATGCGCCACCGCATCGAGCATATCGAACTGATCGACCGCGCCGATGTTCCGCGGATCGGGGCGTTGGGCATTGTGGCCAGCGTCCAGCCACCGCATCCGCCCGGCGCAATGGACTTTCCGATGTCGACGATGAACACGGTGTTTGACCCTGCGCGCTGGCCCGATGCCTATCTGTGGAAAACGCTGGCCGACCATGGCGCGCGGCTGGCTTACGCCAGCGACTGGCCGGTGACGGATGTGTCGGTGATGCGCGGATTGCAGGCAGCGATTTGCCGCGTGCCGTTTGAGGGGTGTGGCGATGAGCGGCTGGGTCTGATGGACAGTCTCTATGCCTATACGGCCGGGGGGGCCTTGGCCGCACATATGGAAGATGTGACCGGCCGGCTGATTGTGGGGCTTGCGGCGGATCTGGTGCTGATCGACGCCGACATAGAGGTGATTGCCGCCAGCGATCTGGGACAAACCGCAGTCGCACTGACCATTGCCGGGGGGCAAATCACCCATCAGCGGGCAGATTTCGGCTGAATGCGTGGAATCAGCGACTGGATTCGGGGTTGATCGGGCGTCGATGGCGGGAAAACACCGACCGCTGGCTTCCGACCCTGTGTATAAGGTGACCAATTCCTGAGCAGTCACCGTGAAAAACCCCTGTAAACATTGAGCATGACAAAATAATGTCAGCGGATGCGATTTTTCCTCTTGCGGCTCTGAACGAGTTTCCCTAGATAACGCCTCACCGAAGACGACGAAACGCAGCAATGCACGCAGACGGAAACGGGAAGCAGGATGAGACGCCTGTAACGAAATTTGGAGATATGACGGCAGATGCGCCCGAAGTTCGGGTGTGCTGTGCGTTTTGTGTCCGCGCTCTTTGAAATTGATATGAATGAAGGGATATGTGGGCGGTTTGGGCGCATCGGCGTCTGACACGTAGCATATCTGACCAGCAGGGAATTTGGCGTAAGCTGAGCTACCGATGACCTGGTAAAGCTTCACGTTTGTGGGTCACGTTACTTCGGTAACTTGGCACATAAAACGAAAGACCTTTCACTTAGGTGGAAGGCAGATGTGCGAAGGTTCGACGTCAAG
>JANPOY010000176.1:0-1537 GCA_031428215.1 Paracoccaceae bacterium
GCTGATCTGAACCCGTTTGCGGGCCTTGCGGGTATGGCCGAAAAGCTGCGCGGCGACGGCACAGCCGAGTAACTGCTGGCCGGGATATCTGTTGCCGGAAAAGGGGCTTGCGCACCGGGCAAATACCAGTATGTTCCGCGCCTCATTGACGATGTGTGTCAGCGCCCTTCCGAAGCAGGACAGAGGGCTGATTACAAAATAAAATCAGGGGCCTGTCCCCCAGTACTGAGGTCGAGACATGGCTGTCCCGCAGAACCGAGTCACCAAATCCAAGCGTAACATGCGCCGCGCGCATGACGCCCTTGTTGCATCCAACCCAGCTGATTGCCCGAACTGTGGCGAGCTGAAGCGTCCGCACCACGTGTGCAGCGCTTGTGGGCATTACGATGCACGCGAAGTTGTTGCATTGACCAAAGAGGTCGATCTCGACGAGGACGCGGCGTAAGCCGCGCCTGCGCGCTGCACCTTGATGACGAGCGGACTTAACACTCCGATCCCTTCTGGTGCACAGCGCATCGTCATTTCCGTTGACGCAATGGGTGGTGATCGCGGACCGGAGGCAGTTGTCGCCGGTCTTATTGATTCTGCCCACACGTTGGCGAACAGCGCTTATATCCTGCATGGCGATGAGGCGCTGCTGCGCCCGATGATCGACCGGCACCCGGTGCTGGCCGGCCGCTGTGAACTGCGCCATGCAGACCGTGTTGTGACCATGGATGACAAACCCAGTCAGGTCATGCGGCACGGTCAGGGCACGTCTATGTGGTCGTGCATCGACAGTATCAAAAATGGTGAGGCAACGGTGGCCGTGTCATGCGGCAATACCGGCGCGTTGATGGCCGTGTCGATGATCCGGCTGCGCAAAATGCCCGGCGTGAACCGCCCGGCGATTGCCTGCCTGTGGCCATCGCGCAACCCCGGCGGCTTTAATCTGATGCTGGACGTCGGCGCCGATATCAAGGCCGAGGCCGATGATCTGGTGCAATACGCCATGATGGGCGCGTCTTATGCCCGCAACGGGTTGAAACTTGTACGCCCCCGCATCGGGCTGCTGAACGTGGGGACCGAAGAACACAAAGGCCGGGCCGAGCTGAAAGAAGCGCATGAATTGATGCCTGCGGCGGCGATTGCGGGCAGCTTTGACTATATCGGCTTTGTGGAAGGCAGCGATCTGCCGTCGGACCGGGTCGATGTGATTGTGACCGACGGCTTTACCGGCAACATCGCGCTGAAAACCGGCGAAGGCACGGCAAAGCTGGTGGCTGATCTGCTGAAAGAAGCGTTCAACGCCGGGATCTTGTCAAAGTTCGCAGCACTTCTGGCGATGAACTCGCTGAAGCGTCTGCAAAGCCGCATTGATCCGCGCCGGGTGAATGGCGGGGTGTTTCTGGGGCTGAACGGTACGGTCGTCAAATCGCACGGATCGGCGGACGCGACCGGGGTGTCTGCCGCCATTCAACTGGCCTATCAGCTGGCACAATCGGGCTTTCGCGAACGGCTTGCCGCGCGGGTTGCATCAACGGCGCGCCCGGGGCAG
>JANPOY010000177.1:0-2352 GCA_031428215.1 Paracoccaceae bacterium
GACTATCTGACGATAGACCGATGTTACCGCAGGACAGGCGATGAACTGGATTTCTAACTACGTCCGCCCGAAGATCAACTCGCTGTTTTCGCGCCGCGAGGTGCCCGAGAATCTTTGGACGAAATGCCCGGAATGCGGGACCATGCTGTTTCACCGCGAATTGGCGGGGAATCTGAACGTTTGCACGTCTTGCGATCACCATATGGCCATCAGCCCGCGTGACCGGTTCAACGGGTTGTTTGACACCGGGGTGTTCGTCGAGGTGAAAGTGCCAGAGCCGGTCGTGGACCCGCTGCATTTCCGCGACCAGAAAAAATACCCTGACCGTCTGAAAACCGCGCAGAAAACCACCGGTGAGCGTGAGGCGATGCTGGTGGCCGAGGGCGAGGTGGGCCGCACCCCGATCATCGCCGTGGCGCAGGATTTCAGCTTCATGGCCGGGTCGATGGGCATGTATGTCGGCAACGCCATCATCGCCGCGGCGCAGCGGGCGGTGGCAACCAAACGCCCGCTGGTGCTGTTTTCGTCCGCAGGTGGCGCGCGCATGCAAGAAGGGATCTTGTCCCTGATGCAGATGCCGCGCACGACCGTGGCGGTGCAGATGCTGAAAGAGGCGGGGCTGCCCTATATTGTGGTGCTGACCCATCCGACCACCGGCGGCGTGACCGCGTCTTATGCCATGCTGGGCGATGTGCAGATTGCCGAACCCAACGCGCTGATCTGCTTCGCAGGCCCGCGTGTGATCGAACAGACCATCCGCGAAAAGCTGCCCGAAGGCTTTCAACGCGCCGAATATCTGTTGGATCATGGCATGTTGGACCGTGTGACCCATCGCAAGAACCTGCGTGAGGAACTGGTGACGATCCTGCGCATGTTGATGAACCAGACCCCTGCGATCAAGGGCGATCTGCCGCCACCGGGGGCGATTGCCGAGGCCATCGCGTGACCTCGGACGCCGTACTTGACCGGATGATGACCCTGCATCCCAAGGTGATCGACCTTGTGATGGACCGGGTGGAGCGGCTTTTGGCGGTGCTTGGGCATCCCGAACGGCGGCTGCCGCCGGTGATCCACATCGCCGGAACCAATGGCAAAGGCAGCACTCAGGCAATGATCCGCGCCGGGTTGGAGGCGGAAGGCGCACGCGTGCATGCCTACACCTCGCCGCATCTGGCGCGGTTTCACGAACGGATCCGGCTGGCGGGGCAGTTGATTTCCGAACCGGCGCTGACGGCTCTGCTGGATGAATGCGTGACGGCGAACGGACCGGCTGAGATCACGTTTTTTGAAATCACCACCTGCGCCGCCTTTCTGGCGTTCAGCCGCGTGCCCGCGGATTACACGCTGCTGGAGGTGGGTCTGGGCGGCCGTCTGGATGCCACCAACGTGGTGGACAAGCCGGCGCTGACCATCATCACCCCGGTGTCGATCGACCATCAGCAATATCTGGGCGAAACCTTGCCGGAAATTGCCGGCGAAAAGGCCGGGATCATCAAGCGCGGCGTGCCGGTGATCATCGGCCCGCAAGCGGAGGCCGGGCTTGCGGTGATAGAGGCGCGCGCGGCGCGGTTGGGGGCGCAGGTTTTGGCCTTCGGGCAGCATTGGAACGTCTGGGAAGAGCGCGGGCGGTTGATCTTTCAGGATGAAAACGGCCTGCTGGACCTGCCTCTGCCGAACCTGCCCGGCCCGTTTCAGGTGCAGAATGCCGGGGCAGCGATTGCCGCGTTGCGGGTTTTGGGCAAAGGCGAGGCGGCCTGCGAGGCGGCAGTCACCCGCGCCGATTGGCCGGCACGGATGCAGCGGTTGCGGGTCGGGCCTTTGGTGGACTCTGCACCATCGGTCGAGCTGTGGCTGGACGGCGGCCACAATCCGGCCGGTGGGGCGGCGGTGGCGGCGACTTTGGCGCGCATGCCTGCGCGCGAGACACATCTGATCTGCGGCATGCTGAACACCAAGGATGTGCGGGGCTATATGGAGCCCTTGGCGCCGCATGTGACCCGGTTGCACGCCGTGTCTATTCCGGGCGAGAAGAACACTCTGCCCGCCGAAGTGACCCGTGCGGCGGCGGTTTCGGTGGGGATGAATGCGGTGACGGCGGGTTCCGTGGCGCAGGCCTTGGCCGATATTGCGGCAGTTTCCCCTGCCGCGCGGGTGTTGATCTGCGGGTCACTGTATCTGGCGGGCGGCGTTCTGCGCGAGAACTGCCAGGGCAGCTAGGGGGCTTTGCCGCGCCAATGCAGGAGGCGGGGGGGGTTGCCCCCCGCCCAGCCGGCCTCCCCCCCCGCTGTTTGGGGAGGGAGGGTGGTAATTTTTGTTAAATTTTTTTTAAAGTGTAAGCCCCCCCACCAGGGC
>JANPOY010000178.1:0-3821 GCA_031428215.1 Paracoccaceae bacterium
GCAGCGCGCAGGGCACGAAGGGCAGGCGTGTAGCGGAAGCCTGGCGCCGGCTCGGCACCATCCATCACATCTCTGTGGTCATGCAGGGGCTTGGTTCGTTGCCCTGGCCTTGAGTTGGGCGCGCACCGCACCTGCGATCTCGTCAACGCCGAAGGAGTCGCAGACCCGGTCCCACACAACCCTGCGCGGCTTGCCCCGGACGCCGCCCTACCCGATCAGGGTCTGGCCCTTCTGCGCCGTCTCATATTGCGCCCGCGCGGCCTTCACTTCGGCCCGGTCCGACACTTCGGGCACGCCAACGTCCCACCAGCTGCCCCCGGCTTCGGTCGAGTGCCATGGGTCGCTGTCGATAACGATGACCATCGGACGATTGGCGGCTTTGGCCGTGGTCAGCGCTGCCTCCAACTCAGCAAACGACGCGGCCTTGACGGCAATCGCCCCCATTGAGGCCGCATGGGCGACAAAGTCGATCTGGGCGGCGTTCACATGATAGCTGTCGTCCAGCATGTTGTTGAACCCCGCGCCGCCGGTGCCGCGCTGCAACCGGTTGATACAGCCATAGCCCCGGTTGTCCGTCAGCACCACGGTGAAGGCCAGACCCATCATGACCGCGGTCGCCAGTTCGGAATTGGCCATCATATAGCTGCCATCGCCCACCATGCAGATCACATCCGCCTGCGGCTTGGCCATCTTGATGCCCAAGGCCCCGGCAATCTCATATCCCATGCAGGAAAACCCGTATTCCATGTGATAGCCGCCCTGGGCCGCATCCCAGATCTTGTGCAACTCTCCTGGCATGGTGCCGGCTGCGCCCATGACGATGGTGGCGGAGGTGGCTGCGCGTTGGACCGCGCCGATCACCTGGCCGTCGGTGGGCAAGGCATTGATGTCGCCGGGCCGGGCTTTCTCGGCCGCTGTGGCGGCTAGCCAGTCGGCTTTCAGCCGGGCATCAGGCGCCCATTTCTGCGAACCCAATGCCCGATCAAGGGCTTGCAGCGCGACCTTCGCGTCGCTGACAAGGTTCACCGCGCCGTGCTTATAGGCGTCGTAGGCCTGCACATTGATCGACAACAGCCGCATTTTTGGGTTCTTGAAGATAGACCATGACCCGGTGGTGAAATCCTGCATCCGCGTGCCAAGCGCCAGCACCACATCCGCCTGACCGCACAGCGTGTTCGCGCTGGTGGATCCGGTCACGCCCACAGGGCCAAAATTCATCGGGTGATCATGCGTCAGCACCGATTTTCCGGCCTGGGTTTCCACCACGGGAATGCCATGCGCAGAAGCAAAGGCGGCCAGTTCCACCTCTGCCCCGGAATACAGCGCGCCGCCCCCGGCCACGATCACCGGGGATTTGGCGGATTTCAGCAGGGCAATTGCCGCCTCCAATTCCTGCGCATCGGGTTCGGGACGGCGGATCTTCCACACTTTCTGGGTAAAGAAAGCCAGCGGGTAATCAAAGGCTTCGGCCTGCACATCCTGACAAAAGGCCAGCGTCACCGGGCCACAATCTGCCGGGTCCGTCATCACCCGCAGTGCGCGCGGCAGGGCGGTCAAAAGATGCTCGGGCCGCGAAATCCGGTCAAAATAGCGCGAGACGGGGCGGAAACAATCATTGGCCGAAACGGTGCCATCATTGAAATCCTCAACCTGTTGCAGCACCGGATCGGGCGCGCGGCTGGCAAAGATATCGCCAGGAATGAAAAGGACCGGCAGGCGGTTGGCATGGGCAAGGGCAGCGGCCGTTACCATATTGGTCGCCCCCGGCCCGATGGACGACGTCACTGCCATGGCGCGACGCCGGCGCGAGGCCTTGGCAAAGGCAATCGCGGAATGTGCCATAGTTTGTTCGTTGTGGCCGCGCCAGGTCGGGAAAACGTCGCGGTGGGCATACAAAGCCTCTCCGATACCGGCGACATTGCCGTGGCCAAAGATCGCCCAGATGCCTTCGATAAACCGCTCGCCTTCGTCGGTCATCTGCACGGAAAGCCAGCGCACCATGGCTTGGGCGGCGGTCAGTCGGATGGTGGTCATGGCTTGGCTCCTGTCGCGCGGGCTTGGTCCCAGATGCCGCAAAGGCGGCGGTAATTTTCGGCCATTGTGGCCACGGCTTCGGCCTCGTCAACCTCACCGGCCATAAAGGCGCGTCCCATGTCGGCATGGATGGTACGGCCGACGGCAAAGCCTTTGACCAGTGAAAAAGGTGCCGCCAGCCGGAAAGAGGCGGCAAGGTCGGCCTCACTTTGGCCCAGACCCAGAATCACGATGCCCTGAACATGCGGATCACGGGTTTCAATGGCGGCGCAGGTCGCGGCCCAGGCTTCGGTGGTCTGCATCGGTTCCAGCTTCCACCAATCGGGATATATGCCGATGTCGTAAAACCGGCTGATCAACTTGGCCGTGGTCAGATCGTCAATGGGACCAACCTTGGACGGGATGACTTCCAGCAGCATTTCCAGACGGTTACGGCGACAGGCGTGGAACAGGCGAGTGATGGTCGCCTCTTGGTCCGCGCGCATGTCGGCGTCGTCATCGGGGTGGCAAAAGCACAAGACCTTGACGACATGGTCCAGCGGCCATTCCGACAGGCCGCCGAAATCGGGGCCAAGTTCGGGTTCCAACGTCAGCGGACGCGAGCCGGGCCATTCAACCGGACGCCCGATCCACAGCCCCTGCCCTGCCACCTTGTGCAGCGCAGCCTTGCCCAAGCGGTTATCACAAAGCAAACCGTAGCCGGGGCGGCCCTTTGACACCTGCAAGGTCGCATTTAGACACAACTCTTTGAACCGGCTGATCTTTTCGGGCGTGGCCCCCGGCAAATCCTCTAGCTGAGAGCGGTGGTCATAGGCGAAGGCGCGCACTTCAGGCCATTGTTTGCGCCGATTGGTGGACCAATGGATCTGCTCCAGCGCCGCATCATGGCGCAAGGCGGGGGTGACAATGCCGCGGTTCAGGAAGAACTGAAGCTCCGTCCAGGACGGATAGGCAGGCGTACAGCCATGGCGCGACACCGCGAAGGCCCCGCAAACATTGGCATATTTCAGCGCAGTCGGCCAATCTTCGTCATCCATCCAGCCTTTGACCAGACCGGACATGAACCCATCACCCGCGCCCAGAACATTGAACACCTCGATCGGGAAGCCGGGGCCCGATTGACCTTCGTCAAGGGTTTCGGGGATGGCGGCGGTAAAGGCCACCGCCCCTGCCGCACCGCGCTTGCACACCAAAGTGGCGTTCGACACCGCCCGCACCGCCCGCAAAGCCGCAATCGTATCGGTGGAACCGCCGGCAATATGGAATTCTTCTTCTGTTCCGACGATCAAATCAAAGAGATGCAGGGTGGTTTGCAACTTGGCCGTGACGGCGGCAGATTCGATGAACCGGCTTTCGCCGTCGCCATGCCCGGCCAGCCCCCAAAGGTTGGGACGATAGTCGATGTCCAAAGCAGTGCGCGCGCCGTACTGTCGCGCCAGCGCCAGTGCCTTCAGCACCGCCGCTGCCGTGCGCGGGTTCGACAGATGCGTGCCGGTGGCAACCACCGCTCGGGACGAGGCGATGAAACCCTCGTCAATGTCATCTTCGCACAGCGCCATATCGGCGCAGTTTTCGCGGTAGAAAATCAAGGGAAATTGGTGTTCATCCCGAATACCCAGCAAAACCAATGCAGTAAGCCGATCTGGATCGGTCTTGACACCCTGAACATCGACGCCCTCGCGGGTCAGTTCCTCACGGATGAAGCGGCCCATATGCTCGTCCCCGACACGGGTGATCAGGGCAGATTTCAGCCCCAGTCGCGCCATGCCCGCCGCCATGTTGGTCGG
>JANPOY010000179.1:0-70852 GCA_031428215.1 Paracoccaceae bacterium
GTGAAACCCCCGCAAGGCCTGCCAAGCAGATCAACCATAGAAATGGGCCGTGCAGATCGCCCTGCACGGCCCATTTTCAAAGTTGACGATCAGCTTACGCCAGCATCGCCAGCGGGTTCTCCAGATTGTCCTTGATCGCGTTCAGCAACAGTGCCGCCAGCGCCCCGTCAATGACCCGGTGATCCACCGACAATGTCACCGACATCACCGTGCCCACCACCACCACGCCATCCTTGACGATCGCTTTGGGCACACCAGCCCCCACCGCCAGGATCGCGGCCTGAGGCGGGCTGATGATGGCATCGAAATTGTCGATGCCGAACATCCCCAGATTGGAGATCGCAAAGCTGCCGCCCTGATACTCTGTCGGCGCCAGTTTGCGGTCCTTGGCGCGCTTCGCCAGATCCTTCATCTCCGCCGACAAGGCCGACAAGGATTTCGACTCCGCATCGCGCAAAACCGGGGTGAACAAACCACCTTCAATCGCCACCGCCACGGCAACGTCGGATTTCTTGAACTGCAACACCCGGTCGCCTGCCCAGACCGCATTCGCGCCCGGCACCTGCTGCAAGGCCAAGGCGCAGGCCTTGATGATGAAGTCGTTGACCGACAGCTTGACCCCGCGCGCCTCCAGCTTGGCATTCAACTGCCCCCGGAACGCCATCAGCGCATCCAGCTCGATATCCCGGCGCAGGTAGAAATGCGGCACGGTTTGCTTGGCCTCGGTCAGGCGCGCGGCTATCACCTTGCGCATCCCGTCGAGTTTGACTTCGGTAAAGGGCCGGTCGGCATAGGTGCGCAGCACCATATCCGTCGAAGGCCCCGCAGCCATCGCAGGCGCCGCCGCCGCTGGGGTCGCCGGAGCCGCAACCGCGACAACCGCAACCGGAGCCGCCACTGTCGCGCCCTCAACATCCGCTTTCACGATTCGCCCGTGCGGCCCAGACCCCTGAACCCCGGCCAGATCAAGGCCCTTTTCCGCCGCAATCCGCCGCGCCAAGGGCGAGGCAAACACCCGCGCACCAGCCGCTTTCACAGCCACCGGAGCCGCCGCAACAACCGCCGCAACAGCCACCGGAGCCGCAACAGCTGCCGCCGTCACCGGGGCCACCACCGCATCCGCCGCTTCGCCGTCCTCGACCAGCACCGCAATCGGCGTGTTGACTTTCACGCCCGCCGTGCCCTCGGCCACCAGAATCCGGCCGATCTTGCCTTCATCCACCGCCTCAAACTCCATCGTCGCCTTGTCGGTCTCAATCTCCGCGATGATCTGGCCCGATTTGACCACATCACCCTCTTTCACCAGCCACTTCGCCAGCGTGCCCTCCTCCATCGTCGGAGAAAGCGCCGGCATCAAAATTTCAATCGCCATTTCTTACCTCCATCCGCTGGCTGCGGAAAGCTGTAGCCAAGACCACTTCGTCAAGCCAAGCCGTTGTATTGCTACCACAATAATGTCGAAGAACGCCCGCTTCGGGATATGAGCTTTGAATGGCCAATGCGCGATCTGCGCTCGGCGACTTGCCGCGTTCATTGAGAAAACACGCGACAATTTGTTCTGCGCCCATTCCAGTCCCACCCCAGTGACGAGCAGTAAGCGCTCTGAGGCAACTGATTGCAGCGTCCTTACTGATGCGATGCTTAGAGATGTGCATGTGGTGTAGCCGAATAAATTGGCCATTCGAGTATTGCTCAACCACAAAGCAATACTCTTTCGGTTTAAGTTCAGAGCAAGTCTTGAAGTTTTCATAGCCGTTCACCGGTAGCAAACGGATTTGACAGCAGCGACCACCTCGGCGGTCGTCACCAGTGCCAGCTTTTCAAGGTTGGCGGCATAGGGCATCGGCACATCCTTGCCGGTGCAAGTCACCACCGGCGCATCCAGATAATCAAACGCGCGCTGCATGATGGTGCTGGCCAGATGGTCGCCGATGGACCCCACCGGGAAACCCTCTTCCACCGTCACGCAACGGTTGGTTTTCTGCACGCTTGCCAGAACCGTGTCGTAATCAATCGGGCGCAGGCTGCGCAGATCAATCACTTCCGCCGAGATGCCGTCCTTGGCCAACACTTCCGCCGCCTCCAAAGCATAGGTCATGCCGATGCCAAAGGACACGATGGTCACATCCGTGCCTTCGCGCCAGATCCGGGCCTTGCCAAACGGGATGGTGAAATCATCCAGCACCGGCACGTCAAACGAACGCCCGTAAAGGATCTCATTCTCAAGGAAGATCACCGGATTGCCGTCACGGATCGCCGTTTTCAGCAGGCCTTTGGCGTCCGCCGCCGAATAGGGCATCACCACTTTCAAACCCGGGATCGCCGCATACCATGCCGCAAAATCCTGGCTGTGCTGCGCCCCAACCCGGGCCGCCGCGCCATTGGTGCCGCGGAACACGATCGGGCAACCCAACTGGCCGCCCGACATATAGTTGGTCTTCGCCGCCGAATTCAGAATATGATCAATGGCTTGCAGCGAGAAGTTGAAGGTCATGAACTCCACGATCGGCCGCAACCCACCCCAGGCCGCCCCGACCGCAATGCCGGTAAAACCGATCTCGGTGATCGGGGTATCGACGATGCGCTTGGGGCCAAACTCATCCAGCAGGCCTTGGGAAATCTTGTAGGCGCCCTGATACTCGCCCACCTCTTCGCCCATCAGCATGACGCTCGGATCGGCGCGCATTTCCTCGGCCATCGCCTCACGCAGCGCCTCGCGCACCGTCATGCTTTTCATTGCCGTGCCTTCCGGCCAATCCGGGCTGGCCTTGGACACCACCGCCACCGGGGCCGCCGCCACGGCAACCGCTGCCACCGGAGCCGCAACAACCGCCGCCGCCACCGGGGCCGCCGCATCCGCAGACTCCCCCGCCTCCACCAGCACCATGATCGGCGTGTTCACCTTGACGCCGGCCGAGCCTTCTTCCACCAGAATCCGGCCCACGATGCCCTCATCCGCAGACTCGAACTCCATCGTCGCCTTGTCGGTCTCAATTTCTGCGATGATCTGGCCGGATTTGACCACATCCCCCGGCTTCACCAGCCATTTCGCCAGCGTGCCCTCTTCCATCGTGGGCGAAAGCGCGGGCATAAGTACTTCAACTGCCATGGTTTTCCCCCTCAGGCGTAAATGTCGGTCCAAAGCTCGGACAGGTCCGGCTCCGGGCTGGCTTTGGCGAATTCGGCGCTGGCGTTCACGACTTCCTTGATCTCCTTGTCGATGGTCTTCAGGTCGTCATCCGAGGCGAGCCCCGCGTTCAGCAACAGGTCGCGCACATGTTCGATGGCGTCCTTTTCGTCCTTCATCTTCTGCACCTCTTCGCGGGTGCGGTACTTCGCAGGGTCCGACATCGAGTGCCCGCGATAGCGATAGGTCATCATTTCAAGGATATACGGGCCTTTTCCGGCGCGGCAATGCGCCACGGCTTTGGCCCCGGCCTCTTGCACCGCCAGCACATCCATGCCGTCGACCTGCTCACCCGGAATGCCATAAGCCAACCCGCGCCCGAACAACGTCTCGGACTTCGTAGACCGCGCCTGCGAGGTGCCCATGGCGTAGTGGTTGTTCTCGATGACAAAAATCACCGGAAGCGCCCACAACTCGGCCATGTTGTAGGTCTCATAGACCTGGCCTTGGTTCGCCGCCCCATCACCGAAATAGGCGAAGGTCACATTGTCATTGCCCTTGTATTTGTCGGCAAAGGCCAGCCCCGCGCCCAAAGGCACCTGAGCGCCGACGATGCCATGGCCGCCGTAGAAATGCTTCTCACGGCTGAACATATGCATGGAGCCGCCCTTGCCACGGCTGTAGCCGCCCGACCGCCCGGTCAACTCCGCCATCACCCCATCCGCCGCCATCCCACATGCCAACATATGGCCATGGTCGCGGTAGGACGTGATGCGCTTGTCGCCTTCCTTGGTGCAGGCCTCAAGCCCGACCACAACGGCCTCTTGTCCGATGTAGAGGTGACAGAACCCCCCGATCAGACCCATGCCATACAACTGTCCGGCCTTTTCTTCGAATCGGCGGATCAACAGCATCTCGCGGTAGAACTTCAGCAGTTCTTCCTTCGAGACGTTTGATTTTTCTGGGGCTTTTTTAGCAGCCAAGGTGGCGTCCTCCCGTCACAGTGCAAATATAGTTCAGTATTAAACTATCCATACAACATCGGAGAAATAACGCAAAACACAAAATTCACCTGCGGCAGGCGGCGCAGATCAGCCATGCGAAAAGCGCATGCTTCCTAAAATTTGTCTAAAATTTGCGTTTCATCTGTCTCTAAATATCCCACGGGGTGCGGGGTGTGAAACCCCGCGAAGGCCGGATGCCAATGCCTGCGCCGCAGGAGGGGCGCGATCGGGTTTCCAGAACCTCAGCGGATCACGATTTCATCGGCGCGCATATACCCCAACACGGCGCGGGCCTGTTCATCCAGCAGGTCAATATCCAGATAGGCATCCGACAAGCGATGGGTCAGGTTCTGCATCCGCCCCAATTCGGCATAAAGCTGGTTACGTTCGGCCCGCAACGCCTCTGCCTCGGCGTAGATCTGGACGCGACGGAACACGCCGAAATCGCCCTGCACGGCGGCAAAGGTGAAATAGGCCCCCAGCGTGAACGCCAGCACCATGAAGAAAATACCGCCAATCGCGGGCCGGGACTGGGTCATCTGCTCTGCCTCGCCGTCCACCCCTCATCACACGGGGGCAGTTCGTGGGGAACCATGCCATATCGGCGCAGAGATGGGAATCCCGAAAATCACGGCCCGGCCAGAAATCAAAGCCGCGCAACAGGGTTAGCCGCGCGGCTTCATTCAAAGCATCAGGCTTTGCCTTTGTAGATTTCGACCAGCTTGGCCAGCATCTCCAAAGCATCGGCACGCGGCCGCTGGAAAGAATTGCGCCCGATGATCGACCCGTTGCCGCCGCCGTCACGAATGGCGCGCGCGTCGTCATAGACCGCATCCGCGCCCTTGGCCGCCCCGCCCGAAAACACCACGATCCGGCGTCCGGCAAAGCTTGCTTCCATGCAATGCTTCACCCGCGCCGCCTGGGTTGCAACGTCGATCTTTTGCGCCTCGTACACCTTCTTGGCCTCGGGCAGCATCAGATGGCTGGTCGACAGCTTGATCTTGATGATATGCGCGCCCAGAAGCGCCGCGATCTGCGCCGCATAGGCCGCCACGTCGATCGCGGTTTCGCCGTCCTTGGTCACCGCCTCGCCGCGCGGATAGGACCAGATCACCGTCGCCACGCCTTTGGCGGCAGCTTCCTTGCGCATAGCGACAATCTCTTCGTACATGTCCAGCTGGCAATCCGACCCCGGATAGATCGTAAAGCCGATCGCCGCACAGCCCAGCCGCAACGCATCATCAACCGATGCCGTCACCGCCTGATTTTTGCCCGCCGTGTCCGACATCAGGCTGTTGGCCGAGTTCACCTTCAGAATGGTCGGGATCTGCCCCGCAAAGGTATCGGCCCCCGCCTCCAGCATCCCCAAGGGCGAGGCAAAAGCGTTCAGCCCGGCGTCAATCGCCAGTTGATAGTGGTAATGCGGATCATAGCCCGCCGGATTGACGGCATAATTGCGCGCCGGTCCATGCTCAAAGCCCTGGTCCACCGGCAGAATGATCATCTTGCCGGTGCCGCCCAACTTGCCCTCCATCAGCATGCGGCACAGATTGGCCTTTACGCCGGGGGTTTCGCCTTCATAATTGGCAAGGATTTTCTGAACAGCTTTGGTCGCGCGCATGATTTGCTCCATTCTACAGGTGTGGATAGGTCGTAGAAAGCTTGTGGGCCCCGCGCAATATTGGTTGCGCTAACAGATTTTGACCATCATAATTTTTGGCAAAGGCATCTTGAAAAATTTCGTCATGTAGACCGACGGAATTCACGGCCCGCCGCGTATAACCGTCATGAATCCCAAACCCCGAGGTTCCATGTTTACCCGTAGAGACGCTCTTTTGATGGGCCTGACCGCCAGCCTTCTGTTGACCACCCGTTTGCCTGCCATGGCGCAAACCGAACAATCGCTCGATTTCAACCCCGATGCATTTGAAATCCTGACCACGACGATCACCACCGATGCAGGTGATCAACAGGTCACGTATCGCTTTTACAAGGCCATTCCCTATGTCGCCCGGCCCGTCGATCTGGTCTATCAATCGCTGAACATCTCTGTTCCGGTCGAAATCAACGGTGTCGCGGTAGATGCGACCAACGCGCCGATCCTGTTCGCCAACAATGTCGGCGGCTATATGCCGTCCTCGGTGGCCGATGCTGCAGGCGTGGGCGAGGCGGGGATGAAGGGCCCAACAGGGGGCAAGCCGCAGACGGCCGCGCCCTCTGGATCGGCAGCGATGGTGTCGCAGGGCAAGAAAGTGTCGAACGCCCAGCAGGCCTTGGCGGCGGGCTTTGTCGTGGTCGAGCCCGGTGCGCGTGGTCGCACCTTGGTCGACGCCAGCGGCGTTCATTATGGCACCGCGCCTGCGGCTCTTGTTGATCTGAAAGCCGCCGTCCGCTGGCTGCGCTACAATGCGGGCCGGGTGCCAGGCAACACAGAGCACATCATTTCCTCCGGCACATCAGCAGGCGGCGCTTTGTCGGCGTTGTTGGGGGCCACGGGCGACCGCCCCGAATATCTGCCCTATTTGCAGGCGCTAGGTGCTGCAGAGACTTCGGATGCCGTCTTTGCCATCGGCGCCTGGTGCCCGATCACCGATCTGGAGAATGCCGACATGGCCTATGAATGGAACTGGGGCAGCAATCCCGCTCTGCCCGGCGATCCAGCCTCCACCATGGGTAATATTGTTCCCGCCAGTGGCATTGACGCCGCCGTGTCTGCCGAACTGGCCGCCCTGTTCCCCGCCTATCAAAGCAGCCTTGGCCTGCAAGGTCAGGGCAGCTTCGGCCCGCTTACGGCGGAAACCTACGGCGCATACCTGACCGAAACCTTCCTGCGCCCCGAGGCCACAGCCTTCCTTGCCAAGCTGTCCGACCCGGACCGCACCGCTTACCTTGCCGCCAATCCCAACATCACGTGGGACGGCACGCAGGCTGCGTTCACTTGGCCGCAATTCCTGTCTCATGTCGGGCCGCGCGCGAAAAACGTCCCGGCTTTTGATGCGCTTGACGCCAGTTCGGGTGAGAACAACCTCTTCGGCAGCGGCACCACCAAGGCCCGGGCCTTCACCGCCTTTACCCAGCAAAAGACCACTGGCAGCCGCGATCTCGACGCCAACTTGCGCGCCACCGTCGCCCTGATGAACCCGATGCCCGCGCTGGCCGCAGCCAACCCGGCACGGTCCAAACATTGGTGGTTCCGGCTGGGCGCCAAAGACAGCGACACCTCGTTGACCGTCGTGGGCAACCTTGATGCGCAAACCCGTGCCTTGGGTGACAGTGTCAGCACGCGCTATTATTGGGATGCGGGCCACGGCGCGAATGAGGATGTCGGCGCGTTTGTCGCGTGGATTGCCACCACAACGGGCTACGCCACACGCTGATCCAACAAAGGCGGCGCTGGCTACCAGCGCCGCTTCAACGCTTGCCCCAGGACAAAGCTCACCACGCGGCGCGGGGCAATGCGGGGGAAAAAGGCGGCGAGTTTGTTCACCAGCCCCACCACCTTGACCCGCCGTCCCTGCGTCATCGCGGCCCAGCCTGCCACAGCCACCGAGGCCGCCGAAGGCATGGGCAGGCGGGTCAGCAAGGTCGCATGTTCCGCCGCATCCGCCGCGAAGAACTGCGTCGCTGTCGCCCCGGGACAAACGGCTGTCACCGTGACCGCACTGCCGCGCAACTCTTCCGACAGGGCTTCCGACAGGCTGAGAAGATAGGCCTTGCTGGCATGATAGACCGCCATATGCGGCCCCGGCAAAAAGCCTGCCACGGACGCCACATTCAAGATGCGCCCGGTGCCCTGTGCCACCATATGCACGGCCGCCAATTTCATCAGAAAGGTGGCGGCGATTATGTTCACCGCGATGCAGTCGGTCTCGCGCGGCCAACCTGCAATATCGCTGAAATCGCCGTTGCGCCCCAGACCCGCGTTGTTCACCAGCACCCCGATCTGCCGCCCCGCGCTGGCACGGTCCCACAGGGATTGCACGGCCCCGGGATCGGTCAGATCGGCGGGGATCACTTCGACCGCCACTTTGTAGGTTTGCCGCAGATGCGCCGCATGCGCCGCCAGCTTGTCCACCGACCGGGCGGTCAAGATCACATCGAAGCCATCCTTGGCGGCCAAAGTGGCGAATTCCCGCCCCAGCCCCTCAGACGCGCCTGTCACCAATGCCCAGATCGCCATCAGCCCAATGCCGCCACGCCCGGCAGCACTTTGCCTTCCATCCATTCAAGGAAAGCCCCGCCAGCGGTGGAGATAAAGGTGAAATCATCCGCGGCCCCAGCCTGATTGAGCGCGGCCACTGTATCACCGCCTCCCGCCACCGACACCAGCTTGCCCGCGCGGGTCAGTGCCGCCGCCGACAGCGCCGCCGCATTGGTCGCCGCATTGAACGGCTCAATCTCAAACGCCCCCAAAGGCCCGTTCCAGATCAGGGTCTTGCAGCCCTCAAACACCTGTGTCAGTGCCGCCACTGTCGCAGGCCCCGCATCCAGAATCATTGCATCCGCCGGGCAATTCCCAACCGGAACGGTCTCATTTGCAGCCCCCGCCTTGAACTCCCGCGCCACCACCACATCGACCGGCAGATGGATCACACAGCCCGCCGCCTTGGCCTTGGCCAAAATCTCAAGCGCGGTTGCTGCCATGTCGCGCTCGGCCAAGGATTTGCCAACCTCCACCCCTTGCGCGACAAGGAAGGTGTTCGCCATGCCGCCGCCAATGACCAGATGGTCCACCTTGGTCACCAGATTGCCCAGCAGTTCCAGCTTGGTCGACACCTTGGCCCCGCCCACAACCGCCACCACCGGGCGCTCGGGCTTGCCCAAAGCCGCCTCCAGAGCCGCGAGTTCCTCGGCCATCAGACGCCCGGCAAAGGACGGCAACAACCGCGCGATGCCTTCGGTCGACGCATGCGCGCGGTGGGCGGCTGAGAACGCGTCATTGCAGAACAAATCGCCCAGACTGGCCAGAAACTGTGCCATCTGCGGGTCATTGGCCTCTTCCATTGCGGAAAATCGGGTGTTTTCCACCAAAACAATTGCATTCTGCGGCAAGGCCTCAATCGCCGCCCGGCTGGGCCGCTCCATGAACACCACCGCCCGGCCCAAAGCCGCCTCCAGCGCCGGCTGCACCAGTCGCAGCGACATCTCCGCCACCACCTTGCCCTTCGGCCGCCCGTAATGCGCCAAAAGCACCACCTTGGCCCCGCGCGCGATCAGATCCTGCACCGTGGGCACGATTTTCTCGATCCGTGTGGCATCGGTCACCACGCCGTTTTCCATCGGCACGTTGATATCCACACGGGTCAACACGGTCTTGCCCGCCATGCCGACATCATCAATCGTTTTCCAAGCCATCGTGCCCTCCTGAACTCTTTGCAACTGTTTCCGCCGATCCGGCGCCTTCGTCAACCACCAGCCCTTTCCCTTCCTGCAATCTGGCGCTAGTTTCCGCCGCAGATTTAACCAAGGATGCAGGCAATGGCCGAGATCAAAGACCCAGAAAACACCCTCATCATCACGCTGAAAGACGGCGAAGTGGTGATTGCGCTGCTGAATGATGTGGCCCCCAAACATGTCGAACGCATGAAGCTGCTGGCCCGCGCCAAGGCTTATGACAACGTCTGCTTTCACCGGGTGATCGAAGGCTTCATGGCGCAGACCGGCGATGTCGCCAACGGCAACATGGAATCCGATTTCAACCTGCGCCGCGCTGGCACGGGTGGGTCGGATCATCCCGATCTTCCGGCGGAATTTTCGAAACTGCCGCATGACCGTGGCACCATCGGGGCTGCGCGTTCGTCCAACCCGAATTCGGCCAACAGCCAGTTTTTCATCAACTTTTCCGATAATTCCTTCCTGAACGGTCAATACACGGTTTATGGCCGGGTGATTGCGGGGATGGAGCATGTGGACAAGATCGCGCGTGGCGAGCCGCCAGCCAACCCTGACCGCATGATCACCGTCCGGGTGGCCGCAGATGTTGCGTAACACGCTTGCAGCCCTGCTGCTGACCGCAACCCCGGCACTGGCCGAAGGCGACGGTCCCGGCCCGAACCTGATCATCGACGTGGCAGGGGCGGCCAACGGCCAGATCGTCATCGACATGGCCATCGACGTGGCGCCTCTGCATGTGGCCCAGATCACCGCGCTGGCCAAAGCCGGAGCCTATGACAACGTGGTGTTCCACCGCGTCATCGACGGTTTCATGGCGCAAACCGGCGATGTGCAATACGGCAAAGCCGGGGCCGATACCGCTGGGGCGGGAACGGGCGGTTCGGATCTGCCCAATATTGCTGCCGAATTTTCGGAGGTGCCTTTCGCGCGCGGCGTGGTCGGCATGGCCCGCGCCAGCGACCCCGATTCTGCCAACAGCCAGTTCTTCATCATGTTCGCACCGGGTGATTTCCTGAACGGCCAGTACACCGTGGTCGGAAAGGTCATCTCTGGCATGGAGGTGGTTGACGCCATCGCCAAAGGCGAGCCGCCGGCAACCCCGGATGTGATGAGCAAAGTCACCGTGCAGGAATAACCATTGCTGCAAAATTCAAAAGGGGGCCGCGCAAGCTGGCCCCCTTTTTCATTGCATCGACAGCTGCTCAGTCCAAAATCACCAAAGCATGCCGCTTTTTCCCCGCCGTCAGCTTCAGCGGTTCCGCCAACTGACCCGCGCCGATGCGCAAGCCCGCATCCGTCACCAGATCATCATTCAACCGCGCGCCACCCTCCTGGATCAACCGCCTGGCATCCTTGCCCGTCGCCGCCAACCCTGCGCGCACGAACAGTTGCACGATCCCCAACCCCTCGGCCACTTCGGCGGCCGAAACCCGCAACGTCGGCAGATCATCCCCCACGCCGCCGCTCTCAAACACCTCGCGCGCCGTGGCCTCGGCAGCATGCGCCGCTTCGGCTCCGTGCAGCAAAGTGGTGGCGTGATTGGCCAGCACGATCTTGGCACCGTTGATCTCAGACCCAGCCAGTGCACCCAGACGATCACATTCCTCAACCGGCAGTTCAGTGAAGATCTTCAGGAATTTCCCCACATCCGCATCGGTCGAATTGCGCCAGAACTGCCAGAACTCATAAGGCGACAGCATATCTCCGTTCAGCCAAACCGCCCCCGACGCCGACTTGCCCATCTTGCGCCCGTCCGACGTGGTCAAAAGCGGCGTCGTCAGCCCCCAGATCTGATGCCCAACAACCCGGTGGGTCAGGTCAACCCCGTTGATGATATTGCCCCACTGATCGGACCCGCCCATCTGCAACAGACAGCCATAGCGGCGATGGATTTCAAGGAAATCATAGGCTTGCAGGATCATGTAGTTGAATTCAAGGAAAGACAGGCTTTGCTCGCGGTCCAGCCGTGACTTGACGGACTCAAACGACAGCATCCGGTTGACGCTGAAATAGCGGCCAATGTCGCGCAGGAAATCAAGGTAGTTCAACTGGTCCAGCCACTCAGCGTTGTTCAACATCACGGCATCAGTGGCCCCATCGCCATAGGACAAGTAACGCCCGAACACCTTTTTCAGCCCGGCAATATTTTCGTCAATCTTGGCGGGCGTCAGCAAGGGGCGCTCTTCGCTGCGAAAGCTGGGATCGCCCACCTTGGTGGTGCCGCCGCCCATCAGGGTGATCGGCTTATGTCCGGTCTTTTGCAGCCAGCGCAGCACCATGATGTTCATCAGATGGCCCACATGCAAAGACGCCGCCGTGGCGTCATAGCCGATATAAGCGGGCACCACGCCCTTGACCAAAGCCTCGTCAAGCGCTTGATAATCCGTGCAATCGGCGACAAAGCCGCGCTCGAACATCACGCGCATGAAATCAGATTTCGGGTGGTAGGTCATGGCACACTCATGCTTTAAGGTGGGCCGGGTATAGCGGGCAAGGGGCGCAAGGGGAAGATGGCGAAACAGGGTGCGATCTGGGTGCTTGGCACCATGTCCGGCACCTCGCTCGATGGGGTCGACGCCGCCATGCTGCGCACCGATGGCCATGCGATCCTTGAATTCGGACCGCACGCCTACCGCCCCTACACCGCCGCCGAACAGGCCACGATCCGCCGCGCCTTTGGCCAATGGCAAGGCGACCCCGATGTCGCCGCCGCCGCCGAAGTGGTGGAAACCGCGCATGCCGAACTGCTGGCGCGGTTTTCCGGCGCCGATATGATCGGATTTCACGGCCAGACCCTGGCGCATGATCCGGGCGGGCGCGGCACTCATCAGGCCGGCAATGGCGCGCTTCTGGCCCAAGTGCTGAACACGCCGGTGGTCTGGGATTTTCGCAGTGCGGATGTACGACTGGGCGGGCAGGGTGCCCCCTTGGCCCCGTTCTATCACTTCGCCTGTGCCACATGGCTGGGGGCAACCGAACCGCTGGCGATCCTGAACCTGGGCGGCGTCGGCAATGTCACTTGGATAGATCCAAGCCAGCCCAGCCCAGAGTCCCCCAACGCTTTGCTGGCCTTTGACACCGGCCCCGCCAATGCCCCGATCAATGACCTGATGCAGTTCCGCCTTGGCCAGCCTTGCGATGAGGGTGGGGCACTGGCCAGCACTGGCCGCGTCGATGAAGCAGTGGTCAAAGCCTTCCTGACTCAGGCCTACTTCCACAAGATCCCGCCAAAATCCCTCGACCGCAACGACTTTCGCGCCTTCCTTCGGAAAACCCACAAACTCTCCAACGCCGATGCCGCAGCCACCCTCACCGCCATCGCCGCCGCCTGCGTCGCGCAATCGACCGAGCATTTCCCCAAACCGGTAACCCGGATTCTGGTCGCAGGCGGCGGCCGCCACAACGCCACCCTGATGGCGCAACTGGCCCGACGCCTGACCTGCACCGTCGCACCCATCGACTCCGCCAACCTCAACGGCGACATGCTGGAGGCCCAGGCCTTCGCCTTCCTCGCCGCCCGCGTCGCCTGCGGTCTGCCCACATCCTGCCCCAGCACCACAGGCGTGCCCGCAGCCGTGGGTGGCGGTCAGATCAGCCGACCCTGACCGCTAAAACTTATCTAAAATTGTCATCCTCTCTGCCCAAATATCCCGGGGGTCCGGGGGCTGGCCCCCGGCACGTCAACCAAAGCTACCGCCCGACAGCCCGCGCCTGCCGCACCATCGAGGCGGTGTAAATCACCAGTGCCCCCCAGATCATCGGAAACGCAATCATCTTGCCACGCCCGAAGTCTTCACCAAACACGAACACCGCCGTCAGGAAAATCATCGTGGGTGCGATGTATTGCATGATGCCAATGGTCGACAGCCGCAACAGCTTGGCGCCATTGGCATAAAGCATCAGCGGTATCGCGGTGACCAGACCGCAGATCAGCAACAGCACCGTGTCCCAGCTGACCCCCATCATGAAATGTCCCTGCCCGCTGGCCTGCGCCCAGATCACATAGGCCAGGGCAAAGGGCAGCAAAATCAGCACCTCAAGGAAAAATCCCTGATTGGGCCCGATCGGCAGCGACTTTTTCAGATAAGCGTAAATTCCCCAGGTCACCGTCAATCCCAACGCCACCAGCGGCAGTTTCCCGGCCTCGAACGTCAGGATCACCACTGCGACGCCCGCCAGCGCAATCGCCCATTTCTGCGCCACACTCAGCCGCTCGCCCAGCAAGACCGCGCCCAGAAACACCGAAAACAGCGGGTTGATGTAATAGCCCAGCGCCGCGTCCAGCGCATGGCCGGCGCCAATCGCCCAGACGTAAATCCCCCAGTTCACCGTGATCAGCGCCGCGGTCACCGCCGCCATCGCCAACATCCGCGGGTTGCGCAGTGCGGCGCGCAAGTCCTGCGTCCGCCCCAGCCAGATCAGCACCGCCCCGGCAATCGGGATCGACCAGATCACCCGATGTGCAATCACCTCGGCAGGCGACATATGGGCCAGCGCCTTCATGAAAATCGGCAGAAACCCCCACAGCAGATAGGCCGAAAGCGCAAAGCCAAAGCCGCGCAGGGTGTCTTCGTTTTTGGCAGGTGCATCGTTCATAGCCCTTAGCTATCGCGGCAGCCCCTGCGCGGCCATGGCAAACTTGTACCCGTCACATTCGCCGCGCCAGATAGTCGCGCGTAAAAGCAGCATAGCCCGGCGCTGTCACTTGCAATTGGTCCCGCATCGCGTCGTGCAATGCGGGCAAATGATGAAAAGGCACCGCCGGATAGACATGGTGTTCGACATGATAGGGCATGTTCCACGCCAGAAACCGCACCAGCGCCGTGGTGAATGTGGTCCGGGTGTTTTCCAACATGTTTGCAACCAACGGACAGTCCCCATGCTCGGCCAGCAGATAAAGCCGCAGCACCGGTTGGCCCAACACCACTGGCAGCAGCCAGACCCAGAACAGCAACGGGTCCAGCAGCAGACTGACGCCCACAAGGGCATATCCCGCGCCCATCCAGCGCGCCTCGGTCCTGATCCGGGGCAGGGCGGTGGCGGGCAGATAGTCCGCGTCACCCCGCCCCAGAATCAGCGCGCCCAGCAACCGCAGTTCGGCCCCCCAATAGGGCAGGCCCGACACATGCCAGACCCAGGCCCGCAAAGTCTCCGGCCTGCCGCCCACCAACTCGGGGTCGCGGCCTTCGATGTTGGTAAAGCGGTGATGCGCCAGATGGAAATAGCGAAACCATTCGAACGGCAACAGCAGGGCAAAGCCACAGAGCCGCCCGACCCATTCGTTCAGCGGCTTTGAGGCGAAGGGAGTCTGATGCGTCGCCTCATGCTCCAGAGTGAACAGAAACACCATCAGCACGCCTTGCACCGGCAACAAGGCCCACCAGCCCGGCACCCCCGCCGCAATCAGCGCGCCAACCCCCAGAATCGCGCCCAGATGCAAGGCCAGATGCCGCAACCCCGCCTGATCGGACTTGGCGGTCAGGGATGCGCGCAGATCGGCAGGCAGCATCGCCACAAAGTCCTTGTGATCCATCACGCCCCCTCTGACAGCGCCGCCTTGGGCAGTTCAAATGCCGGATCGGCCAGCTCAAACCCCTCAAACCGAAAGCCCGGCGACACGGTGCAGGACACCAGCGTCCAATCCCCCAGGGACCGCGCCGCCTGCCAATGCCCGGCGGGGACAACCATCTGCACCACCTCAAAGCCCAGCACATCCGGGCCCATCCGGTGATCCACTGCCCGCGTCGTCCCCATTGACAGCTCCAAAGCCGCCCCGGCATGCCACAACCAGATCTCATCGGCATCCACCCGGTGCCAATGGCTGCGCTGCCCGGCCTGCAACAGAAACAGAATCGCCGTCCCCGAGGCGCGGCCATCGACCACAGGCCCCACCCAAGTCTGACGATACCAGCCCCCCTCGGGATGCGGTTGCAGCCCCAGCCTGGCGATGATCTTGGCGCTTTCGGTCATGGCATGCCCCCTGTTCTCATGCCAGTCTGACCCAAAGCCTTGGGGGATTCCATGCCGCAAAATGTGCTGATCATCGGGGCCGGGATCATCGGCGCCAGCCTTGCCTTTCATCTGTCCCGCATGGGCGCGCAAGTCACGGTGCTGGAGGCAGGCCAACCGGCCAACGCCGCCTCTGGCCGCAGTTTCGGCTGGATCAACGCCAGTTTCTACGCCAACCCCGCCCACCACCGTTTGCGGGTGGAGGGCATCGCCGCCCATCACCGCCTTCACGCTTTGCTGCCCGACGCGCCCTACCGCTGGCAAGGCGCGCTGTGGTTTGAGGATGACGCCGCCTTTGACCGCATGCAGGCCGATCTGACGGCGCTTGGTTATCCCAATCAGCCGCAAACCGCAGCCGAGATTGCCACCCGGGAACCCAGCCTTGCCCAACGCCCCCGTCGCGCGTTGTTGCTACCGAGTGAGGGTGCGGTGGATGCGGGCGCTTTAACCAAGGCGCTGCTGGCGGCCTCGGCTGCGCGGGTGCTGCCCGGTTTGGCGGTGAAAAGCCTGATCGACAAGACCGGTCAGATCACCGGCGCGCGCACTCCCATAGGCCCGTTTCTGGCTGATCACACCATTCTGGCCACTGGCACCGTCACGCCCGGCCTGCTGGCCCCGCTTGGGCTGCATCTGCCGATGCTGACCCGCCCCGGCCAGTTGATCCACACCCAGCCGGTGCCGTTCCGCCTGAACCATATCCTTGTGACGCCCGATCAGGAAATCCGCCAAGACCCCCTTGGCCGCCTGCTGGCCCCGGCCAGTGCCAACCATCAGGCCGACGACGCCGAAACCATCCCTGACCCCGCCGCAGATGTCGCAGCCACCCTGAACCGCCTGCGCGCCCTCTTCGATCATCCCGGCATCACGCTGCAAAGCGCCATAATCGGCCAGCGCCCGGTGCCCGGCGATGGCTTTCCGGTTGTGGGGCAGGCGATGCCCGGCCTCAGCCTTGCCGTCATGCATTCCGGCGTCACCTTGGCGGCGGTGGTGGGCCAGACTTTGGCGCAGGAAATCATCGGGCAGGGTGACAGCCCGCTGTTGTCAGATTTCCGCCCGGCACGGTTTTTCTGATCCATGCAATAAAAAAACCCTCGCAAAGCCAAAGCCTTGCGCGGGTCAATCTCAGCCAGCGAATTTAGCCGCGCAGGATCGAACGCCCGGCATATTCCGCCGTCTCGCCCAGCATTTCCTCAATCCGGATCAACTGGTTGTACTTGGCCAAGCGGTCCGACCGCGACAGCGAGCCGGTCTTGATCTGGCCGCAGTTCGTGGCCACCGCCAGATCGGCGATGGTGTAATCTTCGGTTTCACCCGAGCGGTGCGACATCACATTGGTGTAGCGCGCACGATGCGCCATTTCGACCGCCTGCAATGTCTCGGTCAGGGTGCCGATCTGGTTGACCTTGACCAGCATCGAATTGGCGCAACCGGCCTTGATGCCTTCGGCCAGACGGCGCGGGTTGGTCACGAACAGATCGTCGCCCACCAGCTGGATTTTATCGCCCAGCTTGTCGGTCAACAGCTTCCAGCCCGCCCAGTCATCCTCGGAACAGCCGTCTTCGATCGAGATGATCGGGTAATCCGCAGCCAACCCGGCAAGGAAATCGACGTTTTCCTCGATGGACAGGGACTTGCCCTCACCCTTCATCTCATAGCGCCCGCCCTTGAAGTATTCGGTCGCAGCGCAATCGAGTGCCAGATAGATATCCTCACCCGGACGATAACCCGCCTTCTCAATGCTTTTCAGAATGAAATCAAGCGCATCGCGGGCAGAGTTCAGGTTCGGCGCAAAGCCGCCCTCATCACCGATGCCGGTGTTGTGGCCAGCGTTTTGCAGCTCTTTCTTCAGGGTGTGGAACACTTCCGACCCCATGCGGATGGCTTCGCGGATGTTCGCAGCCCCCACCGGCATGATCATGAATTCCTGAATATCAATCGGATTGTCCGCATGTTCGCCGCCGTTGATGATGTTCATCATCGGCACCGGCAACACGCGCGCCGAAGTGCCGCCGACATAGCGATACAGCGGCTGGCCCGAATATTCCGCAGCGGCCTTGGCCACGGCCAAAGACACGCCCAGAATGGCATTGGCGCCCAGACGGGATTTGTTGGGGGTGCCATCCAACTCAATCATGGTGCGGTCGATGCCGACCTGTTCGGTGGCGTCAAAGCCGACGATTTCTTCAGCAATCTCGCCGTTGACGGCGGCCACAGCCTCCAACACGCCCTTGCCTTTGTAGCGGTTCTTATCGCCATCGCGGCGCTCATTGGCCTCATGCGCGCCGGTGGATGCGCCCGATGGCACGGCCGCACGGCCCATGGCGCCGCTTTCCAGGGTAACGTCGACTTCGACGGTCGGGTTGCCCCGGCTGTCCAGAATTTCGCGGGCGTGAATGTCGATGATCGTGCTCATGTCACGGGGCTCCAAATGGCTAGGGATGCTCTCATGCGCCTCTTAGCGCAGGGTGGGTTACAAAGAAAGCGCGCGTTTGCGGATGCGCTCGCGAGCAAAGGAATAAAGCCCAGAGGCGACGATAAGAGCCGATCCTGACAGGGTGATGACATCGGGCCATTCCCCGAAAACGAAAGCCCCGATCAAGACGGCGAAGACCAGCCGGACATAGCGGAACGGGGCCACCACGGAAACTTCGCCGGTGCGGGTGGCGCCAATGATCGCCCAATAGCCCGCCGTGCCAAAGACCAGCGCGCCCAGCAAAACCCAAGCCTCCCAGGCGCTTGGCATGGCCACATCGCCCGAACCGGCCATCATCAGCGCCCCCAGCAGGGCCACCGCGATCAGCCCCCAGGCCGAAACCTGCGCGGTGGAGGCATCCGCAGGGATCTTCCGCGCCATCAGATCGCGCAGGGTCAGGCCCGCCACGGTGATCAGCACCCACAACGCCTCTGGCCGGAACCCATCCAGACCGGGGCGGATCACCAACAGCACACCGGCAAACCCCACCGCAATCGCCGTCCAGCGCCGCCAGCCGACCTGTTCCTGCATGAAAAGCGCCGCCGCCATCGTCACCGCCAAGGGCATCGCCTGCAAAACCGCCGACACGGTGGACAAAGGCACTGTCGCCAGCGCCGTGATATAGGCATAGGTGCCGATCATCTCACCCAGACCGCGGGCCAGAACGGCCGGGTGCAGGGCGGCGCGGGTGAAGACCTTGTGCCCCTGCCGCCACGCCATCAGCACGAACACCGGCAGGCCAAACGCGCCAGAAACGAACACGATCTGCCCCACGGGCAGGCCGACTGCGGCCCATTTCAGGAACATGTCCTCCAGCCCGAACAGGGCCATCGCCAGCACCATCATGCCGATGCCGCGCAGGTTGTCAGAGGCCACGGTCAACCCTTCTTTACGGGAACGCCCAGCAATTCAAGCCGGTGCCCGATCAGCCGATAGCCCAGACGGGCCGCGATGCGTTCTTGCAACTGTTCAATCTCGGGGTCCACGAATTCAATCACTTGCCCGGTGTTCACGTCGATCAGATGGTCGTGGTGATCGCGCTCGGCATCTTCATAGCGCGCGCGCCCGTCGCCGAATTCGTGCTTTTCCAGCAACCCCGCCTCTTCAAACAACTTGACGGTGCGGTAGACCGTGGCCAGCGAAATTTTTGGGTCAATCGCCACCGCACGGGCGTACAACTCTTCGACATCGGGGTGATCGTCCGCCGCCCCCAGCACCCGCGCCACCACACGGCGCTGATCGGTCATCCGCAACCCCTTGGCCACGCCCCGTTTGATAAGATCCGCCATCGCACTCTCCGCGTGATATGCTGGCTTTAGGGCAAGCCGCCCGGTTCTGCCAGCGATATTGCCTCGCCTTGACAGCCAAGGGCGGGGCAGAAAGGGTGTCGCGGTACATTAGTAAGGGCAGAACATGCGCAAGGACAGGCTGGACGGAGTGGGTTTTGGCGCGTTGCTGGCGGTGACGCTGTTGCTGGCAATCAATCAGATCATCGTCAAAGAGGTGAACACGGGCCTGCAACCGGTGTTCTTTGCCGGCGCGCGATCGGCTTTGGCGATTGTGTTTGTTTATGGCTGGCTGCGCTATCGCGGATTGTGGGGCCGGGTGCGCCGCGCGGATCTGTGGCCGGGTCTGTTGATCGGCGCGATGTTCGCGGCGGAATTTCTGTGTGTGTTCATGGCGCTGGATCTGACGCTGGTCAGCCGCGCCTCGGTGATCTTCTATTCGATGCCGGTCTGGATGGGAATCCTCGCGCATTACTTTCTGCCCGGTGAACGGTTGACGCCCATGCGCTTCATTGGGCTTTTTCTGGCCTTCTCGGGCACGGCCTTTGCGATCCTCAGCCGGTCGCAGGGGCCGGGGGCGGGCAGCATTGCGGGCGACATCTTTGCGCTTCTGGGCGCGTTCGGTTGGGCCGGCACGGCCTTTGTCGCGCGCAAGTCGCGTCTGCGCGAGGCCGGGCCAGAAGCGCAGTTGTTCTGGATGGTGCTGGTGTCTGCGCCGATCCTGCTGGTGCTTTCGCCCTTGTTCGGCCCGTTGATCCGCGACGTGCAGCCGGTACATTGGTTCTGGCTGGTGTTTCAGGCCTCGGTCGTGGTGGCGGGTGGGTTTATCAGCTGGCTTTGGCTTTTGTCGGTTTACCCAACGTCAACTGTGGCCAGCTTTTCCTTCCTCACCCCGGTTTTCGCGATCATGCTGGGGTATTTCATCTATGCCGAGTCGCTGACGCCAGGTCTTTTGATCGGGGCTGCTCTGGTTGCAGTGGGAATCATCCTGATCAACCGCAAGGCCTGAACCGGGCTTGCGCCGCTTGTCGCCGCGTCTGAGAAGCCTTGCGCAACCCTGCCGCGACACAGTGTTTTCTGGCGCGTCTCGCACCGCACTTTAACTTGCCCACAGAGTTATCCTCAGACTCGGGGTCACAATCCCGTGACGCCACGTGTTGATTGCATCCTTCGGTCAAGCACAAAATGTGGTGGGTAAGTGTAAAAAAACCGTTGAAGAGTGCAGCGATTTACGACAGTTTGACGAAGCGCCAAGCAAGGCCACAAAATGTAGTGGCGGCGGGGGCAGCGGATATTGGATTGACGGCAACATCGCCTGTGCGGTGTTCGCGTCCGGACCCATGCAAGGGGATCGGACGCAACAATTTTGTCTGCGTGCAAGGCATGAACGGGACATCGGACGGGGCACCTCAGAACCCCCGCCGCAACAGATGGGACAGGGCAGATGAAGATCGAGCGGAAGTTTACCACCGAGGCCACCGGTGCCTATGGCGCAATGGCGTTTGCCACCACAGTGTCGGAAATTCGCAATCCGGACGGCACTGTGGTCTTCCGCAACGAAGCGGTCGAAGTGCCGACCGGCTGGAGCCAGGTCGCCTCCGACGTGCTGGCGCAGAAATACTTCCGCAAGGCCGGCATTCCGGCGCGTCTGCGCAAGGTCAAAGAGCGCGACGTGCCCAAGTTCCTGTGGCGCTCGGTTCCTGATGATGCGGCTTTGGCGCAACTGCCGGTCGAGGCGCGCAACGTGGGTGAAACCAGTGCCAAGCAGGTGTTTGACCGTCTGGCGGGTGCCTGGACCTACTGGGGCTGGAAGGGTGGTTATTTCAGCAGCGAAGCCGATGCTCGGGCCTATTTTGACGAGATGCGCTTCATGTTGGCTCGTCAGATGGCAGCACCCAATTCGCCGCAGTGGTTCAACACCGGGTTGCATTGGGCCTACGGCATCGACGGCCCGTCGCAGGGGCATTACTACGTCGATCACAAGACCGGTGAACTGACCAAATCCACCTCCGCCTATGAGCACCCGCAGCCGCACGCCTGTTTCATCCAGTCGGTCAAGGATGATCTGGTCGGCGACGGCGGCATCATGGATCTGTGGGTGCGTGAAGCGCGGCTGTTCAAATACGGCTCTGGCACCGGCACCAACTTTTCGTCCTTGCGTGGCGAAGGCGAGAAACTGTCGGGCGGCGGCAAATCATCGGGCCTGATGGGCTTTTTGAAAATCGGTGACCGGGCGGCGGGCGCGATCAAATCCGGCGGCACCACCCGCCGCGCCGCCAAGATGGTGATCTGCGACATGGATCACCCCGATGTTGAGGCTTTCGTGAACTGGAAGGTGATTGAGGAGCAAAAGGTTGCTTCCTTGGTCGCCGGTTCCAAGGCCCACGAACTCCGTTTGAATGAGATTTTCACCGCCATCCGCACCTGGGACGGTTCCGAAGAGTCGTCGGTCGATCCGGCCAAGAACCCGGCGCTCAAGGCGGCGATCCGGGCGGCCAAAAAGGCGATGATCCCCGACACCTACACCAACCGGGTGCTGCAATACGCCAAGCAGGGCTTCACCAGCATCGAATTTCCGACCTATGATGTGGATTGGGATTCCGAAGCCTATATCACCGTCTCGGGCCAGAATTCGAACAACTCGGTCCGCGTGACCGACGCCTTCCTCACGGCGGTCAAGAATGACGCCGACTGGGCGCTGATCCGCCGCACCGATGGCAAGACCGCCAAGACCATCAAGGCCCGCGATCTGTGGGATCAGGTCGGCCATGCCGCATGGGCCTGCGCCGATCCGGGCATCCAGTTCCACGACACCGTCAACGCCTGGCACACTTGCCCGGAAGATGGCGCGATCCGCGGGTCAAACCCCTGTTCGGAATACATGTTCCTGGATGACACCGCCTGTAACCTCGCCTCGATGAACTTGCTCACGCTGTTCAATGACGGCAAGTTTGACGCCGATGGCTATATCCACGCCACGCGCCTTTGGACCGTGACGCTGGAAATTTCGGTGATGATGGCGCAGTTCCCGTCCAAGGAAATCGCGCAACTGTCCTATGATTTCCGCACCTTGGGTCTGGGCTATGCCAATATCGGCGGCCTTTTGATGAACATGGGTCTGGGCTACGATTCGGTCGAAGGCCGGGCGATGTGCGGCGCGCTGACCGCCCTGATGACCGGCGTGACCTATGCGACCAGCGCCGAGATGGCCCGCGAATTGGGCGCGTTTTCGGGCTACAATCGCAACGCCAAACACATGCTGCGCGTTATCCGCAACCACCGTGCGGCGGCCTATGCCACCGGCAGCTATGAAGGCTTGAACGTCAATCCGGTGGCGCTGGACGCCTCCAACTGCCCCGACCAAACCCTTGTCACCCTTGCCAAATCCGCCTGGGATGAGGCGCTGACCTTGGGTGAGGCGCATGGCTACCGCAACGCCCAAACCACCGTGATTGCGCCGACTGGCACCATTGGCCTCGTGATGGATTGCGACACCACCGGGATTGAGCCGGACTTTGCACTGGTCAAGTTCAAGAAACTGGCGGGCGGTGGTTACTTCAAGATCATCAACCAATCGGTGCCTGCCGCCTTGGAAAAGCTGGGCTATTCCACCTCCCAAGCCGCCGAGATCGTCGCCTATGCCGTCGGTCACGGTTCCATCGGCAACTGTCCCGGCATCAACACCACCGCCCTGATCGGCCACGGGTTCGGCGCGCGCGAGTTGGAGAAGATCGAGGCAGCCCTGCCATCGGCCTTTGATATCCGCTTTGTCTTCAACCAGTGGACCCTTGGCGTCGATTTCTGCAAAGGCAGCCTTGGCATTCCCGAGGCCAAACTGAACGACCCCACCTTCGACCTTCTGCGCCACCTCGGCTTCACCAAGGCGCAGATTGATGCTGCGAACGACCATGTTTGCGGCACCATGACGCTGGAAGGCGCGCCTTTCCTGAAGCCCGCGCATTATTCGGTCTTCGATTGCGCCAATCCCTGCGGCAAGACCGGCAAGCGCTATCTCTCGGTGGACAGCCACATCCATATGATGGCCGCCGCGCAGTCGTTCATCTCTGGCGCCATTTCCAAGACGATCAACATGCCGAACAGCGCCACCATCGACGAAACGCTGGCCGCCTATGAACTGTCGCACTCGCTGGGGATCAAGGCCAACGCCCTCTACCGTGACGGCTCGAAACTGTCGCAGCCTTTGGCCTCGGCGCTGATCGAGGATGATGAAGAGGCCGAAGAAATCCTCGCCACCGGCTCCAACCAGGAAAAAGCCGCGGTTCTGGCCGAAAAGATCGTCGAGAAGATCATCTACAAGGAAATCATCCGCACCAACCGCGAAAAGCTGCCGGAACGTCGCAAGGGCTATACCCAGAAGGCCATCGTCGGCGGCCACAAGGTTTACCTGCGCACCGGCGAATATGGTGATGGTCGCTTGGGTGAGATTTTCATCGACATGCACAAGGAAGGCGCAGGTTTCCGCGCCATGATGAACAACTTCGCCATCGCGATTTCGGTGGGCCTGCAATACGGCGTGCCGCTGGAGGAATATGTCGAGGCCTTCACCTTCACCCGCTTTGAACCTGCGGGCATGGTGCAGGGCAATGACTCGGTGAAAAACGCCACCTCGATCCTCGACTACATCTTCCGCGAACTGGCGATCAGCTACCTGGACCGCACCGATCTCGCCCATGTCAAACCCACCGGCGCGTCGTTTGACGATCTGGGGCGCGGCGTGGAAGAGGGCAAGCGCAACGTGTCGGAACTCTCTGATCAAGCCGCAAGCCGCGGGCTGGAGGTTCTGAAACAGATCAGCTCCACCGGCTATCTGCGCAAACGCCTGCCGTCAGAACTGGTGGTGCTGCAGGGCGGCATGGGGGCCACGGCCTTGGCCAATGGCACCGATCCGGTGTCGGCCTTGAACATGCTGATCCCCGAAACCGCCCGCGCAATGGGCAGCACCTTCAGCGGCGCCACGGCCCTCGCCTCAGGCACCGTCACCATGGACGCCCGCGTCAAGGCCAAGATGCAAGGCTATGAAGGCGACCCCTGCGGCGAGTGCGGCAACTACACCCTGGTCCGCAACGGCACCTGCATGAAGTGCAACACCTGCGGCGGCACCAGCGGCTGCAGCTGATCTGTCGGCGCGGCGGAAACGTCGCGCCAGTCCTTCGTGCCACGCCCTGTTCCTGCCCACGCGGGGACGGGGCTTTTCTTTTGCGAAGGCCGTGGCCGATCCCCGGGCGTTATTTGTAAACCGCGCGCCGGTCGGAAAACGCGCGCACCCGCCTGCGCCAGGCGCGATAGCTGCCGGGGGTCAACTGGCGCTTCATCAGCGCTTTGACCTGATCCGGTGACAGACCATGCAGGTCGCGGATCTGGGCAAAACTGACGTGATCGCTCAGCGCCATTTCGATGATTTCACCAATGACTGCGGGATCTTCGGTCATCGGTTGCCCGGCTTGCGCGCCAGCCCCATGTACAACACCACCGTCAACGGTAACGGCCCAAAGATCAGATCGCCGCGCCGGTTCAGCCCGCGCGGTCCAAGCCCCGTGATCGCACCGGCCACCAGACCGGCCCCCTGCATGGCGCGGCGCAGTTCGGAAGGTTTGATGAATTTGGCCGGATCATGCGTGCCGCGCGGCAGCAGGTGCAGCAGATCTTCGGCCAGGGTGATGGTGGCCAGCCGGGCCAACACATTTCGATTGATGGTGTCGTAAAAGAACAGTCCGCCCGGACGCAACACCCGCGCCACCTGCGCCAAAACAAGGTCCAGATCGGCCACATGTTCCAGCACGTCGACACAGACCACGGCGTCAAAGCTGGCATCGGAGTAGGGCAGCGCCTCGCCCAGGCCGGTGTCATAGCCGATGCGCAGCCCGGCCGCGCGGGCATGGGCGCGGGCGGCGTCAATGGCATCGCGCGCGGGGTCAATGCCGGTGACGATGGCCCCGCGCTGCGCCATCGCCTCGGCCATGAAGCCCCCGGCGCAACCCAGATCCAGCACCGCTTTGCCCCGCCAGTCGATCTGGCGGTCGAACCAGCGCAACCGTCCCGGCACCAGATTTTTCAAGGTGCGCACCCAGCGGATCTCATCGGACCACCACCGCGCGGCCACCTTGTCATAGATGGTCAGATCATTGCGCATCAGAAATGTCCTTGACGGCGCGCAGCCGTGGCCAGGCGTAAGGCACGGCGGCGCGGTAGCGGTCAAAGCGGCTGCCATAACGCGCGGCAAATCGGCGCTCTTTCAACCGCGGGGCCAGAAGGCAATAGGCGGTGTAGCAAATGGCCAGCCCAAGCTGATCCGGCGTGATCACCGGCGGTGTCCACAGGGTCAGCGCAAAGGCCACATAGATCGGCTGCCGCATCAGCCGGAACAGCCCTTGCGTCGGCATATCGGGAAACACCGGGCGGATGCGCGCCAACAAGGACATCCAGCCCAGCGCGCCCGATTGCACCTCGGCCCCGGCATCAAAGCTGGCCTTCAACAGCAGCAACCAACTGGCGCCGTAGGCCGCGCACATCGCGCCATAGGCCGCCCCCGTGGCCTGCCACCAGATCACCCCGGACGGCGTCCACAGCGCAAACAGCGCCAGCAGTTGCGCAGATGCGATGATGGCATAGGTGGTGGTGGCAAGCGTTGCGCCATGCGGACCGGGGATCAACCGCGTCAACAGCCGCCCGCCGCGCCCGGTCAGCAGCAGCGAATGCACCAAGGGAAACTGCAGCACAAGCGCCGCATTGACCAGCGCCGCAAGCGGCCAAGCCACGGTGCCAAGGCTTTGGTTAAGCCCAAAGAACATCGCCACCATCATCGACAGCACGGCCAGTGCGAACAAGCTGTGGCACACCAGCCCCATACCCAGCGCCAGGGCAATCCGACCCGGGCCCGGTGGCGGCTGCAGCGCGGCCCGGATCAGGGAGATCAGCCGGGCAAGACGGGGATCGCGGATCATCCGGTCTGCATCAACAGATCATGGGCCAGTGCGGTGCCGCTGTTCCACGCCGCCTCAACCCGCGCGCCAAGGCACCAGTCACCGCCAAGGTACAGCGTGCCGTCAGAGGCGCGCACAAAGGCCTGACCCAAAGGCACCGTCACCCGGGCATGACGCCAGCGATGGGCGCTGACATGGCTGACCTGATCGTGGCTTGCACCGATGCGGTCGCACAGCAGGGGCAGCATCAGCGCGGCCATCTCGGCAGGGTCCTTTTCCAGATGGGCCGCGCTGAAAGGAAGTCCGGCTTGTGCCACCCAGGCCACCGCCTCGCCTTGCGGGCGTTCGGGCTTGCTGCTGTCCTGTGCAATCCAGGCCAGCGGATCATCGGGATCGCTGCGGCTGACAAACGGCGCGGCCCCGCGCACCGCCGCCATCAGGGTCAGGCAAGGTGCCATCCGCACCGCCGCCAGGGATGCGACCATCGGGTGATCTTCTCCCAAAAGGCCAGCCACCTGAGGCGCAGGCACCGCGATCACCACCCGTGCGGCCAGATGATCGGTGTCGCCGATGCGCAAGCACCAGCCATCAACGCCGCGCGTGACCCGGCTGACCTGCGCGTTTTGCCGGATGTCCAGATCTGCGCCCAGCCCCCGCGCAAGGCCCGACATGCCGGGACTGCCCACCCAATGCCCGCGCCCGCGCCCGTCGTCCCAACCGGCAACCGCACCGGCATCGGCCAGATCGCGCAGCACCGCCGCAAAGCCCGCGCCCTTGGCCGTCACATATTGCGCGCCGTGATCAAACTGCACCCCCGCGATCCGCCGGGTCGCCACCCGGCCACCAACCCCGCGCCCCTTGTCAAACAGCACCGGCTGCACCCCCGCAGCCTGCAAGACGCGCGCGCAGGCCAGACCCGCAATGCCGGCCCCGATGATCGCAACCGGGATCACAGCAACGCCATGTGGTCGAGGATGCGCGGGATCTGCTTCTTGACCTTGAAGAACCCGGCGCTGGCATGTGGCCAGATCGCGGCATCCCAGTCACGCCGCCATTCGGAAAGCCCGATGCCACGGGCGGCCAGATAGGGCGCGGCCTCGGTCAGCCAGTCATGCAGCGGGCCTTGGGTGACATAGGGCGTTACGATCTGCGTGGCCCCAATCCCTGCCGCCCAGCGCGCCAGACCCTCTGGATGCTCTGCCCGCAACGGCACCGCCTGCGCGCCCAATCGTGCGGCGGTGTCGGCCAGCGCGCCGTCTTCAAACCGCACCACCGCCTCGGCCACCGGCAAAGGCGAGCGCAGATGGCTGGCCGACAGCGTGGCCACACCGCGCAAGTTCAGGCCGTCCAGATCGAAATCCTCGATACGCCCATCCTCATCGGTGATCAGCAGGGCGGTGGGTCTGCCCGACTCCGGCGTGGTGATGGCCCGCACTGGCAGCAGGGGCGGCAGACCCTCCGGCTCGCTCGCCTCTAACCCCAGTGTCACTTCGGCCAGATCGCCCCGGCGCGGGACAAAGCGGCCATGGGTGAAGGTGGCGATGTTGTCGGGCGTCGCGGGGTAAGGCTTGCCGCGCGTGTGCAGCCCCGCCACCCAACGCCAGCCCAAAGTGTTCGACGCCGCGTCGCTGTCCAGCAAATGCCGGTAAAAGAAATCCGCTCCCAGCCGCCACGGCAGCCCCAGAGTGAAAATCCAGATCGAGGCAAACCACATCCGCGCATGGTTGTGCAGATAGCCCGTCTCCACCAATTCGGCGGCCCAGGCATCCAGACAGGCCAGCCCGGTCTGACCGTTCATCGCGCGGTCCACATCGCGGCGCAGGCGGCGGTCACGGTCCAATGCCGCAAGATCCGCCTGCAAGCCTTTGGCATAACTGGCCCAGACCTGCGGCCTGCGTTCCAGCCAGCCCTTGAAATAGCCGCGCCAGATCACCTCTTGCACGAATTTCTCGGCCTGCTCCGGTCCATGCGCGGCGAGGGCTGCGCTGACCAGCTCTGCCTCGGTCACCAGCCGGTGCCGCACATAGGGCGACAGCACTGACACCGCCTTGTGTTTGCCCGGCCCGTTGTCGTAGTTGCGTCCATAGGCATAACGACGCCCCATCATCGGAACAAACTCTTGCAGCGCGGCAAGGCCAGCGGCACGGGTGGGTGTGAAGGTCTGGGTCATGGTGCTTTGTTCCTGCAATCACTTTGGCAAACTGATGCAGACCCGCCCGAAATCAACGCCCTGCGACCGCGTGTCAGCGATAGCGTTCCACCAGCGCCCGCAGACCCACCTGTGCGCGCAAACTGGCCGCCAGCAGATACATGCCACCGATCTTGCGGTGCAGGAACAACGTCTCGGCGGGCGGCACATGCATCAGGGCGCGGTCACGGCCGATCACCAGCCCCATGGCGCGCAGACGCTCTGGCACATCAGATCGGGCGAAATCAAACGGCGCGTCTTGCCGCAAGGGCTGCATCGCCACCCCAAACATCCGCTGAATCAGCTCTTGATGATGCGGCGCGGTATCGGGGCCGAAATAGCCGATGTCCAGCATCGCCCGGCGCACCAGCGCCGGATCATCGCCCAGACCCGCGTTCAAAAGTGCCCGAAACCGCGCGCTGACAGCCGGATCAATCTGCCGCACCGCGCCGAAATCCAGCAACACAATCCGCCCCGTGTCGGTCTGCACCCGGTAGTTGGCCAGATTGGGATCGGTCTGCATTGCGCCAAATGCGAACAATTCGCGCAGCACAAGGTCAATCAGATCGCCCGCCACCTTGTCCCGCACATCCTGCGGCGCGTCGGTCAACGCCCCCAGCGGCTGACCGGGCAGATAGCCCATGGCCAGCACCTGACCGCTGCTCAGGTCGGGGTGAAACCCCGGCACCACAAAGCGGTCAGACCCGGCCATCAGCGTGCCAAACCGGCGCAGATGCAGCGCCTCGGTGCGGTAATCGGCCTCGTCATGCAGTTGCGCCTTGGCGGCAGACAGCAATGGCGCAAGGTCCATGCCACGCGGCAGCAGGCCGGGCAGGCGCAGCAGACTGGCGATGTTGTCAACATCACTGTCAATGCTGGCACGCACACCCGGATATTGCACCTTGATCGCAAGCTGGCGCCCGTCCAGCGTTTGGGCCCGGTGAACCTGACCGATCGAGGCCGCCGCGAAGGGCCGGACATCAAACTGCGCAAACCGTGCCCGCCAACCTGGGCCCCATTCGGCATTCAGCACGCCTTGCAGCTGTTTGGGCGGCATGGGCCGGGCATCGTCGCGCAGCGTGGCCAGAATCGCCGTCAGTTGCGGGCCCAGCACGATCCCGCTGTCCATCGACAGCATCTGACCAAGCTTCAGCGCCGCGCCGCGCATGTGTGACAGACCCGCTGTCAGCCGCAGCGCGTTGGCAGGGCTCAGCACCAGATCGGGCAGATCGGGCCGCTTGCCGCTGGCAAGGTGCAAAAGCCCCCCGGCAACCACATTGCCCGCGATCCCCGCCACCATGCCGCCCATGTGAAACAGCCGCGCCCCGCGACTGCTGGGCACGGCGGCGGCCGTTTGCCTTGATTTCTGCTCTGACATCCGGGCCACCTTGTTGCGCTGTGCGATAACTGGAGTGGCTTTGCGGTTTGTAAAGCCAGTCGCCCGCGTGGCCGTGGCACGCCAGAGCCTTTGCCACATGGCAGAGTGCCGAAACCGTGGTCGATCCGCCGGATTAAGCGCCCCAATATCGGCAGATTGTTGCAGTGTGGCTTTCGCCGGGTTGGGCTGCGTGGCATCAAGGCTGCGTGGCAAGTCAAGGGCAGAGACGGTGATGGATCGCGCGGAAATTGTGCATGAAAACTTTCTGCGCCGGGTGGCTGCCCAGGATTTCCCCCAAGGCGCGGCCCCCAGTGGACCATTGACGACGCCGGATGCGGTGGCCATTTACCGCGCCGCTTGCCAAAGCCGTGCTTTGGACCGCACTGCCCGGGTGATGCAAAAGGCCGGTCAGGGGTTTTACACCATCGGCTCGTCGGGACATGAAGGCATGGCGGCGGTGGCTCTGGCGCTGCGCCCGACCGATATGGCGTTTCTGCATTACCGCGACGCGGCGTTTCAGATTGCACGCGCCGGGCAGGTGCCGGGGCAGACGGTTCTGTGGGACATGCTGCTGTCCTTTGCGGCATCCGCCGAGGATCCGATTTCGGGCGGGCGGCACAAGGTTCTGGGCTCACGCGCCTTGAACATTCCGCCGCAAACCTCGACCATCGCGTCGCATTTGCCCAAAGCCGTCGGGGCGGCCTATGCCATTGGGGCCGCACGCCGCCTGCGCCCTGAACACGCGGTTCTGCCCGCCGATGCCATCGTGATGGGCAGCTTTGGCGATGCGTCGGCCAATCATTCCACCGCGCAGGGTGCCCTTAACACTGCAGGCTGGACGTCGTTTCAAGGCGTGCCGATGCCGCGGGTGTTTGTGTGCGAAGACAACGGCATCGGCATTTCCACCAAGACTCCAAAGGGTTGGATCGCCGCCAGCCTTGGTGCGCGTCCCGGTCTGACCTATTTTGCCTGCGACGGTCTGGACATGTTCGACACGTTCCAGACCGCGCAGGCCGCCGCCGATTTCGTGCGCCTCAAACGCAAGCCCGCGGTCTTGCACATCCGTACAATCCGACTTTACGGCCATGCCGGTGCCGATATGCCGACCACTTATCTGCCGAAAGCCGAAGTAGAGGCCGAAGAGGCGCAAGACCCGCTGTTGCACATGGTGCGCCAGTTGCAGCACGTGGGCGCGATGGCCCCGGACCTTGCGTTGCAGGTCTATCTGGACACCCAAAGCCGCACCGACCGCGTCGCAGCCGAGGCTGTCACGCGGCCACGTCTGCAAACGGCGGCCGAGGTGATGGCCGCCATCATCCCGCCGCCACGCCCCAGCAAACCCAGCAACGGCCCCAGCCCGCAAGACCGCGCGCAGGCGTTTGGCAGCGATCTGCGGCAGATGGATGACCCGCAACCGATGAGCCGGATCATCAACTGGGCGCTGACTGACCTGATGCTGGCGCACCGCGAAATCGTGATGATGGGTGAGGACGTGGGCCGCAAGGGCGGCGTCTACGGCGTCACCCAAAAGCTGCAGGCGCGGTTTGGCGCGGATCGCATGATTGACACCTTGCTGGACGAACAATCAATTCTGGGCCTCGCCATCGGCATGGCGCAGAACGGCTTCATTCCGATGCCCGAGATTCAATTCCTCGCCTATCTGCACAACGCCGAGGATCAGATCCGCGGAGAAGCCGCGACGCTGCCGTTTTTCTCGAACGGCCAGTACAGCAACCCGATGGTGCTGCGGATTGCCGGTCTGGGCTATCAAAAGGGCTTTGGCGGCCATTTCCACAACGACAATTCAGTGGCGGTGCTGCGCGATATCCCGGGGCTGATCCTCGCTTGCCCGTCGAATGGCGCGGATGCCGCCAAAATGCTGCGCGAATGCGTCCGCTTGGCGCGGGAAGAACAGCGGCTGGTGGTGTTTCTGGAACCCATAGCCCTTTATCCGATGCGCGATCTGCACGGCGACAAGGACGGCGGTTGGATGACCCGCTATCCCGCCCCGGATCAACTGGTCGGACTGGGCGAAGTGGGGGTCACGGGCGACGGCACCGACCTTGCCATCGTCAGCTTTGCCAACGGCCACTACCTGTCACACCAAGCGCTGCCTGCGTTGACCGCCGCCGGGATCAAGACCCGGCTGATCGACATGCGCTGGCTGTCGCCCTTGCCAGTTGAGGCGCTGATCGCGGCGACTGCGGGCTGTCGCAATGTGCTGATCGTTGACGAAACCCGGCACTCGGGCGGGGTGGCCGAGGCGCTGATGGCGCTGTTTTGCGAACGCAGCCCGGCACGTCTGGCGCGGATCACGGCAGAGGACAGCTTTATCGCGACAGGGCCAGCTTATGCCGTCACCATGCCTTCATGTGACAGCGTAACTATGGCCGCCAGAGCATTGGTATCAAGATGAAAACAGCCGTTCTGATCTGTCCCGGTCGTGGCACCTATACCAAAACTGAACTCGGCTCATTGGCCGGTTTCCCCGACCCTGAATTGCTGGCCCATTTCGACGCCCGCCGCAGCGCCTTGGGTCAGGACACCCTGACCGATCTGGACTGTGCTGCGACCTATTCCGTCGCCCGCCACACCCGTGGCGACAACGCCTCTGCCTTGATCTTTGCAGCGACCTATGGCGATTTTCTGGCGCTGCATGGCGTCAACATCGTCGCCGTCACCGGCAATTCCATGGGCTGGTATTCGGCGCTGGCTTGCGCGGGGGCGATCAGCCCGCATAACGGGTTTGAGCTGGTCAACACCATGGGCACCTTGATGCAAACCCATCTGATCGGGGGGCAACTGATCTATCCCTGCAGTGGCGATGACTGGCGGCCCGATCCCGCCCGCAAAGCCGCACTTCTGGCGCAAGTGGCCGCAATCGCGCAGCACTCCGGCCATCTGCTGGGCCTGTCGATTGATCTGGGTGGCATGTTGGTGCTGGCGGGCAATGAGACTGGCCTTGCGGCGTTTGAGGCCAGTGTTCCGGTGCTGGGCCGCTTTCCGATGCGTTTGTCCAATCACGCGGGCTTTCACACCGCCCTGCAGGCCCCGGTGGCCGCCGAAGGGCGCACGCGGTTGGCCCCGACGTTGTTTCAACAGCCGAAACTGCCCCTGATCGACGGGCGCGGGGCGATCTGGTGGCCCGGAGCGGTGAAACCGCAGGCGTTGTGGGACTACACCTTGGGCCATCAGGTTACCGAACCCTATGATTTCGCCCGCGCCATCCGCACCGCCGCGCGTGAGTTTGCACCCGATCTGTTCATTCTGACCGGGCCGGGCAGCAGTCTGGGCGGCGCTGTGGCGCAATCGCTGATCGCGGCGGAATGGCAGGGGATGCGCTGCAAGGCAGATTTTGTCGCCCGTCAGGTTCGGGATCCGGTGCTGATTTCCATGGGTCTGCCAGAGCAGCGCGCGCTGTTTCAGAACAGCAGTTTATAGCTGTTGCCACGGGTGTCGGTGGCGGTTCCGGTGCCGCTTGTGGTGCTGGAGCCCATCACGAACTTGCCCTCCACCCGGGTGCCGTCCTTGCAGACCGCATAAATCTCTCCCGAATTGATGCCGCCCACGGATTCCACCGAATTGCCGACATTTCCCCCCGGTCCCCCGCGCAGGGTCAAGGACAGACCGCGGGATTTCGACACCACTTTGGGGGCCAGCGCTGACCAGGTGCCACTGCATTTGGTGCGGTCGGGCAAGCGAAAGGTCAGCGCCCCCGAAGTTTGCGTCGCCGTATCGGCCTTGGCCCTGATTACTGGCGGTGGAGTTTGCGTGGAAAACGGTCCGGAGGTTGGGTAAAGCTGCATCTCGCCGCTTGCGCCACAGGCGGACAGCACCAGCGCGGCACACAGACCAAAGGGACGCAGGGACATCGGCTTTCCTTTCAGCACAGGCACAACCCATCTGGCAAACACGGGGTTAAACGGGATGTGCAGGGTAGTTGGCTGGGGCGGGAGGGATCGAACCTCCGTATGTCGGTACCAAAAACCGATGCCTTACCGCTTGGCGACGCCCCAACTGCGGCGGTGTTTAGCGGCTGGTGTGCGTGGCTGCAAGGGGGCTTTTGCGAAAATCTTCATGTGCTTGTCATCAATGGGTTTTTCGCGCTAACTGGCGGCATGGAACAGGTGGATGTCATCGTATTGGGAGCCGGGGCCGCGGGCATGTTTGCCGCGATTGAGGCCGGGCGTCGCGGGCGGCGGGTGATGGTGATCGACCACGCCAAGGCGGCTGGTGAAAAGATTCGGATCTCGGGCGGGGGGCGCTGCAATTTCACCAATCTGGGGATCGCGCCCGACCGGTTTTTGTCGCAAAATCCGCGCTTTGCCCTCTCGGCGCTGAAGCGGTTCACCCAATGGGACTTCATCGCGCGGATGGATGCGGCCGGCATTGCCTGGCACGAAAAAACCTTGGGGCAGCTCTTTTGCGACGGCTCGGCGCGGCAGGTTGTGGACATGCTGCTGCGCGACATGGACAAGGCCAAGGTGGTGCTGTGGCTGGGCTGCGCCGTGGAGGGGGTGCGGCCGGGTGCTGCGGGGTTTGAGGTGGACACCGCACGGGGGTTGGTCCGCGCGGCTTCGGTGGTGGTGGCCACGGGCGGCAAGTCGATCCCCAAGATGGGGGCCAGCGGCTTTGGCTATCAACTGGCCGAACAGTTTGGCCTGCCATTGGTCGAAACCCGGCCCGGTCTGGTGCCGTTGACCTTTGCGGCGCAAGAGTTGGAGTGGATGGTGCCTTTGGCCGGGGTTGCGGTTTTGGGGCGGGTGACGGTGGGTCGCACCGGTTTTGACGAGGCGGTGCTGTTCACCCATCGCGGGCTGTCAGGGCCTGCGGTGTTGCAGGCATCAAGCTATTGGCGCGAGGGCGAACCGGTGCGGCTGAACCTGCTGCCGGGGCAGGATGTGGCAGGCCTGCTGCGGGCGGGCAAGAAAGACAGCGGCCGCTCGGCGCTGCGCACGGTGTTGGGGCGGCTGCTGCCCGAACGGCTGGCACGGCACATCGAGGTGGCGTCGGGCATCACCGCACCGATGGCCGAGATTGCCGGGACCGGGTTGGAGCGGGTGGCCGGGATGATCACGGACTGGTCGCTGATGCCGGTCGGGTCGGAAGGTTACCGCACCGCCGAGGTGACGCTGGGCGGGGTGGACACCAGCGCGCTGGATGGGCGCACGATGATGGCCAAGGGCGTGCCGGGCTTGTTTTTCGTGGGCGAGGTGGTGGATGTGACCGGCTGGCTGGGCGGGTATAATTTTCAATGGGCCTGGTCGTCGGCCTGGGCTGCGGGGCAGGTGGCTTGAGGCGGCCCTGCGCTGGGAGAAAATTTTTAATATTTATTTCAATATGTTGAGGTAGTTACTTTAGCGCAGTCTCAACGCATGGGAATAAGAAAGTGGGGGGGCGCTGCCCCCTCGCTGCGCTCTCCCCCGGGATATTTAGGGACAGATGAACGCAAATTTTAGTCAAATTGTCGGAAAGGGTGTCAGACGTGCAGCGGGTTGGATTTGGCCAGACGGTCAAAGGCCATCAGGCTGTCGATCAGGGCGGGCATGTCGTGCAGATGGATCATGTTGGGGCCATCCGAGGGTGAGTTGTCGGGGTCTTCGTGGGTTTCGATGAAGACGCCTGCCACGCCCAAAGCCACCGCACAGCGCGCCATCACCGGAGCGAATTCGCGTTGACCGCCGCTGGAATTTCCCATGCCGCCGGGCTGTTGCACGGAATGGGTGGCGTCCATCACCACCGGATAGCCCGTGCGCATCATGATCGGCAGGCTGCGCATGTCGGCCACCAGCGTGTTGTAGCCAAAGGAGGCGCCGCGTTCGGTCAGCAGGATCTTGTCATTGCCGGTCGAGGCCACCTTGGCCGCGACATTCGCCATGTCCCAGGGTGCCAGAAACTGCCCCTTCTTGATGTTCACCACGGCCCCCGTGTGGCCTGCGGCCAGAAGCATATCGGTCTGGCGGCACAGGAAGGCCGGGATCTGGATGACATCGACGACCGCAGCCGCCTCGCGCGCCTGACCTGCGTCATGCACGTCGGTCAGCACTGGAATGCCCATCGCGCGCACCGCCGCCAGCACTTGCAGACCGGCGGCGATGCCCAGACCGCGCCGGCCTGACAACGCGGTGCGGTTTGCCTTGTCATAGCTGGCCTTGAACACATATTGCGCACCCGCTGCCTGACAGACCGCCGCCATCTGGCCCGCGATCATCTGGGCATGGTCGAGACTTTCCAGCTGACACGGGCCTGCGATCACCAGCAGAGGCTGGTCATTTCCGATAGTGAGGTCGGCGATCTTGACGTGTTTCATGCGGTCCTCAGGCTGTGACTTGTTCGCGCAGGATGGCGATGGTCATCGAGATCATCAGATAGATGCCGGAAAAGATCAGCATCACGACAAGGGTGTTTTCAAAGGCCCGCGGATAGGCCGCTTCGTCCTGGGCAATCGGGTTGACCGAGATCGACAGATAGCGGGTTTGGCGATTGGCCTCAACCCGCGCGGATTCCATGGCCTGCAGCGATTGCGCCAGCAGCAATTGGCGGGTTTGCACATCGGCCTGCGCCACCAGCAATTCGCTTTGCACATTGGCCAAGGACAAACCACTGGCGTCATCTTCGGTCAGCTTGGCGCGCAACAGGGCAATCTCGCTTTGCAAGGTGGCGATGCGGCGCTTGAGCGGGTCAAGCCGCGCCTTGTTGGGGGTGGCGTTGGACTCCATCTGCGCCAGGGACAGATTGTCCTGCGTCAGCTGGGTTTCCAGTTGGGTGATCTGGCCGGTGATCATGCCGACCTCGACCTCGGACGACAGGACCTTGTATTTCTTTTGCAATTCGACCACCCGCATGTTGGCGTCGTGCAGTTTCACTTCGGCGGCCTCATAGCTTTCCTTGGCGCCGCGCATCTGGTCATCGCGCAGCCTTGTGGTGATCTCATCCACCCGGTTTTCGGCATAGCCGATCAACGCCTTGGAAAATTCGACGGCCTTTTCCGGGTCGGCGGCGATCACCTCCATCTTCACGATGCCTTCGGTGGGATCGTATGAGATCTTGACGTTGCGCTTGTAGACCTTGTAGGCGGCCGAATTGCTGGCCCCGATGTCGAGCCGTTGGATGGGGTCGATCGCGGGGTCGGAATAATGGGCGCGAAAGCCGTTGTCGGCGTCGAGCAATTGCATGGCGTCCTGCGACTGCAGATAGCCTTGCACGGTGATGCTGTCTTGCGCGCCCGCCATCGGCGTGCCGCGCATCAGCCCGCCCAGACCAGAGGCAGAGGGTGCTTCGGCCTGCTGGATCAGGAATTCGCTTTTGGTGGCGTAGAACGGCGTGGCGATGGTGTAGTAATAGACCCCCGCCAGCAGCGTCGGCAGCAGCACAAACACAAACAGCCGCGCCGCCAGCAGCAGCGACTTGCGCCGCCGCCGCGCCGCCATGTCTTGCTGTATCTTCATGACTTCGGCGATATGGGCCTGTTCGGCGCGCATCTCGGTCGAGGGCAGTTGCAAGGGCTTCATGGTTTGCGGCAGTTGCACACCCGCGCCGCCGGGCGTGAGGGTCAGCGCCCGCGAGGCCGGTCGCGTCACCGCCGACACCAGTTCCAGCACGGAATTGACCTGAAACGGATCAATCCCGGCATTGCGCAACAGACGCACCGCGTCGAAATCAGAGGTCGCGGGCAGTTGGTGTTTTTGCGCCAGGCGGCGGGCCATGCGCAATTGCCGCCCCGTCAGACCTTCGCGGCGGATCAGGTCGATGTCATGGGGGGCGTCATTGGGCACCGGCGCAAGGGCTGCATTGCGCGCGGTGGGAAAGGCCGCCCGGCCAAAGCCGTCGTCATCGGGTGACGGAAAGAACGCATCATCGCCGATCACCGGACGTTGTGGGACAACGCGTGGCGGCGGCACCGGTGCAGGGGCTGCGACCGGATCGGGACGGCGGGTGCGGAACCGTTTAACTGTGAGCTTCATAGTCATAAAGCCGCTTCGCCTCTTCCAGAGTTTCAAACATGTACAATTGACCGTTGCGCAACACGGCGGCGGAACGGCAGAACTTTTCAAGCGTTTGTGGCTGGTGGGATACCACAACCACGGTGGCATTGGCCAATCTTTGCCGCAGCACCTGGCCAGCCTTGCGGTTGAAATCGACATCGGTCGAGGTCGGCATGCCTTCGTCGATCAGATAGATCTCAAACTCCAGCGCCAGCATCAGCGAAAACGAAAACCGCGACCGCATGCCCGACGAATAGGTGCCGACCGGCATGTCGAAATACTCGTCGATCCCGGCCAGCCAGCGGCAAAAACTTTCGACATAGTCGGGGTCAAGACCGTAAAGCCGCGCGATGTAGCGCGCATTTTCGGTGGCGGTGTGTTTGGCGATGACGCCGCCCATGAACCCGAGCGGAAACGAGATGCGCGACGTGCGGATCACCCGGCCTTCGTCGGGTTTTTCAAGTCCGGCCATCATGTTGATGATGGTGGTCTTGCCCGAGCCGTTGCGCGCAAGGATGCCGAGGGAATTGCCGACTTCGACGGTGAAAGACGCCCGGTCAAGGATCACCTTGCGCGACTTTCCGGTCCAAAAGGACTTGCTCACATTCTCGAACGCGATCATCCGCGGTCCCCTGATCCGGCTGCGACACTGGTCTTCATGCGCCGGCTACTCGTTGCCTAGCAAAATAGTCTTAACGCCCCGTTTGCGATGTGCTGCAAGGGGCAGGTTCGGGCTACACGGCATTTGGGGCATCATTATGTCGAATTCAGCAACAATTGCACTGCTCAACGGTGTTGTGACCCCGGCACGCCCTTGGATCAATCCGTTAGACCGGCTGAGTCAGCGGCGCAGCAGACGGGACAGGCCAAGGGCTGCGGGGCCGGCCAGCAGGCTGAGGGCAAGGCCCAGACGTGCGGCCTCGACCATGCTGCCGCCGGGCAGGGTGCTGTCAAGGGCCAGCACCGGCACGGTAAATCCCATGCCCAGCATCAGGGCCACCAGCAGCAATTCGCGCAACCCAACACCGGCGGGCAGACGGCCCCTGGTCAGCCGGGCCGCGATCAGACAGCCCAGCATGAAGCCCAGCGGCTTGCCGATCCAGAACGCGGCAAGCACGGTCAGGGTGGTGGGGGCGAAGGCCAGAAGGTCGATGCCGCCACGCGTCAGCCCGAACAGAAACAGCACCACAGCCAAGGGCCGCACCAACAGATGCGCCAACCGGTTCAGCGGGTCTTGCAAGAACTCTTCGGCCTCGGCGAACAGCCCGAAAGACCGGTCGGCATGCGGGATCGCCGGGATCACCGGCAACAGGCCCAGCGCCGGGGGCAGGCCCGCCGCCGCCACGCCGACATAGCTGACAGCCCCCGCGATCACATAGGGCCAGATCGCAAGGCCGCGCCGTCTTGCGGTTTCAGACGCGGTCAGGGCAAGGCGCCGCCCGAACAGCGCCCAGACCGCCACCGCGGCCCCCAGCGGCACCAACAGCCACGCCAGACGCAGCAATCCCCCCGCGGGATGCGCCAGACCCAGCACCACCAGCCCCAGAAAATCGCAGGCGATGGTGACCAGCAACACCACATGCAGCGCCGGATGCCCCGGCCCGAACACCTTGCGCCCCACCAGATAGGCCAGAACCACATCGCTGCCCAAGGGCAGGGTCCAGCCGGTGGCAAAGCCGGCCTCTTCTGCCGTTTCCAAGCCGCTGCCGACCAGAATCCAGACCAAGACCGCAGCCAAAGCTGCCCCGATCACCCCGCCCAACGGCACCAGCGACTGCGGCCCCGACAGGGCCCCGCGTTCCAGAGCCAAGGCCTCCCACAGCTCTTTGCCGACAAAGAACATGAACAGCGCCATCAGCCCTTCGGAAACCAGCGAAAGCGGCGTCAGGCTGGCGGGTGCCGGGCTGAGCCAAAGCGGCAAAGGCAAATCGGTCAGCCGCCATTCGATGAAATCATAATAGCTGGCGCTGTCGAGGTTGACCCAGGTGGTGGCCGCGATGATGCCGCTGGCCAGGGCAAGGGCAAAGCGGCGCACAAAAGGGGAAACACGGTACATGCAATCGGCCTGCTTTGGGGTGGTTTGGTCTATATCTTGTGGCATCAAAGCGCGCAACCGCCCCCTGTGTCTAGGGGGGACGCGCGGACCACCGGATTTGCGCCAGCTTTCCGACGCGCAGAACCTGGAACCTGAGGTGATGCGGGTGACCGGATCAGAAGGATTGCGCCGACCGGTGGTGCGCGCAGACAGGGCGACACCTGCAGGGGGTTCTGGCCGAGCGCTTTGCGCGCCAGTTGCAGGCGGATCATGGCGATCAGGCGCGAAGGCGACTTGCGCGACCGTCCGTTGCATGTGCGCGACGATCAGGGACTTGCCGCAGCGCCGCCGGGGCTTTACCGCTTTGACAGCAGCAAGCGGAGGCGGCGATGACGCAGACTACGGAACTGGACCGCGCCCATGCGGCGATGCAAGCGGGCGGCGATGCCGAGGCTTTGCGGTTTTACCAGATCCTCGCCGATGCCACCCTGTATCTGCTGCTGGACCGCGAGGCCGAGGGCGAACGGATCAATCCAAAGGTCTTTGATCTTGCCGATGGGCCGGTCGTTCTGGCCTATGACAGCGAAGACCGTCTGACGGCGATGGGGCAGGGTCCGGTGCCCTATGCCGCACTGCCGGGGCGGATCATCGCGCAGCATCTGGCGGGGCAGGGCGTGGCGTTGGGCCTGAATTTTGGCGCGGGTGTTGCGTCCGAAGTGATGCTGCCGCCGCAAGCGATGGGCTGGCTGGCCGAAATGCTGTCGACACGCCCCGAAGCCGTTGAGGCAAAGCCCGAAGCGTTCTTTGCACCACAAGGCTTGCCCGAAGCCTTGGCCGACGCGCTGACCTTCACGCTGGGCGGGGCCGCCGGTCTGGCGCAGGCGGCGCTGCTGGTGGGGGTGCGCTATGCCGGCGGGCGGCGTGGCCATATTCTGGCGGTGATCGGCGCGCATCCGGCGGCAGAAGAGGCGCTGGCGCGGGCCCTGGCCGAAGCGCTGGCGTTTTCGGGGATCGAGGCGGGGGAGCTGGATGTGACGTTTCTGGCGGCGGATGATCCGGTGGTGGCAGAGCTTGCGCGTCTGGCGCAGGTGTTCGAGGTGCCACAGGTGACAGTGGCCGAAGTGTCGCAGCGGACGGCGCCGGGGTCTGATCCTGACCGGCCGCCGCGGTTGCGCTGACGGCTGGGGGTTTCACACCCCCACGGGCTTGTTGCGCAATCCCGTCCCCCGTGGGATATTTTCAGACAGATGAACGCAAATTTTAGGCAAATTGTTCGGGGTTGTGTTGGGGTATTATAATACCGTATATTGTAAGTTATTGTTAATAATAGGTTTTAAGTTATTTGTGCGCCTTGACGCAGCGATTGCCTTGGGCGATAAGCCCCCATCTGAAATGCGAGGGGCGACTCTCGCCCTCTCTGTCATAGGTTCATTATGAAAACCTTCTCCGCTACTCCGGCGGACATCGCGAAAAAGTGGATCCTGATCGACGCCGAAGGCATCGTTCTGGGTCGCTTGGCAACGATCGTCGCCAACATCCTGCGCGGCAAGAACAAGCCGACCTTCACCCCCCATATGGATATGGGTGACAATGTCATCATCATCAACGCCGACAAGGTGCAGATGACCGGCAACAAGCGCAACGACAAGATCTACTATTGGCACACCGGCCACCCGGGCGGCATCAAACAGCGCACCGCCAAGCAAGTCCTCGAAGGTGCGCACCCCGAGCGCGTCGTGGTCAAGGCGGTTGAGCGTATGATCACCCGCAACCGTTTGGGCCGCGTTCAGATGACCAACCTGCGCGTTTACGCGTCGGCCGAGCATCCGCATGAGGCGCAGCAGCCCACCGTTCTCGATGTTGCATCGTTGAACCCGAAAAACACCCGGAGCGCGTAACCATGTCCGAAATCAAATCTCTCGACGATCTGAAATCGGCCGTGGGTGCTGCCGCTCCTGCGGCCCCGGCGGCCATCCTGCGCGTTTCGGTGCGTGACAAGCTGGGCCGGTCCTATGCGACCGGCAAGCGCAAGAACGCCATTGCCCGCGTCTGGATCAAGCCCGGTTCCGGCAAAGTGGTGGTGAACGGCAAGGAAATGGCGATCTATTTCGCCCGTCCGGTGCTGCAGATGATCCTGCGTCAGCCCTTCACCGTGGCCGGCGTTGAAGGCCAGTTCGACGTGATGGCAACCGTCAAGGGCGGCGGTCTTTCGGGCCAGGCCGGTGCTGTGAAGCATGGCGTGTCCAAAGCCTTGCAACTCTATGAGCCCGCACTGCGCGGCGCGCTGAAGGCCGCGGGCTTCCTGACCCGCGACAGCCGCGTTGTGGAACGCAAGAAATACGGCAAGGCGAAAGCCCGTAAGTCGTTCCAGTTCTCGAAGCGTTAAGATTTCCCCTCGGGGATGTGGCAAAGGCCCGTGGTGTTCCACGGGCCTTTTTCAGTGCGCAATCGCGCTAAAAAAAAGGGCCGGATGACCCGGCCCGAGGTTGGGGAACAAGGGAAGGATCAGGCACGCCAGAACGGTTTTTCAACCTCAATGCCGGCGGTCAGGGGATCACAGCCGATATCGGACAGCCGCTCAGGTGACATCAGTGCCAGCGCCTTGCGGGTGCGGTGGCGCAATTCCCAGGCGGCCACGGTCAATGCCAGCGTGACCAGCAGGCGCGACAACGGTGGCAGCGGGCGGTGGGCAAGGGCGAGCGTGTCTGACAGCGGCATGGGATATTCCAATTGTATTGATACAAGTTATCAAGGTATCTGGAACAATGCTATAATGCCGCCGCATTGAGTCGCCAGAGGAACATTGTCATGCACACAATATGGTTGCCGACGCTGGCCGATGACGGCGCGCCGAAATATCTTGCCCTGACGCGTGCCTTGCGGGATGCGATCCGCGCCGGGGAATTGGCCGAGGGTGTGCAACTGCCGACGGTGCGCGATCTGGCCTATCGCTTGTCGGTGACGCCGGGGACCGTCAGCCGGGCCTACCAGATCGCCACGCAGGAAGGGTTGCTGGAGGCAACGGTGGGGCGCGGCACCTTTGTGGCCGCCTCGCATCCGCGCCTTGGCCCGACACAATCCCTGTTTGTCGAGCGCGAAGGCTGGGTGACATCGGGGCGCGTCGATCTGCGCGCGCCGCGATTGCCTGACATGGGCCAGACCGAGGTGTTCGCCGACATCTTGCGGCAAATGGCTGACACCACATCGCCAAAATGGCTTGAATACACACGACAATCCGATGAAGCCCCATTGCGGTCGGCGGTGGTGGACTGGCTGGCCGACCGCCTGCTGGGACCGATTGCGACCGAGGATATCATGCTGAACCATGGCGGCCAGAACGCCATTGCGCTGATCCTGAACTGTTGTTTGCGCGGCGACCGTCCGGTGGTTCTGACCGAAGATCTCTCATATCCCGGCTTTCGCTATGCCGCCCGCGCTGCCCGTGCCGAAGTGGTCGGGGTCGAGTTGGATGAGGAAGGCCTGCGCCCTGATGCGCTGGAGGCTGCCTGCCGCCGCCACGGTCCGCAGGTTCTGTGCGTGACGCCCGAAACCCAGAACCCGACCACGGCACGGATGGGGCTGCAACGGCGGCTGCAGATTGTATCCATTGCCCGCAAATATGATCTGCACATCATCGAGGACGAATGCTATGCGCCGACACAATCGGACCTGCCATCGCTGCGGGCGCTGGCGCCCGAACGGGTGTGGTTCGTGGGCAGCCTGTCGAAATCGGTGTCGGCGGCGCTGCGTTTTGGCTACGCGGTCTGTCCCACCGGCATGGGCGAGGCCGGGCGGCTGACCGCGCAGCACAGCTTTTTCGCGTTGGCGCTGCCGGTGTCAGAGCTGTGTCTGACCTTGCTGCAATCGGGACGCGGGGCGGATATCCGGGCAAAGGTGCAGCAGGATCTGTCGGAGCGGCTGCAGATCATGGTGAACCGGCTGGGCGCGTTTGATCTGAGCTGGCAGCCCGGCATGCCCTTTGGCTGGTTGCGGTTGCCGCAGGGCTGGCGCGCCTCCACCTTCACCCGGATGGCCGAAGATCAGGGTGTGCTGGTGCGGTCGGCCGATGAATACGCGATGATGCATGGCCGCGCCCCGAACGCGGTGCGGCTGGCGGTGGTGGGCAATATCGCGCGCCAGCAATATGAACAGGGGCTGGCGACACTGGCGCATCTGCTGCCGCGTCCGCCTTCGGATATGGCCGTGTAGCCAATTGTGGCGCGATTGTGTCGGTCTTGTGGCAGAGCCAAGGCGGCTGTGTCCAACTTGTCACCAAAAATGCCGGTTTGTCGGGATTGTTTACCGATCATCCATGATCGCTTGCTACGTGGTTGACCGGACCGGTTGAACGCGGGTTTTAATCGCGACAGAGCAGATAAAGAAAGGCCCGACAATGGGACTTCAAAGCACGTTTCACGCCCCGCACGGTGGTGCCGATTTTCTGGGCTGGCGCAAGACCCGCAGCGGTTCGACCGAGATTGTCTATGATGATGGCGTCGCCCGCCGCATGGTTTGGCGCGTGGCCGAGCCGGGGTCCGAGGCGCGCATCACCGATGCCCTGCGCGTCGCGGTGTCGTCGCTGCGGGTGGTGCCAACGCTGTATGACGAGCTGAAAAAACGGGCAATCGCGATCGAACGCGTCGGGATCTGACCTGATCTGCTTGCCCTTTCGCGGCGCTGTGGTTCCTGATGGGGTCGAATGGGGCTTGCGCGGTTTGGCGCGATCGGCTTAATTTGATCAAACGTTGAAGAACACGTGCCCGCAAGATGGCATGACAGGGGGAATGATGGCGCAATCGACCCGCAAGGGCCGCATTGGTCGGTCCGAGGCAACCAACGGGTTGCTGATGATCAGTCCAACGGCGATCTATGCGGTGCTGCTGCTGGCGGCACCACTGGCGATGATCTTTGCCTACAGCTTCATGACCGATGGCTATCTGACCATCCTTTATGACTGGACCACCAGCAACTACGTCACCGCCTGGTCGAACCCGGCGTTCCGCGCGGTGATGCTGCGGTCGGTGTTCGTGGCATTGGCGGTGACGGTGACGACGGTGCTCTTGTCCTTCCCGGTCGCCTATTTCGTCAGCTTTTACGTGCATCCGTCGCGCAAATCGCTGTGGCTGTTCCTGATCACCATTCCCTTCTGGACCTCATACCTGATCCGGATTTTCTTGTGGAAGGTGATCCTGGGGTTCAACGGTGTCGTCAACTCGTCTCTGATGTGGTTGGGGGTGATCACGGAACCCTTGCAGGCGATCAACTACAGCGTCGGCGCGGTGATCACGGCGCTGGCCCATGCCTATGCGCCGTTCGCGATCCTGCCGATCTTTGTGGCCCTGGAGAAAATCGACCGGTCCTTCCTTGAGGCCGGGCGTGATCTGGGCGAAACCCCGTTCATGACCTTTTTGCGGGTGACGCTGCCGTTGTCGATGGCGGGGGTGATTTCGGCGGTGTTGATCGTGTTCATCCCGACCATTGGTGATTTCGTGACACCGCAGTTGCTGGGCGGACCCGAGGGCCGTTTGGTGGCCAATATGATCGACCTGAATTTCAAGAAGCTGGACAACTATCCGATGGGCTCTGCGATTGCGATTTCGGCCATGGCGGTGGTGCTGGGGATCAGCTTTCTGTTCCTGCTGGCCACGCGGCGCTACCGTCAGGGGGTGAAGTGATGCAGGGCGGTTGGTTCAAAGGCTATACGATTGCCTATCTGATCTTTCTTTATGCGCCGATCGTGCTGTTGCCGATCTTTGCCTTCAACGATGCCACGGTGATTGCCTTTCCGCTGTCGGGCGCCACCACCAAATGGTTCGTCAAGCTGTGGGAAGAGCCCGAACTGCATCAGGCGCTGAAGAATTCGCTGATCATCGCGATGTCAGCGTCGATTCTCGCCACGGCCTTGGGGATTTTCGCCGCGCGCGCGTCGACTCGCTATGTGTTTCCGGCCAAGGCCGGGATCATGGGCCTGATCATGATGCCGCTGGTGCTGCCCGAGATCGTGCTGGCCGTGGCCATTCTGGCGGTGTTGCGGGCGTTGGATGTGCCGATGTCGCTGTTGACCGTCATCCTTGGGCACGTGCTGGTCTGCACGCCATTCTCCATCGCGATCCTGTCGGCGGCGTTTCAGTCGCTGGACCAGTCGTTGGAAGAGGCGGCCTATGATCTGGGCGAAACCCCGGTGTCCACCTTTCGGCTGATCATTCTGCCCTTGGTGATGCCGGGGATCATTTCGTCCTTGCTGATCACCTTCACCATCAGTCTGGACGAATTCATCATGGCCTTCTTTCTGGCGGGCAATGCCAACACCTTGCCGGTCTATATCCTGGGCCAATTCCGCTTTCCGCAGGCAGTGCCTGTGATCATGGCGCTGGGGACGATCCTTGTGATGCTGTCGATAGCGCTTCTTGCAACCGCTGAATATTTCCGCCGCCGGGGCATCGCCAAAACCGGTGGCAAGGATACTGGAGGCTTCCTGTGACGTCCGAGAAAGCAACGATGCCCGTTCAAACCATGATCGAGTTCCAAGACGTTCATAAATATTATGGCGATTACCATGCCCTGCGCGGGATCACCGCGACGATCCGTGCGGGTGAGTTCTTCTCGCTGCTGGGGCCATCGGGCTGTGGCAAGACCACGCTCTTGCGCACGATCGCGGGGTTTGAGGGCATCTCGTCCGGTGTGGTGATGATCGACGGCAAGGACATGGAGGGCGTGCCCGCCAATGTGCGCCCGACCAATATGGTGTTCCAGTCCTACGCCATCTTTCCGCATCTGAGCGTCGAACAGAACGTCGGCTTTGGTTTGCGCAAAGATCCGCGTTCGGCGGCGGAAAAGGCGGCGGCGGTGGCCGAAGCGCTGGAAATGGTGGGCTTGAAGGGCTTTGGCGCGCGCGCGGCGCATGCGCTTTCGGGCGGGCAGCGGCAGCGGGTGGCCTTGGCGCGGGCGCTGATCCTCAAGCCCAAGGTCTTGCTGCTGGATGAACCGCTGTCGGCGCTGGACAAGAAGATGCGCGAGCAGATGCAGGTCGAGTTGATCCGCTTGCAGCGGCAGGTCGGCATCACCTTCATTCTTGTCACCCATGATCAGGAAGAAGCCCTGGTGATGTCGGACCGCATCGCGGTGATGTTTGAGGGCGAGATTGCGCAACTGGCCGATCCCGAAACCCTGTACAGGCGTCCCAACAGCCGCAAGGTGGCGAATTTCATCGGCACCATGAACTTCCTGCCCGCGCGGATCCTGTCCGAAGCGGATGGCCAGGTCGAGGTAGAGGCGCAGGGCTTTGGCGCGCTGACGCTGGACGCAGGCCAGGTCATGGGCACCCCGAGCGAAACCGGCGCCTCGGTGGGCTTCCGCCCCGAAACCCTGACCATCCTGTTTGAAGGTCAAACCGCGACCGACCGCGAAAGCTGGGCGGTGGTCGAAGAGGTCGTCTATTACGGCGACATGACCTATTACGACATCAAACTCGATGGCACCGACAAACCGATGCGCCTGTCGATGCGCAACGTCTTTGGCCGCCCGGTGCTGGACATTGGCACCCGCACCCGCGTTGCCTGGTCGCCCGGTGCGCTGGTGCTGTTCCGCTGACATCCTCTCTGTGAAAATATCCCGAGGGGTGAGCAACGCGAGGGGGGCCGCGCCCCCCTACTTGTCAGGTGGCAGCAATCCCAGACCGCGCAGGTAAATCCCGATCCCGGCCTCCAGCAAATCCTCGGGCTTGTAGGGGCTTTGGCTGCCCGGCGATCCGCGCATGAACAACTCCACCACGCCGTGGCTCATCGCCCAGATATGGGCGGAAAACATCGTGCTTGGCGGGCGTTTTGCGGCGGGCATGTGTTGTGACAGGTTTTCCGCCGCGCGTTCCAGCACGCCGCGCGCCTTTTGCGCCACCAGCGCCAGTTCGGGATGCGCGTTCAGGTTCAGACCGGATTCGAACATTGCCATATAATGGCCCGGGTATTTGCGGGCAAAGGCAAGGTAGGCGCGCCCCGTCGCCTCAAACGCCGCAAGGGCGGTGGGCTGGCCGTTGTTGAAGGCAAATTCCATCAGGGCGGCGAAGATGTCATAGCCTTGGCGGGCAATCTCGGCCAACAGTTCATCGCGGCCCGCGAAATGGCGGTAGACGGCGGCGGGGGTGACATCGGCGGCCTTGGCGGCCTCGGACAGGGTGAAACCGGTTGGCCCCTGATCGGCAATCAGGATCAGGGCCGCGTCGATCAAAGCCTGTCGCAGATTGCCGTGGTGGTAGCCGCGTTTCATGGCCGCAGTTTCACACCGCCGCAGATCTTGGCGTCGATCTGTCCAATCGCGCCCGCATCCTTGCCCTTGTAGTCCATCGCGTGCAGCAGGGTCTGAATCGCCGCAATCCGCGTGCGCAGTTTGTCATCCGACAGGATCACCGTCCAGGGCGCATCCTTGAAATCGCTGATCTGCATGGTTTCCGCGATGGCCGCCGAATAGGCGTCCCATTTTGACAGACCGTCGATGTCGATGGACGAGAGTTTCCACTGTTTCAGCGGGTCTTGCTCACGGTCCAGAAACCGCTTGAGCTGTTCAGCCTGACCGACCTCCAGCCACAGCTTGATCAGGGTGATGCCCTCATCCACGATCATCCGTTCAAAATCAGGCAGTTGGCGAAAGAATTTTTCGCGCTGCTCGGGTGTGCAAAAGCCGAACACATGCTCGATCATGGCGCGGTTGTACCAGGATCGGTCGAACAGGGCAATTTCCCCGGCGGCGGGCAGCCAATCGACATAGCGCTGAAAATACCATTGCGCCGCCTCACGGTCCGACGGTTTCGACAGCGCCACAACGGTTGCCACACGCGGGTTGAGGTTTTCACGCATCGCGCCAATCGCGCCGCCCTTGCCCGCCGCATCGCGCCCTTCAAACACCACGACGATACGCTTGCCGGTGGATTTGACGTCTGCCTGCATGCGCACCAGCTGAATTTGCAGCGCCTCCATATGCAGCGCGTAGTCCTTTTTCTTCATCTCTTCGCGGTAGGGAAAGTCTTGCCACAGGATCTGATCTTTGCCCGCCTTTTCAATGGCTTTGCGCACGTCCTTCGGCGCGCCTTCCTTGAAATAGCGGCTGATGGCACCGTCAAAGGGCAGGTCGGACATGGGGGCTTCTCCGGGTTGGCTTTGCACCACTATGGCGATTGGCGCGGGCTGCGCAATGCGGCGCGGGCGATGGCCTGAAACACGGCGTCGGCATGGGAATAATGCGGCATGTGGCCAGCGCCCTCAATCACCGTCAGATGCGCGTTGGGGTGCATCGCGGTGAAGGGCCGCGAATGAATGTGCAGCGGCACGATGGTGTCGGCGGTGCCGTGAACGATTTCGATTGGCAGGGTCAGTTCCGCATATCGGGGTTGCATATCAACCAGTTGCGCGCGCAGGGCGTTGACCTGCGCGATGTTGGCCCGCAAGGCACTGCGGCGCAGAGTCATCGGCGCGTCGATGGCGGTGGCATAGCCGGGCGGCACCGCTGCAGGACGAAAGATGCCTTGGATCGAGGCCCCGATATAGTCGTCAGAGACAAAAGCGGTGGCCAGAGGGATCAGCACCGCCGCGCCCAAACGGGAGTTGTTCAGCCGATACCAGATGTCGAGTGGTCCGGGCCAGGGCAGCGAGGGCGAGGAAATCAGCACCAGCGCCCGGGGTTTCAGCGGCGCGTTGAGCGCCCAGGCCAGCGCCACCGAACCGCCATAGCTTTGCCCGACCAGCAGCGGATCGGTGACCCCCAGTTGTGCAGCGGCGGCCGACAGGTGCCGGGCTTGCGCGGAAAGGCTGTCATCGGGCAGCGGATCCGAATGGCCAAGACCGGGACGGTCAAACGCGATCACCCGGAAATCCCTGGTCAATCGGTCGGCCAAGGCCAGGGTGACATCCCGCGCGTTCCCCGAAGCGCCGTGGATCAGAAGCAGATCCGGCCCGGCCCCCGCCACCAGCACATGCACCCGCAGCCCGTTCACCATGATGATCTGTCCCGCGGGCGGATGCGCGGCCATCAGCGCCGCTTCACGGCTGGCGGCGCGGTACAGGACATAGACGGCAAAAGCGCCCAGAACCGCTGCGATCAACAGCACACTAAGCGCCAATTTCGGCCAGATCATAGGGCGTTCCCTGATATATCTCGTTGATCCAATTGCCATAAAGCAAATGCGCGTGGCTGCGCCAACGATTCATCGGAGGTAGGGCGGGATTGTCGCCGGGGTAGTAGTTCAACGGAATATTGATCGGGGTGCCGGCCGCGACATCGCGGTCATACTCCTGTTTCAGCGTGTCGCTTTCATATTCAAAGTGGTTGAAGATGTACAAGGCCCGGTGGGCCGGATCCTCGATCAGACAGGGGCCAACCTCATCCGACCCGAGCAGCGTGCGCAAGCCCGGGGCGGACGCGATTTCGGGTTGTTTCATCTCGGTCCAGCGTGACACCGGAATGACGAAATCATCTGAAAAGCCGCGCAGAAACGGTGAAGTCGGCGTCAGGTTCTGGTGCCGGAAACAGCCGAAAGCCTTGTGCGGCAGCATGTGTTTTTGCACGTCGTGGAAGTGATAGATCATCGCCATCGCGCCCCAGCACACGCCAAAGGTCGAATGCACATGGGTTTGCGTCCAGTCCATCACCCGGCACAATTCGTCCCAATAGGTGACCTCTTCGAACGGCAGATGTTCAATCGGCGCGCCGGTGATGATCAGGCCGTCGAATTTCTCACCCGAGGCCTCGACTTCTGCGAAGGGGCGGTAGAACGTCTCCATATGGGCGGCGGCGGTGTTCTTGGTCAGATGTTCGGTCATGCGGATCAGCGACAGATCAATCTGCAACGGCGTCGCCCCGATCAGCCGGGCAAACTGGTTTTCGGTCTGGATTTTCTTCGGCATCAGATTCAACAGCGCAATCCGCAACGGGCGGATTTCCTGCGCCTGCGCCCGTTCCGGCGACATCACCATGACGCCTTCGCCCTTCAGGACGTCAAAGGCGGGCAGGGTGGCGGGCAGGGTGATGGGCATGATATTCTCCGGCTGTCGGTAATTAGGCGGTCGCGTTGCGGTGATCAAGCGCGCGGGCGATCAGGGTGTCAAAGTCTGCGGGGCTGCGCACTTGTGCCACCTCTTCGGCGGTCACGGTCACGCCCCATTGCGCCATGGTCGCATAACGCGGCTGGCGGTGGTCGAGCAGGCGGCCATAGCCAAAGCGCAGGAAAGCATCGGGGTCAACGCGGGTCGCGGGCAGCCCTTCGCGGTCCAGATATTCGGCCCACAGGTCCAGAAGGAAGGCGGGATTGTAATACATCGGCTTTGGTGCGCGATCAAAGCGGCGGGCAAGTTCGGCCTTGTGGGCCTCTGATCCCTTGATCCAGACCAGAAGCATCGCCTGCGACAGCGCGGTCATCACCGGATCGGCGGGGTTTTCGGCATTGACCACCTCGCAGATAGAGCCCGAGGTGTCGCAGACAAAGTGCTGATAACCATAGATATCCTGCGCGCGGTCGATGAAACGCGGGGTGTCCAGCATCGCCGCCACCTCGGCCTGCGCGTGCTGGGCCTGCCTGCGTTGGTATTCGTCAAAGGCAATGCCACCGCGCGCGGGGTCGCCCGGTTTGCCCAGATAGGTCGACAGCGGGGCCAGATTGTCGAAGGTGATGTTCGAGGCGATGTAGACGGAATCCGACAGCATCAGCTCGCGCAGCAGCGGCACCTTCATCACCTCGCGCTTGAAGTTGTCGGCGATGTATTCGCCCATATACCGGGTGCCGATGCGGTAATCGACCGAGTAGTGAAACCACTGCCCGCCGTCGCGCAGCATGTTGGACAGATGGGTTTTGCCAAGGCCGGACATGCCAAACAGCAGCACGCGTTTCTGCGTGGCATTCAGGTAGTGCTGACCCGTGGTGTAGATCATCGGCTTGGCCCCTTGCTGTTGTGGGCCTTGTAACAGGGTTGCGCCGGGCTGAGAAAGGCCAAAAGAAAACGGCCCCGCACCAGAATGCAGGGCCGTCGTGTCATGCGTCAGAGGTCAGAACGAAAAGCCGATCTTCACGCCGATGCCCAACAGATTGTTGTCTTTGAAATCAGCCAAAGCCAATCCATCGGGGAACGGAGCCGGTGCTTCGGTCTGGGCATTGCCGATCCAGGCATAGCTGACGCCGGCCGAGATTTTCATCTTGTCCTTGGTGTAGGTCGCGCCAAGGCCAAGGCTGGTGTAGCCGTCGGTTGGGCCAAGGTTGCCGGCAAAACCGCCTTTGGTGGCCTCATGGCCCAGGGTTATCGCGCCGGACCAGCTGTCGTTGAACTTGCGGCCAACGCCCAGATTGTAGGTGACGGCATCGTTTTCATAGCTGACCAGCGAGTCGCCCGTCAGACCGAAATAGCCCGCCGGTGTGATGTCAAACGCCGACCAGTCGCGCCAGCGGATCGAGCCGAACACCAATGTGTTCTTGGCCACGCCGCTTTGGAAATCCAGGGTCACCGATTGCGGCACTTCGGTCGAGAACGGCAGCGAAGGACCGCCATTTTCGGTGACAGCAAAATCATGGGTGATGGCGGATTCGTAGGTCAGCCCGACGCGCAGGGCGATTTCGGGCTTTTCATAGGCGGCGCCCACCAGATAGCCCATGTCCTTCTCGGTGCTGGTCGACATGGTGTAGCCGTTGAACAGCCGCACATTGCCCGAGGTGTTTGCCACCTTCAGACCGCCATAAACGCTGATCGCGTCCGTCACCTGGTAGCGCAACAAGGCCGTCACGGCCGAGGATGTGATCTCGGCGCTGGAGCCTGTCACACCGCCATAGACATAGCCCGTCGACCCGGCGTAGCTGACGTTCGCGCCGATGGGTTGATCCAGCAGGACGCCGAAATCCAGCTTGTCGCTTAACTGGGTCTTGATCGCCAAAGTCATGGTTGTGTAGGTTGGGGTGATATCCCCCGACTGCGCACCAGCGGGCGAAAACATCCCGGCGGGCAGCAATTGCACGCCCGAAACATCCGGCGAAATCGACCCATAGCTCAATTCGGCATAGTTGCCGGTCTGGAACATGAAGCTCAGATTGCCGGCAGAACGCTCGACCCCGCCAGCCTGTGCGACCGTCGTGGTCAGGGCCAGCGCGCCAAGCGCGGTTAGTGTCACTCTCATATATCTCATCCCCGTGAAGTTGCGGCAATCGCCATGGCCTGTCTTGAACGCAGGCCTTCAGAAGAAATTGCACTGATGAGACTGCCTAAGCGGCAAAGTCGTTTTCGGTCAATTCGTGACGCGACGTCACGAAACTGTGACGTTTGGTCTTTCACGGCCAGATTGCAACTCGGCGCGGATGTTGATCCAGATGCCAGCGAAAATCACCGCCCCACCCAGCAAAACAAAAGGGTCCAGCGGTTCGGCATAAATCAGCGCGCCAACCACGGCGATCACCGGCAACCGCACGAAATCCAGCGGCACCACATAGCTGGCCGGGGCCAGAAACAGCGCCGAGGTCAGGCTCAGATGCGCCAGCACCCCCGCGCCGCCGATCAGCAACAGCCAGGGCAGGGTTTGCGCATCGGGCAGATGCACGACGCCATCATAGCCCGCGCCGATCAAGCCAAAGCCGAACTGCATCAGGGTCAGCCAGAACAGGATGGTCATGATACTCTCGGCCCGTGTCAGCGCCTTTGTCAGAATCGAGGTTATGGCAAAGAACACCGCACAGCCCGCCGCCGCCGCCACGCCGGGGTTCAGATCGGTCAGATCGGGGCGGGCGACAATCAGAACTCCGACAAAGCCCAGTGCCGCCGCGATGGCGCGGGCGCGCGTCAACCGCTCTTTGAGCAGCAGCGGCGACAGCAGGATCACCCAGATCGGCGAGGTGAATTCCAGTGCAAACACCTGCGCCAAAGGGATCATGGTCAGCGCCCAGAACCACAGGTTCTGCCCGGTGAAATGCACCAGATTGCGCAGCGCATGGCCGCGCAGATTGCCGGTGCCGATCTGGCGCAGCCGACCCGCGGCTGTGGCGTAGATCAGCACCGGCACAAAGCCCACCGCCGAGCGCGCGGTCATGATTTCAAAGCTGTCGTGCAGGTGGCTGACCTGCCGCCCGGCGACGGCCATCGCGGTGAAAGAGGCAATCGCCCCGGTCATCCAAAGGGCCGCGCGCAGGGGTTGTCGGTGATCAGACATGGCAAGGCCTTTGCAGTTTGGCTCAGTGCTGACCTTGCTGGCACCGAATGTCCAGATGGCGTATCTGCACGGATGTACAAGACGTCTGCTGTGCCATGCCTGTCCGGCGCGCGCCTTGATCTAACTGGCGGGGCTGATGGCCGAATGCGGTTTGGTGGTCTCTTCAAAGGCTTCGGTGCCGTCCAGCCGGTCGGCCTGGCGCAGCGCGGGGAACATCCAGGCCCAAAGTCCGGTGACGGCCAATGTGCCAAGCCCGCCAAACACCGCAGCCCCGACCGGGCCGATGAAGCGCGAGACAACGCCGGACTCGAACTCTCCCAACTCATTCGACCCTGAAATGAACAGTCCCGACACCGACGACACCCGGCCACGCATGTGGTCGGGCGTCACGATCTGCACCAGGGTTTGGCGCACATAGACCGAGATCATGTCGGCAGCCCCCAGCACGGCGAGCGCCGCCACCGACAGCCACATGTTCTGCGATAATCCGAACACCACGGTCGCCACCCCGAAGGCCGCGACCGCCCAGAACATCCGCACCCCGGCACGGCGCTTGAGTGGCCAGCGCGCCAAGGCCAGCGCCATGATCACCGCGCCAATCGCGGGGCCGGACCGCAGGATGCCGAACCCCTCGGGACCGACCTTGAGGATATCACTGGCAAAGGCGGGCAACAGGGCGGTGGCCCCACCCAGCAGCACGGCAAACAGGTCCAGCGAAATGGCCCCGAAAATGATCTTGTTCTGGAAGGTGTAGGCCAGCCCCTCACGGATCTGCGCGATCTGGCTTCCGGGTTGGCGGTCAGGTGTGGTGTTGGTGCGCAGCGTGGCCACGGTGACCATCGCCACCACATAAAGCCCCGCAGCAACGCCATAAGCGAGCGCGGTGGAATAAGCGCACAACATGCCGCCGATCCACGGCCCGAGGATCACCGACACTTGCCAGCTGAGCGATTTCAGCGAGATCGCCTGTGGCATATCGGCTTTGGGCACCAGCATCGGCGTCAGCGCCGATGCGGCGGGCGACAGAAAGGCGCGCGACACCCCAAACAGCGCCGCGATGGCGAAAACATGCATCAGGTTGGGATCGGGTTCCAGCGCCACCGCAACCAGCCCCAGCACGCCGATGATTTTCAGCGCAATCGACGCCATCACGATGGCGCGCCGCGAATGGCGGTCGGCCAGCGACCCCGCCCACAGCGTCAGCAAGAACAGCGGCGCAAACTGCGCAAGGCCGACCATGCCGACCATGAAGGCGCTTTCCTCGATCGACAGCGTTTGACGGCTGACGGTGTAGATCTGCCAGCCGATGGTGACGGCCTCGATCTGCACAGCGATGTTTTCAAAGGCCATCCCTCCCCAGAACCGGGCGAAATCCGGGTGACGGCGCAGAAAGTTGGGGGGTTTGGTCGCAGGCATGCCCGCTGTCTAGCCAATCCCTCGGACCACGACCAGAGCCTGCACGCACAATGCCTGTGAAAGTTAGCAGTGTGATCGGGGTTTTCCAAAGCCAGCCCAGCCTGTAACCTTGGGGCCATCAAAGCAGGAAAGAGACCGTGATGAATAGCCCAGTTGCCGCCGCCAGCCTCGCCACCACACGCCACGCCGACCATGCCATCGACGACCAGTTCCTGACCCGGTGGTCACCGCGCTCTTTTGCCGACACGCCGATGTCGCAGGCACAGCTGATGTCGGTGCTGGAGGCGGCGCGTTGGGCGCCTTCGGCCTCCAACAATCAGCCGTGGCGCTTTGTCTGGGGGCTGCGTGGCGATGCGGGCTTTGCGGCGATTGCCGACACTTTGGTGCCGTCCAACCGGGCTTGGGCGCAAAAGGCGGGCGCGCTGGTCGTGGTCGCCTCGCAGGATTACACCGAGCGCGACGAAGTGAAATCGCCCAACCGCTGGCACGCCTTTGATGCCGGGGCGGCCTGGGCGCAGATGGGGTTGCAGGTGCAACATCTGGGGCTGGTGGCGCATGCGATGGGCGGCTTTGATGTCGATGTGGCGCAACGGTTGTTGAACGTGCCCGAAGGCGTGGTGTTGCAGGCGGTGGTGGCGATTGGCAACAAGGGCGCGGTGTCGGCCTTGCCCGAGGCGTTGCAGGCGCGCGAATTTCCCTCCGCACGCAGGCCCTTGGCGCAGATCGCGCATCATGGCAGCTTTTGAACCTTGGCGCAGGGGTCGTTACCGGCCCTTGCGCAATGCCGCGAGCCCAAAGCCCGCCAGACCCAGGCCGCAAACCGCGTGCCAGATCACCCGAGGATCGGCAACATTGCCGATCGCCACCCCGAAACCAAGATCGACGGCCACCCAGAGCAGGCTGGCCACCACGATCACCGCTATCAGAACGCGGTCACGCGCGCGCGCGGGGCGCAGCCAGTTCAGAACCGCGATCAGCCCGGCGGCAAGGCTGGAGCCCAGCGACCAGACCCAGACTTCGGTGAAGGCCGCATAGCTGGTGAGCGTGCCAAAGACATGCAAAGTCGCGCCAAGAAACAGCAAAGTGCAAAGGGCTTTATCCAGATATTTCATCACGGTATTGCCCTTTGTTCAACCCATCACTCAAGTTCGATGGTGCCGGGTGGTTTTGATGTCACGTCATAGAACACCCGGTTGATGCCCTTCACCTCGTTGATGATGCGGGTCATGGTTTCGCCCAGGAAATCATGGCTGAAGGGGTAGGTGTCGGCGGTCATGCCGTCTACGCTCGTGACTGCCCGCAGGGCCAGCGCATAATCATAGGTACGCCCGTCGCCCATCACGCCCACGGTTTTCATCGGCAAAATGGCGGCGAAAGCCTGCCAGATCTCGTCATAAAGCCCATGCTTGCGAATCTGGTCGATGTAGACGGCATCGGCCTTGCGCAGAATCTCCAGCTTTTCGACCGTGATTTCGCCGGGGCAGCGGATCGCCAGACCCGGGCCGGGGAAGGGGTGGCGGCCGATGAAGCTGGCGGGAAGACCCAACTCGCGGCCCAAGGCGCGGACCTCATCCTTGAAGAGTTCCCGCAGCGGTTCGACCAGTTTCAGGCCCATCTTCTCGGGCAACCCACCGACATTGTGGTGCGATTTGATGGTGACGGACGGGCCGCCAGAGAACGAAACGCTTTCGATCACGTCAGGATACAGCGTGCCTTGGGCAAGGAATTCCGCGCCCTCAATGCCATTGGCGTATTTCTGGAACACGTCAATGAACAGACCGCCGATGATCTTGCGCTTGGTTTCAGGATCGGAAACCCCGGTCAGGCGGCCAAGGAACAGTTCGGATTCGTCGGCATGGATCAGGTTCAGGTTGTAATGATCGCGGAACATGGCGACGACCTGTTCGGCCTCGCCCAGCCGCAGCAGACCGTGATCGACGAAGACGCAGGTGAGTTGTGGGCCAATCGCCTCGTGGATCAGGATCGCGGTGACGGAACTGTCAACGCCACCCGACAAAGCACAAATCACCTGCTTGTCCCCAACCTGCGCGCGGATGTTGGCGATGGCCTGCTCACGGTAGAGCCCCATGGTCCAATCGCCGCTAAAGCCTGCCAGCTGCACAAAATTCCGGTACAGCTGCGCGCCTTTGGGGGTGTGATGCACCTCGGGGTGGAATTGTACGGCATAGAACTGTCGTGCGATGTCGGCGGTCACCGCAAAGGGAGCATTCGGCGAGGTGCCATAGACCTGAAAGCCGGGGGCGAGGCGCGAGACATGATCGCCGTGGCTCATCCAGACCTGTTCGCGGCCATCCGCAAACCAACCGCCCAACAATGGCAGCGTGTCAGCGGTGGGCGTCACGAAGGCGCGACCGAATTCGGCGGTGCCGTGACCACCTTCGACATGCCCGCCAAGGCAATGCATCATCACCTGCTGGCCATAGCAGATGCCCAATATCGGCACGCCCAGATCGAAGACGCCCGAAGGCGGCATCGGCGCGCCTTCCCAGTAGACCGAGGCCGGGCCACCCGACAGGATCACGGCTTTTGGCGCAAAGGCGTCCAGAAAGGCGTTGTCGACCTTGTTATAAGGGTGAATTTCACAATAAACGTTCAACTCGCGCAGGCGGCGCGCAATCAATTGCGTGACCTGAGAGCCGAAGTCGATGATCAGAAGGCGTTGATGCTGTGTCATGGCCCGCGTTAGCCTTTGAGCCAAGGAATCGCAAGGTGGCCGCGGGGGAAAATTCTTGAAGAAAGAATTTTAGGAGGACGTTCCGTCCCCCTCGGCCTGTCGGCCTCACCCTTTGAAGGATATTTGCGCCAATGTGAAAGGTAAGTCGGTTTCAGCGCGGCTTGATGTCGGTTTTGTCGATTTAGCGGCGTATTCGGGGGGCGGGGGGCAGCGCAATCGCGGCATAAGACAGTGCAATAAGCCGCCTCCGCGGCAACGAATGGAGAATGACATGAGCGATTTGGGTGGACGTCGGGCGCGCGGTGGGGGTGGGGCCACACGGCGCGCGGAACGCACTGCGGTGTCGTTTGAGACGGCGAAATTCATTCAGCGCAACATCCCGAATTTTGAGATCCTCAATGAAGAGGCGCTGCAGATCATTGAATGGAACGCCGAAACCGTGCTTGAAGAAATCGGCGTCAATTTCGTGGAAAACGAGGCCGCCTTGCAGCGTTGGCGCGAGGCCGGTGCCGATGTGCGCGGCGAGCGGGTGCATATCCCGCGCGGGCTGGCGCGCAAGCTTTGCGCCACCGCGCCGAAAACCTTCGTGCAACACGCCCGCAACCCGGAGCGCAATGTCGATATTGGTGGCCGCAATCTGGTGCTGGCCCCGGTCTACGGCCCCCCATTCGTGCGCGATGCGGCGGGCGGTCGCCGTTATGCCACCATCCATGATTTCCAGAATTTCGTGAAACTGGGCTATATGTCGAAATGGCTGCACCATTCCGGCGGCACCGTCTGCGAGCCGACCGATATTCCGGTGAACAAGCGCCATCTGGATATGCTGCACGCGCATATGACGCTGTCAGACAAGCCCTATATGGGGTCGGTCACCGAACCCACTCGGGCGGCGGATTCGGTTGAGATGTCGAAGATCCTGTTCGGCGCGGATTTCGTCGATCAGAACACGGTGATGACCAGCCTGATCAACATCAACTCACCGATGACCTTTGACGGCATCATGATGGGGGCGCTGGAGGTCTATGCGCAGGCCAATCAGGCCGCGATCATCTCGCCGTTCATCGTGGGTGGCGCGATGGCTCCGGTAACGGTGGCAGGCACGCTGACGCAAGTGCTGGCCGAGGTGCTGGCGGGCGTCGCCTACAGCCAGCTGGTACGCCCCGGTGCCCCGGTGATTGCGGGGGCTTTCGTGACCTCGATCGACATGAACTCGGGTGCGCCGACCTTTGGCACCCCCGAGGCCGCGCATATCACCTATGGCGTGGGCCAGTTGGTGCGGCGTCTGGGTCTGCCTTACCGCTCGGCAGGCTCGTTCTGCGGATCGAAGCTGCCCGATGCGCAGGCGGCGTATGAGACCGCGAACAGCCTGAACATGGGACTGCTGGCCGGTGTCAACTTCATGCTGCACGCCTGCGGTTGGCTCGAGGGTGGTCTGGTCAGTTCCTACGAGAAATTCGTGATGGACGCCGATCAGCTCGGCACCCTGCACCATCTGGCGCAGGGCGTGATGATGGACACCAACGGTCAGGCCATGGACGCCATCCGTGAAGTGGGGCCGGGCGGTCACTATCTGGGCTGCGAGCACACGCAGGCGAATTTCAAGACCGCGTTCTGGCGCTCTGACCTCTTCGATTTCAAACCGTTCGAAACCTGGGCCGAGGAGGGCGCGCGCGACACCCAAGCCTTGGCGACCGAACGGGTGGCCAAGATGCTGGGCGACTATCAGCAGCCGCCACTGGACGCGGGCATCCGCGAGGCGCTGGACGCCTATGTGGCCAAGCGCAAATCGGAAATGCCGGATGCGTTCATCTGAGCACGGCCTGTTTTTGCCGTTCATCTGTCCTGAAATATTCCACGGGGGTACAGGGGTGTGAAACCCCCGATGTTGTGCCGGTGGCCTGATCGAAGGCCAAAGCGTGGCACAATCTAGCACATCCTGCAGAGGGTTCGGCGTGGCATAGGTTCGAAAATGGAAACAATGGCCCGCGCCACATCCGGCGCGGGCCTTTCGCATTTTACACGGCCACGTTGCGCGGCAACAGCCGCACCTCAGCCATCAGCGCGATCAGAACATCGACGTGGCGGGCGACGGAATAGGCGGCATCTCCGGCACGGCGGGTTTCTTCCAACTGCTCCTCAACCGCCAGCAGATGTGGCACGGTGCGGTTGGCCGTCAAGGGATTGGGGACAAGACGCTTCAGATCCCGCTCGCGCCGGTAATCGTCCAGCCCAAGGCGGGCGGCGCGGATCAGCAGGCGCGGGCGGCGCAACTCATTCAACAGGGCACGAAAATCGGTCATGGCAACCTCCTATGGGGCAGGTTTCACCATAGAGGAATACAACCGGGCGTTGCGTATCGCTCGTTTCGAGCGCGCGCAGGATTGCCGCATTGTTTAGGATTTATAAACAATTATCGGAAAAGACCCTCATATTAACCATTAGGTAACAAATGCCACTCACGGTTGAACACGTCTCTGGCAAGACACAGACAGCCCGTGAAACGGTGCGGAACGAGGCGATGCAGTCCAATCTCTCCACCCTGCCCAGCTTGCCCGGTTGGTTGCCTGATGCCGTCAGGCTGTACCTGCACCATACCGAGGACGGCATCTCGCTGCGTGCCCTGGCGCGGCGCGACGGCAAACACGCCTCGACCGTGATGCGTCTGGTGCGCCGCTATGAGAGCCGCCGGGACGACCCGCTGGTCGATGCGGCACTGGCCGCCTTGCTGCACAGCACCGATGCCCGCACGCCATTGGCCCAGAACCCTGCAACCCAAATTCCCACTGCCAGAGAGGACGACCGCACCATGTCGGCACCCATCCGCCCGCAAAGCCTTGTTGCAGATGCCGCCACGATTGAGCGCGAAGGCAAGCGCATCCTGCGGCGTCTGGCCGAACCGGGGGCAATCCTCGCCATTGCGCCCGATATGGAAAAGGCGGTGGTGATGCGCGACTTTCCCGATGGGCGCACCGCGCGCACCGGGGTGGTCGAACGGGTGGTGGCGCAGGCCTTCGCCTTGAAGGACTGGATTGTGTGCCGCAAACCGGGACGGGTGGCCAGTTATGAAATCACCGCCGCCGGACGGGCCGCCTTGTTGCGCATGCTCGATGAAGACGATCGCCCGGGTCTGGCCGAGGCCGCAACGCCCTTTGCCGATCAGCACCGCGACTGGGACATCCGCGAGTTGGCCACCGAAGACGGCCCGCGCCGCATCCGCTATAATCTGGCCGAAAGTCCGGTGGCGGTGCTGGGGCGCCGACGGGACAAGGAAGGCAAGCTGTTTCTGGAGCCCGAACTGGTGGCTGTGGCCGAACGGCTGCGCGAGGATTTCGAATTGGCGCAGATGGGGCCGCGGGTGACGCAGAACTGGGAGCGGTTCCTGACCGGCGGCGACCGTGGCGGGTTTCGTGCCGACAGCGGTCAGGCCGAGGGGCCGCGTGCGGCGCGCGATCGGGTGGCGGCGGCGCTGCGCGATCTGGGGCCGGGGTTGGGCGATGTGGCGCTGCGGGTCTGTTGTTTTCTCGAAGGCATCGAAGCTGCCGAACAGCGTTTGGGCTGGGCGGCGCGATCGGGCAAGATTGTGCTGCGCATCGCGCTGCAACGCCTGCACCGCCATTACTGCGAAGCCTATGGCAAACACGGGCCGTTGATTGGCTGAGCAGCAGCCGTGCCGGGGGCGCAAGACCCGCATTGGTCGGTTTCAGGTCGGACGGTGCCGAGCCACAGCGCCGCACCGGGGGGCGCGGATTTACCCTGCATAGGCTTTGGCGGCCAGCAGAACCGCCAAAGCCGCCAGCCAGATCGCCGCACCCTTGTTCAGCCATTGGCCTGATCGCGACAACACCCCGGCACCCAAACCCGCCCACAGCGCCGCAATCAGCGGAACCTGGGCTGCGAAACTGATCTGACCGGGCAGGGTGCCGGGGCCTGCAGGAAGCAGGACCAGACCAAAGATCAGGCATTTGGGGTTCAGCAATGTGGTGACCGCCACTTGCATGGCGGTGACTTGTTGTGCCGCTGCAGATTGCGCCGACGGGCGGTGCCACAAGCCAAAGGCAAGCCGCCCCACCCAAAGTGCCGCAATCACGGTCAGAATCGGGCGCAACATCGGCAAACGTTCGAGCAGCGGCGCGCCAAACAGCGCCAGCGGCGCCACCACGCAAAGATAAGCCAGCAATTCGACGGGCAGCAGCCGCAAGCCCGCACGCAACCCGCCCTGCGCGCCCGCCAACGCCAAAAGCGTGTTGGTCGGGCCGGGGGTGATCAGCAACGCCAGTAGCGCGAGGTTCAGTTCCATCAAGGTCATGGCGCGGGTTTAGCGCAAGTCGGGCTATGGGGAAATGGAGATTCGCAAAAGCACAAGCCGCGCCGCCCCGGACGCGGACAAGGGCCTCCTCGCATAAGCAGAGGCCCCGGATCAAGTCCGGGGCGGCGTGGTTCTGTTTGAAAAAGGCGACGCAGAGCGCCGCCTTTTTCAAGTTTTGATCCGGTGAAGCCTACTTCAGATCAAAACGGTCAAGTTCCATCACCTTGACCCATGCGGCCACGAAATCCTTGACGAATTTCGCTTGGCCGTCACGCGCACCATAAACTTCGGCCAAGGCGCGCAGTTGCGAGTTCGACCCGAACACCAGATCGACCCGGGTGCCGGTCCAGCGCTGTGCCCCGGTGGTGCGATCGCGGCCGACAAAGCTGTCTTGCGTCTCTGATGCGGCGGTCCAGACCGTCGACATATCCAGCAGATTGGTGAAGAAATCAGTGCTGAGGACGCCCGGACGCTGGGTCAGAACCCCATGGCTCGAGCCGTCGGCGTTGGTGCCCAAAACCCGCATGCCACCGATCAGCACCGTCATTTCGGGCGCGGTCAGGGTCAGCAATTGTGCCTTGTCGACCAGCAACTCTTCGGCCGACACGGTGTATTGCGCCTTGAGGTGGTTGCGGAAACCGTCGGCCTGCGGCTCGAGGGCTGCGAAACTTTCAACGTCGGTCTGCGCTTGGCTGGCGTCGGTGCGGCCCGGCGTGAACGGCACCGAAACGCCTGCAGCCTGTTCCACCGCAGCCGATCCGCCCAGCACGATCAGGTCGGCCATCGAGATTTTCGTCGCACCCATGGCATTGAAGCCCGCCTGAATGCCCTCCAGCACCGCCAGCACGCGCGCCAGTTGCGCCGGATTGTTCACCGCCCAATCCTTTTGCGGCGCAAGCCGGATGCGGGCGCCATTGGCACCGCCGCGCTTGTCGGACCCGCGGAAGGTCGAGGCCGAAGCCCAGGCCACCGACACCAGCTCTGACACCGAAAGGCCCGATGCCAGAATTTGCGCTTTCAGCGCGGCAATGTCGGACGCCTGCACCAGAGGATGATCCACCGCCGGAACCGGATCTTGCCAGATCAGGTCTTCGGCGGGCACTTCCGGCCCCAGATACAGCGCTTTTGGCCCCATATCCCGGTGGGTCAGCTTGAACCATGCGCGGGCGAAGGCATCGGCAAAGGCGTCGGGATTGGCAAGGAAGCGCTGCGAGATCGGGCCATAGATCGGGTCAATCTTCATTGCCATATCGGCAGTGGTCATCATCGGCGGGTGCATGATGGACGGGTCATGCGCATCGACGACCATGTCCTGCGGCTCGCAATTCACCGGATGCCATTGCTGCGCACCCGCCGGGCTGCGGTGCAGGGTCCAGTCGTATTTCAGCAGAACATGCAGATAGCCTATGTCCCAGGTGGTGGGATTTGGCTTCCAAGCGCCCTCAATCCCCGAACCGGTGGCATGGATGCCGACACCCGTGCCAAAGGCATTTTTCCAGCCCAGGCCCTGTTCGTCCAAACCGGCCGATTCGGGCTCACGTCCCACAAGGGCTGGATCACCCGCGCCATGCGACTTGCCAAAGGTGTGGCCACCAGCGGTCAGCGCCACGGTTTCCTCATCATTCATCGCCATCCGCGCAAAGGTTTCGCGGATATCGCGGCCCGAGGCCAGCGCATCGGCGACACCGTTCGGGCCTTCGGGGTTGACGTAGATCAGGCCCATCTGGACTGCCGCGAGGGGGTTTTCCAGCTGACGGTCGCCAGTGTAGCGCGCGTCGCCCAACCAGGTGTCTTCGGCGCCCCAATAGATATCTTCTTCCGGCTCCCAGACATCGACGCGACCGCCGCCAAAGCCGAAGGTCTTGAAGCCCATGGATTCGAGTGCTGCATTGCCCGCCAGAATCATCAGATCGGCCCAGGACAGCGCGTTGCCGTATTTGGCCTTGATCGGCCACAGCAGACGGCGCGCCTTGTCGAGGTTGACGTTGTCGGGCCATGAATTCAGCGGTGCAAAACGCTGGGTGCCGGTGCCCGCCCCGCCACGGCCATCGCCGGTGCGGTAGGTGCCGGCGGAATGCCAGGCCATGCGGATGAACAGCGGGCCGTAATGGCCCCAGTCGGCGGGCCACCAAGGCTGCGAATCGGTCATCAGCGCGTAAAGGTCGGATTTGACAGCGGCATAGTCGAGGGCGCCAAAGGCCGCCGCATAGTCAAACTCTGCGCCCATCGGGTTGGACAGGTTGGAATGCTGATGCAGAATTTTCAAGTTGAGCTGGTTTGGCCACCAATCGCTGTTGGACCGCGCCGCAAAGGTGGTCTGCGACCCCACACCATGCACAACCGGGCATTTGCCAGCGCGCGCTGTATCATTTCCATCCATTGCTTGTCTCCGATATTGATCTGTTGGCCCCGAACCAAAGGCTCTTGCGCGCACAATATAGCGTCAGTGTGGTTTGCGCAAAGGGGATTAGAACAATTCTAAAACGAAAAAAGAGGGCACATTTCTGCGCCCCCTTTGTTTGCCTTGGCCGAACGCTCAGTCGGCGCGGGTCAGACCGGCCTTGTAAAACAGACCCGCCAAAGCACCGCCCGCAAAAGGTGCAAGGATGAACACCCAAAGCTGCGAGAACGCAGCACCGCCTGCGAAAAGCGCCGGTCCGAATGATCTTGCCGGGTTGACCGAAACTCCGGTCACATTGATGCCGACCAGATGGATCGCAGCCAGCGTGAGGCCAATCGCAAGCCCGGCAAAGCCATTGGCAGAGCCCTTGCCCGTCGCCCCCAGAATCACCGTGACGAAGAGAAAAGTCATCACGAATTCAAAGACCAACGCCGCAGACACGCCATATTCACCCAAATAGCCCGGACCGTAGCCGTTTGATCCCAAAGCCCATGGCCCCATGGCAAAATCGGCCTTGCCCGATGCAATCAGGTACAGCACCGCGGCGCCAAGCGTGGCCCCGATCAGTTGCGCCAGCACATAGCCCACGAATTCGGCCAAGCCGATCCGGCCCGCCATCACCATGCCCAACGAAACGGCCGGGTTCAGATGCGCGCCGGAAATCGCGCCGAGGCCATAGGCGGCGGCCACAATCGCCAGACCAAAGGCCAGCGAAATCCCGGTAAAACCGATGGCAGCACCGCCAATGACGGCAGCCCCGCAGCCAAACAGTACAAGGATCGTGGTACCCAGCGCTTCGGCGAAAAGTGTCTTGTTCATAGTCCCTCCAATTACACAACGGGCTGGCGCGTTTCTGCCTTGCCCCTACACCATGGCCCCATGCGCCCGGTGCATCGCAGCAGGCGTTGCCAAGGGGCCGAGGCCAGACTATCTGTTAGGGCAGATGCCGTTAGGGGGAAAAACCGGTGCGTGATCTCAAGCTGCCAGACCAACGCCACCCCGAAAAGGCGCACAAGCCTGACAATGCGCAGCCAAAAAAGCCGGACTGGATCCGCGTGCGCGCGCCGACATCCGAGGGCTACAAGAAAACCCGCGACATCCTGCGCGAAAAAAAGCTGGTGACGGTCTGCGAAGAGGCCAGTTGCCCGAATGTCGGCGAGTGCTGGTCGGCGGGCCATGCCACCATGATGATCATGGGGGATATCTGCACGCGCGGCTGTTCGTTCTGCAACATCGCCACCGGCAAGCCGAATGCACTGGATGCGTTCGAACCGGGGCGGGTGGCGCATGCGGTGTCGGAACTGGGTCTGAAACATGTGGTGATCACGTCGGTGGACCGTGACGATCTGGACGATGGCGGCGCCGATCACTTTGCGATGACCATCCGCGCCATCCGGCACCGCTCACCTGGCACCACGATCGAGATTCTGACGCCCGATTTCCTGAAATGCCCGCCGTCGGCGCTTGAAAAAGTGGTCGAGGCGCGCCCGGACGTGTTCAACCACAATCTGGAAACCGTGCCCGGCCTTTACCCCAGCGTCCGCCCCGGCGCGCGGTATTTCCACAGCTTGCGGCTGTTGCAGAAGGTCAAGGAACTGGACCCGACGCTGTTCACCAAATCCGGCATCATGGTGGGCCTGGGCGAGGATCGGCAGGGCGTGGGTCAGGTGATGGATGACATGCGCGCGGCGGATGTGGATTTTCTGACCATCGGCCAATATCTGCAACCGACCCCCAAGCATCACCGGCTGGATCGGTTTGTGACCCCCGAGGAATTCAAGGCCTATGAAACCGCGGCCTTCGGCAAGGGTTTTCTGATGGTGTCGGCCACGCCCTTGACGCGGTCGTCCTATCATGCGGGCGATGATTTCGCACGTTTGCGCGCGGCACGGCTGGAAAAACTGGGCCGGGGCTGACCCCCGGCCGGGTTCAGGCGGTGTATTAGAACTTCACGCCCAGCGAGACGTCGTACAAATTATCACCGCCGACCATCAGCACTCCGGCCTGCACATAGGCGGTCTTGGTGAAGGTGTAGTCCGCCGACAGACCGTAAAAGTCGTCCATCGCCTCGGACGCCGTCAGATAGCTGGCCGAGACCGTCACTGCATCGGTCACCCGATAATCGGCATCAAGTCGAAAGGTGTCGGCCGCAAACATGCCGCTGTCCAAGTGGCGCAGCACGCCCGTCAACTCCAGCTTGCCAAGGGTCTGTGAGCCGCCCAGCACCAGATTGGTCACGGTCTCAAAATCGTTCGACAGGGTTTCCACGCCAAACCGCAGCTTGGTGTCCGACAGGGCGTATTCTACAGCGACTTGCGCCGCATCGGCATCGTCGACTTTGTACAGGCCCGCCGAAACGCGCAGCGCACCGTAGGTGTTGTCATAGCGCAACCCGTAGGTGTCCAGACCGATCATCAGATCCACCGTGGTCAGATAGTCGGCCTGGCTGAGAATGCTCAACTCAAGATCGGCGGCCTGGCCGCCCGCCATCGGTCTGGACCCGAAGATTTCCCGAAGGGCCGAGCGCGGCATGCCGAACGACAATTCCCCCCCGGCCAGCGGCATCACCACCGTGGCGTACAGCGCGGAAAAGCTGATGTCCTGCGTTTGCACGCCCTTGACACCCAGATCAAAGCCAAAGCCGTTCATCGCCGCAGGGCGCAATTTCAGGGTGACATCGGCGGCCAGAAAACGTTCATCGCCAAAACCGCCGAACACTTGCTCCAACTCGATCCAGCCCGACAGCACCGGGTTGCCGGGCAGGGACTGCGCCAAAATCGGCGTCGCGCAGGCACTGGCCAAAAGCACGGAAATTGCAGCGGAAAGGTTCATGGCTATGGTCCACAGTCAATAAGGGGGGGGCAAAATCGCCCCTGCACACTGTCTACCTCATGCAGGGACCAGACGGAATCCGTCGTGCGCGATTTGCCACGGAAACAGACCGGGCGTTCTGAAAATATCACGCTGAGGGCGCAGCAAAGGCTTGGCTGATCTCGATAAATTCCGCCATCGCCTCACAGCGGGCGGCGTGGGCCGCCAACATGGGATACAGCGCAGGGTCGATCAGACCGGGGTGGGCGTCTTTGGCAAAGCGCCACGCGCAGGCTACGGCCACATCGGCATGACCCAGCGCGCCAAACCAGAACGGCCCCGGCCGCGTGGCGCGATCTGCCTCCAGTGCGGCCAGAACCGCGGCGATCTGGGCCTGACACCGGTTTTCCCACTGGGCGGACACAGTGTCATGCAGGTGGCGTTCGTAAAACAGGCTGACAGCCTTGTCGGCCAAGCCACAGGCGAGGGCCGCCACTTGCAGCGCCTGATACCGGGCAGGGCCTGCGCGCGGAAACAGCGGTTGGCCCACCAATCCATCGAGATGATCCAGAATCATATGGCTGTCGGTCAGGACAAAGCCACCCTCCAACACCAAAGCCGGCACCCGCATCAAAGGGTTCAGCGCCCTCAAATCCGCCGCATCGCCAAACACCGACAAGGGCCGCTGCGTGAAGGCCATGCGGTAAAGGCGCAGGGCAATGCCCACCCGGCGCACAAAGGGGCTGTCATACTGACCGATCAGAATCATCGCGCCACGTTCATGGGATCGGCGGCACCCGTTTCAGATAGGCCGCAACCGCCGCCCGGTCAGTCGCGGGCAATCGGGCCATATTGCTCACCACATGCGTCATGGGACCGCCGACGGTGTCAAATTCAGGCGTGAAGCCCGAGGTCAGATATTCGACGATTTCCGCCTCGGACCAGGTCAGTTTGCCCGGCGTGATGTTGGGGATGGTGCCTTTGCCAGAGGGATCGGGTGCGCCCGCCAGCCAGCGCGCGGTGTCCAGACCGCCCAAGGCATTGCGCGGGGTGTGGCATTCGCCGCAATGGGCCAAAGCCTCGGCAATATAGCGGCCCCGAAGTTGCGGCGGTGTCAGATCCCCCGCGATCACCCAGCCTTCGGGTTGAAACAGCAGTTTCCAGATGCCCAGACTGCGGCGCATGTTGAAGGGAAACCCCACCTGATGCGGCTGGCTGGGGGTGGCATCGGCGGGCAGGCTGTCCATGAAACCCTTCAGATCCACCACGTCTTGCAGGTCCATCTTGGCATAGGCGGTATAGGGCAGGGCGGGGAAATAGTGCTGACCTGTGGGCGACACCCCGTCCATGATCGCTTGACCGAAATCGGCCACCGACCAGCTGCCAATGCCAGCGCTGGCATCGGTCGAGATGTTGGGGGCAACGAAACTGCCAAAGGGCGACGCAAAGATTTGCCCGCCCGCAAGAACTGGCAGATCCGACGGCGAGGCCCCCGGCGCGGTGTGACACGAGGCACAGCCCGCCGCCCAAAACACCTGCGCGCCCTGCACAGGATCGGCCACCAGCCCGTCAAACACCGTACCATCCCGCATCCGCGGCGCCGACAACAGAAGAAACCCGGCAAATCCAATCAGGGCAAGCCCCGTCACGGCATAGGGAAGGCGGATCATCGCAGGACACCTTGTGATGTTTTGAGACGGAACCTGCATGCGAAATCAGCCGTCACAGGTTCAGCCTACACCAAGGTCAGCCAGAAAGAAGCATGGAATTTGGCAGGCTTGCGCATTTTGCGGCAGCCGGGCGGGTGGTGCAAAGCGCGAACACGGCGGCCCGTTTCGGCCCGCCCGGGGCCAGTTTATCCCGCTGCGGCACCCGCGACTTGCGCCCTGCGTTTGCCATCCGCAACAACCGGGTCACTCGGTGAAGCGCACTTTGCCGATATAGGGCAGATTGCGGTTGCGCTGTGCAAAATCAATGCCATAGCCGACCACGAATTCATCGGGGATTTCGAACCCGGTCCAGGTGGCCTTGATGTCCACCTCGCGCCGCGATGGCTTGTCCAGCAGCGCACACACCTCCAGCCGTTTGGGTTCGCGCGACAACAACAGCCGTTTGACGTGGCTGAGGGTAAAGCCCGTGTCGACGATATCCTCGACCACCAGCACATCCTGCCCGGCAATTTCGTCGCGCAGATCCTTCAGGATGCGCACCTCGCGACTGGAATGGGTGGCGTCGCCGTAGCTGGAGGCCTCAAGGAAATCGACCTGAACCGGCAGATCAATTTCGCGCACAAGGTCTGCGATGAACACGAAAGACCCGCGCAGCAGGCCCACCACCACCAGCTTGTCACAGCCCTGATAATAGGTGGTGATCTCGCGCGCCAAGGCCTCGACCCGCGCTGCGATGGCTTTGGCCGAGATCATCTGGTCAATGACATAAGGACGATGCGGCATGGGGACCTCTTGATTTTCGCCACTTTTCTACCCAGAACCAAGGCTCAAGTCACGCGATAGGTTGCGCATGCCCCGCCATTCCGAAACCAGACAGCTGCCCTACACCGCCCAACAGATGTACGATCTGGTGGCAGACGTCGCCCGCTATCCTGAATTCCTGCCCTGGACCGCCGCCGCGCGCATCCGTTCGCGCAGACCCGTGGCGGGTGGCGAGGTGATGGAGGCCGATCTGGTGATTTCCTTCAAGGTGTTTCGCGAACGCTTCGGCAGCCGTGTCACGCTGCTGCCCGATGACATGCGCATTCTGACCGAATACATCGACGGGCCGTTCAAACATCTGAAATCGGTCTGGACGTTTCGCGATCTGCCCGCAGGCGGCTGCGACGTGGCGTTCGAGGTGGATTTCGAATTCAAGAACGCCATCCTGTCGGGCATCATCGGTCTGGTGTTCAACGAGGCGATGCAGCGCGTGGTGCGGGCGTTCGAGGCGCGGGCGCAGAATCTTTACGCCTAGACGGCAATCGGCGGCCATGCCAGATCGGGCCGCCGCGCTGATCGGCAAGTCGGCACGCGCGGTATCGACGCCAACCCTGAGATGCTGCGCTGTGTCGCGCGGCACCCTGAGGGGCATTTCGCCGATGACACACCCAATGCCACGCCGCCCCGGACTTGATACGGGGCCGAGGGTTGGGGCAAGAGGCCCCGGATAAAGTCCCGGGCGGCGGGGAGGGGGTGGCGGGCCCGCCGATGAAGACCCGCGGATACCTAAGGATTTAACCGCGTG
>JANPOY010000180.1:0-2071 GCA_031428215.1 Paracoccaceae bacterium
ATAAGCGCCTTGGACGATGCCGAGGACCGCGATGCCAGCGGCGACGCCGGACAGTTGGATGGGGTCATAGCCGTAAGCGCCAAGAAGTTTGTTCACCGCGTCGGTGACGGCGAAATACAGGATCAGGATCAGCACCAGTTCGGGGACCGCGCGCACAAGGGTGGTGTAGACGCCCAGCAGATCGCGGGTGACCGGGCCGCCGTAAAGTTTGCCGAACGCGCCCAAAACGCCGATCAGCAGGCCAAGGCCGTAAGCGCCAAAGGCGATCAGGATGGTGTTCCACAGGCCCGCCAAAAGCGTCGCCCCCCAACCGGGGGGCGACCAGGCCAGCAGATCAAACGCTGATGCTGCGGCTGTTGGGGCGATCAGGCCAAGCACTGTGGCTTAGCCGCCGTAGATCGACGACGGGAAGTAGGGCTTCGAGATGGTGTCGTAGGTGCCATCGGCAATGACCTTGGCGATGGCGGCGTTGAACTGTGCTTTCAGCGCGTCTTCGCCTTTGCGCAGGCCGACGCCGACGCCAAGACCAAGCACTGCGACATCATCGGCAACCGCACCGATGGATTCGCAGCAGGCCATGCCAGCCTCTGACGCGAGGAAGGCGTCAATGGCGATGCTATCCGCCTGAGAGGCGTCGATACGGCCAGCGACCAGATCCTGGAACCCCTCGTCGGTGGTTTGGTAGGTCTTAATCTCGGCCGCGTCGGTGAAGTGTTTTTGTGCATAGGCTTCATGCACGGTCGAGACTTGCACGCCGATGATCTTGCCCGCCATGCCAGCGCCATCTGGCGTCAGGCCGGAGCCTTTGGCGGTGACGATCACGGTGGGGGTGTTGTAGTATTTATCCGAGAAGTCGATAGTTTGCATGCGTTCTTCGGTGATCGACATCGAGGCCATGATGGCGTCAATCTGGCCCCCTGTCAGCGACGGGATGATACCTTCCCAGGCAACGGGGGTGATCACGCATTCCATCTGGCCAGCGGCGCAGACGGCATTGATAAGGTCCACTTCCCAGCCGACCCATGCGCCAGCCGCGTCAGGCGAGGCGAAGGGGGGGTACGGTTCAGCAGCAATGCCGATTTTCAAAGGCTCGGCGAAGGCTGCGGTACTGAGCGCGAGAGTGGCAGCAAGGGTCAGGATGGTCTTTTTCATTAATTTACCTCTGGTTGGACGATTACGGGATTGTCCCCCGCGTTTGGAATGCCCGTGGTTATGCCACGGATTTCAGGAACTGCTTGAGCCGTTCCGATTTGGGTGCGCCAAATAACACATCGGGCGGACCTTCTTCTTCGACCACGCCGTTGTGCAGGTAGATCACGTGGCTGGCAACTTCGCGGGCGAATTTCATCTCATGCGTGACCAAAATCATGGTGCGGCCTTCGGCGGCAAGGCCACGGATCACATTCAGCACCTCGCCCACCAATTCGGGGTCAAGCGCGGAGGTTGGTTCATCAAACAGCATGGCGCGGGGTTCGATCGCCAACGCACGGGCGATGGCGGCGCGTTGTTGCTGGCCGCCCGACAGGAAGGCAGGATAGCTGCCTGCCTTGGCTTCCAGCCCAACACGGGCCAGCAATTTTTCAGCGCGGGCAATCGCCTCGGCCTTTGGCACACCAAGGACATGCACAGGAACCTCAATCAGGTTCTCAAGTATGGTTTTATGCGTCCACAGGTTGAATTGCTGAAATACCATTCCAAGGTGCTGTCGCAGGCCTTCGATTTGTTTTCGGTTGGCAGGGGTCCCGTCCGCGCGAAGGGCGATTTCTTCACCGCCAATGATGATGCGGCCAGAGGTGGGAGTTTCCAGAAAGTTGATGCAGCGCAACATGGTGGATTTGCCAGATCCAGAGCCACCGATGATGGCCACAACATCGCCGACACGTGCGGTCATCGAGACGCCTTTAAGCACTTCGAGCGTACCAAAGGATTTCCGCAGGTTATCAATCCGAATGGCTTCGGGCTTCGTAATGCTGTTCAGGGCGTAATCAGTTGCTATGTTTTGGGTGGACATTCGCGCTCCGGCAAAAAGCTGGTTGCCAGTAAGACTGGGGAGCTGCTATTATGCAAGCGT
>JANPOY010000181.1:0-1538 GCA_031428215.1 Paracoccaceae bacterium
CGCACGCCCACGTCAAACGACACGCGGGTGCGGGTGGAGGGTTTCTCGAAAATTAGCGCCACCATATGGCCTGCCAACGGCTGATCATCATCCGGCGTGCCTTTCGGGCGGCCGTTGCGCGCGGTTTTCATCGCGTGGGCGGAATTGATCATCGCGCGCAGATCGGTGGCCGCGGTCGTATGGATATCAAGGAAATGGTTCATGCTACGTCTCATTCTGGAGAGTACGGGGGGCATCACGCCCCCGGACCCCCGTGGGATATTTTCACCAAGTTGAAAGCGGATCGAACCGCATGACGACGACGGGAGTGCCATCTTCGCAGGGGCGGGTCGCGATATCGCGAAAACCGGCACGTCGGTAGGCGTGGACGGCGCGGGTATTGGCGGGATCAGGGTCGATGACCACGGCAGGTGCGCCTTCGGTCAGCAAGGTTTGTGCATAAATCCGCACCATCGCGGCACCGTGGCCCTGCCCCAACATCGCGGGCACGCCGATGCAGGTATCCATGGCCCGCGCATCACCCGGCTGATCGTGAAACTGCGGCGCGCCCCAATGCTGGCAGGGGTAGGATTGGACATAGCCAAAGGGCGCGGCAGCGTGGGTGGCAATGCGCTGATCCATCAGTGGATTATCCAGATCCTCGGTCACCAGCGCCAGTTGTTCGCCCGGATCGCCCCACCATGCGCGCAGGGCAGGCGTCGCGAGCCAATCGGCCATCATCGGCAGATCGGCCCGCGTGAACGCGCGCAGGGCATAAGCGTCAGGCATGGCCCACACTCGCGGCGGCCCGGTCAAGCATCTGCAAGGCTGCATCAATATCGGCGTCGGGGATGTTCAGCGCAGGCAGTAGGCGGATGACATTATCAGCCGCGGGCACGGTCAGCAGGTGTTCAGCGTAGGCCGCCTTGACGATATCGGTATTGGTTGCCACGCATTTCAGCCCCAGGATCAGGCCCTGCCCGCGCACACCGGCAAACACGGTCGGGTGGCGGGCGACAAGGCTTTCCAGCCCCTGCCGGAACCGTGCGCCTTTGCGGCTGACATCGGCAAGGAACGCATCATCCGCGATGATCTCGGTCACCTTTGCGCCCACGGCACAGGCCAGCGGGTTGCCGCCATAGGTGGAGCCATGCGTACCCGCGACCATGCCCGACGCGGCGTTTTCGGTGGCGAGCACCGCCCCAAGGGGAAAGCCGCCGCCGATGCCTTTGGCGACCATCATGATATCAGGGGTGATCCCTGCCCATTCATGCGCGAACAGCTTGCCCGACCGGCCCATGCCACATTGCACCTCGTCAAAGATCAGCAGCGCACCGGTGCTGTCGCACAGATCGCGCAGGCCTTTCAGACACGCGTCGGGCAGGGTGCGGATGCCGCCTTCGCCCTGGATCGGTTCGATGATCACCGCCGCCGTCTGGTCGGTGATGGCGGCGCGCAGGGCGTCGTGGTCGCCCCACGGCAGTTGGCGAAAGCCGGGCATCAGGGGGCCATAGCCCTTGACCATCTTTTCGGCGCCCGATGCGGCGATCGCGCCGGTG
>JANPOY010000182.1:0-13008 GCA_031428215.1 Paracoccaceae bacterium
CCGCCTTTTGTGTTTAGATTTGTTTGTTGGTCTTATTTGCTCTACTTCCTCTTCTGCTCCTTTCCCGCCCTCGACCGGCCCCCCCCCCCCCCCCGCCCCCCCCCCCCCCCCCCCCCCCCCCCCCCCCTTCCCAAATGCCGAAAACTTAGGGTTCAGGATCAAAGCGATACCCAAAGCGCGCGATATCCTCGGCGCTGATATCCGCCATCAGCGCCGCATCGGCATCGGAGTAAAACCCGCGCCAATCGCGGGCGCGGTCCGAGCTGTTGGCGCGCGGCAAGGGGGTCAGCCGGAACCCCAGATGCGCCTCGAACGGGGCGAGGTCCTGGTCCAGATGTTCCAGCCTTGCATAAAGGCTGGAGCGTTCGGTGCCTTGATGGTCGCGCATATAGGCGGTGTAGGGCCAAAGCCGCAGCGCGGTGACGGTCTGGGCGTGATTGAGGAAGCCGCTGAAATTATGTGATTTTGCCAGCCCCACCGCCGGATGGGCAAAATTCTGGTCGCGCAGCCAGTGGTAATAGCTGACCCCGCGGTCCCAAGGGTTGCGCACCAGAGTGACGGTGAAGAAATCGGCAATCTCGGAATCGCTGGCCAGCCCGGCAATATCGGCCAAAGTGGAGTGCTTCCACAGACGCCCGGCAGATTTCACGCCGTGCAGGCGCGCCTTGCGGGCGCGGGCCTTGGGGGTGTCACCGATCAGAATGTCATCCTTCATCGCCCGCGACTCAAGCGCCAGCGTCAGAGCGGTACCCCCGGTCTTGGGAATATGCACGAAGATGAAGCGGCGGCCACGCGACAGGATCATGGCAGCCCCCAAACGCAGGTGCCGCCCTTGGGGGCATCGAGCCCCCGCGTGCGGCTTGGGAGATTTATCTTGCAGATGCAGAGACTTGGGGTAAGGACTGGAGCCTCCGGCGGGGATATTTGAAGGCAGGTGAACGCCATGGTCTAGACCGGGTTCGGCAGGGGATTGCCCTGTGCAAAGGCGGTCAGGTTGGCGACGGCCATCAGGCCCATGGCGGTGCGCACCGCAAGCACCGCCGTCCCCAGATGCGGCAGCAGGGTGACGTTTTCCAGCGTCAGCAGGTCGGGTGTGATTTGCGGCTCGCGTTCGTAGACATCCAGGCCTGCACCTGCAATCTGGCCCCTGAGCAGGGCGGCCGCCAGAGCCGCCTCATCCACCACATCGCCACGCGATATGTTGATCAGGATACCATGCGGGGCCATAAGGGAGAGGGTCTCGGCGTTGATCAGATGATGCGTGGCGGGGCTGCCGGGCACGGCCACCACCACGAAATCGGCCGCCATCGCCTCGGCCAAGGTGGTTTGGCGCGCGGGCAGGCCGGGATCAACCGGGGAGCGGTTGTAAAACCGCACCGGCATGCCGAAACCGAAATGGCAGCGCCTTGCAATCGCCTGCCCAATGCGGCCCATGCCAATCACGCCAAGGCTGCGGCCTGTCACCGCAGAGCCCAGCATCTGTGTCGGATGCCAGCCTTGCCAAAGGCCTGCGCGCACCATCCGTTCGCCTTCACCCGCGCGGCGGGCGGTCATCAGCAAGAGCGTCATCGCGATATCGGCTGTGGCGTCGGTGACGGCTCCGGGGGTGTTGGTGACGGCCACGCCTGCGGTTTTGGCAGCTGTGGCGTCGATGTGGTTGTAGCCGACGCCGAAATTGGCAAGGATCCTCGCGCGGGGATGGGGCACATCGGCAAAGACATCGGCGCGGAACAGGTCGCCCAAGGTGGGCAGGACCGCGTCATAATCGGTGAGGGCCGCGCGCAACTCTGGCGCAGTCAGGGGCTGTGTGTTGTCCCGCAGGGTGACGTCGAAATGCAGGGCGGCGGCGGTCAGCACCGCATCGGGCAGACGGCGGGTGATCAGCAGTTTGCGCATCAGAACAGCCGCCCGCCATTGGGCACGCCGTGGCCGGGGCCGATCAGCACCACCTCGCCCGCCGCATCGGGAACGCCCAGCACCAGCACCTCGGACAGCACTTTGCCGATCTGGCGCGGTGGAAAGTTCACCACCGCCAGCACCTGCCGTCCGATCAACCCTTCGGGCGTGTAATGCGCGGTGATCTGTGCAGAGGACCGCTTTTCGCCCAGAGCGCCGCCGAAATCGACCCACAGCTTCAGTGCCGGTTTGCGCGCCTCGGGGTAGGGTTCGGCGCGGGTGATGGTGCCGACGCGGATATCCAGCTTGGCGAAATCATCATAGCTGATCACTGGCCCAACTCCCGCCCCCGGTCGGCGGCGGCTTTGACCGCGCGCTGCAACAAGGCGGGGAAGCCGGTTTCGGCATCCATCAGCACCGCCAGCGCTGCTGCCGTGGTGCCGCCCGGTGAGGTGACGTTGATGCGCAATTGGCTGGCGGGGTCAGTGGACTGATGCGCCAACTCGCCTGCGCCGCAAACGGTGGCACGGGCGAGTTGCATGGCGACGTCTGCCGAAAGCCCCTGCGCCACGCCGGCCTGCGCCATCGCCTCGATCAGGTGGAACACATAGGCAGGGCCCGAACCCGACACTGCCGTCACCGCATCAATCTGTGATTCACTTTCCAGTTCAACCACTTGTCCGACGGCCAGCATCAGCGCGCGCGCCATGGCCAGGCCTGCCGCGCCGGCATAGGCATTGCCACAAATGCCGGTGATGCCGCGCCCCACCATGGCGGGGGTGTTCGGCATCGTGCGCACGATCGGGGTGCGGTCGCCCAAGGCTGCCGCAAAGGTCGCGATCGAGGTGCCTGCGGCGATGGACACAAACAGCGTTTTGCCATTGCCCAAGGCCTGCAAGGCGGGCAGCGCCGCCCCCATCATCTGCGGTTTGACGGCCAGCAGGGCGACAGCGGGGGATGGGGGGACGCCTTGATTCAGATGCACGCCACAGCCTTGCAGCCAGTCAGTCGGATTGGGCTCAATCACCCAGACCGAGGCGGCGGGCACCCCCGCGGCCAACCAACCGGTCAGCAGCGCCGTGCCCATCTTGCCACATCCGAGCAGAACCAACCCCTCGCGGGCCACCACGTCCAACGCCATCACACACTCCTGTTTTGACGCAGGTTAGTGCGTTTCGGGTATGCAGGGTATCGAAAATTGCCGCTTTTCGCGTCGCCACTACGCGTTTTTCGAGCCAGTGTCGGTCAGAACCCTGAGCGGTTGCTGACTCATGGCGCGGCGGCATCAACCGGGATATCGCGATATCAGGCCCGACCGTAAGCCTCGGCGATGGCGACTTTCATCGCTTCGGCGGGGGATTTGTCGGCCCAGGCCACCAGTTGGAACGCCGGATAAAAGCGTTCTGCCGCCATCACGGCGGCGCTGATCAGCCGGTCGATCTGCTCTGATCCGGCCATCTGACCGCCCGCAAGACACAAGCCATAGCGCCAGACCATCAACTTTTGCTCGGCCCAATAGGTGAAAGCGCCGGTCCAGACCATGTCGTTGCAACGGTTCAGCACCTCGTAGAGAGCGCCCATCTTTTCGGTGGGCGGCTCCATCTCGAAGGTGCATATCAGCCGCAAAGTTTCGTCCTGCGCTGACCACGCCAATGTAAGCGAGTAGGTGCGCCACTGGCCTTCAACCGCCATCGCGATCTGATCGTCGGTGACGCGGTCAAACTCCCAATCGTGGTGGGCGGCGAGAGTTTGCACAATGTCGATCGGGTGCAAATCATCCGAACCCATATAATCTTCTGAATACGACATTGGACCGGCCTCATAATAAAGCCACTGTGCGGAAAGTTCCTACCAGCGGCTGGGTGTCCGGCAAGAAACAGCGTTACCCGACGATGCCCTTACTAGATATAGTGTCCTTGCGAGGGAAGCCTGTAAAGTGATTTGTATGGAAATCTTCTGTGGACAAAGTGGGAAGAGGCGCAGGCGACTGTTTTCAGGTCGATTGGTGGGCCAAATCCAGGGTTTTGGCGGCGTTCGGCACTTCGGGCGATGGCGGTTTGGCGCAAAGGCTTGAGACTTCACATATCAGCGCCACAACCTTGACGGGTTAGTTGCGCCGCCAGTTGCCCCTGTGGCAGAACAGGTTGAAGCACCAGACCACGATCCAAGCCCGCGATCCTTGGCTGCTGCACATTCCGGACACCGTTGCCGTCAGCTGTAGCGACGTGCCGGGGGCAAGCCATCCCAACGTTGCGACCGCGCTTGACTGGCGCGTGTTGCGTGCCATCGGGTTCAGCCGGCTGAACGCATCACGCGACAGTCACCGGCCGATCTGGTCACGGTGACGACGCCGGTTTCAGTGTTGGGCCCGGTTGTCCGATCTGACAAGGACGCGGCCAAGGTGCCTTGCCATTGCGGCGTTGAAATTTGGGGGCGTCGTCTTGTAGGCTGCGCCTATGACCGAAGTTTCGCCCCGCCTGCGTCTGCGCATCGTCTTTGGCCCCCAGGCCATGCTGGGGCCGGGCCGCGCCGACTTGCTGGAATTGATCGCGCAGACCGGCTCTATTTCGGCCGCCGGGCGCGGGATGGGCATGAGCTACAAGCGCGCCTGGCAATTGGTGGAAACGCTCAATGCGATCTTTGCCGAACCGTTGGTCGACAGCACACGCGGTGGGCCGAAAGGCGGTGGCGCGCAGCTGACACCGATGGGGGCGGCGGTTCTGGCGCAGTATCGCGGGCTAGAGGCAGCGGTGGCCAAGGCGAGCGCGGCGCAGGTGGCCGGTTTGCAGGCGCTGCTGCGACAGCCGGAGGATGAGAAATAACGCTTGCCCGGGACTTGGACCTCCCGTTATGTTTTTCAAACCATAACGGAGCCTCCGATGATCCGCCGCACCCTGTTGTTGTCCCTGCCCGCCTTGCTCTGCGCCCCTGCCCTGCTGCGGGCCCAAACCGCGCCGGTGATCGCGGCGGCGTCGGATCTGCAGTTCGTGCTGCCCTTGTTGGCCGCAGATTTCACGGCGCAAACCGGCATGGCGGTGGCCTTGACCTTCGGGTCGACCGGGAATTTTGCCACGCAAATTCGCCAGGGCGCACCGTTTCAGCTGTTTCTGGCGGCGGATGAGTCGTTCGTGGCCGACTTGGCCAGCGCAGGCTTTACCCGCGACGCAGGCGCACTTTACGGGCTGGGGCGGATCGCGCTGATCGTGCCGCATGGTGGGCCATTGCAGGCCGATGGCGATCTGGACGATCTGGTGGCGGGGCTGGGGGACGGGCGGGTGACGCGGTTTTCCATCGCCAATCCGGATCATGCGCCCTACGGGTTGCGCGCGAAACAGGCGTTGCAGCACAAGGGCATCTGGGACGCCATTCAACCCGCGCTGGTGCTGGGCGAGAATGTGTCACAGGCGGCGCAATTTGCCACCTCGGGCAACGCGCAAGGTGGGATCATTGCCTATGCGCTGGCTTTGGCCCCGCAAGTGGCGGCGTTGGGGGCCAGCAGTCTGATCCCGGCCGCGTGGCACAGCCCCTTGCGGCAGCGGATGGTTTTGCTGCGGGGGGCGGGGGCGGTGGCGCAGGCGTTTTACGACTATCTGCAGACCGATCCGGCGCGGGCGCGGTTTGCGGCGGCGGGCTTTACCCTGCCCGAAGCGGGTTAGCATGGATTGGACCGCCCTGCTGTTGTCGCTGCGCCTTGCCGGGTGGACGGTGGCGATTCTGCTGCCGGTGTCGATCTTTCTGGGCCGGTTTCTGGCGACGCGGCGGTTTGCCGGCAAAACCCTGATCGAGGCCCTGGTGGCGATGCCTTTGGTCTTGCCGCCCACGGTGTTCGGCTTTTACCTGCTGATGCTGTTTGGCGCAGGATCGGGCCTTGGCGCGGCATGGGTCGCCGTTTTCGGTCACCCGTTGGCGTTCAGCTTTGAAGGCCTGGTCGCGGCATCGGTGATCTTCAACTTGCCTTTTGCCATCCAGCCCGCCCAGCGCGGGTTCGAGGCGGTGCCGGACACCCTGCGCGACGCCGCCGCCTGTTGCGGCTTGTCGTCGTTGCAGACCCTGTGGCGCGTGGAATTGCCGCTGGCCTGGCCCGGCGTGTTGACCGCGATGGTGCTGACCTTCGCGCACACCTTGGGCGAATTTGGCATCGTGCTGATGGTTGGCGGCTCGATCCCCAACGAGACGAAAACCATCGCAATCGCGATTTATGACGACGTTCAGGGATTTGACACCACCGGCGCCGCACAAATGTCGGCGGTGCTTTTGGGCATTTCGATGACGGTGATCACGCTGACCTTCTGGTTGTCGGCGCGCATGGGCAAAAGGCTGGACTGATGGCGCTCGAGGTGGATCTGCGCGCGGCGGGGCCGATTGCATTGAATGTGCGGTTCCGGGTCGAGCCGGGGCAGATCACGGCGCTGGTCGGGCCCTCTGGTGCCGGCAAATCGACGGTGCTGCGGGCGATTGCCGGGCTGTGGCGGGTGGATCACGCCAGGATCGTGGTGGGCGGGCAGATCTGGCAGGACAGCGATGCAGGCGTGATGCGACCGACACGGGCGCGGCGTCTGGGGATGGTGTTTCAATCCTATGCGCTGTTTCCGCATCTGACGGCGGCGCAGAATGTGGCGTTGGCGCTGGATCATCTGCCGAAACCGGCACGGGCGGCTGCGGCGCTGGGGTTGCTCGATCAGGTCAATCTGGCGGGCGTGGCAGACCGGCGCCCCGATACCTTGTCGGGTGGGCAGCAACAGCGGGTGGCTCTGGCCCGGGCTTTGGCGCGTGCGCCGCAGGTCTTGTTGCTGGATGAGCCGTTCTCGGCGGTCGACCGGCCAACGCGGGCGGATTTATACCGTGAGATCGGCGCGATGCGGGGGCGGCTGCAAATGCCGGTTGTGTTGGTGACGCATGATCTGGACGAGGCGCAACTGCTGGCCGACCGCATCGTGGTGCTGCAAGGCGGGGCGATGCTGCATCAGGGCACGGTGGCCGAAGTGCTGGTCGATCCGGCTGCGGTGCGCGCCCTGGGGCTGTCCGAGGCCGGGTCGCTGATCCCGGCGGTTGTGGCCGCGCATGAGGTCGGTGGTCTGACCCGGCTGACCATTTCGGCGGGGTCGGTTCTGGTGCCCCGCCTTGAGGCGATGCCGGGCGATCCTTTGCATCTGCGGGTGCTGGCGCAGGATGTGATCTTGGCGCGCCAGTGTCCCGAAGGCCTGTCGGCGCTGAACGTGTTGCCCGCCGTGGTCGTGGCCGTGCGTCTGGGCGATGGGCCGGGGGCCCTGGTGGAACTGCAACTGGGTCACGACCGGTTGTTGGCCCGCATCACCCGCCGGTCGGTAACCGCGCTGAACCTTGCGCCGGGGGTCGCCTGCTTTGCCATCGTCAAGTCCCTGTCCTCCACCCGCGTGATTGCAGGCCCCACCGGCTGAAGTGCTTGACCTTACGGCACCTGCGCCCTGTCAATCACTCCGCCCGCCAGATCAGACATAACGCCGAAACGTCGCGCCGCCGACCGCTCGGAATGGGCTTGTTTCCGTTTTTCGAGGGCCTAGTGTCGAGGCATGACTGTGGCGCAAGACCACGCAAACAACCCCAAGGAGGACCACCCATGAAAAAACACCTTCTGCTGACCACCATCCTGAGCTTTGCCCTAACTGGGGCGGCACTGGCCCAAAAGCACCCGGTTTCGGGCGAAGAACTGGCCGCCAATCAGGCCTATACCTATTGGATGCTGGACGCGGTCAAGTCGCTGGACCCGCAACTGGCCTCGTCGGTCGAGGATTCGGACGTGATCCGGTCCTTGTTCGAGGGGCTTTATAACGAAGACGGTTCGGGCAATCTGGTGCCGGGCGTCGCCTTGGAACATACGATCTCTGAAGACCTGACCACCTACACCTTCAAGCTGCGCGCCGACGCCAAATGGTCGAACGGCGATCCGGTGGTGGCAGGAGATTTCGTTGCGGGCTGGCAGCGGCTGGTCGATCCGAAAACCGCGTCGGAATACGCATGGTACATGGAACTTATGCAGGTGGCCAATGCCGCCGAAATCATCGCAGGCACCAAGACGCCGGCCGATCTGGGCGTGAAGGCGATTGATGACCAGACGCTTGAGGTCAAGATTCTGGCCCCCCTGCCCTATTTCCCGAAAATGCTGACGCATTCGTCAGCCTTCCCCAGCCACAAGGCCACGGTGGACAAATTCGGCACCGATTGGACCAAGCCGGGAAATCTGGTTGGCAACGGGGCTTATATCCTGAAAGAACATCTGCCCGGCGAAAAGGTCGTGCTGGAGAAAAGCCCGTCCTACTGGAATGCCGCCTCCGTGATCATGTCACCCGTCACCGGCACCACGATCAATGATGAAAACGCCGCCCTGACCCGCTATCAGGCGGGAGAGCTGGACCGCACCCAGGTGCCCGCCGGCCAATTCCCGCGCCTTGCGGCGGAATTCCCGGAAGAGGCGATCTCGACCCCATACTCTTGTTCTTACACCTATATTTACAACATCGCCGAAGGTAAGGGCAATCCGGCGCTGAAGGACGTGCGCGTGCGCAAGGCGCTGTCCTATGCGCTGGACCGCGACATCGTGGTCAACAACATCCTGCAAGGCGGCCAGAAACCGGCGTACAACTGGACCCATTGGGCGATGAACGGCTTTGTGATGCCTGCCATTGATTACGCAAGCTGGACTCAGGCCGACCGCGACGCCAAGGCGGTGGTCCTGCTGGCCGAGGCGGGTTTTGGCCCGGACAATCCGTTGAAACTGACGCTGAACTACAACACCTCCGAGGCGCACCAGAAAATTGCCGTCGCGGTGCAGCAGATGTGGAAGCAAAAGCTGGGCGTCGAACTGACACCGAACAACTACGAATGGAAAGTACACACCGACAAGATGCTGGCCGGCGATTTTGAGATGGCCCGCTATGCCTGGTGTGCCGACTACAACGAGGCCTCGACCTTCCTGGATCTCTTCACCGGCTATTCCGGCCACAACGACGGCAAATATGCCAATGCCGAGTATGACACGCTGCTGAAGGGTGCCAAAACCATGGCCGACCCGACGCCGAACTACACCCGTGCCGAAGAATTGCTGGCCCAGGACATGCCGATGATCCCGATCTATCACTATGCCAAGGTCGACATGATCAAACCGGACATCAAAGGTCTGCCGCAAAACAACGTGCAGCAAACCTGGTATGCCAAAGACCTGTACCGCATTCAGAAGTGACGCTCTGAACCGCTGATCAAGGCGGCCCCTGTCAAAGGGGCCGTCGCTGGTCTTTTTGCCCCTTTGTGGTGAGGCATCCGATGCTGTCCTTTATCGTCAAGCGGGTCATGGTGGCGATACCGACCCTGCTGATCCTGATCGTGCTGTCGTTTCTGCTGATGCACGCCGCCCCCGGCGGGCCGTTCACCTTCGAGAAAAAACTGCCCCCCGAAGTGCTGGCGAACCTGAACGCCAAGTACGGCTTGGATCAACCGCTGTGGCGGCAAATGCTGTCCTATGTCTGGGGCGTGGTGGCGCATTTCGATTTCGGTCCGTCCTTCATCTACAAAGACCGCACGGTGAATGAGATCATCGCCCAAGGGTTCCCGGTGACGCTGACCTACGGCTCATTGGCCTTTGTCTTTGCCGTGGTGGCGGGGATTTCGCTGGGGGTGATGGCGGCGATATTTCACAACACCTGGTTGGATTATTTGGCCGTCGGCATTTCCATCGGTGCGCAGGTTTTGCCCAATTTCGTGATGGCGCCGATACTGGTGCTGGTCTTCACCCTCTGGCTGGGCTGGTTGCCCGGTGGCGGTTGGGAGGGCGGGCGATGGCCCTATGTGATCATGCCGATGTTCGCCTTGGCCACGACCTATATGGCGTCCATCGCGCGGATCACACGGTCTTCGATGCTGGAGGTGATGACCTCAAACCACATTCGCACCGCGCGGGCCAAAGGCTTGCCAACGTGGAAGGTGATCACGCGTCACGCGCTGAAACCGGCGCTGATCCCGGTGATTTCCTATCTCGGCCCGGCCTTTGTGGCGATGATCACCGGCTCGGTGGTGGTGGATATGTATTTCTCGACCGGGGGCATCGGCAAGGCCTTCGTCGATGCGGCGCTGAACCGCGACTATGCGGTGATGATGGGGGTGACGCTGTTGATGGGGTTTCTGACTGTGGTGTTCACACTGGTGGTCGACATCCTTTACGCGTGGATCGACCCGAAGATCAGGTATTAAGCCATGACCCTGAGCACGATTGACATGGCAGCCCTTGCGACCCGACTGGCCAATCTGGACGAGGTGAAGGGCCGCTCACTTTGGGCCGATGCGCGGCGGCGGTTTGCGCGCAACAAGGCAGCGGTGGCGGGGGTGGTGATGCTGTGTTTCGTCACGCTTTACGCGCTGTTTGGCGAAAGTCTGGCGGCTTGGGCCTATGAGGACATCGACTGGGCGATCATGGGGATGGCGGCGCAGCAGGGGCAGCCGTCGATTGCCAACGGCCACTATTTTGGCGTCGATGATCTGGGCCGTGATCTGTTCGCGCGCACGGCGCAGGGCACCCGCATATCGCTGATCGTCGGCATCATCGGCGCGGTGATTTCGGTGGTGGTCGGCACACTCTATGGCGCGATTGCGGGCTATGTGGGCGGGCGCACCGATCTTGTGATGATGCGGATCGTCGATGTCCTGCTGGCCATCCCGTTCATGTTTGTCATCATCCTGCTGCTGGTGATGTTCGGGCGGTCCTTGTCGATGCTGTTCGTCGGCATTGGGTTGCTGTCTTGGTTGTCGATGGCGCGGATCGTGCGGGGGCAGACGCTGACCCTGAAGGGCCGCGAATTCATCGAGGCGGCGCAGGCCACCGGGGTGCCGTCATGGCTGATCATCATCCGCCATATCGTGCCGAACCTGCTGGGCATCGTCGCGGTTTATGCGACCCTGCTGATCCCGGAAATGATCCTGACCGAAAGCTTCATCTCGTTTCTGGGGCTGGGGGTGCAGGAACCTCTGACCTCGCTGGGCCGCCTGATTTCCGAAGGCGCGGGAACGCTGAATTACGGCACGCTGTGGCAACTCGCCTTCCCGCTGTTTTTCTTCGTGATCACCATGTTCGCGTTCTTTTTCGTGGGCGATGGCCTGCGCGATGCGCTTGATCCGAAGGACCGCTGACATGCTTTTGGACATCAACAATCTGGGCGTCAGCTTTGCCACCGGGGACGGCACGGTGAACGCGGTCAACGGCGTCAGTTTCACGCTGAACCGGGGGGAGACTTTGGGGATTGTCGGCGAGTCCGGGTCGGGCAAAAGCCAGTTGGCCTTTGCGATCATGGGGCTTTTGGCGAAAAACGGCACTGCGCGCGGATCGGTGAAATTCGACGGGGCAGAGATCTTGAACGCATCTTTGACCGAGATCAACGCCATCAGGTCCAACCATATCGCCATGGTCTTTCAAGATCCGATGACGTCCTTGAACCCCTATATGCGGGTGGCGGATCAGATGGCGGAATCGCTGATCCATCACAAGGGGATGAGCAAATCCACGGCGGTTGCGGAATGTATCCGCATGCTGGACGCGGTGAAAATCCCCGACGCAAAGGGGCGTATCCGTCTCTATCCGCATGAATTTTCCGGCGGCATGCGCCAGCGCGTGATGATCGCGATGAGCCTTTTGTGCAAGCCCGACCTGCTGATCGCGGATGAACCAACCACGGCGCTGGATGTCACGGTGCAGGCGCAGATCATGCATCTGCTGGCCGATTTGCAGCGTGATTTTGGGATGGCAACGATCCTGATCACCCATGATCTGGGGATTATTGCGGGCTTTTGCCGTGAGGTGATCGTGCTCTATGGCGGCCGGGTGATGGAGCAATCGCCGGTCGATCCGCTGTTCTATGCGCCGTCGCATCCCTACACGCGCGGGCTGTTGCGCGCCATTCCGCGGGTGGATCAGCACGGGGCAGAGTTGGACAGCATTCCCGGTTCACCGCCCAACATGACCAAGGCGCAAAAAGGCTGCCCCTTCGCGCCGCGCTGCGATTTCGCGGGCGATGATTGCCGTGATCACCTTTCGCCCCTGACCGCATTCGCGCCGGGCCGCAAACGCGCCTGCAACCGTTCGCTGGAGGCATTGGCATGACCGCGCTGCTAGAGGCGCGCGATCTGCGCGTGACGTTTCACATCAGCCGGGAAGGCGACATGCCCTGGACAAAGCCGCGCGAGCTGAAGGCGCTGAACGGGGTGAATTTCGCTTTGGGCGCGGGGGAGACTTTGGGGATCGTGGGCGAATCCGGCTGCGGCAAGTCCACCTTGGCGCGGGCGCTAATTCAGATGGTGCCCGCGACCGGGCGGGTTTTGTGGCAGGGCGGACAGGATTTACTGGCGCTGTCGCGGCGCGACATGCTGCCCTATCGCGCCGATATTCAGATGGTGTTTCAAGACCCGCTGGCCAGCCTGAACCCGCGCATGACCATTGGGCAGATCATTGCAGAGCCTTTGCGCACCCATCATCCGGGGCTGGCGGCATCGGAAATCAAGGCGCGGGTGCAGTTGATGATGGACCGGGTGGGGCTGCTGCCCAACCAGATCAACCGCTATCCGCATGAATTTTCCGGTGGCCAGTGTCAGCGCATCGGCATCGCGCGGGCGCTGATCTGCGAGCCGCGTTTGTTGATCTGTGATGAGCCGGTCTCGGCGCTGGACGTGTCTATTCAGGCGCAGGTGATCAACCTGCTGGCCGAATTGCGGCGCGCATTGGGGTTGGCGATGATTTTCATCGCGCATGATCTGTCAGTGGTGAAGCATATTTCCGACCGGGTGATGGTGCTGTATCTGGGCCGGGTGATGGAAGTGGCCGACAGCGCCGATCTGTTTGGCGGGGCCAAGCACCCCTATACGCAGGCGCTGTTGTCGGCGGTGCCGATCCCCGATCCGATCAAGGAACGCGCCAAGCATGTGGTTGACCTGTCGGGCGATCTGCCGTCACCGATGGCCCCGCCCTCGGGCTGCGTGTTCCGCACGCGATGTGTTCGGGCGACAGAGATTTGCGCGACAGAGGTGCCGGTGCTGTTGGGGCAAAGCCATCAGGTGGCATGCCATCACGCAGGGGTTTGATCCCGGCAGGGGGGGGGG
>JANPOY010000183.1:0-1560 GCA_031428215.1 Paracoccaceae bacterium
GGCCGGCAGCGAAATGGGCGAGGTGGACCGTCTGGCGCAATCGCTGCACGAGGCCGAGGAAGCCCGCGATCAGGCGGTCCTTTATCTGGAAGAGCGTGAAAGCGAATTGAACAATCAGATTGCCCAGACCGATGCCGAACTGCGCGCAGCGATGGAGGGCTTGCGTGATGCGCGCCATGAGGCCGAAGAAATGCGCGCCTACATCGAGCGGATGCACGCGAATTCCTGATAGCGCCCGCAGCGGGCATGTCGGAAACCGTGGGCCAACAGGCCCGCGTCAGCCGTCGATGCCAGCCGTGCCAGCGGCGCGGAACCAGGCCACGATGGCGGCACGTTCTTGCGGTTCAATGTAGCTGAGGTTGGCAGGCGGCATCGCGTGGCTTAGCCCGGCCTGCATATAGATGCGCCGGGCCTCTTGCGCGATCTGGGCCGGGGTTTCCAGCACCACACCCTTTGGGGGCCACAGCATTCCGTCCCACGCGGGTTCGGCGGCGTGGCACATCGAACAGCGGCCCTGCACGATGCTGACCACATCGTCAAACCCTGAGGCCGACGCATAGGTCAAGGCGTCGCCCCTGAGGCTGGCCTCTTGGGGTGCAGTGCGCATGGGGGCGGTGGACAACCATGCGATGATCAGGAACAAGATCACCGTCACCCCCCATGTCCAATGCGGGTTGCCTTTGCGGGCGTGTTTGGAATTGAACCAGTGGCGGATCGTCACGCCCATCAGAAACACAAGGCTTGCGATCAGCCAGTTGTATTCTGTCGCGAACACCAGCGGGTAGTGGTTCGACAGCATCAAGAACAGCACGGGCAAGGTGAGATAGTTGTTGTGGGTGCTGCGCTGCTTGGCGATCTTGCCGTATTTCGGGTCGGGTTTGCGACCTGCCTTCAGGTCGGCCACCACGATGCGCTGGTTGGGCATGATCACCATGAACACGTTGGCCGACATGATGGTGGCGGTAAACGCGCCCAGATGCAGCAAGGCAGCCCTGCCGGTGAACACTTGGGTATAGCCCCAGGACATCGCCACCAGCAAAACGTAAAGCAGCACCATCAGGCGGGTATTGTCATCGCCAAACCGGGTTTTGCACAGGGTGTCATAGGCCAGCCAGCCAAACGCCAGCGAGCCCAGTGAAATCGCGATCGCCTGCCAGATCGCAAGATCGGCCACGGCAGGATCGACCAGATACATCTCGGCCCCAAGGTAATAGACCAGCACCAGCATCAGGAACCCGGTCAGCCAGGTGGCGTAGCTTTCCCATTTAAACCAGGTCAGGTGATCCGGCATCATCTCTGGGGCCACCAGATATTTCTGGATGTGATAGAAGCCGCCGCCGTGGACCTGCCATTCCTCGCCATGCGCCAAGGGCGGCAGGCTGGCGGTCTGACGCAGGCCAAGGTCCAGCGCGATGAAGTAAAAGCTGGACCCGATCCAGGCAATCGCGGTGATCACATGCGTCCAGCGGGCGGCAATTTGCACCCATTCCCACAGCACCGCCCAGTCATACATCGCGTGTCTCCATTTTGTGTCAGGCTATACCAGCGGGGACTTTGCTG
>JANPOY010000184.1:0-1849 GCA_031428215.1 Paracoccaceae bacterium
GCGTGCAAATCATCAACTATTTCGGCTCCAACGAAGGTGCTGCACTTTCCGGTGGCGACACCGATATTCCCGACCCGGCCCTGCGTGCGCAGTTTTTCCCGCGCGCTGGTGTGGCGGGTTTTGGTTGGAGCGTATCGACCACACGCAAGATAAAGACGCGGCTGGTCGATCTGGAGAGTGGTGCCGACATCACCATTGCGGGCCAGCCGGGCGAGCTGCGTTTCAGCGGGCCAACCGTCTTCAGCGCCTACTTCCGCTCGCCCGACACCAGCCGGCGCGCGTTTGACGAACAGGGCTACTACAAAACCGGGGATCTGTTCGAAATTGCCGGCGACCGGCTGCAGTACTACCGTTACATGGGCCGCTCCAAAGACCTGGTGATCCGTGGTGGCATGAACATCTCCAGCGAAGAAATCGAAGGCCTGCTGGCGGCCTGCCCGGGAGTGCGCGAAGTGGCGGTAGTCGGCGTCCCGGACACCATTTTGGGCGAAAAGTTGTGCGCCTGTGTTGTCGCGGCAGCCGGTCAGGAAGTGGGCTTGCGCTCGCTGACCGACTATTTGCGCAACGAGCAACATGTGGCGGTGTTCAAGTTGCCGGAGTACATCCTGCAACTCGACGCCCTGCCGCGCAATCCGGTGGGCAAGATACTCAAGCGCGAACTGCGACTGCAGGCCCGCGCCCTGGCGCCACAGGCCATGCCATGAAGCCTGTGCTGCTGCTCATCCCGGGCATGTTCAATACCGGTGCGATCTGGGACCCGGTGCGCCAGTGTGTGGGCGACAGTGCCGAAGTGCGTATTGCCGATGTGCTCACGCAGGATTCCATTGCCGCAATGGCCCACGGCGCCTGGCAATTGGTGGCCGACATGGAACCCCGCAGGACGCTGGTCGTCGCTGGTTTTTCCATGGGTGGCTATGTGGCCCTGGAGTTGTTGGCACAACACCCCGGCACGGTGCACGGCCTGGCCATGGTCGACAGTGCCGCGGCTGTCGAGAGCGAACAATCCATGCAGGTACGGCACAAAACGATCCACGCACTGGAGCGTAATTTCGAACGCACCGTCGAGGGCATCATCCGCTTCAGTCTGCACCCGAACAGCCTGGGGAATGCTGCGCTGGTCGACGGCATGCGCAGCATGATGCACGCGGTGGGTGCTGCGGGTGCCATCCGCCAGACACGTGCCATCATGGCCCGGCGCGACCATCGCGCCCTGTTGTCCGGGCTGACGATACCGGTATCTATCCTCTGCGGCCGGGAAGACAAAGTCACACCGCCAGCCTTGACCGAAGAACTCCAGACACTGTTGCCCCACGCGCACCTGGAATGGATCGACGACGCCGGCCACCAGACTGTGCTGGAACAGGCCCCCACCGTGGCAGGCCATCTGACGGCGCTGTGCCAGCGTGCCACTGTCGCGGCAACAACTGCCTTACCTTGACCATCAACCTGAAAGCCAACCCATGAAAAGACGCCATGCCTTGCAGGCTCTGACAGCCGCCATCAGCACCACCTCGTGGCCCGCGGCTTTCGCCCAGAGTGCTACCGACAGGCCGATCCGCGTGGTGGTGCCATTCGCCGCCGGCAACACGCTGGACACGGCGTTGCGCCAGGTGGCTGAAGTGATCAAGCAAAACAGCGGACAGATCATCCTGGTCGATGCAAAACCAGGTGGTTCGGGCATCATTGCGGCGCAGCATGTGATGCAGGCAGCACCCGACGGCACGACCCTGCTGCTGGCCAACACCAGCATGTTCACCATCAATCCGCACACCTTCAGCAAGTTGCCATACGACCCGCAGAAGGACTTCAAGCCGGTCACCAACTTCCTGGGCGCGGCGATGGTGATGGC
>JANPOY010000185.1:0-3458 GCA_031428215.1 Paracoccaceae bacterium
CCGGGGCTGCGATCTGGCGGTTTGCGGCGGCAATGCTGGCATCTTCGGCACGGAAACCCAAGGTGATCTTGCCGGAATGCTGCGCAGGCAGGCCTTCGATGCGGATGTTTTCGGCGGTGAATGTGCCGTTGGATAACTGCCCTTCGACAAGGTTCATCGCCGGGCTGCCAATGAAGCCCGCCACAAACGTATTGGCCGGATGGTCGTAAATATCGGTGGGCGTGCCGACCTGCTGAATCTCGCCCCGGTTCATCACCACCACGCGGTCGGCCAGCGTCATCGCCTCGATCTGGTCATGGGTCACGTAAACCGTGGTGGTTTTCAGCGTGTGTTGCAGGTTCTTGATCTGCGCGCGGGTCGATACCCGCAGTTTCGCATCAAGGTTCGACAGCGGCTCGTCCATCAGGAACACCGTCGGCTTGCGCACAATGGCACGGCCAAGGGCCACGCGCTGGCGCTGACCACCCGACAGGGCGGCGGGGCGGCGGTCAAGGTATTCGGTCAATTCCACCATCTGGGCGGCGCGCATCACCATGTCATGATGCTGGGCGGCGGGCACCTTGCGCACCTTCAGCGGAAAGCGGATATTTTCATAAACCGTCAGGTTCGGGTAAAGCCCATAGGATTGAAACACCATCGAGATGTCGCGGTCTTTGGGTTCAAGATCATTGACCACCCGGTCACCCAGCCAGATCTGGCCGCTGGTCACATCCTCCAACCCCGCGATCATCCGCATGGTGGTGGATTTGCCGCAGCCCGATGGCCCCAGCAGCACCAGAAACTCCTGATCCTTGATATCAAGGCTGAAATCCTTGACGCCAACATAGTCGCCATATTTTTTGGTAACGTTGACCAACCGAAGTTCTGCCATGGTGGCCCCCTATCCCTTGACCGCACCAGCGGTAAGGCCGCTGACAATTTGACGTTGAAAAAACAGCACCAGCACGAACAGCGGCGCGATGGCAGACACCACGGCGGCAACGGCATACATCACCTTGTTTTCTGCCTGCACCGACCCAAGGAAGCTGGCGATTTTCGGCACCATCGTCTGGTTGTCCTGCGTCAGCAGCATCGAGGTCACAGCAAAATCGTTGTACGCCAGCAGAAAGCTGAACAGCCCGGTTGTCACCACGCCCGGCCACATCACCGGGATCACGGCAAGGCGAAAGGCCTGAAACCGGGTGCAGCCATCAACCATGGCGGCTTCGTCCAGATCCTTGGGGATCGACAGGAAAAACGAATGCAGCATCCACAGTGTGAACGGCTGGTTGATCGCGACCAGCACGATGATCGTGGTCGGAAGATAGCCCCAGATGTTCAGCTGAAAGAACGGCAGCAAGTAGCCTGATACCAGCGTGACATGCGGCATGGCGCGGAACACCAAGGCAGCGATCAGGATCCAGAAGGTGTAACGAAACCCAGACCGGGCCAGCGCATAGCCGCCAAGCGTGCCGATGGTCAAAGATATGACGACGACCGAGAAGGTCACGATGGCGGTGTTGATCACCGACTTCCAGAATGCCTGTTCCACCCATGCGCCCTCATACCCGTTGCCGGTAAAGGTGCTGCCGGTTTGCGCGAGCGTGCGGGGGCCAGTGAAGGCATTCATCCAGTCAGACCGCGAAAAGAAATCGGCCTGCACTTTGAACGATCCCCACGCCGTCCAGATAAACGGAAAGGCGGCGGCAATCAGCCAGACGGCGATGAATATCGCGCTGAGGGTGATCAGTGAAATCGGTTGCCGTTCGGCGCGGTTTTTCATCATGCCCCCTAATGCGCCTTGCGGCCGAAATCGCGCCAAGTGCGGATCAGCACCGGCATCAGCAGGATCACCACGCCAAGGATGGTCAGCATCGATGTGGCGGCGGCCGACCCGAACAGCGGTGTTTCAGCCCCGCGCAGATCGGAATAAATCAGGTACGACAGCGATGATGCGTTGGCTGCGGCGGAAAATCCGACGATGGGTTCAAACACCCGGAAATGATCCATCAGCTGCATCAGGGCGACGAAGGTCACCAGCGGCATCAGATGCGGGATGATCACATAACGCACCCGCTCCCACCGGCTTGCGCCGTCTATCATCGCCGATTCCAGCGTATCTTTGGGCACAGTCTGCAGCCCTGCATAGAACACGATGAAACTGAAAGGGGCCGAATGCCACACGCCATAGGTGATCAGCGTGGCCCATGTCAGCGTGGGCGATGCTTTCAGCGCAAGGTCGGGGTCGTTGAAGATGCGCTGCAAAGTGGCGCCGATGATGCCCTGACTGTCGATCATCCAGAACAGCACCAGTGATCCGATCAGCGGCGTGACGATCATTGGCAGCAGCGAGAAAAAGATCACCGGGCCTTTGATAAATCCCGGGATCGTGTTGATCGCAAGCGCAATGAAAAACCCAAGGATGATCACCAGCGGCGTGACCACGGCTGTATAGGTCAGCGTGAAGGCCAGCGCCTTGTAGAACGGCATGTTCATCAACCCGCCAAAGAAGTCGCCCATCGTGGGTGACGCGCGCCACAGTGCCGCCACTTCGGTCGTGGCCAGATGGCGCGAGTTGGGATAGGTCGCGAGGCCGTTGAATTTGCCCATCGGCGCATCGGCGCGCAGGGCGGCCATGGCGGCGGGGTCAACCCGCATTTCCTTGACGCAGCTGAACGGATCGCAGGTTTCAACCTCGGTCATCACCTGATCATGTTCAACGAACAGCGATTGGTACGCGACCGAAACAATGGGCAGCGCAATGAACAGGAACATCACAATCAGGGAAGGCAGCATGAACGTGAAAAAGGTTCTGTGCGGCATCGCGTGTGATCCTGACCAAGAGAAATAGTTGGCCGCCGGGGCGGAGTGGGAGGAGGTCCCGGCGGCCAGTGAGGCTTACTTCAGAAAGCCAGCCTCGGTTGCAGCGGTCACATAGGCGGCGGTGGCATCCGTCAGCGCCTGTTCAGCGGTTTCCTGGCCTTGCATGAATTCCGCCAGATTGTCGCCAAGCGCGGTGTGCAAAAGGCCCATATAAGGCAGCATCGGATAGGGCTTTGCCCCGGCCTTTACGGTTTCAAACACGCCAACGGCGGCAGGGGTAGGCTCGTATCCCTTGATCAGCCATGCGGCGGCGGCGGGGTTTGTGGTGGCCATTTCCGGGGAAATCGCTTTGACCATGGCGCGGAACGACGCTTCGGCATCTTCGTCACTGATGTTCTGCGCAAGGCTGAACCCATCCCACCACAGGGTTGTGGCCGGAACGGTGCCGCCGCCCACGGTGGGTGCCCCGGCCAGCATGGTGTCGGTTGCCACTTCGGGCACGGCACCAGCCGGATCGGTGATGGCCCCTGCGCGCGAGCCCCACATGTTCATCATCGCCGCCTCAGACGCATCCCACACCGGCCCAAGCATGTTGGTCTCGTAGGTCATGTATTCAGGGCCCATGGTATCGGCCAGCGCCTTCATCATGGCCAGCG
>JANPOY010000186.1:0-3554 GCA_031428215.1 Paracoccaceae bacterium
CGCGGGCCCTGATCCAGATCAAGGTACCGATCCACAAGCAGCGTTAGGGTTTTAGGTGTGCCGTGGGTTTGACCGAGTCCTTTCCTGTGGGACCAGGCCGGTCTCTCTGTAACCTGTCGTTTCAGCAAACCTATTCTTTAAACATACTCGCAAAGCAAAGGACAATTCATGACCCTGCAAATACTCGCGCCTCTTCACACCTATCCCGATGGAAACTCCGTCAACATCGCGGCACATGCCGCTGCGGTTGCCCGGCACCTGACGGCCGATGTGCATGGATTGGTTTTGAATGCCACGTTTCCACCGGCATCTTCGATCATGGGAAACATGATCATCAACGTCGACAGCATGGTGCGCGAGGTGACCGCCAAGTGCCATGTTCGGGGGACGGCACTGGTGCAGGCGATGCAAGCCGCCCTTGATCCGATCGGCGTCAGTTTCCGTAGCACCCAGTTGGACTGCGTCATGGGCACCATTGGCAGTGCTGCCGAAACACATGCGCGCTACCATGATCTTATCGTCACAGGGATTGGCATCAACGATGTGTCAATGGAGGCGACCGCCGCAACCGTGATCTTCGCATCCGGCAGGCCGACCCTGTTGGTGCCGCAAGATTTGCCGCCGTCGCACTATCAACACGTCATGATTGCCTGGGATGGCAGCCGCGTGGCGACCCGTGCTGTGACCGACGCCCGAGATTTTCTGCGGCTGGCCAAATCGTTAACAATTGCTGTGGTGACGGATGAAAAGACACTGCCAGAGGAGAACCCCGCCCTGAAGCTTGTCGATTACCTTGCACTGCACAAAATCAACGCGGAGGTGGCACTGGTGCACGCCCAAGGTCGACCGATTTCGCGAGCGCTGCAGGACCAAGCGCTAGAAATCGGGGCTGATATGATGGTGATGGGGGCCTTTGGCCATTCGCGCATGCGCGATTTCGTGATGGGCGGGGCCACGGCGGGCATATTGCGGGATCTGGAACTGCCGGTGCTGCTGTCGCATTGAACCGATCGTCCCCGGATTGGCCCGGCGCTTCGTGCGCTGGCAATCAATCAAACCAAAGGAGCAACCCGACGCCAATGCGACATGCCAACCTTTCTGATCCGCCGTATAGTTCACGCGTGCAATGTGGGGTCTGCTGATGCGCATCGCCGTCATCGGGGCGGGTGTGCTCGGCAGTCTTTATGCTGCGCGCCTTGCCGCTGCGGGCCAGACTGTCACCCTTTTGGCACGGGGTGACCGTCTGATCCAGTTGCAGCAGGGGCCGATCCTAATTTTGAACGAATATAATGATGCCCGCGCGGCTGCAACGATTGCGGTGGTCGCAACACTATTGCCTGACGCCGATTATGATCTGGCGCTGCTGGTGGTGCGCGCCGATCAGATAGACGCTTTGCTGCCTGCACTTAGCGCGAACCGGCGCGTCAAGACTTTCTTGTTCCTGCATAACCGGGCTGCGGCCAGAGCCGCTTTGGCGCAGGCAGTTGGGCCGGAACGCCTGCTGTTGGGCTTTCCGGGCGCCGGGGGATGGCTGGACGGAGCAACGGTGCGGCATCGGCTGATCCCGGAGCAACCCACAACGCCAGGCGAGCCGGACGGATCGTTAACGCCCCGGCTGCGCCAGATTGCCAAAGGTTTAGAATCGGCGGGTTTCACCGTCGCCCTTAGCCGGCGGTGTCCGCCGCAGCCATCCGAGGAAATCTATCAGGCACAGCCCGACAGCCAGAGCCGATTTCGGCCAACGCATAAAACGATCTATCAACCCCAAGGAGTCACCCCATGCAAATGATGAAAGCCGCCATTTTCGTTGAACCGGGCCGGATTGTGCTGGAGGATAAACCCATCCCCAAAGTCGGGCCGCTGGACGCGCTAATCCGCATCACCACCACCACGATTTGCGGCACCGATGTGCATATCCTGAAAGGCGAATATCCTGTTGCGCGTGGCCTGACCATCGGCCACGAACCGGTTGGCATCATCGAAAAGCTGGGCTCCGCCGTGACGGGGTTCAGCGAAGGGCAGCGGGTGATTGCCGGGGCGATTACCCCCAGCGGGCACTCCAATGCCTGCCAGTGCGGACAGGCGTCGCAGGATGGGCATGGGCATCCGCATGGCTGGAAAGCGATGGGCGGCTGGAAGTTCGGCAACACCATAGACGGCGCGCAAGCCGAATACCTGCTGGTGCCCGACGCGATGAGCAACCTGTCGCCTATCCCCGAGGGCCTGACCGATGAGCAGGTGTTGATGTGCCCCGACATCATGTCGACCGGCTTCAGTGGCGCGGAACGCGGCGGCATCCGGATCGGCGATATGGTGGCGATCTTTGCCCAAGGGCCGATTGGCCTGTGCGCCACCGCCGGGGCGAAACTGATGGGCGCATCCACGATCATCGCGGTTGACGGCCTGCCAAACCGGCTGGCGATGGCGAAACGGCTGGGCGCGGACTACGTGGTGGATTATACTAATGTTGACCCAGTGGAGGAAATCATGCGCTTGACCGATGGGCGCGGCGTCGATGTGGCGATCGAGGCCTTGGGAACCCAGGGCACCTTCGCTTCCGCCCTGCGCGTGCTGCGTCCGGGCGGCACCTTGTCCAGCCTCGGGGTCTATTCCGGCGATCTGACCATTCCCGCTGCAGCTTTTGCCGCAGGGTTGGGCGATCATACCATCGTCACCTCGCTGTGTCCCGGCGGCAAGGAACGGATGCGCCGTCTGATGGCGATCATCGCAACCGGACGGGTCGATCTGGGGGCAATGGTCACACATCGATTCAAATTGGATGATATTGAGGCCGCTTATGACCTGTTCAGTCACCAGCGGGACGGCGTGTTCAAGGTGGCGATCACCCCGTAAGACCCCGATGAAGGCAGCACCGCCATGCGATTGACTGACGATCCGCCAGCCGACCCTGCCCTACGCTCGCAGCTTGACCGGTTGCTGGTCCAGGTCGCCGCCCATACGCCGATCCGTACCGCGATCGTGCATCCCTGTGATGCAGTGTCACTGGGCGGCGCGATGGAGGCCGCCCGGATGCGGCTTATCGTACCTGTCCTGATCGGACCCGCCACCAAGATCGCAGCTGCGGCGTTGCAGGCAGGTGAGGATCTAACCGGCATCGAAATCATCGCCACCGCCCATAGCCATGCCGCAGCCGACGCCGCATGCGGGTTGGCCCGCACAGGATCTGTGGATGCGATCATGAAAGGCAGCCTGCATACGGATGAATTAATGGCCGCCGCAATTGACCGCGACACTGGCCTGCGCACCGACCGGCGGATGAGCCATGTGTTCATCTTCGATGTCCCCACCTATCCGCTTCCGCTGTTCATCAGTGATGCCGCCGTCAACATTGCACCAGACCTCGCCACCAAAAAAGATATCGTGCAGAACGCCATCGATTGCGCGCTAGCGCTTGGCACCATCTGCCCACGTGTGGCCATCTTGGCCGCCGTGGAAACCGTCGATCCCGATATGATGGCCACGATTGATGCAGCGGCACTGGCCAAGATGGCGGATCGGGGTCAGATCGTCGGCGGGGTGGTGGACGGTCCGCT
>JANPOY010000187.1:0-1506 GCA_031428215.1 Paracoccaceae bacterium
TTGTGGGCGAAGGTTGCCGAGACGGCTTTGGGCGGAAACGAGAAATCGCGTGAACGGCACACGTCGCGCGGCAAACTCCTCCCTCGCGAGCGGGTCGAACGCCTGCTCGACCCCGGCTCGCCCTTCCTCGAAATCGGCCAACTCGCCGCAAACGACCTCTACGACGGTGAAGTCCCCGGCGCCGGCCTCATCACCGGCATCGGTCGCGTTTCGGGCCGCCAGTGCATGATCGTGTGCAACGACGCGACGGTAAAGGGCGGCACCTATTACCCGATGACCGTCAAAAAGCATTTGCGTGCTCAAGAGATTGCCGAGGCCAACCGGCTTCCGTGCATCTACTTGGTTGACAGCGGCGGCGCGAACCTGCCGCATCAGGACGAGGTCTTCCCAGACCGCGACCATTTCGGGCGTATCTTCTTCAATCAGGCGAATATGAGCGCCAAGGGCATTCCGCAAATCGCCTGTGTTATGGGCAGTTGCACGGCGGGCGGGGCATACGTCCCCGCGATGTCCGACGAAAGCGTGATTGTCCGCAATCAGGGCACAATCTTCCTCGCTGGCCCGCCATTGGTTAAGGCCGCGACGGGCGAGGAAATCAGCGCCGAGGATCTGGGCGGCGGCGACCTGCACGGGCGCAAGTCGGGCGTGGTCGATCATGTCGCCGAGAATGACGAACATGCGCTGACCATCGTGCGCGATATCATCAGCCATCTGGGCCCGATCCACAAACCCGACATCGACCTCAAAGACCCGCGCCCGCCCAAATATGACGCCGAGGAACTCTTCGGTGTTATCCCCGATGACGTCCGCGCGCCCTATGACGTCCACGAAGTCATCGCGAGGCTAGTCGACGGCAGCGAGTTTCACGAGTTCAAAGCGCTCTACGGTAGCACGCTCGTCTGCGGTTTCGCGCATATCTGGGGCATGCCGGTCGCGATCCTCGCCAATAACGGCGTGCTGTTCAGCGAGAGCGCGGTCAAAGGCGCGCATTTCATTGAGCTCGCCTGCCAGCGTAGGATACCGCTCTTGTTCCTGCAAAACATAAGCGGCTTCATGGTCGGCGGCAAATAAGAGGCAGAGGGCATCTCCAAGCACGGCGCAAAGCTTGTCACCGCCGTCGCCACCGCGAGCGTGCCCAAAATCACCGTGCTGATCGGCGGCAGCTTTGGCGCGGGCAATTACGGCATGTGCGGGCGCGCCTATTCACCCCGTTTCCTGTTCACCTGGCCCAATGCGCGGATTTCGGTGATGGGCGGCGAACAGGCGGCGAGCGTGCTGGCAACCGTCCACCGCGACGCCAAAAAATGGACGCCGGAGGAAGCCGAAGCCTTCAAGGCCCCGATCCGCCAGAAATATGAAGACGAAGGTAACCCCTATCACGCCACCGCACGGCTGTGGGACGACGGGATTATCGACCCGGCGCAGACGCGCGATGTGCTGGGGCTCGCGCTTGGGGCGGCGTTGAACGCGCCGGTTGAGGAGGCGCCCCGGTTTGGGGTGTTCCGG
>JANPOY010000188.1:0-1542 GCA_031428215.1 Paracoccaceae bacterium
GAGCCCGATATACATCACGCGGCCTTTGCAGGTTTCTTGCCCATGATGATCATGCCAAGGATGTCTTCGTCAGTGACGGTGTTCACGTCTACTGTGCCCACCAGCTGCCCGTTTTTCATCACGGATGCCCGGTCACACAGCTTCATCACGTTATGAATGTCATGTTCGATCAGGAAAATGCCCAAGCCTTGGGCTTTCAGTTCCTGAATAAGTTCCGACACCATCTGGGTTTCCTGCGGGCCAAGGGCGGCAGTCGGCTCGTCCATTATCAGGATTTTGGCGTTGAAATACACCGCACGGGCAATGGCAACTGACTGGCGTTGCCCGCCTGACAGGGCTGATACCGGCACGTTGAACTTGCGGAAGTTCGGGTTCAGACGCTTCAGGATCTTGCGGGTCTCCGCCTCCATCTTGCTGTCGTTCACGAAACCAAGGGGCGATACCAGTTCGCGCCCCAGGAACAGGTTGGATGCCGCATCCAGATTGTCGGCCAAGGCCAGCGTTTGGTAAATCGTCTCGATATTCTGGGCACGGGCATCGCGGGGATTATTGATTTCCACCTTTTCGCCGTTGATCAGGATATCGCCGCTATCCGCCTTATATGCGCCCGACAGGCACTTGATCAGCGTCGATTTGCCCGCACCGTTATGGCCCAGAAGGCCAACAACTTCGCCCGGGTACAGATCGACCGTCACATGATCAACGGCCTTGATACCGCCGAACGAGATCGAGATATCGCGCATCTCGACCAGAGGAGTTCCCTTGTTTGTCATGGCGTGCCCCTCACTTAACTTTTTTGCGGTAAAGATTGTCGAGATAGACGGCGAGCACCAGCACAAGGCCGACGACGATACGCTGGATGGCGCTGTCAAACCCGATCAGCACCATGCCGGACTGCAAGCTTTGCATCACCAGCGCCCCAAGGATCGCGCCGTAGATGGTGCCAAGACCACCCGCCAGCGAGGTGCCGCCAATAACGGCGGCGGCGATGACGTAAAGCTCATCCAAAGTGCCCAGCGCGTTGGTGGCTGAGTTCAGGCGGGCGCTTGCAATAACGGCGGCAAGGCCAGACAGCATCCCCATCAGCGCAAAGATTTTCAGCGTCATCCAGCGCGTATTGATACCCGCCAAAGCAGCCGCTTCGGGGTTGCCGCCGATGGCGAATACGTAACGCCCAAAACGGGTGCGCGTCATCATGATGGTCATCAGGATGCCGACCACGATCAGGATCAGCACCGGAATGGCAAAGCCATGGCTGATGAAAGTGCCTTCGGGCAGGTCTTGACCGGTGGCCTTGGCGTAATCGGCAACAATGCCTTTTGGCCAAGGGTATGAGTTGACCAGCAAGACCGCACCCAGAATGGCACCGCAGCCAACGGCGGCCAGAAACCCTTCGGCCCACATCGGGCGCAGCGGGAAATCATGCTTGCGGCGCTGCGCCCGGCCATTGTGCAGCATCCAAAGGACGCCCGCACAGGCCAGACCGCCCACGATCCAACTGCCAACTTCGCCTACGGTGCCATAAGGCCCGCCGCCCAACAG
>JANPOY010000189.1:0-1937 GCA_031428215.1 Paracoccaceae bacterium
TGCCTGCTTGGCCGATATGATCGACTCGTCAAAGCGCCGATCCACGCTTTGCAGGATAGCCAGCGTCGCGTAGGGCAGCGGCAATTTGGGGTTCAGTTGCAGCGCCCGACCGGCATTGTCATATGCCCGTTGGCGGGCGAGCGCACTTTGTAGCACGTCGTCATAGGTCATTCGCCAAATGTAGCCTGCTGTGCGCGCATCAGCAGCAAAGACTTCCGCGAAATTGGGGTCGAGTTCCTCCGCACGATCATAAAAATCTAGCGCTTCGCGTAGCTTGGCTTGAGTGCCCGAGCGCGCAGCCTGCTCTGCACGCAGAAAGTAGTCGTAGGCTTCTAGATTTGCAGTAGGTGGGCGCGCGATCTGCGCAGCCTCAGTGGCCAAAGGTTCCACGCCGAGTGCCGCAACAAGTTTCTGTCGCAACTCATCCTGAACGGCGAACACCTCTGCCTCCAGACGATCGAAGCGGTCACTCCAGACATGCTTCCCAGTTGCCGCGTCAAGAAGTGCGGCATTTATCCGAATTTTCCCTTCGGCGCGTCGCACGCTGCCTTCGACCACATAGCGGACGCCAAGATCGCTCTCTATGTCGGCTAGGACGATAGGTTTGTCCTTGTAGGCGAACGCAGAGTCGCGGGCGATGACGTCAAGACCGGTCAGTTTGGCCAGATCGGTGATCAAATCTACCGTGAGACCGTCGGCGAAATAGTCTTGGGCTGGATCGCCGCTCAAGTTCTCAAAGGGCAGAATTGCGACGGACGGCCGTTCGGGCATGGAGTGTGATTGCCAAACGACCAGGATTGCAATCGACGCTGTCACCAAAGCTGCGATCCCCACGAGAATCAGTTTCGGCGCACCAGGTCGCCGCGAAGTCGATTTGACCTTTCCGGCTTGCTTTGGATCAAGAAGAACCCGATAGACTCGGATTGGTGCAGCAATGTTCTTCAGATTCTGTTCGCCAAGTGCGCAAAAACCTACATCAACCTTCTGCACGGCATGATCGAAGGCAGTACCAGAGATGCAGATACCTCCGGGCTCTGCCAACCCCTCCAGACGCGCCGCGATGTTGACACCGTCGCCGTAGATATCGTTGTCCTGGAAGATGATGTCGCCGAGATTGATCCCGATGCGAAGGCGAATGCGTCGAGCTTCGGAAGTACTCTGGTCGTAGTCGGCCATTTCTCGCTGAATCGCGGCGGCACATTGTACAGCATCCACAATACTGGCGAACTCTACCAGCGCGCCATCGCCAATGAGCTTGATGATGTGACCATGGAACTCCGCTATTGCCGGATCGATCAACTCCTTTCGGCACGCCACGAGCCGCGCGAGCGTACCAACTTCATCTTCCCCCATGAGTCGACTGTAGCCAACTACGTCGGCGACAAGTATCGCTGTAAGTCGGCGTTCCATCGCAAGCTTTCCGTACCTGGCTGAAAACTGTCTCTGCAGCAGTCTACATCTATTTTGTGGATACGGGGGGGGCAATTGGCGTGGCAACACGGGGCCAGTGAAAACTCTCGAGCCGGTCAAGACCGTCGCACGGCAGATCAATGACCGACTCTGCAAAATGCTCAGCTACGCAACAACGTCCGAGTGTTAGTTTCCACTCAGAACTGAGCCGTTGTGGAGTGAACCCCACGCGCTGGACCACCGGGAGCCCATCAAATTAAGCCGCCTGCTGGGCAATTAGGGTTTCGTATTCTTCGGGCGATCGGTAGCCGCGGGCCGAATGCAGTCTTTTCGCGTTGTAGACCTGCTCGATTAATATGTCCGGGCACAGCAGTTTGCACGACTAAACTCTTGTTCCGGTGTTTCCGTGCCATCAACGATGCGCAGTAATACCGCGTATAGAACGCAAGCGCGCCCCGATCCTGCCCGATTTGGCGATCAATAAGGTCACATCTGCCCACTCTGCTCGCTTGGGGAAAACAATGGAC
>JANPOY010000190.1:0-14666 GCA_031428215.1 Paracoccaceae bacterium
CTGCGATGGCCGCTGTTGGTGATTGCTGATCGTCCCCGCCGTGCCATCGGCGTTGGGCTGGGGCCGATTTATTCTTCTTGCTGCACCAGAACAATCTCTCCTGCGGCTTCCAACTGGCGGATTGCCATGACGACGATGGCCATCGCCGCCTCGGCGTCTTTTTCCTTGACCCGGCCGCGTGCCAGCATTTCTTCGCGCAAGCCTTGCGCCATGCGTTGCGACATGTTGGCAAGGATGAATTCGGCGGCCGTCTCTAACTCTGCCACGCCAACCGTGGCGGCAAGGGCGGTGACCAGCACCGGTTGATCCACCAGCCGGATGATTTTTGGCACATCGCGGCCCAACACCCGGCGCGGCAGATGCACGAAGGTGAAAATCGCCCGCCGCACAAGATCTGCAAAATCGGCGTCGGTTTCTTGCAGTCCTTTCAGCACATCCTCGCGCGTCAGCGCCGCCGACACGTTGAGAATCGCGCCAACCCTTTCCACCGGGTTGGATTCGAAGGCCTTTGGCGGCTGCGCGTCCAGCTGGCTGGCCAGCGAAATGCCGATCCGGCGCACGGTTTCGGGATCGACATTGCCGGTCAGCGACACGGCGTAAGCCACCCGGCGCGCATGATCTCCCGGCAGCTTGCCCAGCAATTCCGCGGACTTGGGCACGGGCAGTTTGGAAAGCATCACCGCCGCCACCTCGGTGCTTTCTTCTTGCAGCACGGGCAGCAAGCGGTCCACCGACAGCGCCGTCAACCGATCCCATGGGTCGGCCTTGGCCGAGGCCCCCGCCAATCGCCGCAACCGGCTGGCGGCATTGGCGGAAATATGACCGTCCATCACCGACAACGCGCCCTCAATCCCGCCGGGAAAGGCCAGACCGACCTGTTCCAGTTCCGACATGAATTCATCGACGACACTGCCCAAGGTGCGCCGGTCAATCAGGCGCATCTGGCCCATCTGCTCGGTCAGCGCGGCCTGCATGTGGTCGGGCAATTTTGACAGCGGAATGCTGGCGCCTTCGGCCAGCAGATAGCGCACGATGACGGCGGCCTTTTCGCGCGGGCTGAGGCTGCGCGGCATCGCTGTGGCCACAGCGCGCTGCAGCGGAGTGATCCGCGCCAAAACCGCCGGTTCGTTTGCCATGATGACCCCCATTCAGATTCGCTTGGGGTCACCATGGCAGGGGGTGGTTAAGGTGGGGTTTATGGAGGTCCTGACGACCTTGCAGGCGATCCTTGCGAAAACCGGTCGCAAGGGCGCAAGGCGCCGCCGATTATTGGCCAAACACCCGCGCGAAGATCGTATCGACATGTTTGGTGTGGTAGCCCAGATCGAATTTCTCTTCGATCTGCTCCGGGGTCAGGGCAGCAGTGACTTCGGGGTCGGCCAGAAGTTCGGTCTTGAAATCGGCACCCTTCTCCCAGACCTTCATGGCGTTGCGCTGCACCAGCTTGTAGCTGTCCTCACGCGACACGCCGGCTTGGGTCAGCGCCAGCAACACGCGCTGGCTCATCACCAGGCCGCGGAATTTGTTCATGTTGTCCAGCATGTTTTGCGGGTAGATCACCAGTTTCTCGACCAATCCCGCCAGACGGTGCAAAGCGAAATCCAGCGTGATCGTGGTGTCCGGACCAATGGCGCGTTCGACTGAGGAATGCGAAATGTCACGCTCATGCCAGAGTGCCACGTTTTCCATCGCCGGGATCACCGACATGCGCACCAAGCGCGCCAGACCGGTCAGGTTTTCCGACAGCACCGGGTTGCGCTTGTGCGGCATTGCGGATGAGCCTTTTTGGCCGGGTGAGAAGAATTCTTCGGCCTCCAGCACCTCGGTGCGCTGCATGTGGCGGATTTCGATGGAGATATTCTCGATGCTGGAAGCGATCACGCCCAAAGTGGCAAAAAACATCGCGTGGCGGTCGCGCGGGATCACCTGGGTCGAGATGGTTTCCGGCGTGACGCCCATTTTGGCGCAGACATAGTCTTCAACGGCGGGGTCGATGTTGGCATAGGTGCCGACGGCACCGGAAATCGCCCCCGTCGCAATCTCGGCGCGGGCGGCGATCAGGCGGGTGCGGTTGCGGGCCATTTCGGCGTAAAAGCGGGCGAAGGTCAGGCCCATGGTGGTGGGTTCCGCATGGATGCCATGGCTGCGACCGATACGGACGGTGTCTTTGTGTTCCATGGCGCGGGCCTTCAGCGCGGCCAGAACGCGGTCGAGGCCCGCCAGCAACAAATCGGACGCGCGGGCGAGCTGGATGTTGAAGGTGGTGTCCAGCACGTCGGACGAGGTCATGCCCTGATGCACAAAGCGCGCCTCATCGGCGCCGACAATCTCGGCCAGATGGGTCAGGAAGGCGATGACGTCGTGTTTGGTGACGGCCTCGATCTCATCAATGCGGGCGACGTTGAAGGGGACATCGCGGGCCTTCCAGATCGCATCGGCATTGGCGCGCGGGATCACGCCCAGATCGGCCATCGCGTCGCAGGCATGGGCCTCAATTTCAAACCAGATGCGGAATTTGGTTTCGGGCGACCACAGGGCCACCATCTCGGGACGGGAATAGCGCGGGATCATCGGGGGCCTCGTGTCTGCTGGGGATAGCGCCCCCTTAGACCGCGAGGGCGAAAAGGGCAAGCAGTGCCAATGGCGCAAGAGGATCGTCAGCGCCCCAACAAGCCTGCGTCGAACGGATATTTCGTCAGATTTTCAAACCCGGTTTCGGTGATCAGCACCTGATCTTCCAGCTTGATCGAAAAATCGCCGCCTTCGGGCGATACCAGCGCCTCGACGCACAGCACCATGCCGGGTTCTAGTGCCACCTCAAACGCGCCATCAACCCAAGTGTCGGGGTAGGGCACGAAGGGCCATTCATCGCAAAGGCCGACGCCGTGCATCTTGCAGGAGTATTTCTGCGCCCAGTACTGCGAGGCAAGTTGATGGCCGCCGTGGGTCAATTCGCGCACGGTGACGCCGGGTTTCAGCATCGCCATGTTTTCAGCGATGTGATCCATGGCGTGCTGCATGGCCGAGATCATCGGCGCGGGGGGCTTGGAGTCACCCACCCACCATGTGCGGCTGATGTCGATGCAGATGCCATAAGCGCCAATCAGATCGGTATCAAAAGCCACGATTTCATTGTTGGACACAAGACGCGGGCCGCATTCCTGAAACCATGGGTTGGTGCGGGGACCGGAGGCCAGAAGGCGGGTCTCGATCCACTCACCCCCGCGCCGGATGTTGCCCTTGTGCAGTTCGGCCCAGATGTCATCCTCGGACATATGGCCTTGGGGTACACCGCTGCGGGTGGCGGTTTCCATCTCGGCAATCGCGGCTTCGCAGGCGTGGTGGGCGCATTTCATCGCCAATATTTCATCCGGGCCCTTGATGGCGCGGGTGCGTTCGGTGACGACTTCGCCCTCCAACACCTCAAACCCGGCGGATTCCAAGGCGCGCAAACCGTGGATCATGATCTTGTCGACGGCCAAGCGGCGGTTGGTGCCGGCATGGGCGCGCATCACCTCGGTCACCTGATTGGCAAAGCTGCGGGCGTCTTGGGCGGTGTTGTCGCCGCAAACGTTGTAAAAGAAAGACGCCCCCGCGCGCAGTTCGGCCACCAAGGGGTTGAACGTCACCAGAAAGGGGGAGTTTTTGTACTCCCACATCACCATATGGCCATCGGCGCACAGCAGGCAGGCGCGGAAGGGGTTGTGGCTGTTCCACAGCTGCATGTTGGTGGTGTCGGTGGCGTAGCGGATGTTCAATGGGTCAAACATCAGCAGCCCGCCAATGTCGCGGTCTTGCAGAGATTGGGTCAGGCGTTGCCAGCGGTATTCACGCATCCGGTTAAGATTGGGCAGTTGCAACCCCGCCTGCGCCCATTCGGCAAAGGCCAGTTGCGTCGGGCCGATCTCGACCCGGTTGTTGTCGTTCGGGGTGCCATCGCCAAGGCGGTCGCCCCGGCTGGGATCAATCTTGCGGCGATCGGCATAGGGTTGCGACATGGGGCACCTGTGGTTTGCGTCAGAATGGCGGGGACCAAGGCGGTGGCTTTGCCATGGGCGACGGTGGGTGTCGCAAATGGCTGGCGATGGCGCGGGCAGATTTGACCAAACCGGGCGGGCGTGCTGAATGGGGGCAAAGCTTGACCGAAAGGGCCGCGCCCGTGAGTACCGATCCGATCCTGCACCAGACCTTGCCCTTCATCCCTTGGATGGACCCGCGCACCCTGCGCTTGCCGGGGATCTTGCCCGTTGAGGGCGACGATTGGCTGCGGGTTGATGAGGCGTTTGCGGGACAGATGCGCGAACGCGACCGGCTGATCGCCACCCGCGGGGGCGCTGTGCATGGCATGCTGGAACGCGCATGTCCGGCAGCGGAGGAGTTGTTTGAGGCGGTTTTGGCAGCACTGCGCCGGACCCCGGGTTACCGCGTTGGGCCGGATGCGGTCACGCGGCCCGATGGCGTCACCGTGGCGCTGAACCGCGATTGGCCTTTGGTTACCTTGGGGCGGTTGGTGCAGGAAGACTTGTGCCTGATGGAGCATGACGGGGCCGAACATCGGTTGACCGGGGCGATCCTGTGCTTTCCGGCCAGTTGGACCCTGGCGGAAAAGCTGGGGCGGCCGATGACCGGCATTCATGTGCCGGTCGAACCCTATACGGACGAGGTCGCGCGTCGGGTGCAGCGCCTGTTTGATGCGATCCGGCCAGAGCAGCCGCTGTGGCGGATGAATTACCTGACCTATGCCGATCCGACCCTGCATCAGCCGCGGTTGGAATCGGATCGCCGGCCAAGACCGGCTGCCGATGTGCGGGTGTTTGTGCGGTCAGAGCGCCAATGCCTGATGCGGCTGCCGCAAACCCGGGCGGTGGTGTTTTCGATCCACACCTATGTCTTGCGGCTGGAAGATTTGCCTGCCGACGCGCGCAAGGCACTGGTGGCGGCGGGTCATTGAACGCGACCGCCGCCCCTGGGGTCATATCCCGGCCATCACGGCCATTTGCTGACCGATCGGGCTGTTCATCAAAGTGGTGGCCAAGCCGGTGGCCACCATGGCCCGTGAGGTCATCCGCATATTGTCACCGCGCAACACCGAATAGGTCATCAAAGCCGCGCCAATCGGCAGCGCCACAACGATCAGTGTCGCGTTCATGCTGTACGCCGCCAGTCGCATTTGCGGCGAGGCTTGTTGGGATGCCTCGGGGACTTCCGGGGGATACAGCGCCGCACGCAGGCGCGACAGTTCCGGATTGCGCGGCGGCGGCAGTTGCGGCATGTCGTTGGCCACGCGAATTCCTGCGGCATAAAGCGTGGCGATGCTTTTTTCATCCACCGCATTGAAAATGGGATGCTGCGGGTCTTTGCGCGGACTGACCCCCGGCTGCAGATAGGCGAGGGCGTCCAGCACTTCGGGGGACACAAGGCCCTCGCATTCATGCCACATCACGGCATCGGGATTGAGCCGCGCGCGCACCCTTTCGACCAGCCGCGAACACAGCGCGTCATGGCGCAGCCTTGGAAATTCCTGTTCTGGCGACGCGTTCAGGCGGGGTGGCAAATGTGACGGACCCACCGACAGGGTGAGCGACATTGCGATACCGGGGCGCGGTGCCTCTGTGCTGGCCAGAACGATCCGGGTGCCGGGCATGTCAAAGCTGGCGATGTCTTCGTAATCCCACGTCAGTTGTCGATCTAATTCGCTGAACCGTGCCAAGACCGTGTCAAGATCAGAGACCAGGCGGGCGAAATTCAGATTGGGTACATCGAGAAACAAAAGTTCGGCAATGGTACTGAACTGTGTGCCGGGATGACCATTCATCTCAAGACCTCCATTCAACTTACATGCGAAGGATGTGCAAAGATTGTGCCTGCATCCGGGAGGTAATGGGGTCTTTATATGTTATTAACCTTGGGTTGTGCTTTGTTTCCGACACATTTCAAATTCCACGGAAACGCAGTTATTGTCGCCAAAACTGTCCAAAAACGGGATTTGTTCGGCAGAATGCGAAAGGCCGCCCGAAGGCGGCCTTTGCGGGTGGTGCGACTGCGATCAGCAGGAATAGTACATCTGATACTCGATCGGATGCGGGGTGTGTTCGTAGGCGTAAACCTCTTCCCACTTCAACGCCATATAGGCTTCGAGCATCGGACGGGTGAAGACGTTGCCTGCCAGCAGGAAGTCCATGTCCTTGTCCAAATTCTCCAACGCTTCACGCAAGGAGCCGCAGACGGTCGGGATCACGGCCAGTTCTTCGGGTGGCAGATCGTAAAGATCCTTGTCCGAGGCAGGACCCGGGTCGATCTTGTTGCGGATGCCATCAAGACCGGCCATCAGCAGGCCCGCGAAGGCCAGATAGGGGTTCGCCGACGGATCGGGGAAACGGGCCTCGACGCGCTTGGCTTTCGGCGATTCGGTCCACGGAATACGCACGGCGCCTGAGCGGTTGCGCGCGGAATAGGCCAGCAGAACCGGGGCTTCAAAGCCGGGGATCAGGCGCTTGTAGCTGTTGGTTCCGGGGTTGGTCAGCGCGTTCAGGGCTTTGGCATGTTTGATGATGCCGCCGATGAACCACAAAGCCTCTTGCGACAGGTCAGCGTATTTGTCGCCTGCAAACAGCGGTTTGCCGTCTTTCCAGATCGACATGTTCACATGCATGCCCGAGCCGTTGTCACCCTTCATCGGTTTGGGCATGAAGGTCACGGTCTTGCCATAGGCGTGGGCCACGTTGTGGATCACGTATTTGTACTTCTGGATGTTGTCGGCCTGCTCAACCAAGCCGCCGAAAATCATGCCCAGCTCGTGCTGGCAGGTGGCAACCTCGTGGTGGTGCTTGTCCACACGGATGCCCATGCGCTTCATGGTCGAAAGCATCTCGCCGCGCAGATCCTGCGCCTCGTCGATCGGGTTGACCGGGAAATAGCCGCCCTTGTGGCCCGCGCGGTGGCCGTAGTTGCCGCCTTCGGTCACGGTGTCGGTGTTCCAGGCCGCTGCCTCGGCGTCGATTTCATAAGAAACCTTGCGCGGGGTGACCGAATAACGCACGTCGTCGAAAATGAAGAATTCCGCTTCGGGACCAAAATAGGCGGTCTCGCCGATGCCGGAGGACTTCATGAAGGCTTCGGCCTTCTTGGCAATCTGACGCGGGCAACGATCATAGGCCTCGTTGGTGTCCGGCTCGACCACGTCGCAATGCACGCAGAGGGTCTTTTCGGCGTAGAAGGGGTCCATGTAAACCGAAGATGCATCGGGCATCAGTTTCATGTCAGACTGGTCAATCGACTTCCAGCCGGCAATCGACGAGCCGTCGAACATGAAGCCTTCTTCAAAGAATTCTTCGTCGACAAGGTCAACGACCAGGGTGACGTGCTGAAGTTTGCCTTTGGGATCGGTGAAACGAATGTCGAGATATTCGACCTCTTCGTCCTTGATCAGTTTCAGAGCTTTTGCAACTGCGCTCATCATGCTGCCTTTCGGTGTTGGGGTTTCAGTGCGGCAGCAAGCGCTGCCAGTGTGCGGTATTCAAGTGTCGGGGCAACTGCCCCGCCTCAGATGGCGTCGTCGCCGGTTTCGCCGGTGCGGATGCGGATGGCTTGCTCGACCGGGCTGACGAAAATCTTGCCGTCACCGATCTTGTCGGTGCGCGCGGCGGCAATGATGGCAGCGATGGCGACATCGACCATATCATCGGTCAGCACAACCTCGATCTTCACCTTTGGCAGGAAATCGACCACATATTCGGCACCGCGATAGAGTTCGGTGTGACCCTTCTGGCGACCAAAGCCTTTGACTTCTGTGACCGACAGGCCTTGAATTCCGGCCTCTTGCAAGGCTTCTTTCACTTCGTCCAGCTTGAACGGCTTGATGATCGCCTCAATCTTCTTCATAGGCCGACTCCCCCCGGGTTTCATCGCATGGGCCGTAGTGATCACTTCCCTGCGGCAGCTTCAATTGACTAGGCTGGGGCTGTGGCGGCATAGCGCGGGAAAATCAGTCTGTCGATTAAAAAAGAGGCTCACTGCGCAAAAATAAGGCGATTTGTGAACGAAAAGGACGCGGAAAATGACTGAACTGCTGACAGCGGCTCAGATGCGGGCCATCGAGACTGCGGCAATTTCTTCTGGCCGGGTCAGCGGGCTGGAGTTGATGGAACGCGCAGGTGCCGGCGTGGTGGCGGCGGTGCTGGTGCAATGGCCGGATCTGGCGCTGACATCGCAGCGCACGGTGGTCTTGTGCGGGCCGGGCAACAACGGAGGCGACGGGTTTGTGGTGGCGCGGATCTTGGCCGCTCGGGGGTGGGAGGTGGTGGTTTGCGCGCTGGGGCCATCGGTGACTGTGGATGCGGCGGCGATGCGGGCGGCTTGGGGCGGCCCGGTGATCGGACCTGCCGATCTGGACTGGCCCGAGTTGCGCGCCTGTGCCGTGGTGGTGGACGCGATGTTTGGCATTGGCCTTGCGCGCGATATTGCTCCGGGGGTTTGGCGATTGCTGGAGATGGCTCGCGGTGCGGGCTGCAAATTGGTGGCGGTGGATATCCTGTCGGGACTCTGCGCGGACACGGGGCGGGTGCGCAGTGAAGGGGGCTATCTGGATCGGCCTGCCGATCTGACTGTGACGTTTGAACGGCCAAAATTGGGACATCATCTTGATCCCGCGGCGGCGTTGTCCGGGCGGTTGGCGGTGGTGCCATTGGGTCTGGACCGGGAACTGGACGCCTTGTTGCGCCACGATGCCGCGGCCGTTGTTGATTTGGTGACCATTTCGGCGGCAGCTTTGGCCAAGCGGGCGGGACACAAATTCTCGCACGGCCATGCGCTGATCGTCTCGGGCGATCACGGGCATTCCGGTGCCGCACGATTGGCGGCGCGGGGGGCGTTGCGGGTGGGGGCGGGGTTGGTGACGGTGGCCTCACCGCCCGGAGCCATGGCCGAGAACGCGGCGCGACTGGACGCGGTGATGCTGAAGCCTGTGGCGGATGCGGCGGCGTTGGCCGAAGTGTTGGCGGACGGGCGGATCAACGCGCTGTGTCTGGGGCCGGGGATGGGGCTGGGCGCGCGGACGGCGGGCGTGCTGACCTTGGCGCTGGAAACGTCGAGGCTGCGGGTCAAGCCCGCAGCGCCGCTGTCCCTGGTGCTGGATGCCGATGCGCTGACGCTGATGGCGCGGGCACCCCGGCTGTTTGCCTTGCTGCCCAAAGACTGTGTGCTGACCCCGCACGGCGGCGAATTTGCGCGGTTGTTCCCGGATTTGGCCGCGCGCTTGGCCGAACCTGCGGTCACCGGGCCTGCCTATTCCAAGGTGGATGCTTGCCGGGACGCTGCGGCGCGCGCGGGATGTGTGGTGCTGTTCAAGGGCGCGGACACAGTGATTGCCGACCCGTCAGGGCGGTGTGCCATCAATGCGGCGGTTTATGAACGGGCGGCACCGTGGCTCGCCACTGCGGGGTCGGGCGATGTTCTGGCCGGGTTTATCACGGGGCTTTTGGCGCGGGGCTATGGGCCGTTTGAGGCGGCCTGCACCGGGGCATGGCTGCATGTCGAATGCGCGCGGGAATTTGGGCCAGGACTGATTGCCGAGGATCTGGCGGATCAGTTGCCCGCAGTGTTCCGGCGGTTGGGGGTATAAGCGGAGTTGATGCTGCGTCAAAATCCTTCGCAGGACTTTGCAGGTTCTTTCAAACAGATTTGAAACCCGCCCTCAGGCCACAACGCTTTGCGGGGCACAGGCCAGTTCCAGCCCCCCGGCATAGATCACTTCGGCGGCGCTCAGACGCAGGGTGTAAAACCGCACCTCATCCAGCACTTCGGCGCGGATGTATTCGCCATCCGCCAGTCGGGCGGCGGGCACCATCGCGGTGGCGGCGCCAAAAAGTGCCTTGGCACGCCAGTCGCGGATCAGGATGGGCTGGTCGGGCGAGACGATCATATCTGCGCCGGGGCGGCCCACAGCCAAAGTGCCTGCGGCAATGCGGATCACGCGGGCATGGCGCACAACGGTGACCTCGATGGCGCACAAGCGACGGGCGCCGGATCGGGTCAGGATGCGGTCCCCCGGGACCAGAAATTCGACGGGCATTTCGCCGTCGATGGTCAGGATCGGGGTGCCAAGCGCAATGCCATGGTCCAGAACGGCGACACCGACCGAATTTGCGCTTTGGAAGCCAGCCATCACATGTGCCATTCGAAAACCCTTACCCCACATACCGCCCCCTTCATTACGCCGGACTGTGGCAAGATTGCGTTAATGGCGCGACTTTTGGGGGGTTTCTGGCCTGCGCGGGACTGTTACTTTTTCCTCTCGCTTCCCTCGCAGGGCTTTGTTAGAAGGGCGCGGAAATCAAGACATCGCCCGGCACGCGGCCGGATGGTGGCTTGTTGACATACGCGGGTATGGCGAAATTGGCAGACGCACCAGATTTAGGTTCTGGCGCCGCAAGGCGTGGGGGTTCAAGTCCCTCTACCCGCACCAGAGTTTGATGAGAAGGACGAGGATATGCAGGTCACCGAAACCCTGAAAGACGGCTTGAAGCGCGCCTACACCATCACGGTGACCGCGGCCGAGCTGGAAGCAAAAGTTCAGGAAAAATTGCTCGAGGCGCAGCCCGACATTGAAATCAAGGGCTTTCGCAAGGGCAAAGTGCCGCTGGCGATCCTGAAAAAGCAGTTCGGTCAGCGCCTGATGGGCGACGCCATGCAAGACGCCATCGACGGCGCCATGAAGTCGCATTTCGACGCCTCTGGCGACCGTCCGGCCCTGCAGCCCGAAGTGAAAATGGTGGGCGGCGAGACCTGGAAAGAAGGTCAGGACGTTGTGGTCGAGATGGCCTATGAAGCCCTGCCGCCGATTCCGGAACTCGACACCTCGAAGATCAAGCTCGACCGCTTGTCGGTGAAGGCCGATGCCGCTTCGGTGGATGAGGCGTTGACCAATCTGGCAGCCACGGCACAGACCTATATCGACAATGCCGAGATCAAGAAGGCCCGCAATGGCCATCAGGTGGTGATCGACTTCCGCGGTTCGGTGGATGGCGTCGAATTCGAAGGCGGCACCGGCGAAGATTACCCGCTGGTTCTGGGCTCGAACTCTTTCATTCCGGGCTTTGAAGACCAATTGATCGGCAGCAAGGTTGGCAAGCCGCTTTCGGTGAACGTGACCTTCCCGGACAATTACGGTGCGGCGCATCTGGCTGGCAAGGCCGCGGTGTTCGCGGTGACGGTCAAGTCGATCCGTGAAGCGAAGACCGCCGATATGGACGATGAGTTGGCCAAGAAATACGGCGCCGAAGATCTGACTGCCCTGAAAGGCCAGATCGCCGATCGTCTGGAAACCGAGTACAAGGGTGCCGCCCGCGCGGTGCTGAAGCGGTCGTTGCTGGATCAGCTGGACGCTTTGGTCAAGTTTGACTTGCCGGCAGCTTTGGTTGATGCCGAGGCGGCTCAGATTGCACACCAGCTGTGGCATGAAGAGAACCCGGAAGTCCACGATCACAACCACAGTTCGGTTGAGACCACGGAAGAGCACAAGAAACTGGCCGAGCGTCGCGTGCGTCTGGGTCTGGTTCTGGCCGAAGTGGGCCGGAAGGCCGAAGTCACCGTGTCGGACGCCGAAATGACCCAGGCGGTTCTGGCGCAGGCGCGTCAATATCCGGGGCAAGAGCGGCAGTATTTTGAGTTCGTGCAGAAAAACCCGCAAATGCAACAGCAGCTGCGCGCGCCGATCTTTGAAGACAAGGTTGTCGATCACATCGTGGCGGGTGCCAAAGTGACCGACAAGGAAGTCACGAAAGAAGACCTGCAGAAGCTGGTCGAAGCCCTGGACGAGATGTAATCGCACCCACCGATCACGCTATGGGGCCGCTCCTTGGGGGCGGCCTTTTTCTTTCGCTGATGGAGCCTGCCATGCCCGATTTCCTGCCAGATCTGCCCGTTGAGGGGATTATGGAATGCCTGAAACGCTCGCCGGGGCATGAAATCCGCTCGGCCAAGTTTGAGGGGCCGGAATCGTCGGCGGCTTTGACCGCCAATGCCTTTGGCTGGTTTTTGAACCGCGCGGCCGAACTGCCGCCCTTGCCGGGGGTGCCGGCGGGGCAGGTGGCTTCGGTGACGCTGGAGGCCGAGATGCGGTTTCCCTGGGCCGAAGGCCGGCATCCCTGGCTGGACGTCGGCATAGAAACCCACACCACCCTGATCGGGATCGAGGCGCGGCGGTATGAGCCGTTCCGCCCCTTGAAGGCCATTGGCTTTGCCGAGGTGGTGGACCGCCCGGTCTGGGGCGAAAAGCTGCCCGGTTTCACCAAACTGCGCGATGAGTTGGTGCGGGGGCATGAATCCTATCTGTGCATTGACGCGGTGCAGCTGATCAAAAGCGCCTATGCCATCCACACCCGCGCCGAAAGGCGGGCGGTGGGGGCGGTGCTGGTGTATTTGTACGGCGAACCCAGCGCTTGGGCCTCGGGCAAGAAGGTGGATCCGAAACGGATCGCCTTGCACCGGCGCGAGGTGGCGGCCTTTGGGCGCGCGGTCGCGGGCGATGCGGTGACCTTCGTGCCAATCCGCTGGGCCGATTTGCTGGGGCAATGGGCGAAGGTCGAACGGCTGGCTCCACATGTGGCGGGACTGCGGGCGCGGTTCAGTTTCTAACGTTTGCGTTCGCGCAACAGCACGAACAACCCAGCCCCCGCGATGATGGATATACCCAGCCAGCCGGTGGCATCCGGCCAGTCGCGCCAGAAGATCCAGCCCCAAAGCACGCTCCAGATCAGGCCGAGGTATTCGAAGGGTGCCACGGTCGAGGCCGCCGCGATCCGGTAGGCCTGCGTCAGCAGCCACAAACCCAAAGCCGCCACCACACCGCAGGTCATCATCAGGGCAAGGTCTGGCGCGGTGGGGGTGATCCAGCCGCGGGTGAGGAAGGCAAGGCTGGGGTGGCTGTCGTTCAAATGCCCGCCCGCGCCGAAATAGAGCGCCATCAGGCAAGCGCAGGCCAGAAACACCGCATTGCCCCAGAAGGCCAGTGCGGCGGCGGTTTCCACCGAGCCCATGCGCCGGGCGGCGATCATGGCCACGCCATAGGTCAGGCCGGACAGGATCGGCAGCAGGGCAGCCCAATCAAACAGCGCCGATCCGGGGCGCACCATGATGATGACGCCGACGAAACCGGTGATCACGGCCAACCATGCCGCGGCGCTGACCTTTTCGCCCAGAAACAGCACCGACAGCACGGTGATGAACAGCGGGCCAGAGTAATAAAGCGCCACGGTGGTGGGCAAGGGCAAGCCGGCAAGGGCGATGTAAAAGCTGAAATAGGCCACAAACATCACCGCCCCGCGCGCGATCATCCGGGGCAGGCCGGGGGTGATCAGGCTGCGGATGCCGCCGTCAAAATGCGCGAAGGCCAGCAGGAAGGGGATCGCGGTGACACCCCTGATCAGCATCGCCTGATAGAGGGGATAGCCGCCCGAGATCAGCTTCAGGATCAGGTCTTGTACGGAAAAGACGCTGATACCCGCGATCAGATAGGCGATGCCCAGGCTGGTTCTGTGCTGCAACATCGGGCCAAGCTAGGCGGCGCTGCGCGCTCCGGCTGGTCGATTTGCGACATTGGTGGGCGGGCTTGGGCTTCATCCTGGTCTAAATACTCCCGCCGGAGGCCCTTCGGATATGCCCAGAGCCTCCGGCGGGAGTATTTTCGCCAAGATGAACGGGGCACAAAGAAAAACCGCGCAAGGTTGCCCCTGCGCGGTTCTATGACTGTCAGACAGGACCAGCTCAGTCGCGGGTCAGGTCTTCGCCGTCTTGCGCCGCGCCCATTTCCGAGAACAGGTTCGCGATCTCAAAATCGGCTTCGGCTTCGGCTTCGGCGGCGAGTTCCTGGATGGACTTGCCTGAGGCTTGCAGCGTGGCTTCTTCGACCGAACGCGCGATGTTCAGGTGGAACTTGATCGTGACTTCCGGGTGCAGCACGGCCGAAACCGTGTGAACGCCCAGATCCTTGATCGGACGGTCCAGAACGACCTGACCGCGGTTGACGGTGAAGCCTTCGGCGGTGGCCGCCTCGGCTGCGTCACGGGTGGTCACGGAACCGTAGAGGGCACCCGAATCAGATGCAGAACGGATGATCACGAAGGTCTGGCCGTCCAGTTTGGCGCCGATGACTTCGGCTTCCTTGCGGGTTTCCAGGTTGGTGACTTCCAACTGCACTTTTTTCGTCTCGAACGATGCGATGTTCGAAGCGTTGGCGCGCAGGGCTTTGCCTTGGGGCAAAAGGAAGTTGCGGGCGTAGCCGTCCTTGACGTTGACGACTTCGCCCATTTGGCCAAGCTTGGCCACGCGCTGAAGCAGGATAACTTGCATGTCTATACCCTCACTTCACAGCGTAGGGCAGCAGGGCGAGGAAGCGGGCGCGCTTGATGGCCGTGGCCAGTTCGCGTTGCTTCTTGGCCGAGACTGCGGTGATACGGGACGGCACGATCTTGCCACGCTCGGATACATAGCGTTGCAGCAGGCGCGTGTCTTTGTAGTCGATGGCCGGTGCATTGTCGCCCGAGAACGGGCAGACCTTGCGGCGGCGGAAAAACGGTTTGTTCGCCATGGTTTAGGCTCCTTTCCTGAGGCTGGGGATCAACGACGCGGGCCGCCGAACGACGGACGCTCGCCACGGTCACCACCGCGGT
>JANPOY010000191.1:0-51702 GCA_031428215.1 Paracoccaceae bacterium
CCTGCGCGGGGGGGGGCCCCCCCCCCGCGCCGGCCATCCCACGCGGGGGGGTGTGGTTTGGGTTTTCTTGGGGTTGGCCCTTTAACCCTTTTTCCCCCGTTGTCCCCCCGACGCGCCTAGGCCTCGGCGGCGTTGGTTTGCTGCGCCAACCGCCCGCCGGGCCAGAGCCGCAACACCTGCCAGGCAATCGGCGGGATGATCAAGAACGTACATCCCAACACGACATTGCCCGCCATCCCCCAGGCGCCGCCCAACACCAGCAAAGCGGTGGCAAAGGCGGCCAGCGGAAAGGTGAACGCGCCCCAGAGTGGCGAAAATCCGGCGCTGGTGATCCAGCGGCCCGCAGCAATCAGGATCAGCAGGATCACCCCGCCAAATCCGGCGAAGGCCTGTGCCAGAAGCCAGTGATCCGTCAGCGCAGCAACCGTGGTGAACAGCGCGGCGGGGGCCAGATGGATCGCCAGCAGTGGCCGAAGCGGGGCGGGCGGGATGCGCCGGATCAGTTGCGCCAAGGACAGCCCCCAGATCAGCGCCGCCACCGGCATCATGGCCCACAAGAGCCCGGCCGCGAGACCACTCTGCCCCAATTGCGCCAAAGGCACCCCGGCAAGGATGAAGCCGACAAAGCTCAGATGCCAACCGGGATCGAGGCTGCGCGCCTTTGGAGGCATCAAGCTCAGCACCCGGATCATCAGCAGCGCCAGTGCGGCATGCAATGCAAGACCGGCCCAGACCAGCACCAGCGCCAGATCCGGTGCATAAGGCAGGATCACGGTCGCCATCGCAAAGATGGAAATTGAGCCCGCAGCCAACCCGATCCGGCCCAGCAACACCCGCATATCTTCGACCAGCACGCCCGGGCGGCGCGCGATCTTCACCGCCAGTGCCAGCAGCGCAAAGGTCCAACCAACGACCAACGCGCCCATCAGCGTCTCAACCAGCGCGGCCGCCAAATCAAAGCGCGCCAGGCCGTGCCGCAGCGCCAGAGCCAGACCGATCAGCCCCAGCAGCACCCCAAACACCGCAGGCGGGGTGCGTGCAAAAAGCCTGGGCTTGCGGGGCGGAAACGCGGGCGGCGGGAAGGCCCTGGGGCGGCGATCAGGGGCAAGGGTCATGGGACACTCCGTTAAGGCCCTTATTCAACACTCTTGCTGTGGGCAGACAAGCGGTTGCCGTGCCGCTGCGCAAAAGCCGGCCAAAAATGGGGCGCATACCCCGCGGCCGATTGCCACGGGCAATTCGCCTGCCGCAATGGGATGTTTTCGGGCAGAAGATGACAATCTGCGCAAATTTTATGGTCACAGCAGATACGGGAACCAATCGGTGCGCAGCACCTGTCCGGGCTGCATGTCATGCCCCGGATAGGGCGGCGAGGTGCGGCCGGGGCGTTCGACATAGCGCGCGTCATCGCCCAGCAGGCGCAGCGAAAACGCCCGGCGGCGGCTGGTGCTGTCATTGCCGCGCGCACCGTGCAGCGTGCCGAAATGGAAGGCCACCGCGTCGCCCGGTTGCATCTGCCATTCGCGGATCTCCATGCCTTCGGCGTCCGGGTCTGGGACGGCCATGTAGGTCTCAGGGTTGGGATAGAACGCGGTCTTGGCCAGCCAGCGCGTCGGCAGCACCTCTTTCGGCCAAAGATGCGAGCCTGCGACGCAGCGCAAGGATGCCTCACGCACCGGATCGAGCGGCGACCAGAACGACACCACCTGCTGGCCCTGCACAAAATAATAGGGGCCGTCCTGATGCCAGGGCGTGGGCTTGGAAGTGCCGGGTTCCTTGACCAGCACATGATCGTGAAACATCTGCACCCGCTGTGATGCCATCAGTCGGGCGGCCACCTCGGCCACCTCTGACTGCCGGATCACGCGTTCAAATTCGGGAATGCGGGTCCAGTTGCAGTAATCGTCAAAGAAGCGCCCACCTTCGCCCGGTTTCAGGTTTTCGGCCCCATATGGCCCCGGATCGGCCATGTTGCGGGCCACGCCGTCGCGCAAATCCTCGACCCAGTCGGCCCAGAGCCCCTTGATCAGCACCACGCCGTCGCGCTGATAGGTTTGCACCATCTCGTCGGTGATCTGTACCATGGCCGCCTCCTTTTGGTTTGGCAAAGCTATGGCGCAGCCTTATCATAGCAGCAAATCATACCTTTCAATATAGGTCATAGTCCTTTGTTATCACTTACCCTGCGCCAGATGGAATATGCGGTGGCGGTGGCCCGGCATGGCGGGGTGACGGCGGCGGCCGAGGCGCTGCATGTCAGCCAACCGGCGCTGTCGGTGGCCTTGGCTCAACTGGAGGGGCTGTTGGGCCGGCCGCTGTTCTTGCGCAGACCCGGCGGGCGGCTGACGCCATCGGGGTTTGGGCGCGACTGGCTGGATCAGGCCGAGGGCCAGCTGCTGGCGCTGGGGCGGCTGATGCAGCCGCAGGGCGCGGTGACGCAGCAGGTGCGGCTTGCGGTGTTTGAAGACATCGCCCCCGCAGCCCTCGCACCCCTGCTGACCCAAGCCGCAAACCATGCGCCGCAGCTGATCATTGAGCCGCAAGTGATGGGGTTTGAGGCTTTGGCCGAAGCCGTGCGTCATGGCCGGGTGGATCTGGCGCTGACCTGGGATCTGGGCCTGCAATCGGATATGGCGCGCCAGACCATCGCCCGGATCGCGCCGCATGTGGTTCTGGCGGCAGGGCACGCCTTGGCGCAAAAGCCATCGGTTTCCTTGCGGGATCTGGCCACCCTGCCGCTGATCCTGGCCGATCAGGGCCTGTCCTTGGGCCATATGCGGGCGTTGTTTGCGGCCCATGGTTTACAGCCCGTGATCCGCCACCGCACCGCCTCGCTTGACCTGATGCGCAGCTATGCGGCCAACGGGCTGGGGGTGGGTCTGTCCTACACCAATCCCGCCGCAATCCCGCCGCGCGCCACAGCCATGATGGCAAACCCTTGGTGACCCTACCGATCTTGGATGCCGGGGCAGAGCTTTTGGTGCTTGCACATCTGGCGCAAAACCCGCTTTCTGACGGGGCTGAAACCCTGGCAAGGCTGGTGCCCGCCGCCTTGTCCCATCTGGTGCCAAAGTCCGATGATGCCGATTGAAGCCGCCCAGGCGCTGGTGCTGCAGGTGCTGCGCGCCCGCTTTGCCGGGGCCGCGCCGGTGTTGCAGTCCCTGAACGCCGGGCGGTCCGGCCATCCGGCCTTTGTGTTTCGGGCCAATCTGGGCGACGGGATGTCCGTGGTGGCCAAGCAGAGCGACCCTGCCCTGTTGGCGCCCTATGCCAACCGTTTGATCGCGGTGCATCCGACCATGGCCGAGGGGCGCCACCGGGTGCCGGAGCCGCTGTTTTACGACGCAGAGCGCGGCGTGTTGCTGATGGAGGACACCTGGGGACACCGCGCGGACGTCTTGCTCGTGCAGGATGCGGCGGCGGCAGACCGGGTGCTGCAATCGGCGGGGGGGTGGATCGGGCGGTATCACGCCACAACCCAAGCCAAAGCCGCCTTCAACCCGGATCCGCATCTGAACTGGCTGCGCAAGGCCTTGACCGCGCACAAGAGCGGGGCGCGGGTGATCCCGGATTGCGATGGCTTGCGCGCGCATCTGCCCGGGCTGGAGGCGTTGGCCGAGGCGGCGCGCGGGGCAATGGGGCGGCGCGCCATCACCCACCGCGATTTTCATCTGCGCAATCTGCTGATCCGCAAACTGGGCCGGGTCTACGGCATTGATTTTGAAAACGCCGAACGCGACGACTGCATCCGCGACCTGCTGTTTTTCCTGACCGACTGTGCCAAGACCCAGATCATCCCCCCCAGCTTGGACAGCCTGCGCGCCCAGGCCACCACGCTGCGCGCAGCCTATGGCCGCGCACCTGCAGATCCTGCCGTGCGGCGGTTCTTTCAATGCAGCTTTGCCCTTTCGGCCTGGGCGGCGCTGGATCAGACCACGGCCCCGGCGGGCCCCAAGCGCCGCCGCACCCTTGAGGTGTTGCGCCTGCTGGCCACGGCGCCCGATCTTTTCGACGATCCTTGACGTGGGGTCAGCCAAAGCGCTTTCAACACAGCTTGCGATGGGTTATTCAAAGCGCTTTGATCGGCATTCCGCTGTCGCCAAGCCGCTGGAATGACTGATGGCCGCGGAATTTTTGCACCATTCTTGCAACAACCGTTTCAATCACTTTGACCGCAGCCGCAGCCGCGGCTACAGTGGAGCGCGCAAACCGTTTTGGCCCCAGATAGGTCCCCTGTTCCGATGAACCTGAAAGAGCTGGCACAAAAGCTGGGGCTGTCCCCCACAACCGTCAGTCGGGCGCTGAACGGCTATCCCGAGGTGAACGATGCCACCCGCGACCGGGTGATGGCGGCGGCCAAGCGGCACAATTACCGCCCCAACACCCGCGCCATCCGGCTGGCAACGGGTCGGGCCATGGCGGTGGGGCATATCTTTCCGGTGGCCACGAAATACGAAATCATGAACCCGGTGTTTGCCGATTTCATCGCCGGTGCGGGCGAGATTTATGCGCAAAACGGCTATGACATGCTGCTGTCGGTCGTCGCCGACGAGGCCGAGGAAGCCGCCTACCGCGACTTGAAATCGCGCGGGGCGGTTGACGGGGTGATCATCCATGCGGTGCGCACCTTTGATGCGCGCATCCCGGCCCTTTCGGAAATGGGCATGCCCTTTGTCTGCCATGGCCGCGCCACCGGTGTTGATCAGCCTTATGCCTGGGTCGATGTGAACAACCGTCGCGCGTTCTTGCGGGCCACCGAGTTTCTGCTGGATCTCGGCCATCAGCGCATCGGACTGGTCAACGGGCTTGAGAACATGGATTTTGCGGTGCGCCGTCGCACGGGTTACCTTGACGCCCTGACAGCGCGCGGGCTGCCGCATGACCCAGCCCTGATGACCTCTCGCGAGATGACCGAGCAATCGGGTTATACCGCCGCCAGCCAGATGCTGGATCTGTCGCAGCCGCCCTCGGCGTTTCTGGCGTCGTCGATGCTGTCGGGCATGGGCGTGCGCCGGGCCATCGAAGGCCGCGGGTTGAAGATGGGCCGCGATGTCTCGGTGATCATCTTTGACGATGAACTGTCCTATTTGCGCAACGGCGAGGATCTGCCGATCTTTACGGCCACCCGGTCTTCGGTGCGCGATGCCGGGCGGATTGCGGCACAGATGCTGCTGGATATCATCGCGGATCCCGTCTCTGCCCCGCATCACCGGCTGCTCGAAGCCGATCTGATCCTTGGCCAGTCCACCGGCCCTGCCCCGCGACAGGTCTGACATGGGCAGCGCAGAATGGCTTGCCCTTTGGCCTGAATGCCCTGATACAGACCTGAGCCGTCCCGCATTGGCTCTGCGTGACCCCAACCGACCATAAGGTGCCAGCCATGACCCAACCCCTTGCAATCCTTGCCGATATTGGTGGCACCAACACCCGCGTGGCGCTTGCCGATGGCAAAGTGGTGCGTGCCGGCAGCATCCGGCGCTTTGCCAATGCCGAGTATCCCAGTCTGGAACCGGTTCTGCAGCAATATCTGGCCGAGGCCGGTGTGGCCGCGGTGGACGGCGTCTGTGTGGCCGCGGCAGGTCCGGTGCGCGATGGCGTGGCGGTGATGACCAATCTGGATTGGACCATTGACGCGGATCTTCTGCTGCGGGCCACCGGGGCGCAACAAACCGCCATTCTGAACGATCTGCAGGCGCAGGGTCATGCCTTGGGTCATATCGCGCCGCAGTTCCTGCGCCCGTTGATCAACGGGCCGCAGCAGGCAGGGGCGGCAATGCTGGTGGTGGGGGTCGGCACCGGCATGAATGCCGCACCCGTGCATGACACCGCTTGGGGGCGGCTGGTGGCGGCGTCGGAATGCGGCCATATCTCGATGCCGGTGCGCACGGATCAGGATTACCGGCTGGCGCGGTTCATCGAAGGCCATGGCCCCCACGCCCACGGTTTTGCCGGGGTTGAAGACGTTCTGGCCGGGCGCGGGCTGGAGCGCGTGCATGCCTTTGTCACCGCCGAGGCCGGGGCGGCGCAGGATATGAAGGCTGCCGACATCATGGCAGCCCTTGCGGCGGGTGATGCGTTGGCGCGCGACACCGCCCGGCTTTATGTGCATCTGCTGGGGTCGGAACTGGGCAATCTTGCGCTGATCCATCTGCCCTTTGGCGGCATTTTCCTGATCGGCGGCGTGGCGCGCGCGATGACACCGTTCATGGCCGAGATGGGCCTGGCCAAATCCTTCCGCGACAAGGGCCGCTTTGGCAGCTTTATGGACAGCTTTTCGGTGCAGGTGGTCGAAGATGACTTTGCCGCACTGACCGGCTGCGCGGCTTATCTCGCGGCGGGCGGGCGTTAGTTTCAAGCCTGCAAAAGCGGGGGCCAGCCCCCGCACCCCCGGGATATTTAAGGACAGATGAACCAGATTTTAGACAAATTTTCGAGGTTTAGCTGGGCAGAATTTCTTTCAGGAAATGCAGTGCCACTTGCAGGCCATCGGGTGCAATGCCGTGACCGGTGCCTTTCATGACATGGCCGAAGGTGTCAAAACCCGCGGCGACCAAGGCATTGCCTGCCAACGCCATTTCGGCGAAATCCACCACCGGGTCCTGATCGCCATGCACCAACAGCACCGGCGGCTTCACCACGGCCTCTGCGTCAAGGAGCTCGGGCGCGATCAGTTTGCCAGAAATCGCCACCACGCCCGCGATCTGATCCGGGCGGCGCGGGGCGATGTGCAGCGACATCATCGCGCCCTGGGAAAAGCCGACCAGCGCCAGGTCGGCGGGGGTCAGGCCTTCCTCGGCCAGTTTGTCATCGAGAAAGCGGTTCAGATCGGCCGCGGCGCGGGCCATCGCGGTGGCGGCCGCCGCCTCGGAAGAGCCATCAAAGCGCGGGATCGGGAACCACTGGCGGCCAAAGCCGTTGCTGGCGCAGGCATCGGGCGCATCGGGGGCATAGAACACCGTGTCGCTCAGGTGCTGCGCCAGCGGATCGGCCAGCCCCAGCAGATCCGCGCCATCGGCGCCATAGCCGTGCAGGAACACCACCATCGAGCAGGCTGTGCCGGACACCGGCGCCTTGCGGCCAAACTTCAGTGGTCTGGTGGTGGTCATCGGATGCCCTCTCGCGATTTTGCCACGTGGTAATAGGCCCAAAGGATGCGGGCTGCAACCGCCCGCCACGGGCTCCAGTCGCAGGCCATGGCGCGCAGGGCTTTCTCGGTGGGGCGGGCGGGCAGTTGAAACAGCAGGCGCGCGCCTTCCTGCAAAGCCAGATCGCCGGGGGCAAAGACATCGGCGCGGCCCAAGGCGAACATCGCGTAAATCTCGGCGGTCCAGCTGCCAATGCCGGGCACGGCGGTCAGCGTCGCCACCACATCGGCATCCGGGGCTTGGCGCAAGGCCTCAAAATCAATGCCCGCCTGCGCCAAAGCCCGGCCATAGCGGGCCTTTTGACGGCTGAGACCGACCGCCCGCAACGCCTCATCCGAGGCTGCGGCCATGGCGGTCTGTTCCGTCAGACCCGCCGCGACCAGCCGCGCCCAGATCGCATTGGCCGACGCCACCGAAACCTGCTGACCGGTGATCGCATCCAGCAGAGCTGTGAATCCATCGGCCTGACGGCGCAGCGGCAGTGGCGCGATCTGGCTCAGGGCATGGGCAAAGCGCGGCTCGGCCTGTGCCAGCCAGTCCGCCCCTTCGGCCACACAGTCCAGCGTTTCGATGATGCGACCGACCATATTTCCCCCACCCCGATCCGACTGCGACATCAAAGCCGATGCACAGGTCGAATCCGGCTTGCTGCCTGACCGGAGCAGTCCTAACCCTTGCGCATGATGACAGATAGCTCCGATCGCCTCGCCCGCCGCAATGTCCTTGTTCTGGTTGCCTCGCAAGCCATCCTTGGCGCGCAATTGCCGATGATCTTCACGATTGCGGGATTGGCGGGGCAAAGCCTGGCCCCGAATGCCTGTTGGGCGACGCTGCCGATTTCGCTGATGGTGATCGGGTCGATGCTGACCGCGACGCCGCTGTCGGCCTTCATGTCGCGCCATGGCCGCCGCGCCGGGTTTGTTCTGGGCACCATGGGGGGCGCGCTGGGAGCGGCGATCGGGGCCTACGGGCTTTACACATCCTCCTTTCTGCTGTTCTTGATCGGGGCGCTGTTTTCCGGCGTCTACATGTCGGCGCAGGGGTTTTACCGCTTTGCCGCCACCGACACCGCATCAGAGGCGTTCCGGCCCAAGGCGATTTCCTGGGTTATGGCGGGGGGGCTGTTGTCTGCCGTGGTGGGGCCGCAACTGGTGAAGGCGACGGCGGGGGCGTTCGTGATCCCTTTTCTGGGCACTTACCTGGTGGTGATTGCGCTGAACTTCCTGGGCGTGTTCCTGTTTGCGGGTCTGAAGATTCCGAAACCCAAACCGCCCGTTGCCGGTGAAGCCAAGGGGCGCAGCCGGTTGGAGCTGATCCGCACCCCGCAGATTGCCGTCGCGGTGATCGTGGCCACGGTGTCTTATGCCTTGATGAACCTTGTGATGACCTCGTCGCCCCTGGCCGTGGTCGGTTGCGGGTTTGAGACGAAAGACGCCGCCAACGTGGTGTCGGCGCATGTTCTGGCGATGTATGCGCCGTCGTTCTTCACCGGCCATGTGATTGCGCGGTTCGGGGTGGAAAAGGTGATGGCGACCGGGCTGGTCATTCTGGCCGGGGCGGGCGCTGTGGCGATGGCCGGGGTGGATCTTGCGAATTTCTATGGGGCGCTGATCCTGTTGGGCTTGGGCTGGAATTTCGGCTTCATCGGCGCCACCACCATGCTGACTTCGGCGCATATGCCGTCAGAGCGGGGCCGGATGCAGGGCATGAACGATTTCATCGTCTTTGGCGGTGTCACGCTTGCCAGCTTTTCATCGGGTGGGTTGATGAATTGCTCGGGCGGGTCGGTACAGGCGGGATGGCAAGCGGTGAACATGGCGATGCTGCCGTTTCTGGTGCTGGCCGGTGGCGCGCTGATCTGGCTGGCGCTGCGGCCAAAGGAAATGCGGGCGTAACCTATTTTAGGTGATGGGGGTGACCCTGCCCCGCGCCCGGCCGAATGTGCCGAATGTCTACCAGCGCCCGGTCAGCGACTGCCACAGCAACCCGCCACGTCGGGCGAATTGCGACAATTCCAGCCCCCCCGCGCCCACCACGCGCGGATCGGCCGCCACCTGTCGCAACAAAGCCTCGGCTTGCCAGCCCGCCAACAGCGCCGGAGCAGCCAGACCCAACAGCCGCCGCGCCGCCCGCGCCGTGGCAATCCGCGCCAATCCGTCGCGCGCCAGATCCCGCACCGCCTCGGGGCGGCCATCCACCAAGGGCAGCCGACCGCGTGCCTCGAGTTCCGGCACCGCGCGCAGGTAATTGGCCAGACCGGACGCCCAGCCATAGGAGCGCACCGGGCCCTCGGCGGCAGCGCTTGCCCCACAAGCCTTGGCCGCCAGCCACATCAGCCCGCCGGCCGTGTCATCGAGATAGGCGTCAAAGGCCGCCCGGTCCGCAAACGCGTCCTTGTAAACATCCCAACGCCGCGCTTCGGCCATACGGTCCAGCACCGCCACCGGCAGACCGGACTGCACGATCAGATCATGCAATGGCCCCGCCACCTCATGCGCGCGGGCCTTCGGTTCCGCCACCACATCACGCCACCACTGCAGCCGCATCTCGGCGATCATCGGCTCTTTCGTGACCCACGGGGCCTTGGCCAATTCCAGATTGTAGGCATACAAAGGCCAAAGCCGCGCCCGCAGAGCGACAGGGGCCGCCATCACCGCCGCAAACCGGTCCGCATCGCCGCGTTCGACCAGATCGGCGCAGGCGGCAAGGCTCATGCAGGCACCCCGACATCGCGGATCAGCTTCCAGTTGATCGCGTCCAGCAGCGCCTCAAACGAGGCATCGACGATGTTGGCCGAAACCCCCACAGTGGACCAGCGCCGACCCTGCGCATCCTCCGAATCAATAATCACCCGCGTCACCGCCTCGGTGCCGCCCTGGGTGATCCGCACCTTGAAATCCACCAGATGCAGATCGTCAATCACCGCCTGATAGGGCCCCAGATCCTTGGCCAGCGCCTTGGACAGCGCATTCACCGGGCCGCGGTCGGTGCCGGTTTCATCCATGGACTCAGAGACCGACAGCATTTTCTGATCACCGATCTTCACCACCACCACCGCCTCGGACAGGCTGACCATGCGGTCGTATTTGTTCTTGCGCCGCTCGACCGTCACCCGGTAGCGCTTGACCTCAAAAAACTGTGGCAAGAGGCCCAGTTCGCGCCGCGCCACCAACTCGAAACTCGCCTGCGCGCCGTCATAGGCATAGCCCTGATCCTCGCGGTCCTTGACGATCTCAAGGATGCGCCCCAGCCGCGGATCGCCCGCCGCCACCGCAATGCCAGCCGCCTGCAACCGCGCCCGCAGGTTCGATTGCCCGGCCTGATTTGACATCGGAATGACGCGTTCGTTGCCGGTCAGATCGGGCGGCACATGTTCATAGGTGCTGGGGTCTTTAAGAATGGCCGACGCATGCAGACCCGCCTTATGGGCAAAGGCCGATGCCCCGACATAGGGGGCCGAGCGTTGCGGCACCCGGTTCAGAATGTCATCCAGCATGCGGGAAAGACGCAGAATTCCGTGCAACGCATCGCGGCTGACCCCGGTTTCCAGAGTGCTGGCGAAAGGTTCCTTCAACAGCAGCGTCGGGATAAGGGTGATCAGATTGGCATTGCCACAGCGTTCCCCCAGCCCGTTCAACGTGCCCTGGATCTGGCGCGCCCCCGCCTCGACCGCCGCCAACGAATTGGCCACGGCGTTGCCGGTGTCGTCGTGGCAATGAATGCCCAGACGGCTCCCCGGAATGCCCGCCGCGATGACGGCGCGCGTCACGCGGCCAACCTCTGACGGCAACGTGCCGCCGTTGGTGTCACAAAGCACAATCCAGCGCGCGCCTGCGGCAAGGGCGGCCTGCAGGCAGGACAGCGCATAATCGGGATCGGCGCGGTAGCCGTCGAAGAAATGCTCGGCGTCAAACAGCGCTTCGCGGCCGCGGGCGGTGACATGGGCAAAAGACGCCGCAATCGCCTCGCGGTTTTCCGGCAGCGTCACGCCAAGGGCTGTGGTCACATGAAACGGATGCGTCTTGCCGACCAGACACACCGCCGGGGTCCCGGCATCAAGAACGGCGGCCAGAACATCATCATTTTCCGCCGACCGCCCGACCCGCTTGGTCATCCCGAAGGCGGTCATGGTGGCGCGGGTCTGCGGCGGGCTGGCGAAGAATTCGCTGTCGGTCGGGTTTGCCCCCGGCCAGCCACCCTCGATGTAATCGACGCCAAGGGCATCGAGCGCCGTGGCGATCTGGCGTTTTTCGGCGGTGGAAAACTGCACACCCTGGGTCTGCTGGCCATCGCGCAGGGTGGTGTCGAAGAGATAGAGGCGGTCTGTCATCAGATTGTACCCCAGGCACAGCAGAGGGACGTGCAGGACATGCCGGGGTGGGAGCGGCACTGCCGCGCCCGCCCCGAGGGGGCGTGTCGTGCGCGGCCCGGAGGCTTTGGCCTCCGGGCGGTGGTGAGGACGCAGTGGGGGGTCATTTGAGGGCCTCTAGCGCCATTTTGTTCACTGTCGGTCCTCTCTTAAAAGTAGCGCCGCCGTCCCTATCCAAAGAAAGGCTTATTCCCGCTGATGTTAGCCCGTTTTTCAGTGCGTCTGCTGTCTCGTAATCCTTGGATTGTCGAGCCTCAAGTATCCGCTGAACTATTGCTTCGATCTTTGGACGTAGATGCTCGCCTTCAATAAACCATTCCAGTATCTTGCGATCTTGCACCCAAGCACCCATACCATCTTGCAAAAGGCCCAAGATATTTGCCGACGCTTTGAAGCTGGCTTTTCCCAAACCTCCGGTGTCAACATGATTGAAGACTGCATGCAGTGCAGAAATTGCACCAGAAGTGTTCAAGTCGTCTTCCAGCGCGGCTAGGACAGTGTGATCAGGTTCAGCACCCGCCACATCCACGTCCGCAACCAAAGCCCTCCACTTCAGCAACGTCGCCTCCGCTTGCTGCGCCTTCTCCTTCGTCCAATCCATCGGCTTGGAATAATGCGTCCCCAGATACACCATCCGGATCACCTCCCCCGGCACACCCTGCTCCAGCAAATCCCGCACCGTGAAGAAATTCCCCAAACTCTTGGACATCTTCTTGCCCTCGACCTGCAGCATCTCATTGTGCATCCACACCTGCGCGAATCCCTCGCCCGGATGCGCGCAGCGGCTTTGGGCAATTTCATTCTCATGATGCGGGAATTGCAGATCCAAGCCACCGCCGTGGATATCAAACGACGGCCCCAGCAATTCGTAACTCATCGCCGAGCATTCGATATGCCAGCCCGGACGCCCCCGCCCCCATGGGCTGTCCCAGCCCGGTTCATCGCCCGAGGACGGCTTCCACAGCACGAAATCCATCGGGTCGCGTTTGTTGTTGGCGACCTCGACCCGCGCGCCGGCGATCATGTCATCGACGGATCGGCCCGACAGATGGCCGTAGTCCTTGTACGACCGTACAGAGAACAGAACATGGCGCGGATCACCCGCCGGATCGTAGTGGGCAGGCGCATCCGCGCGGTCTTCGACATAGGCGTGACCCTTGGCGATCAGATCGGTGATCATCGCCACCATCGGCGCGATATACGCGGTCGCGCGCGGCTCAAAATTCGGCCGCAGCGCGCCCAAAGCGTCCATATCGTCGTGATACCACTGGATGGTTTCCTCGGTCCGTTGGTGGATCAGATCCTCCAGCGTCCCCGCCGCCCCTGCCTGTTGCCGCGCCAGGGCTGTCGCGTTGATCTTGTCATCGACATCGGTGAAATTGCGCACATAGGTGACGTGATCGGCCCCGTAAACATGCCGCAGCAGCCGGTACAATACGTCAAACACCACCACCGGGCGACCGTTGCCCAGATGCGCGCGATCATAAACGGTGGGGCCGCAGACATACATCCGCACATTTTTCGGATCAATCGGGGTGAAATCCTCTTTCGCCCGCGTTTTGGTGTTGTGCAGTCTGATCATCGCAACCCTCAGAATTAGCCGATCCGCGCTTGCCCGCGGGTCTATCAACTTGATCCGGTTTAGGGAATGAGATGATGGGCCCGCCTGACGAAAGTCAGCAGGTGATGCAGCAGATGCAAATGAAGCCCATGTGGTCCATGCGCCCTTATAGCCGGGCAAAACCGCCGCGCCAAGCCTCTTGACGCGTTAGGCCGCGCTGTCATGCTGCGGCGATGACCCGCGCCATCGTCAACGCCCACGCGGCCACCCTGCCCGGTGCCAGCCACTCTGATCCCTGGGGCGGTGGGCATGATGCGTGGAAGGTCGGTGGCAAGATGTTCGCCGTGGTGGGCGCCACCGTTGATCATGGTGTCGCGGTGAAATGCCCGGACCGCGAAACGGCGGCGCTGCTGATCGAGATGGGCCGGGCCTTGAAGGCCACCTATTTCCACGCAAGCTGGATGCGGTTGCCTTGGGGTCTGGTGCCCGAGGATGAGTTGCGAGAGCGGATCAGCGCGTCCTATGCGATCATCCGCGCCGCCCTGCCAAAGAAGGTGCAGGCGGCGCTGGACGCAGCGACCCCATTAAGTTAACCTGTTAATAAATGGGAGCCAGCGATGAACCACGATGATCTGCGCCATTGGTCGAAACACGCCGCCGATTGGGCACATGGCTATCACGCAGGCTTGCGCAGCCACCCGGTGCGCGCCGATCTGGTGCCGGGGGCGATTGCCGCGCAACTGCCGCAAAGCCCGCCCGAATTCCCCGATTCGATCGACGCGATCTTTGCCGATTTTGAACGGATCGTGCCGTCGGGAATGACGCATTGGCAGCACCCGCGGTTTTTCGCCTATTTCCCCGCCAATGCCTCGCCTGCGTCGATGCTGGCCGAGCAGTTGGCCAATGCGATGGCGGCGCAGGGGATGCTGTGGCAAACCGCGCCTGCCGTGACGGAGATAGAGCAGGTGATGGTCGATTGGCTGCGTCAGGGTCTGGGCCTGCCCGCAGGGTTCACCGGCACCATCCATGACAGCGCCACCACAGCGACACTTTCGGCCGTGTTGACCATGCGCGAACAGGCACTGGCCTTTGCGGGCAATGTCACCGGTCTGTCGGGCCAGCCGGTCCTGCGGATTTATGCCTCTGCGCAGACCCACAGTTCGGTGGACAAGGCGGTGCGCATCGCCGGGATCGGTCAGGACAATCTGGTGAAGGTGCCGACCGATGCCACATTCTCGATGGATCCCGCAGCTTTGACCGCCCTGATCGCCGCCGATCTGGCCGCAGGCTTGCATCCGGCGGGCGTGGTCTTGTGCGTGGGTGGCACCTCGATCGGGGCGTTTGACCGGATCGCCGACTGTGTTGCAGTGGCAAAGACCCATGGCCTGCCGGTGCATGTCGATGCGGCCTGGGCCGGGTCTGCGATGATCTGCCCCGAGTATCGCGCCCTGTGGGAGGGCATCGCGGGCGCGGAGTCCATCGTGTTCAACCCGCACAAATGGCTGGGCGCGCAGTTTGATTGCGCCATCCAGTTTCTGCGCGATCCGACGCCTCAGGTGAAAACCCTCGGCCTGCGCCCGACCTATCTGGAAACGGCGGGTCGCGAAGAGGTGGTGAACTTCAACGAATGGACAGTGCCGCTGGGCCGCCGTTTTCGCGCGTTGAAGCTGTGGTTCACCTTGCGCGCCTATGGGCTGGAGGGTTTGCGCGCCCGCATCCGCAACCATGTCAGCTGGGCGGCTGAGGTCTGCGAGGCCCTGCGCGCCCTGCCCGGCGTCAGCATCACCACCGAACCGGCGCTGTCGCTGTTCACCTTTGCGCTGGCCACAGAGGCGCAAACCGAAACGCTGCTGGCCCGGATCAATGACGATGGCCGGGTCTATCTGACCCAGACCCGGCATCAGGGGGTCTATGTCATCCGCGTTCAGGTCGGACAGTTTGACTGCAGCCGCGATGATGTCATGATGATCACCACAGTGGTTTCAGAGCTGATCGGATAACATATGCTGCGGATTCTGGCGTTTTTGCTGACCTTCCCGACGCTGGCGCTGGCACAAGACCTGCCAGCGCCGCTGAGTGACACGGTGTCGGATTTCGCCGATCTGCTGTCGCCCGATCAGGAAGCGGCGCTGACTACCCGGCTGCGGGCGGCGCGCGCAGAAACCGGGGTGCACATCGTTGTCGCCACGATGACGCGGATTGCGGATTATGGTGCCGATGGCCAAAGCATTGAGAGTTATGGCAAAAAACTGTTCAACGCCTGGGGTGTCGGTGATGCGGTGCGCAATGACGGCATTCTGATTCTGGTGGCCAAGGAAGACCGTGAAATGCGGATCGCCTTGGGTGCTGGCTATGATCCGGTCTATGACGGCCTGGCGCAGCGGGTGATTGACCGTGACATGCTGCCTGCGTTTCGCCGTGATGACTATCCAGGGGGCATTTCACTGGGGGTTGAGGCCACGGTGGAACGTCTGGCCAAACCCTTCGCGGCACAGGCGACACCGGAACCGGTGGGGCCGGAAACCGAGGCGACCGAACCCAAAAGCATCGAGACCTGGCTGGCCATGACCGCCTTTGCAGCAGTCTTCATCGGCTATGTCGGCAAGATCCTGCGGCCCTTTGTGGGTGATCTGGCCGCCCGGTTTCGACACTGCCCAGAGTGCAATGCGCGCGGCCTGCATCGGCACCGCGATGTTCTGAACGCCGCCACCAAGTCTGCGGCGGGCAACGGCCAGCAGATAACGCGTTGCCCCAACTGTGCATATGAGCGCCGCGAAACTTATGTGATCCCGGTCCGCTCTGAAAATTCTGGCAGTTCGGGATTCGGCGGCGGCAGCTCCTCCGGCGGCGGTGCGTCGGGGCGCTGGTAGGCGTTTCACTGATTCTGCAGGACAAAATCGCGCAGACTTGCGGCCTGACTGTTCAATGAAAGGCAAAGGGCGGGTGGTTCCAAGATCTGCCACCCAAACCTAAGACCGCTCGTCCAGCCCCAGCCATTCCTCTTCTGCGGCGGTCAGCGCCGCCTGACGGTCGGCGATTGCCTCGGTCGCCTTGCGAAATTTGACCGGCTCGCGGGCGAACATATCGGCATCAGACAGGAAATCCGACAGCTTGTTGATCTCGGCCTCCAGCCGTTCCATGATGCCCGGCAGCACCTCAAGCCGCTTTCGTTCCGCAAAATTAAGCCCTTCTGCGGCTTTCTTCACATCTGCCCGCAGGTTCACATGCGAAGATCCGGTTTTTGTTGGCATTTCCAGCGCCAGCGCGCCCCGCTGCGCGGCATAATCAGACCAGCCGCCGGGATAAGCGGTGGCATTGCCGTTGCCCTCCAGCGCCACGGTCGCGGTGGCAATCCGGTCGATGAAATCGCGGTCGTGGCTGACCAGCAGCACAGTGCCGTCATAGTCGCCCAAGATATCCTGCAACAGGTCCAGCGTTTCCACATCGAGATCGTTGGTCGGTTCGTCCATGATCAGCAGGTTTGACGGTTGCGCCATCAGTCGCGCCAGCAGCAGCCGGGCCTTTTCGCCACCCGACAAGGATTTCACCGGGGCACGGGCCTGCGATTCGTCGAACAGGAAGTCCTTGAGATAGGCGATCACATGTTTCGGATAACCGCGCACCATGACCTGATCCGAGGCGCCGGAAACCGCCATCAAAGGATCATTGGTCAGGCTGTCCCACAGCGTCGCCTCGGGGTCGAGACGGGCGCGGGCCTGATCGAAAACCGCGATCTCAAGATTGGTGCCCAGTGTCACCACGCCGGAATCTGGGGCCAGTTCACCGGTCAGCATTTTCAGCAAGGTGGTTTTACCAACACCATTCGGGCCGACAAAGGCCACGCGGTCGCCGCGCTGCACCCGCAGGTCAAAGTCGCGCACGATCTGCTTGTCGCCAAAGATCTTGGTCAGGTTCTTTGCCTCGATCACCCGCTTGCCCGAAACGGTGCCGGTTTCCAGCTCCATCGCCGCGGTGCCCTGGCGGCGGATCTGGCTGCCGCGTTCTTCGCGCAAGGCGGCCAGCGCGCGCACCCGGCCTTGGTTGCGTTTGCGCCGGGCAGAGATGCCCTCGACCGCCCATTTCGCCTCGGCCTTGATTTTGCGGTCCAGCTTGTGGCGGGCCTCATCCTCTTCGGCCCAGATGGTTTCGCGCCATTCCTCAAAGCCGTCAAAGCCAGCCTCACGCCGCCGGATCTGGCCGCGATCCAGCCAGAGGGTGGCGCGGGTCAGGGCACGCAGGAAGGCGCGGTCGTGGGAAATCAGCACAAAGGCGGTGCGGGTGCCTTTCAGCTCTTCTTCAAGCCATTCAATGGCTTGGATGTCCAGATGGTTGGTTGGCTCATCCAGCAGCATCAGCGCGGGTTCTTCGGCCAGCAGTTTCGCCAAGGCCGCACGGCGACGTTCCCCACCCGAAGCGGTGGCCACAGGCGTATCGGGATTGAACTTCAACCCCTCGGCCACCATCGGCACCTTGTATTCCTCGCCATCGGGCAGACAGCTGGCAGCGTAATCGCCCAGCGTTTCAAAGCCCGACAGGTCCGGGTCTTGTTCCATATAACCCACCGAGACCCCGGCGGGCACCACGCGGATGCCTTTGTCAGGCTCGACCAACCCGGCCATCACCTTCATCAGGGTGGATTTGCCCGAGCCGTTGCGGCCCACAAGGGCCACCCGGTCGCCCGCCTGAACCACAAGGTCCAGACTGTCAAAAATGGGATTGCCGCCGAAGGTCAGCGAGATGCCGGAGAGTTGCAGAAGGGGTGCGCGTGCCATGGGGCGGAATTATGTGCAGCAGCGCGGAAGGTCAACGCCTTCCGGCAAAGTTACTGCGCAATTGCCCGCAACGCCCGCGCCCGTGCCGGGGGGATGCGGTCAATCTCGACGGCGGTGAACACATGCAGCGTGTCCAGATCGCGGTCGATCACCGCATGGTCACTGACCCAGCCCCCCATCGCAAGATATGTGCGCAGCAGGGGCGGCAGCGTCATCAGACCCGTCCGCAGGTCCGCCGCCGGGGTGCTGTGTGCGGCGTAGTCATAGGCGCCGGGGCGCGCAAGCGGGCGCCATTGCTCTGGCGCCAGATGCCCGGCCCGCAGCAGCGCCAAGGCGGCCGCGTGCCGCGCAGGATCGGCACCGTCAAACGAGGAACACCCAAACAGCAGGGTCACGCCTTGATCCGCCACCAGCCGGGCCATCGCCCCCCAGGCCAGCCGCAGGATGTCGGGATCGCTGTGGTCGGGGTGCAGACAAAACCGCCCCAGTTCCAGCATCGGGCCCCGAAAACCCGCAAGCCGGGTCAGATCATAATGCTGGGCGGCATAGCTGCGGGCGAGGTGATCACCGCTTGGCAAGACCAGCACGCGAAAACCGCAGACCAGATCGGATGTGCGCACATCTTCCACCACAACATGCGCGCAGCGCGCATCAAACCCGTCGGTGTCGGGGCCGCCCAAACCGCGCCGCGTTCGAAACACCTGCCGCCGCAGGTTCAGCGCGCGGTCAATATCCGTGGCCCCTTGGGCCAAACGTGCGACGTAGCGGCCTTTCTCGATCCTCAAACCACCCCCCCCTTTGCGCTTTTCGGGGACCAACCTTACCAACCAGACCAGCACACGCCCATTGTCAGATCAGGTTTGGGCAAACGTGATTCGACGCCTGCATATACGGTGACGCCCGCCGACAAACGCCTTGATCCTGCGATCAGCCCGTCACTGACCAATGATTTGATCCGCACGCAGGCGGCCAATGCTGCCAAACAATTGCTGCAACACGCTCAGCCCCTTGATGTTGCTGTCGGTGACCCGGCGCGACAAGGCGACGACGCGGCCCTGTTCAAGCCCGAAGCGCTCGATGTTTTCGACCACCCCGGCCTCATTGAACGTGATGGCCACGATCTGGCGGTCTTCTTCGCGCGGCGGCAACGCGCCGTAGTGTTTCCAGCGGCTTTGCACGTAAAACCAGCCCACATCATTCAACAGCCCGCCCGTTGACGGACGCCCGACCGTGGCGGCCACGGTGTCACGGGTGTCAACGCCGACTTCCAGCAAGGCCAGTTCGGTATCGGCAGGCACATAGCCATGGTTGCGGTAGACCGCCGCACAACCGGCGGCCATCACCAGCACCAGCCCAAACATCATGATCCGCAAGCGGGCAGCAGCCCCGTTCAGACGTGATCTGTCCATATACTGCGCGTCCCTGCCCTTGCCCTGCGGCCGCCGCCCTGACCCCGTCGCAGCTTGCCCTTGCACTGGCCTTGACAGACCAGTATCGCAAAGACTGCGCGCGATGGCCTGCGGCTCTTGACCTTGGCTTACGACAGGTCGCGTCACTGTTCAAGAATGGAACGCGGTTCTGCCGGTTTGCAACTGCAAATCCACAGCCGACCGCCGACCCAACCGCGATAGGAAAGCCGATGTCAGATCCGATTGTTCCCGCCGCCGCCGCATCGCAGCCGGCTTTGCCCAGCCAGCCCTATCGCTCGGCTCTGGTGTCGGGGCGCAAGATTTTGCGTTTTGACTTTGCCCCCGATGCGCAGGCCCGCGCGCAGATGGCGCAGTCCCTTGGGTTGCTGGATCTGCCCGAGTTTGGCTTCAAGGGCGAGATGTCGCCGATGGGCCGTGCCGATGTGGTGCTGCGGGCCGAGATGATGGGCCTTGTGGTGCAGCCCTGCTCGATCACGCTGGCCCCGGTGCGGTCGCGCATCAAGGACAGTGTCGTGCGGCATTACCGCGCCGAATACATCGAAGCCACGGGCGACGAGGCGGAAATCCCCGACGATGATGCCGACCCGATGCCTGAAATCATCGACGTGGCCGCGGTGGCACTGGAGGCGCTGGCGCTGGCGCTGCCTTTGTATCCGCGCGCCAAAGGGGCCGAACTGGGCGAGGCGGTGTTCGCGGCCCCCGGTGTGGCGCCGCTGAAATCCGACGACCTCAAGCCCTTTGCCGGATTGGCGGGCCTTGCCGCACAACTGAAAAAACCCGAAGATCCCGGCACATAGACCCGCAAAGGCGGTGTGCTGGGGCCTGTGCAGAAAGGGGCTTGCGCCGGGCGGAAATCCGACTATGTTCCGCGCCTCAATCAGGGCTTTACCCGCCACTGCGACTCTTAGGGTAAAGGTGCTGAAATCAAAGCATAATCAGGGGCATGTCCCCCACTACTCGAGGTCGTGACATGGCTGTCCCGCAGAACCGCACCACCAGTTCCAAGCGCAACATGCGCCGCTCGCATGACGCATTGGTTGCTGGAAACCCACAAGATTGCACCAACTGTGGCGAGTTGAAGCGCCCGCACCATGTGTGCCCGTCTTGTGGCCATTACGATGCCCGCCAGGTCGTGGCGACCAAGGCTGTCGAAGTTGACGAGGACGCGGCGTAAGCCGCCCCTTGGCGCGCTTGCCCCGTGGGAACCGGACCTGAACCTTCGGCCAACCTTGGTGCAAGCCGCATTGTCATTTCCGTTGATGCCATGGGCGGAGACGCCGGACCTGCGGTTGTTGTCGCAGGTCTTGTGCTTTCTGCCGCAGCGCTGCCCACCGCTGATTTCATCCTGCACGGGGATGAGGCCGTTCTGACGGCGCTTTTGGCGCAGCATCAGGCGTTGAAACCCCGCGTCAAGGTGCGACACGCGCCGCGGGTTGTGCTGATGACCGACAAGCCCAGTCAGGTGATGCGCCACGGCGAGGGCACGTCGATGTGGTCTTGCATTGATTCTGTGAAAAACGCCGAGGCACGGGTGGCGGTGTCTTGCGGCAACACCGGGGCCTTGATGGCGGTGTCGATGATCCGCCTGCGCAAACTGCCCGGCGTGAACCGCCCCGCCATTGCTTGCCTGTGGCCCTCGCGCAATCCCGGCGGCTTCAATCTGATGCTGGACGTCGGCGCTGACATCAAGGCCGAGGCGGCCGATCTTTTGCAATACGCCGCGATGGGCGCGTCCTATGCCCGCAATGGTTTGAAAGTGGCCCGCCCCCGCGTCGGCCTTCTGAATGTCGGCACCGAAGAACACAAAGGCCGCGCCGAGTTGAAAGAGGCACATGGGTTGATGGAAGCCGCAGCCGAGGTTGGCGGCTATGATTTCGTCGGCTTTGTAGAGGGCGGCGATATTCCGTCTGACCGCGTCGATGTGATCGTGACCGATGGTTTCACCGGCAACATCGCGCTGAAAACCGGCGAAGGCACCGCCAAGCTGATGTCTGATTTCATGAAAGAGGCGTTCCGCGCCGGCTTCTGGTCGAAAGTCGCGGCTGTGATGGCGATGAATCCGCTGAAACGCCTGCAAAAGCGCATGGATCCGCGCCGGGTCAATGGCGGGGTGTTTCTGGGGTTGAACGGCACCGTGATCAAATCGCACGGATCGGCGGATGAAACCGGGGTCGCAGCGGCGATCAACCTCGCCTATCACCTGTCGGATGCGGGCTTTCTGGAACGTATGGCGGCACGGGTTGCATCGGCTGGCCGGGCGGGGCAGGATGCCGCCTTGGATGGGAATGGGGCTGGGTCCGGGGAATGACAATACGCGCCGTGGTCAAGGGCGTCGGGCACTACCTGCCCGAACGCATCGTACCGAATGCCGAACTTGAGGCGCTGGTGGAAACCTCGGATGAGTGGATCAGATCCCGCTCGGGGATCGAACGCCGCCATTTTGCGGCGGAAGGCCAGACCACCTCTGATCTGGGCACCCGCGCCGCGCTGGCGGCACTGGCGGATGCGGGCCTTGTGGCCGATGACATCGACGCCATCATCGTCGCCACATCGACCGCCGATCTGACCTTTCCCTCTGCCGCCACGATGATACAGGCGGGGCTTGGCATGACCCGCGGCTTTGCCTTTGACGTTCAGGCCGTCTGCGCGGGGTTCGTGTTCGCACTGACCAATGCCAATGCCCTGATCGTTTCCGGTCAGGTCCGCCGCGTGCTGGTGATCGGCGCGGAAACCTTTTCGCGTTTGATGGATTGGACCGACCGAGGCACCTGCGTTTTGTTTGGCGATGGCGCCGGGGCCTTGATCCTCGAAGCCGCCGAAGGCACCGGCTCCACCGACGACCGGGGCATCCTGTCAACCGATCTGAACAGCGACGGGCGTTTCAAGAATTTGCTGTATGTCGATGGCGGGACATCCACCGGCACCACCGGTCATTTGCGGATGGAGGGCAAAGAAGTCTTCCGCCATGCCGTTGAAAAACTGGCACAAACCGCGCATACCGCGTTGGAAAAAGTGGGTCTGACCCCGGACCAGGTGGACTGGATAGTGCCGCATCAGGCCAACATCCGCATCATCGAAGCCACCGCCAAACGCATGCAGGTGTCGATGGACCGCGTGGTGGTGACGGTGCAAGACCATGGCAACACCTCGGCTGCATCGATTCCCCTCGCGCTGTCGGTTGGCAAGGCGCGCGGACAGATCAAGCAGGGCGATTTGCTGGTGACAGAGGCCATCGGCGGCGGTCTGGCCTGGGGTTCGGTCGTCATCCGCTGGTAAAACCGGCAAATATTCCATTTTAAGAACACCTGCCAAGTCACTGTTATTGACTCGCAATTCATTCCTGCGCATCCTTTGGGAAAATCCTGGGGGGATATTATGAGCGAAAAAACCTTGACCCGTATGGACCTGTCTGAGGCCGTCTTCCGCGAGGTGGGGCTGAGCCGCAACGAATCCGCGACCTTGGTCGAGGCGGTGTTGCAGCACATGTCGGATGAACTGTCTTCGGGTGAGACGGTGAAAATCTCGTCCTTCGGGACCTTCTCGGTGCGCGACAAGACCGCCCGCGTTGGCCGCAATCCGAAAACCGGTGATGAGGTTCCGATCAGCCCGCGCCGGGTGCTGACCTTCCGGCCCTCGCATCTGATGAAAGACCGCGTGGCTGCCGGTAAGAAGCGCTAAGCGGCGGCACAGCGGATGGACAAAGCGCCCGACGCCTTCCGCACCATCAGCGAAGTGGCCGAACATCTGGAAACCCCGGCGCATGTGTTGCGGTTCTGGGAAAGCCGGTTTCCGCAGATCCGCCCAGTGAAACGGGCCGGCGGGCGCAGGTATTACCGCCCCGCTGATGTGGCCTTGCTGACCGGCATCAAGCGATTGCTGCATGACGAAGGTCTGACCATCCGCGGCGTGCAGAAAATCCTGCGCGAACAAGGTGTGCGCCATGTGGCGGGGTTGTCGGGTGAACCGGTTCCGGATGACATCGAAATGGACGCGGAAGCAGCACTTGAGGCGGCTTTGGCCGCCAATTTTGGCGGATCGGATGAGGGGCCCATCGCGCCTGAGCGCGCGGTATCCGCCACGATTGTCGCCTTGGAATCCGCGCTGCGCCGGTCAGACGCCGCAGCCGAGGCCGAGCCTGCGACAGATCCCTGGCAATCGGCAGCATTGCCTGTGAGTTCAGAGCAAAGCGAAGCACTGGATGTTGCGGTCGGGCTGGATCAGACCAACTTCGCCGATCCAAGCGACGCAATGGCGCAACCCATTGTGCAGCCTGATCTTTTCAAGACAGCAGCCGAGGGTCCTGCCGCTGGCCTATCCGATTCGCATCAGGATAGCCCGGCGCAGGTCTGGCTTGCCGTCGGCGCTCTGGCCCCGGCTTTGCGCGCCTTGCCCGCCGATGCTTTTGCCCGAAACCGCGATCAGGCCGCCAGCGTGCAGGCCCGCCTTCTGGCCCTGCATCAGAGGCTTTTGGCGCCGCCGATCTTTGCCCAAGACTGACCTAATCCATGCGCTTTCAGGCTTGCCCCTGCGCGGAATATCAGTATGTATCGCCCGGTGTCGGGCCGTGGCGCAGCCTGGTTAGCGCGTCCGTCTGGGGGGCGGAAGGTCGAGAGTTCGAATCTCTCCGGCCCGACCATATCGAAACAGTCCGCCTGCCAACCGGCACGCGGACTGTTTTCGTTTCAAGACCGAAGAGGAAAGACCGATGACCCATCCCGGCGTTCTTCCCGCGCAAAGCCTGCGTCGTCTGATCGCGTCGGGTGGCATTGCCGCCGATCCCGCGATTGAGGCTGCCCAAATTCAACCCGCCAGTCTTGATCTGCGGCTTGGCACGGTCGCCTACCGGGTTCGTGCGTCGTTTCTGGTGGGCAATGGCCGCAAGGTTCTTGACCGCATTGCCGAATTTGAAATGCACCGGGTCGATCTGACCGCAGGCGCGGTGCTGGAAAAGGGCTGCGTCTATGTGATCCCGCTGATGGAGCGGCTGGCGCTGCCCTCGGGCGTCACTGCCGTCGCCAATGCCAAATCCTCGACCGGGCGGCTGGATTTGCTGACCCGGACCATCACCGATGGCGGCAGTGAATTTGACCGCATTCCCGAGGGTTACGCGGGGCCCTTGTATGCCGAGGTCTGTCCGAAGTCGTTTTCGGTGCTGGTGCGTGCCGGGCAGCGGTTGAACCAGATCCGGTTTCGGCAGGGCCAGTCGGTTTTGACCGATACCGAACTGACCACTTTGCATGGCCGCGATCCGCTGGTGTCGGGTGCGGCCGTGATCTCTGAAGGTCTGGGTTTTTCCGTCGATCTGCGCCCCGCTGCGGGCGATCTGGTCGGCTACCGCGCCAAACCGCACACCGGCGTCGTCGATCTGGACCGCATCGCGCATTATCCGGCGTCGGAGTTCTGGGAGGAAATCCACTCCAAATCCGGCCGCATCATTCTGGACCCCGGCGCGTTTTATATCCTTGTCAGCCGCGAAGCCGTCACCATCCCCCCCGATTACGCTGCCGAAATGGCCCCCTTCCTTGCCATGGTCGGGGAATTCCGCGTGCATTACGCGGGTTTCTTCGACCCCGGTTTCGGTCATGCTGCGGCAGGTGGCACAGGCTCGCGCGGTGTGCTGGAGGTGCGCTGCCACGAGGCGCCTTTCGTGCTGGAACACGGGCAGGTGGTGGGGCGGCTGGTCTATGAACGCATGGCGGAACGTCCCGAAACGCTGTATGGTGCTGGCATCGCATCGAACTATCAGGGGCAGGGATTGAAACTCGCCAAACAGTTCAGGGCAGATTAGCCATGCCGCGCGCAGGGGCCGCCATTGCCTTTGCGCTCGCCCTGCCCGGCCTGGCTGCGGCCAACACCGTGATTTTCAATGTCGTGCCGAATGCTGATCCTGACTCGGCGATATACTGTGCGCTCAGTCTGAATCAGGGCCGTTTGGTGGCGCTGCAAGCCAAGGGGGTGGGCCTGCAAAATCCGCGCGCGGTGGCGTGGTGGGCGAATGAGGCCGACACCACGGCGTTTTTGCGCGGTGTGCAGGCTTTGGTGTCGGGGGCGGTGCCGTCAGAGAACCCCAACTCTGCGCCCTGGCTCGACCCGCCTTTTTTGACGGTGACATGGATCGCCAATCTGAACGGCCAGGTCACCTCAGGGCGCTATGTCACCCATGAATTGCGTTTGCCCGATGAATTGTCGCAGATGCTGGCTACAGTGATGCCGGGGGGCTACTGTGCCCCTTGAACAGCATCACAGGTTGCCATGTCCCCTGCTCAGAGCTCTCCCTTGTCCGGCGTCATCATTCTGGATCTGACACATGTGCTGGCAGGCCCATTTGCCAGCCAGACCCTTGCCGATCTGGGCGCGCGTGTGATCAAGGTCGAACGCCCCGGCACAGGTGATGACACCCGCGCCTTCCCGCCCTTTGTGCAGGGCGAAAGCGCCTATTTTGCCGCGCTGAACGCCGGGAAAGCCTCGATCAGCCTTGATCTGAAAGCACCGGACGACCGTGTTGTCTTTGATCAATTGCTTGCCCGCGCCGATGTCCTGCTTGAAAACTACCGGCCCGGCGTGATGGAGCGTTTGGGCTATGGCTATGATGCCTTGCACGCCCGCCACCCCAGCCTGATTTATGGCGCGGTGTCGGGGTTCGGGCATACCGGCCCTGATGCCGCCAAACCGGCCTATGACATGGTGGTGCAGGCGCGCGGCGGCGTGATGAGCATCACCGGCGAAGAAGGCGGCCCGCCGGTGCGCGTCGGGGCCAGCATCGGCGATGTCGTCGCGGGCATGTATCTGACCCAAGGCGTGCTGGCCGCCCTTTATGACCGCACGAAAACCGGAGTTGGGGCCAAGGTTGACATCGCCATGCTGGACGCACAACTGGCCATTCAGGAACATGCCGTGGCCATCACCACGGCCACCGGGGTTGCGCCGGGCCGCACCGGTGCGCGCCATCCCACCATCACGCCGTTTTCGACCTACCGCGCCGCAGACGGCTTCGTGGTGATCGCGGCGGGCAATGATGCGATGTTTGTACAACTGTGCAGGGTATTGGATCTGCCCTTGGCCGCTGATGCGCGATTTGCCACCAACGCCGCGCGCTGCGAAAATCATGCCCTGCTGAAACGGTTGCTTGAGACGGTGACGCTGGGCCAACCGGTCGGCCACTGGATCGCGACGTTTGAGGCGGCCGGCCTGCCCACCGCGCGGGTGCAGGATATGGCGCAGGTCCTGTCTGACCCGCAACTGCTGGCCCGCCATATGGTTTTGCCGGTGGCGGCGCAGGGCGACGGACCCGGCTTTACCGCAGCTGGCAATCCGATCAAGATGTCCACCTTGCCCGAGATCACCGCCCGGCGCCCTGCCCCGCGACTGGACGGCGACCGCGCGGCCATTTTGCACTGGCTGGGCGGCGCAGACCGCGCCTGATATGCCGCGAACAGGCATTGATATGGGCCGAATGCGGCTTAGGATTGCCTCAAACAGAATGAGGCGCGCATGACCCAAGCGGTTTTGGTCGATGAAGCTGACCGCCCTTGTGAGACCTGGGACACCCCTGCCCGTGGCAGCATTGCTTGGAAAACCCTGATTTCCGGCGAGCTGACCGCGACCGATACGCTTGTCTGCGGCATTGCCATCATGGGGGCTGGCGACACCTTCGCACTGCATTCGCATCCGCAGCCCGAAGTCTATTTCGGGCTGGAAGGCGTTGTGGCAGTGCAGGTTGACGGCGTGGCGCATCTGCTGAAACCGGGCACCGCCCTTTTCATTCCCGGCAATGCGGTGCATGGCGTGCTGGCGGCGGACCAACCCGTGCGCTGGTTCTACAGCTTTGCCGCCGATGCCTTTGCCGACATTGCTTATACCTTTGCCGAAACGGCCTCTCGGCCGCCAGAGGCCCTGTCATGACCCCAGTTCTGCGCCGCATGCAGGCGCGCGATCCGCATCAAGGCCACCGCATTTCCACCCAGTTGGAGCTGCTGTTCGATCTGGTGATCGTCATTGCCATCGCCGCGCTGACCGCGGGCTTTCACCACGCCATTTCGGCCAATCACGGCCCCGAGATGTTGCCGAACTTTGGCTTCATGTTCATGGCCCTGTGGTGGTCCTGGATGAATTTCACCTGGTTCGCCTCGTCTTTTGACAATGATGATCCGCTGTACCGGCTGCTGGTGCTGGTGACGATGACCGGCACGCTGATCTTTGCCGGCGGCATCGGCTATATCTTCGAGACGCTGGATTTCTCGCTGGGTCTGGTCGGCTGGATCGTCATGCGCATTGGCATGGTGGCGCTGTGGCTGCGGGCGGCGGCACACAATCCGGCGCTGCGGCGCACCTGTCTGCGCTATGCGCTGGGTCTGGTGGTGGCGCAAAGCCTGTGGGTGGCGCTCAGCCTTGGCATTGCCCCCGGCACCGGGCTGTTCATCGGGCTGGGGATGGCGGTGTTTGCCGTGGAATTTCTGGTGCCGATATGGGCCGAGAAAGCCGGGCGCACCGCCTTTCACCGCCACCACATCCTCGAACGCTATGGCCTTTTGACCATCATCGTGCTGGGTGAGGTGTTGCTGGCCGTGGCCATGACCTTTGGCAGCCTGTTTGAAGGCGCGCTGGACCCTGCCTTGTTGCAGGTTGGCTTGGCGGCGATTGTGATCGTTTTCAGCTATTGGTGGATCTATTTTGCCGAACAGCAACATCTGGTCAGGGATGGCTTTGCACAAACCTTTGTCTGGGGCTATGGGCATCTGTTCATCTTTGCCGCGATTGCGCTGATGGGGGCTGGACTTGCGGCGCAGTTTGATCTGCTGACCGGCCATTCCAAAGCCGCGCCGCAGGTGGTGGGCTGGTTCATCGGCGGGCCGCTGGCGCTGGCGCTGCTGGCATTGTGGGTGGTGCGTGACCGTTATATGAGCATGGGCGCGCGCCGCTTTTCCCTGCCCGTTGGTGCTGCAGCCATCCTGACCGCCACCGCCCTGACCAATCAGCCTCTGATCTTTGCCGCCCTTATGGTGGCCACCCTGTTGTGGCGCGTGCCCATGACCCCATCCGAAGGACATCACCCGTGAGCATCGAAGACGCCCTCGTCATCTTCACCCCCTCGGGCAAGCGCGGACGCTTTGCACATGGCACGCCGGTCTTGACGGCGGCGCGGCAGTTGGGGGTTGATCTCGACTCGGTCTGCGGCGGGCGTGGGATTTGCTCGAAATGTCAGATCAGCCCCGGCTATGGTGAGTTTCCGAAACATGGGGTGACGGTGGAGGCAGATGCGCTGACCGATTGGAACTCGGTGGAAGAACGTTACAAATCCAAGCGCGGCATGCTCGATGGCCGCCGTCTGGGCTGTCAGGCCTGCGTGATGGGAGACGTCGTGATCGACGTGCCGCCGGAAAGCCAGGTGCACAAGCAGGTGATCCGCAAATCGGCCAGCCAGCGCGATATCATCATGGACCCGGCCACCCGCGCGCTTTACGTCGAGGTCGCCGAACCTGACATGCACGAACCGACCGGCGATTTTGAGCGCTTGGTGACGGCCTTGCAGGAGCAATGGGGCGTCGGTGAAGTGGCGGCCGAACTGCCGATCCTGCGCCGGTTGCAACCCGCCCTGCGCAAGGGGCAGTGGAAAGTCACCGTCGCGCTGCACAAGGGCAACCACGATGCGCGGCATCGGTTGCTCGATATCTGGCCGGGTTTCCATGAGGGCGGACTTTACGGGCTGGCCGTTGATCTGGGGTCCACCACCATTGCCGCACACCTGTGCGATCTTCGCGATGGCACGGTGTTGGCCTCGGCGGGCGTGATGAATCCGCAAATCCGCTTTGGCGAAGACCTGATGAGCCGGGTGTCCTATGCGATGATGAACCCCGGCGGCGATGTGGAAATGACCGCCGCCGTGCGCACCGCGCTGAACGGGCTGGTGCAGTCGATTGCCACCGAGGCGAAGATTGATCCCGCGCAGATTTATGAGATCACCTTCGTCTGCAACCCGGTGATGCACCACCTTTTGCTGGGCATTGATCCGGTGGAACTGGGGCAGGCGCCGTTTGCGCTGGCCACCTCGTCCAGCCTCGTGCTGGATGCGCATGACCTTGATATCCGCGCGGTGAACTCCGCCGCCCGCGTCTATATCCTGCCCTGCATTGCCGGGCATGTGGGGGCAGACTGCGCAGCGGTGGCTTTGTCAGAAGAGCCGAACAAATCCAAAGACATGGTGCTGATCGTCGATGTCGGCACCAATGCCGAAATCCTTTTGGGCAATGAACACCGCGTTCTGGCCTGTTCCTCTCCGACCGGCCCAGCCTTTGAAGGCGCGCAGATCAGCTCTGGTCAACGCGCCGCGCCGGGTGCGATTGAACGGGTGGAAATCGACCTTGTCACCAAAGAGCCGCGCTTCAAGGTGATCGGATCCGATTTGTGGTCGAACGATACAGGCTTTGCCACAGCCATCGCTGCCTCGGGCATCACCGGCATTTGCGGCTCTGGCATCATCGAGGCGGTGGCCGAAATGCGCATGGCGGGTCTGGTCGATGCGGGCGGGCTGATCGGTGGTCCCGATCAAACCGGCACCCCCCGCTGCATCGCCGAAGGTCGCACGCATTCCTATGTGCTGCATGATGGCACCGCACAAGGCGGGCCGCTGATTTCGGTCACCCAGGGCGACATCCGCGCCATCCAACTGGCCAAGGCAGCACTTTACGCCGGGGCCAAGCTGCTGATGGATGAAATGGGCGTAGACACCGTCGACCGGGTGACGCTGGCGGGCGCTTTTGGCGCGCATATCAGCCCCAAACACGCAATGGTGCTGGGGATGATCCCGGATGTGGCCCTGAACAAGGTCATCTCTGCGGGCAACGCCGCGGGCACCGGTGCGCGGATCGCGCTGTGCAATGTCGCGGCGCGCAACACCGTCGAGCAAATGGTGCAGCAGATCCACAAGGTCGAAACCGCCATCGAGCCGCGTTTTCAAGAGCATTTCGTGAATGCCAGCGCCATCCCGAATGCGGTCGACACCTTCCCCGAACTCAGCAAGGTGGTGACATTGCCGCAGGTCAGTTTCAACACCTCCGGCTCGGGTGGTGCGGGCGGGCGCAGAAGGCGGGGTTGACGCTGCGCGCGGCTCCTCTAGGTTGACGCTATGACTGATGATCCGATCGCAAATCTGTTGCTGAAAATCGCCGCACAAGACCGTGCGGCGTTCCGCAGCATCTATTCGGATGCCTCCGCGAAACTTATGGGCGTGCTCTTGCGTATCTTGGGCAATCGTTCAGAGGCGGAGGATGCGTTGCAAGAGGTTTTCACACGGGTTTGGCTGCGGGCCGGGCGGTTCGATCCCGAAAAGGGCCGGGGTATGACCTGGATGATCGCCATCGCCCGCAATCTTGCGATTGACCGGCTGCGCGCCCGGCCCGACCATGCCGACGACCCTGATGCAATGGAGGCGGTGGCCGACACCACGCCGCGCGCCGAAACCCAACTGATCGCGCGCGGCGAGGCGCGGCGGATCAACGATTGTTTTGCCACGCTGGAACCCGACCGCGCCGAGGCGCTGCGCGGCGCGTATCTGACCGGACTGTCCTATATTGATCTGGCCGCCCGCCATGCCGTGCCCCTCAACACCATGCGGACCTGGCTGCGGCGCAGTCTGCAACGGCTGAAGGAGTGTATGGAGACATGACCGACACTCTCTATGACGATGATTTCGCAGCCGAATATGTGCTGGGCGTGCTCGATCTGGCCGAACGGGCCAGGGCCGAGGCGCGGCTTAAATCGGACCCGGCCTTTGCCGCTTTGGTCAACGACTGGCAAAACCGGCTGTCGGGTCTGAACGACGATTACACCGAAGTCCCTGCCCCGAACCTGCTGCCGCAGATCGAGGCGCGGCTGTTCCCGCAAGCCGCCAAACCCCGCCGCAACTGGTTCGGCTGGCTGGCGGGTGCCGGAGCCGTAGCGGCTTTGTTGATCGTGTTTGCCCTGCCGCAGCCGCAAGCACCGCTTCTGGCCACCATCGCGCAGGGCGATCTGGCCTATGAGGCCCGCTATGACGGCGACGCTTTGACCATCAGCCGCATCGCAGGCTCTGCCGCCCCCGCAGGCCAGGTGCACGAATTGTGGATCATCGCGCCGGGGGCTGCGCCGGTGTCTCTGGGTCTGCTGGCCGAGGCCGATCTGACCGTCACCACACAGGCCCCCAAGGGCTGGACCCTGGCGATCTCACTGGAACCCGCGGGCGGTGCCCCGAACGGCGCGCCCACCGGCCCCATCCTGGCCGCGGTCGAAATCGGCATCTGATCACGGGCGCCCCGATCACGGGCGCCCTGATCACGAAACCGTGATCTGAAACTTCTTTTGAAACTTCCTGCCGATGAGCTCCGTAGCTGCTGGTGAAGGCGGGACAGGCCCGCCTCAGAAATCAGGAGCTACCCGATGAAATCCTTTACTTTGGCAACCGCGATCCTTGCCTTGTCCACTGGCTTTGCTCTGGCCGAAAACCCCATGGTCGGCGGCGCCGCCATGTTTGAAGACAAGAACATCGTGGAAAACGCGGTCAACTCTGCCGATCACACCACGCTGGTCGCCGCCGTCACCGCAGCCGGTCTGGTCGAGACCCTGCAAGGCGCTGGTCCGTTCACCGTGTTCGCGCCGACCAACGACGCCTTCGCCAAACTGCCCGCAGGCACCGTTGAAACCCTGGTGATGCCGGAAAACAAGGACACCCTGACCAAGATCCTGACCTGCCATGTGGTCGGCAAGGCCGTGATGGCCGAAGCCCTGCAAACCATGATCAAGGATGACGGTGGCAAGCATCCGGTCCCGACCTTGGGCGGCTGCACGCTGCAGGCCAGCTATGCCGATGGCAAGATGATGCTGGAAGATGAGATGGGCAACATCGCCACCGTCACCATCGCCGATGTCAAGCAATCGAACGGCGTCATCCATGTCATCGACACGGTGATGCTGCCGAAGATGTAATTTACCAGTGCCGGGCGGGTCCTGCTGACCCGCCCTGTTTCCCCCGCAGGCTGGTCTTGTCCTGTCCCCACACCAAAGCCATCCTGCGGGAAAGGGCCTTCAGATGCGCTCTGAAGGCCCTTTGCTTTTGCTGCGACCCTTCCCTGGAATTCTGCTGGACACTTCTTAAATTTGACTAAAATTTGCGTTCATCTGTCTGAAAATATCCCACGGGGGCGTGGGGGTGTGAAACCCCCACCGGCGCGGATGCAGGGCCGTCCCGTTCAGAAAAACAAATCCTGTACCCTTTGAAGGTGACATCGCTGTTGTTTGCCGCAGCCCTCGGTTTGCGGCCTCCCCCAGCCGTGACCGAAGGCCGTTCCATCATCGTGCTGGACATTTCCGGCTCGATTTTGGGTCAGATCACCGGCCGCCCGAACTGGCGATGGCGCGTGAGGCGCTGGCCGCAGTGTTGCAGTCAATCCCGGCCGACACCGCTTTGATTTGCTGGCGGTCACGGCCCCCGGCGCCAATTCGATCGCGGTGATTGTGGCCAAAGCCGATTTAAATGGGTGCTGCAAACAGATGGGTTTTGACAATGCGGCCAGGACCCGTTTCACCCCGGCCCGAAGGCGCGCATGTGATCGGGGCGGTGCAGGGCGCGGCCCGCTGTCAAAGCCAAGGATAGGGTGGCGCGGGGCGCAGGCAGCCAAGCAACGCTGACCCTGCCCTGGAAATCCGGGTCAGCCCCGCTTGACGACAGCGCTGGCTTGGCTTACCTCGGACAGCAACGCGGGTGTAGCTCAATGGCAGAGCAGCAGCTTCCCAAGCTGAATACGGGGGTTCGATTCCCCTCACCCGCTCCATCCCTTTCCCGTTCACACCGCCTGCGCCAGCACTGGCCAAATCAGCCAAAGGAACTTCCCATGAGCGACATCAAACGTATCGGCACCGGTGCCCGGATGAGCGAAGCCGTCTGCTACAACGGCATCGTCTGGGTGGCGGGTCAGGTCGGCACCCCCGGCGAGTCGGTCGAGGCGCAAACCCGCACCTGTCTTGCCGAAGTGGACCGCATTCTGGCCGCCGCAGGCACAGACAAGACCTGCATTCTGTCGGCGCAGATCTGGCTGGCCGACATGGCAACATTTGGCGACATGAACAAGGTCTGGGATCAATGGGTGCCGCAGGGCCACACACCGGCCCGCGCCACGGGCGAGGCGAAACTGGCCACCCCGGACTATCTGGTCGAAGTGATCGTCACCGCCGCGTTGCGCTAAGGGAATTTGATCGGGCTTCCTTCGATCTGATTCTGATTGAAGGAAACCCAGGACCAGTTCGGCCGGTGACTGTTGCGTGTTGCGTTCAGCCGGCAGAACCCGATGGAACGCAACACGCCCCAAAGCAAAAAAACCGCCCCTTGGGGCGGTTTTTTCAAGTCTGGTTCCAAGGGGTGTTCGGCCGGGGTCAAGCGGTCAGATACGCCACCAGCGCCTGCGTCGAGCCATCCTTGCCCGCCGCTGATTGTTTGCCCTCAAGGATCGGCTGCAAAGCCAGCGCCAGTTCCTTGCCAAGTTCGACCCCCCACTGATCGTAAGAGTTCAGTCCCAGAATGACACCTTCCACAAACACCCGGTGTTCATAAAGCGCGATGATCTGGCCCAGAACGAAAGGCGTCAGTTTGGGATAGGCCAGCGTGGTCGAGGGCCGGTTGCCCGGAAACACCCGGTGGCGGGCCTGACGGTCCAATTCCGCGCCGACAGCGCCCTTTTTCGCCATGATCGCGGTGGCCTCGGCCAAAGATCGCCCCCGCATCAGGGCTTCGGATTGCGCAAGGCAGTTGGACACCAAAAGCAGGTGCTGGTGGGCCAGATCAGGCTCATGCCCTTGCTTGGCCACCAGAAATTCACAAGGCACAACGCGGGTGCCTTGATGGATCAACTGATAAAACGCGTGCTGGCCGTTGGTGCCGGGTTCGCCCCAGACCACCGGGCCGGAATGGGTTGGCAAGTCCGACCCATCCACCGCCACGCTTTTGCCGTTCGATTCCATCTCCAACTGCTGCAAATAGGCGGGCAGACGGCTCAGGCGCTGATCATAAGGCAAGACCGCGCGGGTCGCATAGCCGCAGATCTGGTTGTGCCAGATCCCGACCAAAGCCAGCAGTACCGGCATGTTTTCGGCAAAGGGTGCGTTGACAAAACGCTCATCCATATCGCGGCCACCGGCCAGAAATTCGCCAAAGCCCTTTGGCCCAACCGCCAGCATCAGGGCCAGACCAATCGGCCCCCACAAGGAATAGCGCCCGCCGACCCAATCCTCAAACCCGAACACCCGCGCGCCATCAATGCCGAAGGCCGCCGTCTTGTCCGCAGCCGTGGACACAGCCGCAAACTGCGCCCCCGGATTGGTCACCTTGGCCGCCATCCACCGCCGCGCGGTTTCGGCGTTGGTCATCGTCTCAATCGTGGTGAAGGTCTTGGAGGCCACAATCACCAGCGTGGTTTCCGGGTTCAACCCGCGCACCACATCGGCCACATGGGCGCCATCGACGTTCGACACATAGTGCACGCGCGGCCCATCATGAAACGGCGCCAGCGCCAAAGTCGCCATTGCGGGGCCAAGATCAGACCCGCCGATGCCGATGTTGATCACATCGGTGATTGCCCCGCCCTGCCCGGTGAATCGCCCTTGCCGGACGTCTTCGGCAAACACCGCCATGCGGGCCAAAGTGGCGTGAATCGCAGGAACGACGTTTTTTCCATCGACCAGAACTTCAGTGGACTCTGCCGCCCGCAACGCCGTGTGCAAAACTGCGCGGCCTTCGGTGTCGTTGATCGCCACGCCGCCGAACATCGCGGCACGCTTTGCGGCCACACCCGAGACTTCAGCCAGATCCAATAGCAATTTCAACGCGGTGGCGTCAATGTTGGTTTTGGAATAATCCAGCAACATCGCGCCCGCCCGCACCGTAAACTGCGCCGCGCGATCGGGCTGATCAAACAATGACAGGATAGAACGGTCTGCAATTCCAGCCTGATGATCCTTCAAAGCCTGCCATTTGTTTGTCATGTCTCACTCCGCCCAATGTACAGTTGCGTTGTCCAGAACCACCCGCACCGGCGCGTCCAGTGGTGGCAATTGGGCCGCGCGGGCAATCGCCTCGCGTTTTTCCGCCCCGGTGATCAGAATATGAATGTTCTGTGCGCCCGCCAGAACCGGCGCGGTCAGGGTGATGCGCGGCTCGCCTGCCGCATCGGCGCGCAGGGCCATCAGCAGCGGCGCATCCGGGGCCAAAGCCTGCGCCAACAGATCGGCACCTGGGAACAGGCTGGCGGTGTGCATATCCGCGCCCATACCCAACAGCAGCACGGTGATCGGCAAATGCGGGGCAAGGCCTTCAGACAGGGTTTCCAGCCGGTCTTCCGGCAAGGGCGCATCGCTGTACATCGGGACAAGCTGTGCCGCCGCCGCCTTGTCGCGCAAAAGGCGTTCCCTCAGCAACCGCGTGTTGCTGCGCGGGCTGTCTTCGGGCACCCAACGCTCATCGTTCAGAAACACCGCGACCGATGCCCAATCCAGCGGCAACCCGGACAGAATATCAAACACGGGTCCCGGCGTGGTGCCACCCGGCACCGACAAGGACGCGGACCCGTTGGCGTGCAAGGCCGCAGACAATTGCCCGGCCATCGCACCGGCCAGTCCCAGCATCAAAGCCTCACGGTCGGGATAGGTGATCAGGTTCATTCCTTGATCTCGCGCCAGCGGCGACCATCGCGGTGCATCAGCATCAGCGCATCTTCCGGCCCCGATGATCCCGGATCATAGCCCTGCGGCTTGGTTCCGCGCGCCTCCCAGCCCTGGATGATCGGATCGGTCCAGGCCCAGGCCGCCTCGACCTCATCGCCGCGCATGAACAGGGTCTGGTTGCCACGGATCACGTCCATGATCAGCCGCTCATAGGCGTCCGGCACATCCTCGGCATGTTCGCCAAGCGCATCGGCAAAGGCCATGTCCAGTGGCACCTGCATCAGGCGCATACCGCCCGGACCCGGTTCCTTGATCATCATCATCAGGTTCATGCCTTCGTTCGGCTGCAACCGGATCACCAGCACGTTTTCCTTCCAGCCCTCGGCATCGTCAAAGATCGAATGCGGCGGCGCTTTGAAGGTGATGGCGATTTCCGAGGCCCGCGCCCGCAGCCGCTTGCCGGTGCGCAGATAGAACGGCGTGTTCTTCCAGCGCCAGTTGGCGATGCTGACCTTCAGGCCGATGTAGCTTTCGGTCTTGCTGGCCGGGTTTTCGCTGTGTTCGACATAGCCGCCCTCGCCGCCACCCGCCAGATACTGACCGCGCACGATGTCTTCGGGTTTGACCGATTCCAACGCCCGGATGACCTTCAGCTTTTCATCGCGCACGGCATCGGGATCAAAATGATAGGGCGGTTCCATGGCGATCAGACACAGAAGCTGCATCATATGGTTCTGCACCATGTCGCGCATCGCACCCGACTTGTCATAATAGGCGCCGCGCCCGTCTACGCCCACGGTTTCGGCCACAGTGATCTGCACGTGATCGACGTATTCCGATTTCCACAGCGGCTCGAACAGGATATTGGCAAAGCGCACCGCCATCAGGTTCTGCACGGTTTCCTTGCCAAGATAGTGGTCGATGCGGTAAATCTGCGTCTCGTTGAAATGCTTGGCCAGCACGCCGTTCAGGGCGCGGGCCGAGGTCAGATCACGGCCGAAGGGCTTTTCCACCACGATCCGGCTCCAGGCATCGGCGATGCTGTGCAGGTGCAACCGTTCGGCAATGTCCCCAAACAGGCTGGGTGCGACCGAGAAATAGAAGGCCCGCACCACGTTTTGCCGCATCAGGCCCTTGAGTTTGGCCCAGCCCGCTTCGCCCACGGCGTCGATCGAAACATAGTCGATATGGGCCAGAAATTGCGCAATCATCGCCGGATCACGCCGATCCACGGGAACGAATTCTTCAATAGCCGCGCCCACTTGCAACCGGAATGCCTCGGTCGTCAAATCGGCGCGTGCAGCACCGATGATGCGGCTGGTGTCGGTCATCTGACCCGCCAGAAAACGCCGGTACAGGCCCGGCAGGATCTTGCGCTTGGCCAGATCGCCGGTGCCGCCAAAAATCACCAGATCAAAGGCATCAACCGGAATAACTCTCGAAACCATGGCATCCCTCGTGGGTTAATGGCGCTGTTAGCGCTAACGAAGCGCTTTTACCGCCCTGAAGGCTTTAAGTCTAGCACTGGATGCATGGTAACTGAAACTGATGCTGCAGGGCAGCAAATTGCGCGGTTTGGCGCTACATTTCCTCCGCGGTCAGCCAGCGCAGGTTGCGGATACCGATCAACGCGCCACCACCAGGTTCAAGCGTCGCGGCTGACAGATCAATTATTGGCAGGTCGTAATTGTCACAGTTTTATGACGGGTTATTCATCACTGTGACAAGAGGTTAACGGCATCACGCATCCAGTTCCGCATCCCAATAGAGATAATCCATCCAGCTTTGGTGCAAATGGTTTGGCGGAAACCGACGGCCATGCGCCTGCATCTCGGGTGCGGTCGGCACGCGCGGCGCGCGGGCCAGATGCAGCCCGGCCTGCCGCAAACTGCGCGAACCTTTGCGCAAATTGCACGGGCTGCAGGCCGCCACCACATTTTCCCAGCTGGTGACGCCGCCTTTGCAGCGCGGCACCACATGGTCAAAGGTCAATTCCCCCTTGGCACCACAATACTGGCAGCAGAACTCGTCACGCAAAAACAGGTTGAACCGGGTGAAAGCCACGCGCTTTTGCGGTTTCACATAGTCTTTCAAAACCACCACCGAGGGGATGCGAAACTCTTGCCGCTGGCTGCGCACAACATGGTCATACTCGGCGACGATCTGAACCCGGTCCAGCACGGCGGCCTTGATCGCCTCTTGCCAGGGCCACAGCGACAGCGGGTAATACGACAGCGGCCGGAAATCAGCGTTCAACACCAGCGCCGGAAATTGTTTCAGCGCCGCCGGATCGCGTACAAACTGAGTCCTGAAATCGCCGTCCATGCCGAGAGTAACTCCCTTCCGAACCCATGGCCCGCAGACCTTGAGGCGGAAGCAGCCGCCCCGTTTGCATCACTATATCTGGCGAAACCGCAGGGGCAAGCCCAAGATATGCGGCAAGTGATCACGCATTCGGGTGACAAGGACATGACAAAAGGCCCCGGATTGTGCCGGGGCCCGTTGAAAATTTACGCTTTTTACGCGGCAGTTACGGCCCGCCCGGTCAACACCTTGACCAGATTGGCGCGGTAGGCCGGGCTGCCATGCAGATCGGAAATCATCTCCGACGCATCCACCGACAGACCTGCAAGCGCCTCGGCCCGGAAATCCGCCGACAGCGCCGCCTCGGCTTCGCGCCAGCGAAACACGCCGTTATGCGACGCGCCCGTCACCGCCACCCGCACGCCATCCGCGAACTGCGCCACAAACACCGCCGTCAGCGCAAATCGGCTGGCGGGCTGGTTGAACTTCACATAGGCGGCCTTTTGCGGGATGGGAAAGCGCACTTCGATCACGAATTCGCCCTCGTCCAGCGCGGTGGTGAACATGCCTTGGAAATAGTCATCCGCCGCAATCTGACGCCGGTTGGTCACCACCGTGGCCCCCGACCCCAGCACCGCAGCCGGATAACAGGCCGCCGGATCGTTGTTGGCAATCGACCCACCAATGGTGCCACGGTTGCGCACCGCCGGATCGCCGATGCCGCCCGCCAAGGCTGCCAGCGCCGGATAATGCGCCGCCGCTTCGCGCGCCACCACCGCATGCGGCGTGGCCCCGCCAACATGCAGGCCATGATCGCCCATGCAAACGCCCTGCATTTCGGCAATCCCGGTCAGGCTGACCAGCACCGCCGGAGACGCCAATCGCTGCTTCATCGTCGGCAGCAAGGTCTGCCCGCCCGACAAAGCCTGCGCCCCATCCGCCGCCATCGCCTTGGCCGCATCGGCAATCGAGGCTGGTTTCACCAGTTCAAAGTCATACATCGCTTGGCCCCCCTTATCCGTGGATCGCAGTCCAGACCCGCGATGGCGAGACTGGCATATCAATATGCTTCACATGCGCAAAACCGCCGCGCTGCAAGGCGTCAATCACCGCATTGACCACCGCAGGCGGCGAACCTATCGCCCCCGCCTCACCGCAGCCCTTCACGCCCAAGGGGTTGTGCGTACATTCGGTGACGCAGGAATGATCAACCGTGTAGAACGGCACATCTTCGGCGCGGGGCATGGCGTAATCCATGTAGCTGCCCGACAGAAGCTGCCCGTTTTCATCATAGGTGGTGTTCTCCAACAGCGCCTGCCCGATGCCTTGGCCGACGCCGCCATGCACCTGACCCTCAACGATCATCGGGTTCATCACATTGCCGAAATCATCGGCACAGGTGAAGGATTCCACGGTGACCTGGCCGGTATCGGGGTCCACCTCGACCTCACACGCATAGGCGCCGGCGGGATAGGTGAAGTTGGCGGGGTCGTAGAAAGACGTCTCTTCCAGCCCCGGCTCCAGCGTTTCCAGCGGGTAGTTGTGCGGAACATAGGCGGAAAACGCGATTTCGCCGAAGGTTTTCGCCTTGTCGGTCCCTGTCACAGAAAACTTGCCATCCGCGAACACGATGTCGCCTTCAGCAGCCTCCAGCATATGGGCGGCAATCTTCTTGCCCTTGGCGATGATTTTATCCACCGCCTTGACCATGGCTGACCCGGCCACCGCCAAACTGCGGGAGCCATAAGACCCCATGCCAAACGGGATCTTCGACGTATCGCCGTGCACGATATCCACCGCCGATTCCGCAATCCCCAGCCGCTCGGCCACGATCTGCGCAAACACGGTTTCATGGCCCTGCCCGTGGCTGTGCGCGCCGGTCATCACCGAGATTGACCCGGTGGCATTGACCCGCACCGTCGCTGCATCGAACAAACCGACCCGCGCGCCCAAGATGCCGACCAGATTGGACGGCGCAATCCCGCAAGCCTCAATCCAGGTTGAAAGCCCCAGACCGCGCAACTTGCCTTTGGCCTTGGAGGCCGCAGCCCGCGCATCAAACCCGGCCAAATCGCCCAGCTCGATCATTTTCTCCAGCGTGGCCTGATAGTTGCCGGTGTCGTATTGCAAGCCCACCGGCGTCGTGTAGGGGAACATATCGGTGGTGATGAAATTCTTGCGGCGGATGTCCACCTTGTTCAGACCCAGCTCATCCGCCGCCATATCAACCACGCGTTCGATCGAATAGGTGGCCTCTGGCCGCCCCGCACCGCGATAGGCATCGACGGGCGCGGTGTTGGTGAAGACCGCCTTGACGTTCACATAAACCAGCGGCGTCTTGTACGGCCCCGCCATCAACGTGCCATGCAGATAGGTCGGCGTCACCGTGGAAAAGTTCGAAAGGTAAGCGCCGACGTTCGCCAAAGTCTCGGTGCGCAGGGCAAGGAATGTGCCGTCCTTGGTCAGCGCCAGTTGAATTTTCGTCACATGATCCCGACCATGCGCATCAGACAGGAACGACTCGGTCCGTTCCGCCACCCATTTCACCGGACGGTTCAGCGCCTTTGATGCCGCCAAAACCGCCGCCTCTTCGCCGTAGTGGTAGATTTTTGAGCCAAAACCACCGCCCACATCGGGCGCAATCACCGTCAGCTTGTTTTCCGGGATACCCAGCACGAAAGCCGCGATCAGCAGGCGGGTCAGGTGCGGGTTCTGGCTGGTGGTGTAAAGCTTGTAGTCGCCGGTCCCGGCGTCATATTCGCCGATGCTGGCGCGCGGCTCCATCGCGTTCGGCACCAGACGGTTGTTGACCAGCTCCAGCGTGGTGACATGGGGGGCAGTTGCAAAGGCCGCTTCCACCGCCGCGCGGTTGTCCTCAATCCAGCCCCAGTCGAAGCAGACGTTGTTTTCAATTTCGTCATGCACCCGGTGCGCCGGATTGGCGACCGCATCGGCCATGTTCACAATCGCGGGCAGTTCGGTGAAATCGGCCTCAATCGCCGCCGCTGCATCCTTGGCCTGTTCCAGCGTTTCCGCGACCACAATCGCGTAGGCGTCGCCAACGTGGCGCACCTTGCCATGGGCCAGAACCGGACGCTTCGGTTCCTTCATCGTCGCCCCATCCCGGCTGTTGATATACCAGCCCGCCGGGTTGCCCCCGGTGGCCGCGAAATCCGCGCCGGTCATGATCTTCAGCACGCCCGGCATCGCCTCGGCCGCCGCAGTGTTGATGCTGTTGATGGTGGCATGCGCCATTTCCGAGCGCACAAAGACCGCGATGGCCTGTTTGTGCAGGTTGATGTCGGCGGTGTAGCGCCCGCGTCCGGTCAGGAACCGGATATCCTCGCGCCGCTTTACGCTGACGCCGATGCCGTGATCTTTTGGCATGCAATCCTCCCTTAATGCGATGCGTGAAGTACGCCCGCCAATTGTTTGATTTCACTCAGCCGCGATTTGCGCCACATCCTGGCCGGATGCCGCCAGAACCGCCTTGACGATGTTGTGATAGCCGGTGCAGCGGCAGATATTGCCCTCAAGATAATGCCGCACCTCATGCTCGGACGGTTTCGGATTTTCCGCCAGCAAAGCCGCCGTCGACATCACCATGCCCGGCGTGCAGAATCCGCATTGCAAGCCGTGATGGTCCTGAAACGCCTGCTGCACCACGCCCAAAGACCCATCGGCATTGGCCATGCCTTCAATGGTCTTGACGCTGGCCCCCGCCACATCCTGCGCAAACACCGTGCAGGATTTGACGGCGCGGCCATCGACATGCACCACACAGGCCCCGCATTGCGAGGTGTCACAGCCCACATGGGTGCCGGTCAACCCCAGCCCTTCGCGCAGATAGGCCGACAGCAGGGTCCGCCCCTCTGTCTCGGCCGAGACGGTTTTGCCGTTCACGGTCATCGTGACTTTCGTCATGGTATCCTCCCTGTTGTGTCTTGGGTTCAGCTGATCAACCGCTTGAACCATCCCTTTTTCGCGCCCTCTTCGGATGCCACTTCCTCAGCAGCCGGGCCTTCCACGGCCAGCTGAAAATTTGCAAAAAACGCATCGGCCAGCTTTTTGGCAAAGCTGTCGATGATGCGGCTGCCGAGTTGCGCGATCTTGCCGCCAACGCTGGCATCCACTGTATAGGTCAGGCGGGTGCCTGCGGGGATCGCTTCCAGCGTCACTTGCGCGCCGCCCTTGGCATAACCCGCCGGTCCGCCCTTGCCTTCGCCGGAGATCGTCACCGCGCGGCCCACCACGATATCAGACAGCTTCACGATGCCGGTGAACCGCGCCGAAACCGGCCCGACCTTTTGCGCCACCACCGCCTCAAACCCGTCCTCGACCGATCCGGTCAGGCTCTCGCAACCCGGCACACATTCTTTCAACACCTCTGGGTTCAGAATGGCGGCCCAAACCACGTCAGGGCTGGCTTTGATGTCGCGGCTGTCGTTCAGTTGCATGGCATTCCTCATCCCTGTGGGCATCACCCTAGGATGCAAAACCGGCCAAAGCTATGGTCCCTTGGTCGTAAGACCAGCCACCACAGCTTGCAGGGCGCGCGCGTCGATGGGCTTGATCAAAACCTCTATGCCGCGCGCCGTGCAGGCCTGCTGCAAGGCCAAGGTGCGGTTTGCGGTGACCATCCGCGCCGGAACCGGGCCGTGCAGACGGCAGAGCCTGTCCAGAAACGCCAAGCCATTCATGCCCGCGCCCAGCTGATAATCCACCAGACAGAAATCGGGCAAAATCCCCAGTTCGGCAATCAGGGCCAGCGCCTCTTCACCACTGGCGGCCTCAAGCACCGACATCCCCCATTTTTCCAGCAGCAACCCCATGGCGCGGCGCAGCGCGTCGTCATTTTCGACCAGAAAGGCGATCTTATCCTGCCCGGCGGTCATATCCGGCGCGGGCATCGGCAGGGGCAGATCGACCGCCATATCGGCCAAGGGCACCTGCACGACAAAGCATGTGCCATGTCCCATCCGGCTGCTCAGGCCCAAAGGATGTCCCAGCAGCGCACAGGCGCGTTCCACGATCGCAAGGCCCAGTCCCATGCCTTCAGAGGCAGAGGCGGGGGCGTTCAGGCGGTGGAACTCTTTGAAAATGTTATCCTGTTCCGCCTCAGGAATGCCCGGCCCGGTGTCCCAGACCTCGACCCGCAACATGCCCCCACGCCGGCGCGCGCCCACCAGAACCCGCCCCGTCTCGGTGTAACGGATCGCGTTGCCGATCAGGTTTTGCAAAATGCGGCGCAGATAGCTGGGATCGGACTGCACAACAATGTTGCACGGACGTACAACCAGCCCCAGCCCCCTGTCTTTGGCCAAGGCGGTGAACTCATCACTCAACTGCGCCAACAGCCGATCCATCCGCACCGGCCCCACCGTGACCGCCGCCTTGCCGCTTTCCAGTTTCGAGATGTTCAGCAGCGCATCCAGAATGCCTTCGACCGACAGCAACGCATTGTGGGCTTTCTCAAGCGTCGCCCGCGCGCCGGGTGCCACCGCTTCATCTTCGATGGACGAGATGAACAGCTTGGCCGCCGACAATGGCTGTAACAGGTCATGGCTGGCGGCGGCGACAAAGCGCGAGCGGCTGGCATTGGCGCGTTCGGCGGTTCCCAGCGCATCCTCCAGCTCCAGCGTGCGCGCCAGCACCCGGGCCTCCAGCGTTTCATTGGCGCGCGACAGCGCATCAATCGCCGCGCGTTCCGCCGTGACATCGGTGAAGCTGACCACAAAACCGCCATCCGGCATTTCCTGCGCAAACACCGCCAGAATAAGCCCCGATCCGCGCCGCATTTCAAACGACAGCGCGCTTCGGCCATGGCGGCCATCGACCCAAGCCGTCAGCGCCGCCTCGGTCATACCCTCGCCAAAGCTGAAATCCTGCCGGAAGCGTTGGAAAATCTGCTCAAACGAGGCGCCCACCCGCATCCGCGCCAGCGGGATCGCCAGCAACGCGCCGAGGCGCTGGTTCCAGCCCACCAGTTCCGCGCCCGAGTCAAAGATTGCAACGCCCTGATTGATATGGTCCAGCGTGGCGCGGATCATCCGGGCCTGATCGTCCAGCAGTTTGCCGCGTTCCTGCCGCTCCATCCGGATGATGTCGGTCACATCGGTTTGCAAGATCACCGTGCCACCATCGCCGGTGCGGTGTTCACTGACCTGCACCCAGCGGTCCCAGATCATCCGCACATTGAAAATCACATGCGGGTCATGGTGGCGCTTGCGGCGTTGCACCGCCCAGTCCGCCCCGGTTTCCCCCGCAGGCAGCGCCAGAAACCGCGACCGGCTGACCCGGTCGACATAATCCTCGAACCGCAATCCGGGGGCGAGATACGGGCGCACATCCTCGATGTGCATCCCGAAGCGCGAGTTGCACATGACCAGAACATCGGCGGCATCAAAGAGCGCGAACCCTTCCTGAATCGTCTCGATCGCATCGGCGAGGTTCTGTCGCGCGGCCTCGGTTTCCCGGTTTGCCCCCGCCAGCGCGGCGTTTGAGGCGTTCAACAGGTCCAGCGCCCGTTCCAGATCGCGGGTGCGTTCGCGGACCTGATCCTCCAGCATCGCGGCGCGCTGGAACTGGGCATAGGCGGCGCCGCTGTCATCCGTGATCGCCTCGACCCGCCGCATCAGCACTTGGGCGATGGTCAGCAGTTTCGCGGTCTGGCGTTCGGGGCTGTCCTCGGGATTGATCAGGTTTTCAATCATTTGCATCCGGCGGATAGATCGCCACCCCGGTCATGGTCTGGTTCACATGCATGGAATTCCACTGCTCGCCATAGGTGGAAAATCCGGTGACGCGGTGGGTACGCAGCACCGCCGACACCGCGCCAGACATCTGCTTTTCCAACGCCTCCATCCGGCGCAGGATGCAATCGCAAGCGAGGATCGCCATCGGATCGCCCAAAGCGGAAAGCTCGCGGTCCAGATGCGCCACCATATCCTGGGGTTCGGCCAGGGTCAGCACCAGCCCTTCGTCAATGGCCGAAAAAAAGATCAGATCGCCGTTGTCGGCCACCCGTTGAATGGCGCGCACATGATGCCGCCCGCCGATGCGCACGACCAAGGGGTGTGCTGCAAATGTGAAGGTCGTCAGCTGCCCGGGGTCTTTGCCCAAAAGCCGCGCATATTCCCGTGCCGCGGGTTCCGCGTTGATCTGGCGCACAATGCGGCGGTGCGGGTCGGCTTCGGTCACCACCATGCGGCGGTCGGTGGGGATCAGATGATCAAGGTTGAACACCTTCACCCGGCAGGCAGAGCGCACCATCATCAGCACCGCCGCGTTCGAGCGCACCCGGCCCCCATGCAACACGAAAGTCTGCTGAAACCTTGTGCCATCGCCCGCTGATCCGCCAAACAGCGGCACCGGACCCAAACCCGCCGCCATGGCCGAAGTCAGTTCATCCTCGCGGATCGACAACCCGTCGACCATCAGAAAGGCGAATTCATGCGGCCAGTCGGGGCGCTGCCGCTCCAACCCTGCGCGCAGGCGGATCATCTGGCCGATCAAGGCTTGCGGGTCCAACTGATGCAGATCTTCGATCAGCAGGATCCCGGCGGCGAACAGATCGGCGGGCAGGCCCATGGCGACGATTTCGCCTTCGGAATAGCCCTGCGCCGAAATCTCTCCGGCGGTGGTGCACCCAATCACCGGGCAATCGCCAAATTCCGCCCCCAGCCCCAAGGTCAGCGCGGGCAGATCGGCTTGCGGCGAGATGAACAGGATCACGGCGGCAAACGGCCCCGGCCCCAGATCCTGCGCCAGCCTTTGCGCCGCATCGGGCGCGCGGGCGGAGACTTGCGCGGTGGGCAGATGCGCGCTCACGCCTCGGGCATCAGGCTGCTGAAGCTGGCCGCACCCGCGATCAACACCGCTTGGGTCCGGCTTTGCACGCCCAATTTGCGCATGATCGCAGTGACATGCGCCTTCACCGTGGTTTCCGCGATGGTCAGATCATAGGCGATTTGCTTGTTCAGCTTGCCCTCGCAGATCAGTTGCAGGATCTTCGCCTGCTGCCGGGTCAGCAACCCCAGCCGCGCGATTGCAGCCTCTTTCTGGCTGGCTGGAGCCATGGGATCAGCCTGCGGCACATAGCCTTCGGGCAGATAGCCCACTCCGGCACGGATGGCGTCAAACGCCGCGCGAAACACCTCACGCCGGGCATGCTTGGGCACGAACCCCGCCGCCCCCGCATGCAGACAAGCCCCGATCACCCGGTTGTCGGCCAGCGATGACACCACCACCACCGGCACGTCGCCCACCACCTGCCGCAGCCGGATCAAACCGTCCAGCCCGTTCACATCCGGCAGATTGAGGTCCAGCACGACGACGTCCGGCAACGGCCCCGCCTCCAGCCGCGCAATCGCGGTGTCCAGACGGTCAGCGGTGTCGATCCGCGCAATCCCCGCCACTGCCTTCAGCGTCATCGCCAAGGCATCACAAAACAGCGGGTGATCATCGACGATCAACGCTACGTCAAGTGCGCGACCTGTGTTCGGGTTCACAGCCAGCATGGAACACCCCCTTCAAGAAGTCCCACCCTAACGCGCTGTCCGCCACAGGCAAAGCGCGGCTTAAGTCCTGGGGGTGGAAAATCCGCCCATGCCCCGCCCTGCCCCTTCCCCAGAACCGCGTCAGCCGTTATCACGCAGCCAAACACCGGAGCCTGCCATGACCCCCAACCGCCGCGCAGCCCTAGGCCTTGGCCTTGCCGCCCTGACCCTTGCCGCTTGTGGTGGCCGCCGCGAACCTGCCGCATATCGCGGCGATCTGCATCCCGGTGAGACACCGGAAATGCGGGCGCTGGTGGTGAAATGGGCGCGCATCCACGAGATTCCCGAACGCCTGCTGCACCGCCAGATCCAGCGCGAAAGCGGCTACAATCCGGGCGCGCGCAACGGTCCCTATTACGGGCAGTTGCAGGTGCTGCCGCAGACCGCGCAAACCATGGGCTATCGTGGTCCGGCCTCGGGCCTGTTGGACGCCGAAACCAATCTGGAGTTTGCCGGGCGCTACCTGCGCGGCGCGTGGATCGTGTCAGGCGGCGATGAGGACCGCGCGATGATGTGGTTCGCCAAGGGTTATTACTATGAGGCCAAGCGCAAAGGGCTGTTGGTCGAGACGGGACTGCGCAGCTAGGGCATCAAATTCTTCAAAGAATTTGACCCGGAGTTTTCAAAAACTCCGGACCGATTTCTTCGAAGAAATCGGCGGCGTCGAACGTCAGTACCATGCGTCCGCCATCCCGGCCTTGCGCCGGGCCACAAAATCTTCCAGACCGTCGCGGATGCCCGCGTCCAAGGCAGGCGCTTCAAACTCCGCCAGCCGCTTTTTCCACAGGCGATTTGCGCGCGTCGCCGCATCCGCCGACCCCGCCGCCTCCCATTTCTCAAACGGCTCGTTGTCAGACAGCTCCGAATCCCAGAACGCGGTTTCATAATGCTGCATGGTATGGGCGCAGCCGAAGAAATGATTGCCCGGCCCCACCTCGGCAAAGGCATCGACGGCCAGTTGATCATCGTCGATCTTGATGCCATCTAGGTAGGAATGCAGTGCGCCACAAAGGTCGGCGTCCAGCATGAATTTCTCGTAGGACATCGACAAAAGCCCGTCCAGAAACCCCGCCGAATGCAGGATGAAATTCGCGCCGCAATGGATGGCCGACAGCATCGACATCGTGCCCTCCATCATCGCCTGTGCGTCGGGCAGTTTGGAGGTGGTGAAATTGCCTGCACAGCGCAAGGGCAGGTTCAGCCGCCGCGCCAACTGTCCGATGACCTGTGAACCGATCGCGGGTTCCGGGGTGCCAAAGGTCGGGCTGCCGGACCGCAGGCTCATCGAGGACAGGAAGTTGCCGAAAATCACCGGCGCGCCGGGGCGTTCCAACTGCGTCAGCGCGCAACCGGCCATGGTTTCGGCCAAGCTCTGCGCGATGGCCCCGGCAGAGGTCACCGGCCCCATCGCACCGCCCAAAATGAACGGCACAATCACTGCCGCCTGATTGGCACGGGCATAGGCGCGCAAGCTGTTGGTCATGGTGCCATCCCAGACCAACGGCGAGTTCACATTGACATTGCCCAGAATGACGCAGTTTTTGTCAACGAAATCAGCGCCAAACAGCACGCGTGACATCTCGATGCTGTCCTCGGCGCGCTCTTCCGACGTCACCGACCCCATATAGGCGCGGTCCGACAGCGTCATATGCGCCAGCACCATGTCCAGATGCCGTTTGTTCACGGCCACATCGGTCGGCTCACAGATCGTGCCGCCGGAGTGGTGGAAATTCGGACTGGATTGCGCCAGTTTGATGAAATTCTGGAAATCCTCCAGCGTGCCAAAGCGGCGGCCGCGGTCCAGATCCATCACGAACGGGCTGCCATAGGCGGGGGCGAAAACCACCGCTTTGCCGCCGATCTGCACCGAATTGGCCGGATTGCGGGCGTGTTGGGTGAAGGTGGCGGGCGCGCTGCGCAACACTTCGCGCAATAGGCCCGGCTCGAACTTGACCAGCAGGCCTTTGACATCGGCGCCCGCCCGCCGCCAATGCTCCAAAGCCAGCGGATCGTCGCGAAATTCAATGCCGGTTTCGGCCAGAATGCGGTCGGCCGCCCGTTCCACCCGCTGCAGGTTTTCCTCGGACAGCACATCATAGGTCGGGATGTTGCGCAGAATATAGGGCCGGCCCAAACCGCCGCCTTTCTGCGCCCGCTCGGCTTGCCGCGCCACCCGCCCCGACCGTATCCGCTGCTCTGCCATAATTTCCTCCTCGACACCTGTGTCAAGAATGCGCTGATTGACACCTGGGGCGCGGTCAGAGCCGACAGTTGAAGGTCAGTTTCCGCCACATTGCAGCGGAAACCGACATTTCGGCTGGTTGCCAAGCGTCGACGCCTGCGCTTGTCTTGAATTTCCTTCAATCCAAAGCGATTGAAGGAAATCCGCCTTAAGTGATCACGTCAGGCGTCACGCGCCCCGTGAAGCCTTCAATTGCCGCCAATGCATGCGCCGCGCGGATCACTGGCGCGAGCGCCTCTTGCGGGTCATGGTCCAGACCATCCGGCCCCGCCGCATAGCGTTCCAGATAGAGCCGCAAGGTTGCGCCTTCGGTCCCCGTCCCCGACAGACGCAGCACGATCCGGCTGCCATCCGCGAAGAGAATTCGCACGCCCTGAGCCTTGGAGACAGAGCCATCGACCGGATCGGTATAGGCGAAATCATCGGCGGCCTGAATGGTCAGTCCTTCGATCTGCTGCCCCGGCAGGCCCGCCAAAGACCCACGCAAAGCCGTCATCATCGCATCGGCCTTATCCGAGGCAATCGCCTCAAAATCGTGGCGGCTGTAGTAGTTGCGGCCAAATTTGGCCCAATGTTCGCCCAAAATCGCCGCAACCGACTGCTTACGCACCGCCAGAATGTTGAGCCACAGCAAGATCGCCCAAAGCCCGTCCTTTTCGCGCACATGGTCCGACCCGGTGCCGAAAGACTCCTCGCCGCAGATCGTGGCGCGGCCATCGTCGAGCAGATTGCCAAAGAATTTCCACCCCGTCGGCGTCTCATAGGACGCAATCCCCAAAGCCGCCGCCACCCGGTCGGCCGCAGCCGAAGTCGGCATCGACCGTGCAATCCCCTTCAGCCCGGCCCTGTACCCCGGCGCCAGATGCGCATTGGCGGCCAGAACTGCCAGACTGTCCGAAGGCGAGACGTAAATCCCCGCCCCCACCACCATGTTGCGGTCGCCGTCGCCATCGGAGGCCGCCCCAAAGTCGGGGGCGTTGGCAGCGAACATCTCATCCATCAGCGCCTTGGCCCATGTGGGGTTCGGATCGGGATGCATGCCGCCGAAATCCGGCAAGGGGGTGGCGTTGATGCAGGTGCCGGGGGCCGCGCCCAGCCGGTTCTCCAGAATCTCCACCGCATAGGGGCCAGTCACGGCACACATGGAATCCATCCGCATGCGGAACCCGCCCGCAAACATCGCAGCGATCGCCGGGAAGTCGAACAGGCTTTCCATCAGCGCCGCATAATCGGCCACAGGGTCCACCACATCGACAATCATGCCCGCCAAATCGCTGCGCCCGATCACCGAGAGGTCGACATCCTGCGCGGTGGCGATTTTGTACTCGGTGATCTCGGTTGTACGTTTGTACATCGCCTCAGTCACGCCCTCGGGCGCTGGTCCACCGTTCGACATGTTGAACTTGACGCCGAAATCCTCATTCGGGCCGCCGGGGTTGTGCGAGGCGCTCATGATGATGCCGCCATCGGTTTTATTGAGCCGGATCAGATGGCTGGCCGCCGGGGTGGACAGGATCGCCCCCTGCCCGATGATCACCCGATGCGCCCCATTCGCCGCCGCCATCCGCAGGATCACCTGTGCCGCGCGGTCGTTGAAATAGCGGCCATCGCCGCCCAGAACAAAGGTTTTTCCCGCTGCCCCCACCACATCGAAAATCGCCTGCACGAAGTTTTCAAGGTAATGCGGCCCCATGAACACCGGGGTTTTCTTGCGCAGGCCAGAGGTGCCGGGCTTTTGCCCCGCGATGGGTTGGGTGGCAACGGTTTGCAGGGTCATGGCTGATCTCCGGTCAGGATCGGTTCAAAGACAAAGACGGCTTGGCCCGCGACACGGCTGAACCTGCCGCCGACCGCGCCTATTTGGCGCTGTCTTTTGGACACCACCCGGCCCCTGATGGCTGCGCACAGCGTGGCCCCGGTGCTAGACTTGCCTGCGCAATCCGTCCTTGTCTTTACCCCTGATTTCGAAAGGTCATCGCCATGACGATCCGCACCATTCGCACCGCTCCGATTGCGGGCCAGAAACCCGGCACTTCGGGCCTGCGCAAGAAAACGCCGGTATTCATGGGTCACCATTACCTTGAAAACTTCGTGCAGGCGATTTTCGATGTGGTGGGCGCGCGCAACCCTGATGGCAGCGGCAAAACCTTTGTGCTGGGTGGCGACGGGCGTTATTTCAATGCCGAGGCGGCGCAGGTGATCTTGCGGATGGCGGCGGCCAATGGTGCGGCACGGGTGATCGTGGGGCAGGGTGCTATCCTGTCCACCCCAGCGGCCAGCCACCTGATCCGGCTGAACCAGACCGACGGTGGCATCATCATGTCGGCCAGCCACAATCCCGGTGGACCCAAAGAGGATTTCGGCGTCAAGTTCAACATGGCTAATGGCGGCCCGGCCCCGGAATCCGTGACCGAAGCAATGTACCAACGCACAACCGAGCTTACGAGCTATCAGATGTTGGATGCTCAGGATGTCGATCTGGGCAAGGTCGGTCGCCATACCTTGGGGCCGATGGTGGTGGATGTGGTGGATCCGGTCGCGGATTATGCCACGCTAATGGAAAGCCTGTTCGATTTCGCGGCGATCCGGGCGATGTTCGCCGGCGGATTCCGGATGCGTATGGACAGCATGTGCGCGG
>JANPOY010000192.1:0-161997 GCA_031428215.1 Paracoccaceae bacterium
CAATCTGGTCGTAGGCGCGGAATTCACCAAAATACTTGGTGATCGCTGCCGTCAACGTCGTCTTGCCGTGGTCAACGTGGCCAATCGTGCCGATGTTGACGTGCGGTTTGTTCCGTTCAAACTTTGCCTTTGCCATGATGGCGCGCCCTTGCATTTCGGGGGTCATCACTGACCCTATTCTACACGGGCGGGCAATTACCCTTTGGGCTGGGGAAAATCAAGGCCGTTCCACCGGCGCGGTCAGGGCGTGTCACCGACGACAACAGGTTTCGTGGACTTGCCGGGTTTGGCGGGCCTGACCGGCGCGACCCCGACCGGCGCGACCATGACCGCCGGGGCAAGCGCGGGTGTCACCACGGCAACAGGTTCAACAGCGGCAGTTTTGCTGCCCTTCGGCGGCAGGCCGAACCATTCGGGGTTTTGCAGGAACCAATCCTCGACCTTTTTGGCGGCATTGTAACTCAACACCTCCATCTGCTTCTGCTTGGTCTGGGTGACGCCAGACCCGATCACCGTCTCGGGCGACATCTTTTCAAAGATCGTGAACTGCTTACCTTCGGCGTTCAGCTTTTTCTCGGCGCCGTCATCCCAGACATTGGCCGTCACCACCAGAACCGACTTCGGTTTCAGCACCAGTGGCACCCCCGGAGGTGCCAGCGCATAGGCGTCGATGGAAATGCCGATGTTGTAAAGCTTTGTCCCTTCATAGCGGCCAAAGCGGTCGGCGATGGCCTTTTTCATCGCGGCTTCCCAGGCTTCTGGCGTGGCATCGCGTGAGATTGGCACCTTCTGCACATTGTCAGCCACAGCCACGTTCAGACCCAGCGCGAATTCGCCCAAGGGCACCGGCGGTTCCATCAGATCACTGGTCTGACAGGCAGCCAAAAGCGGCAGGCCAAGGGCCAAGGCTAACAGGTGCAGCAAACGCATCAATCGATTCCCCGTGGAATGAACAGCCCCATCGGGATAGCCCTAGGGCGCTGACAACGCAACGCGAACCAGTCGCGCCGCACCTGACACCTGCACAGAATCGCCCGGAACACCGCTGACCTGAACTTGCAGCAGCGACGGCATGCCCATCTCTTCGCCCTGCCGGATAAAAAAGCGGCCCGCTCCGCGACCCAAATCAACCAGCATGCCCCCCAAAGCCGCCGCTGCCGCCCCTGTCGCCGGATCTTCAACCACCCCACCCACCGCAAAGGCATTGCGGGTGATGAAGTGATCCTCATCCTTACGGAAGATCAGGCTGATGGTGGTCAGGCCTTCGCGCAGCATCACCGCTTTGACCGGCTCAAACTCATAGGCCATGGCCGCCAGAACCTCACGCCGTGCCAGGGCCAGCACGGCATGGCTGGCCCCCGCATGCGCGATACGCGGCGCAAGCGCCGGGTCCAGATCGGCGCTTGTCAAATGGAACAGCGGAAAAAGCTCTGCCAGCAGCGGCGCAGACAACGGGCGCGACCATGTCGGCGGGGAATTCAGCGTGATCAGCCAGTCACCCGACTGATCTTCCACCGTTACGGCAATTTTCGCCTGCGCCAATGTCAGATCATAGCGTCCCGGACCAAAGCGACGCGCCAAAGCATAGCCCAGCGCGATGGTGGCATGACCGCAAAACGGAACCTCGGCTTCGGGCGAGAAATAGCGCACGACCCAAGCCTTGCCCTCGGGCGCCGCAAAGGCGGTTTCGGAATAACCAACCTCACGCGCCACGCGCTGCATGTCTGCAGGCGCGGGCAGCGCCGATCCGATCACCACACCCGCCGGATTGCCGCCCTGCCCGTTTTGCGCAAAGGCTGAAATGCGTTCTATGTCCATGGCAAACTCCCTTTGTCACGGTGCTGACATAAGGCCGGCCGCGGTACCAATGCTGATTTGTGCGCTTTTGCATCATGCGCCGGAATGCCACCTTGGCCATCGGTCTGCCCCGCCCTAGACTCAATGCAAAGGAGACTGCAATGGACCTGCCCGCCCGCGTGCCCCTGCACACCAAGCCCTTGGGGATATGGGGGTCACTTCAGGCCGGGCGGCGCAACGTGCTGGAACTGATCCCCGAGATTGCCACGCATGTGCCGATCCTGTCGGGCAAGACCGGCAAGCGGTGGCATATGGTGATGGACCCCGGCGCGTTGCGGCATATCCTGCGCGACCGCGTGGCGGATTATCCGAAATCCGAAGTGACCAAGCTGATCCTCGGCCCGGCGATTGGCGACAGTTTGTTTGTGGCCGAAGGAGCGCATTGGCAATGGCAGCGCCGCGCCGCAGCCCCGGTTTTCACCCATCGCAACGTGTCGGCCTTGGCCCCGGTGATGACCGCCGCCGCCGAACGCTCTGTGGCACGGATTGCCGCAGGGGCGGGCCGGGCGGTCGATGTCTACGCAGAAATGGTGACCGCGACGTTTGAGGTGATTTCCGACGTGACCTTTTCCGATGGCGCGGGGTTTGACCGTGATTCCGTGCATGCGGCGATTGAAACCTACATCGGGCAGACCGCGAAAGTGTCGCTGCTGGACATACTGGGTGCCCCCGCATGGGTGCCGCGCCCGCATCGGATGTTCGGATCGGCCGGAATGCAGGCAATGAAGCAGGTGGCCGACACCGCCATTGATCAGCGCCGCAAGGCTGGCCCGAAACCGGTGCCGGACCTGCTGGACCTGCTGCTTGCGGGCGAAGACCCTGCGACCAAGCGGCAGATGACCACGGCGGAACTGCGCGACAATCTGCTGACCTTCATCGTGGCAGGGCATGAAACCACCGCGCTGACGCTGGCCTGGGCGCTTTATCTCTGCGCCTTTGATCAAGGCGTGCAGGACGCCGCGCGCAACGAGGCGCAAGCGGCTCTGGGCGACCGCGCCGCGACCGCCGCCGATCTGCCCGCTCTGCCCCTGATCCGCCGCATTGTGGATGAGGCGCTGCGCCTGTATCCGCCCGCCGCCTTTTTGTCGCGCACAGCCCAGGCCGCCGATATGCTGATGGGCCGTGAAATCCGCCCCGGCGACACCGTGGTGCTGCCGATCTACGCCCTGCACCGCCACCACCTGCTGTGGGACAAGCCTGACGCCTTTGACCCATCCCGTTTTGCCGACCCCAAATCCGTGGACCGTTTCGCCTATCTGCCCTTCGGCGATGGCCCGCGCATCTGCATCGGCGCCAGTTTCGCGCTGCAAGAGGCGGTGATCATTCTGGCCACGTTGCTGGCGCGCCATCGGTTCCGCCGCGTTCCGGGGCGCGATCCGAAACCGGTGATGATCCTGACACTGCGGCCCGAAGGTGGGGTCTGGCTGGCGATCGAACCGGCCTGACCGCGCCCATATGCGGGAAACGCCGGGTCCGGAAATCACCACCGCCAGCGGCACTCAAGTGGCAAAGCCGACATTCGGATATCAACGCAAGCCAGGTTTCTGAACGACTGCAGCGTGCTGCGTTCAACCGGGTTCAGCCGATTGAACGCAGCACACGAGGCCGCACTTGGCTTGGATCTATGTCAATCTGTTTCAGATAGAAGAAAATCCGCCCTAAGCCTTGTCGCGCACGGTCAGGGTGTTGTTGGCCCCTGATTTCACTTCAAACCGCCCGGATTTCTTCAAAAGATCCGAAAGCTTGGCGCTGCCATAGCTGCGCGGGTCAAAGTCGGTGTGCAACTGGATCAGAACCTGCCCCAACTGACCCAGAGCGTACCAGTCCTGATCGGGATCTATCTTGCGCATCGCGTCCAGAATAAGCGGGATGACCTTGGACGGGGCCTGCTTTTCCGGGCGCGGTTCTGCGGGCTTTTCGGCCTTGTCGGTCGGAGCGGGGGTGAGCGCGGCGTCATCGGCGTTGACGATATTCTCGATCAGCACAAAGCGGTTGCAGACCTTGCGCAGCGACTCCGGCGTTTTCGCCTCACCAATGCCGATCACCTGCAAGCCATCCTCGCGGATGCGGCTGGCCAGACGGGTGAAATCGCTGTCCGACGACACCAGCACAAAGCCATCAACCTTGCCCGCGTGCAGGATGTCCATGGCGTCGATGACCAGACCGATGTCGCTGGCGTTCTTGCCCTTGGTGTTGGCCGATTGCTGATGCATCACCAGCCCCAGATTGCGCGCCTGCTCTTTCCACTGACCCAGTGCTGAACTGGACCAATCGCCATAAACCCGGCGCAGGCTGGGATCACCAAAGGACGCAATCTCGTTCAGAATCGCCTCGGCATTGACTGCGCGCACGTTGTCGGCGTCGATCAGAACGGCCAGACGGGGCGCGCGTCCGGCGATGGTGTGGGGTTCAACTGACATGCGGCCTCCGGTTTTTCCGGTGATGCCTGAAATCAGACGCGGCGGACAGAGAAATCGCACCAACCCTGATCGTTCGGATTTGTCTAAAATTTCCATCCACTCTGTCCAAATATCCCACGGGGGGCGCGGGCTTTGTTCTTCACAAAGCCCGCGTGGGGGTGTGAAACCCCCGCTTGGCTAATCCGATCACTTCGATCAGACGCGGGCGGTTTTGCGCCATGGCTTCGGCACAGGCCGCGTTGAACCCGGGCCTGTCCGCCACCCGCACATCCGTCACGCCGTCGCCCACCAGCGCCACCACTTTGCGGGTCGGGCAGGCCACAGCCGCACCCAAGATGATCGCATCCTGCGGCAGCAGGGCGGCGATGGACTGGCGCAGCTTGTCCAGCGTCAGCGCGCCCTGCGCCAGTTCGGGCAACGCAAGGGCTTGCCCTTCACCGTGCCCACCCTCGACCCGGCGTTGCGGGCGTTGTGCAGATTGGGGAAATCCGGGGGCCAGATACCGCAGGGTTGCGGCCACAGCACCGGTCCTGCGGAAATAGCCATCCGCCGCCCCGGCCGCCCCGCCTTCAAACAGACAGCGGATGCAGCGCATTCGCGGGTGGGCCTCCAGGGCCGCGACAAAATGCATCGCTAAGGTGCCGGGACTGGCAAAGCAAACATCCACGCCGCGCGCCAGCAGGCTTTTCACCAAGGATTCCGCGCCGTTCATGATGCCCCCGGACAGTGATCGGGGCAGATTGCGCCCAGCGGGCCGGATGAGACCAGCCAAGACTGATCGAGATCAGGCCACGCCTTGGTCGGATCGGCTAGAATCGCGCAGCTTCACCTCGAAGCCGGAGTAATTCAGATGAGAACCACCCTTATCCTGTTGCCGCTGCTGGCCAGTCTGGCTGCCTGCGATACGCAAGAACAGCGCATGTTGACCGGGGCTGCCGCTGGCATGGCCGTGGGCGCGGCCGTGTCGTCGGACGAAGACCGCATGAAGGGCGCGTTGATCGGCGGCGCGGTTGGCTTGGCGGCCGGCACGCTGATCGGGCGCGACAGCACCGGGCGCTGCATCTATCAACGCAGCGACGGCTCGCGCTATTACGGCGCCTGCTGAGACGGGTCAGGGCCAGGTCGCGGCCGAACGGCCGGGCTGGGTTACGTTGCCCGATCAGTTTGCGGCGACCCGGATCTGACACGGCTAGGCGATCAAAGCGGCCGCCACTGCACCGAGAGTGGTCAGGGCCTGTTGCGGGGCGATGCCCAGCAGCAGGCCGCGCTGACCTGCGTTGATCAAGACGCGGACGGCGTCGCATACCGTGATCTCGATCGCGGTCGGCACGGCGCGTTTCTGGCCGAAGGGGCTGATGCCGCCCACCCGGTAGCCTGTCAGCTTCTCGGCCCTCACGGGCGGCATCATCGCCGCCTGTTTGGCGTGGAAATGGCCCGCGACCTTTTTCATCGACAGCTGCCGGTCCGACGGGATCACACAGCAGGCCGGTTTTCCGTCCACCTCGACCATCAGGGTCTTGAGGGTGAGGGTCGGGTCAAGATTGAGGGCCTTCGCCGCCGCCAGCCCGACCGCCTCGGCATCGGGGTCGTAGAGGTAGGGGTGCAGGGTGATGGCGATGTGGTGGGTTTGCAGGAAAAGGAGGGCTTGGGTGGCGGCCATGGGTGGGGGGTTCCGGTGAGTCCGGGTTGGGACGGGGTTTGTGGGTTGAGGAACAAGGGGTTGGGGGGTGAAACTAACGTGCTTTTGAAACTTGCCGCTAAATCTCCCCAACGCGGGAATAAGGTAAAGACGGCTGTGCATGTGAATCCAATTGGTCAATCACAGTATGGTGCTCGTAATCCAAGGACTTCTGTTTGGTTCGTCAAGTCGATCAAACCGTCGCTGGAAAGAACCCAAACCCGGTTGAAACTGGTTCCAAGGCTGGACAACTGAGCCAGTTTTTCGACCTGCCTTGCCAAATCATCATACGCCGTGTCGTGGGTGTCGAGGTTGACAAGAAGATCGGTCACGTCGTCGGCAACCTTTTCCGATTTTCTTGCTATCGCGTCAGAAACCAAACTGACATAGCGATTTCCGACCAGGAAATTTAATGCCACATCTTGGATGATCCATTCGGCATCTTCGCCCGCGTTTCGAACATGTTTAGCCATATCTGACCACTGCTTCTGCTCTTTTGGGTCGCAAGCATCTGTTATCTGAATTCCGCGGCGACTTTCTCCCATATGAACAACGAAGTCCGGCCCATGTGGCTCGTGCCCCTTTCTAACATGTATTGGGAACTGAAGCATTCTGGCTGACCCTAGCCGCTTCAAAAACCGATTCAACACCCAAGCCTCTCGTTCAAGCTGGCTTCGTGCGGGCGCGCCATCATAAGGGACACGTGGGGGGCAAACTGCCCCCACACGCTTAACTGACAGTCCAGCGACGCCTGATCTGCGACGCTCCACTGCTCAATCATGTCTCAATAAACCACAACACTCCTGATACTCTCCCCCGAATGGATCATATCAAACCCCTTGTTGATATCCTCCAGCTTCAGGATATGGGTGATCATCGGGTCTATCTGGATTTTGCCGTCCATGTACCAATCGACGATCTGCGGCACATCCGTACGCCCGCGCGCCCCGCCAAAAGCCGTGCCTTTCCAGACCCGGCCTGTCACCAGTTGGAACGGGCGCGTCTCAATCACAGCCCCAGCAGGTGCCACGCCGATGATAATCGACTGGCCCCAGCCACGGTGGGTGCATTCCAGCGCGTCGCGCATCACCTTGACGTTGCCGGTGCAGTCAAACGAGTAATCCGCGCCGCCGATCTTGTCGAAGGGGGTCTTGGTCAGATCAACAATCGCCTGCACGACCGAGCCGTCGATTTCCTTCGGGTTCAGGAAATGGGTCATGCCGAAACGCTCGCCCCATGCCTTTTTGTCGTTGTTCAGATCGACGCCGATGATCATGTCGGCCCCGGCCAGTTTCAGGCCCTGAATGACGTTCAAACCGATGCCGCCCAGACCGAATACCACGGCCTTGGCCCCGATTTCGACCTTGGCGGTGTTGATCACCGCGCCCACGCCGGTGGTGACGCCGCAGCCGATGTAGCAGATCTTGTCAAACGGCGCGTCATCGCGGACCTTGGCCAGCGCGATTTCCGGAACGACCGTGTGGTTGGCGAAGGTCGAGCAGCCCATGTAGTGATAGATCGGGGTGCCATCCAGCATCGAAAAGCGCGAGGTGCCGTCGGGCATCAGGCCCTGGCCCTGGGTGGTGCGGATCGCGGTGCACAGGTTGGTCTTGCGCGACAGACACGACGGGCATTCGCGGCATTCGGGGGTGTAGAGCGGGATGACGTGGTCGCCGGGCTTCAGGGTGGTGACGCCAGGGCCGCAGGCGATGACGACGCCCGCGCCCTCATGGCCCAGAATGGCCGGGAACAGGCCTTCGGGGTCGGCGCCGGACAGGGTGAATTCGTCGGTATGGCAAATGCCGGTGGCCTTGATTTCCACCAACACCTCGCCGAATTTCGGATCGGCAAGGTTTACCTCCATGACCACAAGCGGTTGACCGGCTGCGATGGCGACTGCGGCGCGGGTGCGCATTGGACTATCCTCCCCCATATATTGGGCAGTAGGCTGTGCGAAAGCCGGGAAAAATGCAACGTGGGAAACGACATCAGAGCCGTCCTTTCGCCAGATCGGGTGGGGCCTTGCGATGGGTGCCGGGGCGGATGGCCCTGCGTTAACGCCCCGCTGCGATTGTCGCGCCAAGTGACAACCGGGGAGGCACCGTTATTGCGGTTGACGGCGCTGGCGCGACCACACGGGCCACGTGCGGCGGAAGGCCGGCATTCACTTTTCAAGCCATTCCAATCCTTTGGCGGTTGCGGCGGTGCGAATCATCGGGCTAAGATTCGGGCTGTGATTACCCTGATCCAAGGCTTGTCTGATGCGCCTGTCTGCCCCCGAAACCGCCACAAGACTTGCGCGACGTTGCGGGCTGTGGGGGATGGTGTTGGCCCTGTCGGGATGCGCGCTGTTTGGCCCGCGCGAAATGGTCGGCCCGGCCCATGAGATCATGTTCGCAGCCCAACCCGATGCCTGTGGTCTGGCGGCCCTGGCGGGGGTGCAGGGGCGGCCGCTGACCGATCTTGCCGATCAGCGGCTGCTGGGTCAGTTGCGGGTGATCTGGCCGGGGCAAGAGGTGATGTCGGGGCTTGTACCGAACCGTCTGAATGCCCAAGTTTCAGATGAGGGCCGGATCCTTCGGCTGTCTTGCGGCTAGACCGCCGTGGAAAGGAAATGCGATGCGCGTATCGTTGCGACCCTTGGCTGTGTTGATCCCGTTGTCGTTGATGGCCTGTGTCGAGTTGCCGGTGCCGGTTGATCCTGAACCCATAGAAAACGCCTGCGGTGCGGCGGATTTGCAGGATCTGGTCGGGCGCCAGGCGGCTGTGTTGCAGACCATGCGCTTTGGCCAGCCCGTGCGGATCATCCGCCCCGGCATGGCGGTGACGATGGATTATGTGGCTGAAAGGCTGAACATCGAGATTGACGCGCGCGAGGTGATTGTGCGGGTCAGCTGCGGCTGAATGCAACAGGCCCCCGGATTGCTCTGGGGGCCGTCCATTGCAACGCGTTCTGTCGGGTTATCTGGCGACCCGGAATGTGGTGTGGCAGTCTGTGCAGGCCCCGCCGATGCCGCCCATTCCGGCCTTGATGCCGTCGACCGACGAGGCATCAAGCGCGGTTGCAGCGGTGGTCAGGCCCTTGGCTTTGACCAAAAAATTCTCCCAGTTGGTCCAGATCTCTGGTTTGGCGGCAGAAGCCGGATCAACGCCCGCCACTGCGAACTTGACCGCGATTTCGGCAGAACCCGTCACCAGAACCGCCTTGGCCGCCTCGGCTGCGGCGGCATCGTAGGCGACCTCGCCGCTGGCCATACCGCCCAGGGTTTTGGCCGCGCCGCCAAAGGATCGCATCAGGTCTTTCTGCGCGATCACCAGCGGATCGGTGGCTTGAACCTGAGCAAAAGCAACGCCCGCAATCAGAGCAAAACTGCCAGCAAGGGCTTTGGTCGCAAATTTCATTGTCGAACTCCATGATGGTACAACTCGTCGCAGTGTAAGATGGGTATTGCGCCTGCGCCTAATGACTTTGGGTCGAATTTGCATCGATCACGCAAATGTCAGCGCAATTTCACCAACAGGTCCAGACTTGGATAACCGTCGGGCGTCAGGCCCTGCTGGCGCTGAAACGCCTTGACGGCGGCAATGGTCAGGGGGCCGACCTTGCCATCAGCCTCACCGGCGTAGACACCTGAATCGAGGAGGCGTTGCTGCAACTCCTTGCGCTCCGGCAGGGTCAGGGCGCGCAAATCGCGCGGCCATTGGGCGCGGAACGGGTCGGCTCCGGCGATGCGGTCGGCCAGATGGCCCACGGCGATGACATAGGCATCGGCCTTGTTGTAGGCCTCGATCACCGCGAAGTTGTCTTGAATCAGAAAGGCCGGACCGCGCGCGCCTGCGGGCAGCAAGAGAGAGGCCCAACCGTCGGTAGGCAGCGGGTTGCCATTGGCATCCAGAATGCCCAGTGCCGCCCAAGCCGTCAGCGGGCGTTGGGTGCGGTCGCCCGAGATGCCAAAGTCAAAGCCCTTTGGCAGCGTCACCTCATCGCCCCAGCGCATCCCGGATTTCCAGCCGAACCGCGCCAGATAGGCGGCGGTCGAGGCCAGCGAATCGGTGGGATCATCGCCCCAGACATCGGGCTTGCCCTTGCCGTTGAAATCCACGGCCAGCGACAGAAAGGATGTGGGCATGAATTGGGTGTGCCCCATCGCCCCGGCCCAACTGCCTACCATATTTTCAGGCGTCACACTTCCCGCTTGCAGGATGTGCAGGGCGGCGAGCAGCTCGCCCTGAAAAAACGCGGCGCGGCGGCCTTCATAGGCGAGGGTGGCCAAGGCGGACGGCGTGTAAACATCACCGCGCACCGCCCCAAAGGCGCTTTCCAGCCCCCAGATCGCCAGCACGATGTGTTTGTCGACGCCGTAGGTGGTTTCAATGTGGCCCAACAATTCCGCGTGCTTTTTCAGTGCCTTTTGGCCGCCGGCGATGCGGTCGTCAGACACCGCCTTGTCCAGATAATCCCAGATCGTCTTGGTGAATTCATCCTGCTTGCGGTCCCGTTCCACCACATCGGGCAGGAAATACACAGGCTGCATCGCCGCGTCAAAGGTCGCCGCCGAAATGCCCTGCGTCAACGCCCTGCCCCGGAAATCAGCCACCCAAGCCTGCAATCCGGCCTCGGTCGGGTTCTCAATCGATGTGCTTTGCATGGCTGCCTCTTGCCCCCAAACCATGGCAGGCGTGGTCAGCCAAAGGCCCAGACAAACCACCCGCAACAGGGTGTGAAATCCAACCATGACACCCCCAGCTTTCACGCATACTCTACCGCTTTTTGCGCACCAGCTTGCGCGCCAATTTCTCGGCCTTGATCGCCGACTTCCCCGGCTTGCGCGGCTGATAGCGCCCGCCTTTGCCCGTACGACCCGTGGGCAGGGTCTGACCGTCCAGCATCAGCAGGTCCAGCATAAGCCCCCCGGTCATCGGCACCGCCTCGGCCAGCCGCACGGTGACGCGCTGCCCCAGACCGATCACCACGCCGGTGTCAGACCCGGTCAGGGTTTGCGTGACGTCGTCATAATGGAAGAACTCGCGCCCCACCGACCGGATCGGCACCAACCCATCGGCGCCGGTTTCGTCCAGCTTGACGAACAGCCCAAAGCGTTGGACGCCTGAAATCCGTCCCTCAAACTCCGCCCCCACCCGGTCGGCCAGATAGGCGGCCAGATAGCGGTCTGTGGTGTCGCGTTCGGCCATCATCGACCGACGCTCGGTGTCCGAAATCAGCTTGGCGGTTTCATCCAGATTTTCCACATCCCACGCCGACAAGCCATCATCGCCCCAGCCATGCCCAGCGATCAGGGCGCGATGCACGATCAGATCGGAATAGCGCCGGATGGGCGAGGTGAAATGCGCATAGTTGCGCAGCGCCAGCCCGAAATGGCCAAAGTTTTCCGCGTTGTAATAGGCCTGCGTCATGCTGCGCAGGGTGGTGACGTTCATCAACTCGTCAAATTCCGTGCCCTGCGCTTGGGCCAAAAGCCGGTTCAGATGCGCGGTCTTCAACACCTGCCCCTTGGCGAGGGTGAAGCCCGACGCCTCGGCCACCTCACGCAAGCTATCCAACTTTTGCGGGCTCGGTTCCTCATGCACGCGAAACAGCAAAGGCCGCTTCAGCCGGATCAGTTCCTCGGCGGCGGCGACATTGGCCAGCACCATGAACTCCTCGATCAGCTTGTGCGCATCAAGGCGGTCACGGAAGGCGACGGACAGAACCTTGCCCTCATCCGACAGCTCGATCTTGCGCTCTGGCAGGTCCAGCTCCAGCGGCTGCCGCGCGGCGCGGTCGGTTTTCAGGGCGGTGTAGGCGGCGTACAACGGTTTGATCACGCGGTCCAGCAAGGGTGCTGTGGCCGCATCCGGGCTGCCGTCCATGGCGTTTTGCACCTGCGCATAGGTCAGGCTGCCCTGCGACCGCATCAGGCCGCGCACAAAGCGGTGGCTGATCTTGGTGCCATGCGCATCCAGCCGCATCCGCACCGCCAGACAGGCACGGACGACATTTTCATGCAGGCTGCACAGATCGCCCGACAGCACGTCCGGCAACATCGGCACCACGCGGTCGGGGAAATAGCTGGAGTTGCCGCGCTTGCGCGCCTCACGATCCAGCGCCGATCCGGGGCGGACGTAATGGGCAACATCGGCGATGGCGACCCAGATGATATGGCCACCGGGGTTTTGCGGATCGGTATCGGCCTCCGCATAGACCGCGTCGTCGCGGTCACGGGCATCGACCGGGTCAATCGTGATCAGGGGCAAGTCGCGCAGATCGTCGCGCCTGGCCAAGGGCGCGGGCGCGGCATGGTCAGCCTCGGCGATCACGGCGTCGGGGAACTGGTCGGGGATGCCGTGCTGATGAATGGCGATCAGGCTGACGGCGCGCGGTCCGCTGGGATCGCCCAGCCGCGCCACAATCCGCGCCTGCGGCAACCCGAGTCGCTTTGGCCCGGTCTGTTCAGCCTCCACCAACTCGCCATCGCGGGCTCCGGCGGTGTGGTCGCGCGCGACCCGCCATTCCTTGTCATTGCCCTTGTCGATGGGAATGATCCGCCCGCCCTCGGCATTCTCGCGGAACACTCCCAGCAGTTTCAACGGGTTGGTGCCAATACGCCGGATCAGGCGCGCCTCATAGCCATGGTCTTCGCCCGCAACCGCCGCCAACCGCGCCAAAACACGCACGCCAACCGCCAAAGCCGGATCGCCCTTCTGCGGCACGATCAGAATGCGCGGGGCGTCGTCGGCATCATCCTCCAAAGGCCGCGCGAACAGATCGCCATTGGCGTCCGGCGGCAGCACCAGCAGCACCGACACCGGCGGCAATGCCCCCGGCGCGCGAAACTTGCGGCTGCGCACTTCAAGACCGCCCTCGGCTTCCAGCTCCTTGAGCAGGCGTTTCAAGTCAATGCGCGCATCGCCCTTGATACCAAAGGCGTTGGCAATGTCGCGCTTGGCCACAAGGCCGGGGTTCTCGGTGATCCATTGGCGGATCTGATCTTTGGTGGGCATAGGGTTCATCCGCGACCCCTAGCACGAAAGCGTCTGCGCCTGAAAGGCCGCAGATACCACGACCTCCTCTCTGCCCAAATATCCCCGCCGGAGGCACATATCCCCAAAACCACCGCCGCAGACCCAAACGCGTCAGCCCGATTGCGGGGGGCTCGATGCCCCCCGCAATCGGACCGCCTGATCAGTTGAACACCCGGCTCGGGTGCAACTCACCCGATTTGTAGATCCCCACCGCAACAGCGCGGCCCTGATAACTGGCCCAGGCCTCTTCGCCCCAACCGACCGAGGATGCCAACACCATCCCCGGATTGCCGTTCTTCAACCGCGCCGCGCCTTCCGGCGTGCAGGGCAGCTCCGGCAGATCGGTCAGACCCAGTTCCAAGGGCTTCAGCCAGGCGTCCAACGCCTCGGTCTTGGCCAGCGCGTCGATCTGCTCCAGGGAAATCCCCTGCGCCGCCGTGAACGGCCCCGACCATTCGCGGCGCAGCCAGGCCACATGGCCCAGACAGCCCAACACCGCCCCCAGATCCCGCGCAATCGAGCGCACATAGCCGCCCTTGCCGCAGACCATTTCCAATTCGACGTGGTCCGCATCGGGGCGCGACAGCACGTCCAGCCGCTCGACAAACAAGGGCCGCGCGGCCAGATCCATCACCTCGCCCTCACGCGCCAGATCATAGGCGCGCTCACCGTCCACCTTCACAGCGGAAAACTGCGGTGGCACCTGCATGATATCGCCGCGAAAGCCCGCCAGAGCCGCCTCAATCGCCGCATCGGTGGGGCGTTCATCCGACATCGCAATCACCGTCCCCTCGGCGTCATCCGTCGTCGTCGCCGCCCCCAGATTGACCATGAAGCGATAGCATTTCAGCGCGTCGGTGATGTAGGGCACGGTCTTTGTCGCCTCGCCCAAAGCAATCGCCAGAACCCCGGTCGCCGCAGGGTCCAAAGTCCCCGCATGCCCGGCCTTTTGCGCGTCCATCGCCCATTTGACCTTGTTCACCACGGCGGTCGAGGTGATCCCGGCGGGCTTGTCCACCACCAGCCAGCCCGAAACCACTCTGCCTTTTTTACCGCGTGCCATTGGGGCCTCCTGTTGCAGCCTGCCCCGTAGCCCCCAGCCCGTGCCGCGTCAACCTTTCGGACCAACCACGCCCAGGATCGGCCCCATCGGAAAGCCGCCGTCGTGGCGGTTCAGATCGGGCGCGTAAAGCCGTGAGATATTGCCATCGAGATAGAGCGCATTCGGCGTGCCCAGCACATCGCGGAACAGCCGGGCAAAGCTGTGGAAGTTCACCGCATCGTTGGAAATCACCATGACTGCGTGGCCGTCGGTCGCAACGCCAACCCCATTGCGGATGTAAAGCGAATCGGACGTGGGCAGAAACTTCGGATGCAGCGCCCCGTTGATCACCAGCATCGGGCCGGATTGTGTGGCATAGCGGCAGGCGGGTTTGGCACCCTCAAAGGCCCGGCTTTCCACCACCGAAAACCCGTCGTCCACACAGAACACCCCATTCGGCAGCAGGCCAAAATTCCCCGGCCCGTCGCGGGTGATCAGGGCGGCGGCCTCGGTTCCGGCTTCGACATAAAGGCCGACGGGGGCCAGATCATGGTGATACATGCCACCGTTCATTGCCGCCAGCAGCCGCAAGCCCTGTGCGGCCAAGGCCTGATCCACAGCGGCAAAGTTGCCATAGGCGCCGTCCGGGCCGGCGGCAAACAGCCGCACATCCTCGGTCGCGGCGATGTCGCAGGCGGTGTAGGACGCGCCCTCAAAGGTCAGATCCCTGCAGGTCACCGCCTGCGTCGGATGCGCCAGCAGCAGCGCCAGCAGGATCAGCAGCGCGCGCATGGTGTCAGGACTCGGCAGACTCAGGGGGCGTCTCGGGCGCTTCATCCAACGCTGCAATATCACGCTGCACCGTTGGGTCGGAAAACAAACGCCTTGTTTCGTCCAGCCGGTCGAACGTCTCATCGGCGCGGAACCGCAGTTCGGGCGAATGTTTCAGCGTCATTTCCGCCGAAACCCGCTTGCGCAGTTCCCAGGCGTTGCGGGCCAGCGCCGCAATCGCCTCGTCCACCGTGGCCCCGCCCATCAGCGGCATGACGTAGACCGTGGCCACGCGCAGATCTGCCGATACCGCAACCTCGCCTACGGTGATGTACATGCTGTTGAGCGTGGTGTCGTGGATTTCCTGCCGCGACAGCAGTTCCGACAGGGTGCGGCGGATCAGTTCGCCAACGCGAAGTTGCCGCTGCGACGGGCCTTTGGCCGAATGGGTGCTTTTGAGTGCCATGCCCCCATTTAGGCGAAATGGCCGCCCCCTGCAACGCCGGGCTTTCACGGGGCAGCGGAAGGCGCTAAACCCTGCCCAAACGCAGGGGCAAGCCATGACCAACAGACCGGGTATCGTGATCACAGGCGCATCGGGACGGATGGGCCAGATGCTGGTGAAATCGCTGGCGGGGTCAGATCGCGCTGCCTTGGTGGGCTGTGTCGAGCGCCCAGGCCATGCCTGGATTGGCCGCGATATCGGCGCCTGCATGGGCGGTGCTGCGGTGGGGGTTCTGGTGACGGATGACCCGCTGGAGGCTTTCGCGCACGCGCAAGCCGTGATCGACTTCACCGCCCCCGCCGCCACGGTGGAATTCGCCAAACTGGCCGCCCAAGCCCGCGCCGTGCATGTGATCGGCACCACGGGGCTGGAGCCTGCGCATCACGCGGCGCTGGATCTGGCCGCCCATCATGCGGTGATCGTTCAGGCTGGCAACATGAGCCTTGGCGTCAACCTGCTGACCCGTTTGACACAAAAGGTCGCGGCGGCGCTGGATGCCGATTGGGACGTGGAAATCGTCGAATCGCACCACCGCATGAAGGTTGATGCGCCATCGGGCACCGCCTTGATGCTGGGTCGGGCCGCCGCCGAGGGGCGGGGCGTGACGCTGGATCAGGCGATGGTTTCCGGCCGTGATGGCATCACCGGGGCGCGGGCGCGCGGCACCATCGGCTTCAGCGCCATTCGCGGCGGCGATGTGGTGGGTGAACATGACGTGATCTTCGCCGCCGATGGCGAGCGGATCGTGCTGCGGCATCTGGCCACCGACCGCACTATCTTTGCGCGTGGCGCGTTGCGGGCGGCGATCTGGGGTCAGGGGCAGAAGCCCGGGCGCTATGACATGATGGACGTGCTTGGGCTGTAGTCCCAAGGCTTCATCTTGGCCCAAATACTCCCGCCGGAGGCTCCTTTGGTTGGCAAAGGCGCTCCGCAGGGAGTATTTGAAAAACAGCAAGGACTGGGCGTTCAGAAATCGACCGCCAGCCCCTTTTTCTCCCAATCGCCATAGCGCACGGGTTCGGGACCATCGCGGCCCCCCAATTCGGGCGGCAGGGCGGGTTGCGCCTGTTTGCGGCGCTCTGCCGCTTCGGCGAGGGCGCGGAGGGCTGCGGCGGGCAGGTCGGTCGGAGTCTCGGGCATAGCGGTTTCCTTGCGGCCACGTTGCACTTAATATACGGCCCATCAGGGCAGCGGCAAGGGTTGGCAGATGGCGGATACGAATGCAGCGGGTTTGGGCGCACGTCAGGCGGCGCTGGCGCTGCTGACCGAAGTGATGGAAGAGGGTCAGACCATGGCGCAGGTTCTGGCCCAGCGCGATGGGCCTTTGAAGGGTGTCGCCCCTGCGGACCGCGCCCGCGCGCAGCGGCTGGCCTTGCAGGTGGTGCGGCAGATGGAACCGGTGGACAAGCTGCTGGAACCGCTGCTGCGCAAGGAACCGCCCTTGCTGGTGATGAACATTCTGCGACTGGCTGTCACCGAACTGGCGTCGGGCACGGCGGCGCACGGTGTGGTCAATGCCGCCGTGGAACTGGCGCAGCGCGGCAAGCGCACCGCCGCGATGGCCGGGATGGTGAACGCCGTTCTGCGCAAGGTTCCGGTGGGCACGCCCCTGCCCGGCCCGGCGCAACGGATGCCGCGCTGGTTGCGTCAGCCCTTGGTGCATGCCTACGGGCGTGACGCGGTGAACGCGATCGAAGCTGTGCATGCCAGCGCCCCGCCTTTGGACATCACGCCGCGCGGTTCCGTGCTGCCGGACGGTGAGCATTTGCCGACCGGGTCGATCCGATTGGTTGAGCCGGGGCAGGTGTCGGCTTTACCCGGATATGACAGCGGCGATTGGTGGGTGCAGGACGCGGCGGCGGCATTGGCCGTGCCGTTGCTGGGCGTGACGGCGGGCGAGCAGGTGCTGGACCTGTGCGCAGCGCCCGGCGGCAAGACCCTGCAACTGGCGGCGGCTGGGGCGGTGGTCACGGCGCTGGACATGTCAGCCCCAAGGATGGAGCGGGTGGCAGAGAACCTGGCCCGCACCGGGTTGTCGGCGCGATTGGTGGTCGCCGATGCGCTGCATTGGCGGCCCGAGGCGCTGTTTGACGCGGTGCTGCTGGACGCGCCCTGTTCGGCCACCGGGACCATCCGGCGGCATCCCGAACTGCCATTCCTGAAGGACGGCTCAGAGATTGCCGCACTGGTGACCCTGCAACGCGCGATGTTTGACATTGCGCTGTCGATGCTGAAACCCGGCGGGCGGCTGGTGTTTTGCACCTGCTCCTTGCTGCCCGATGAGGGTGAGGCGCAACTGGCGGGGGCCCTGGCACGGCATCCGGGGTTGCGCGTGGTGCGGCCCGATCTGGCGGGGGTGGACCCGGCCTGGATCACCGCAGATGGCGGCTTGCGTCTGCGGCCCGACTATTGGGCGGAGCGGGGCGGGATGGACGGATTCTTCATGGCCTTGGTGGTAAAGGCGGCGGCGGGGTGAACCTCGCCCTGTGAATGACCTTACAGGACGGTTTTGGTGGATGGGCAAAGCCTTCGGCGAGGATATTTGGGCAGAGAGGATGACCGGGTCATTTCGGGGCAAAAAGACGGTAGTAGGCCCAGTCCGGCAAGAATTGCGATCCCCGGAACAGCCATGAGAAGACGGTGGGGAAGCTCGACTTGAAGCGATGGCCCTGCATCAATTTCATCATATGGGCTGCGGCCTCGTCGGGTTCCATCAGGAATGGCATCTTGAAATCATTCTTGTCAGTCAGCCGGGTGCGGATGAAACCGGGGTTGCCGAGTTGCACCCTGACCCCCGTGCCGCGCAGATCGGCATACAGGCTTTCGGCCAGCGCCATGACCCCAGCCTTGGAGGCCGCATAGCCCAGGGCCCCCGGCAGCCCGCGAAACCCCGAGAGCGAGCCGGTGATCACGATATGGCCTGCACCGCGTGCCACCATCGCCGGCATCACCGCGCCCACGACCCGCGCGCAGCCGGTGAAGTTCACCTCGCACATCGCGGTCAGCTGTTCGGCATCGACCTGTTGCGCCGTCATCGGCCAATAGATGCCCGCCAGAAACACCATGCCATCGACGGCCCCGACCTGCGCGGTGGCTGCGGCGACCGACGCGGGGTCTGCCACATCCATCACCACGGCAACCGACCCCGCGATGCTGTCGCAGGCGCGGGCAAGGGCATCGGCGCTGCGGGCCGACAAGATCACCTCTGCCCCGGCGGCGGCAAGTTGGCGGGCCAGAGCCAGCCCCAACCCCTCGCTTGCGCCCACCAGCCAATAGCGTTTGGCTGTGAAGGTTGTGGTCACGGGCTGCGTCTTGGTCACCGCGACACCTCGGTTTCGGGGGGCAGTGGGCGAGGGCGATAGACCGCACCCTTCCAGCGCAATTTCAGCGCCTGCCAGAAGATCAACACCAGCACCCGCCGCGATCCGAACGGTCGGCGCAGGCAGGCGCGCAGGATGCGGGCATTGGTCAGTGATGTGCGCTTTCCGGTCAGGGTGGCAATCACCCCGCCCTTGCCCGCCGAAAAGTCGATCCAGATGCCGATACGGTCGGGCCGAATATCAAAGCGAAATTCATACGCGCCCTCAATGGGTTGAAAGGGCGAGACATGAAAGATCTTGTGGGCGGTGATGTGATCTTCGGCGGTGATCGGGCCCAGATCGCTGCGATGGCACAGGTAGGAATGGCGGTCGCCAAAGGTGTTGGACACCTCGGCCACCACCACCCGCAAAGCGCCGCTTGCGTCATGACACAGCCAGAACGACACCGGATTGAAGACATGGCCAAACACGCGCGGCTGGGTCAGCAGTGCAACACGATCGCCGCCGGGCAGGTTATGGGCGGTCAGCACCGCCCGCAGCCATGCGATGCCGGAGCCCTGCCCCGGCGCGCCGCCATGGTCACGGTCATGCACCGCCGTCAGATTGGCGCGGTTGTGCGAGAACAGCGACGGGCCTTGCACCGCGTCCGGGTACAGCAGCACGTAATCGACGCCATAGTGAAAACGGTTTTCAATACTGCCCTTGCGGCCATGAAAGGTTTGGCCACGGATGTAATCCACGGCGGTCATTGTGCCGCCACCTGTTGCGCAGCCATGGCCTGCACCACCTCGACCGCGCTGGCAAACCCGTCTTCGTGAAAGCCGTTTTTCATCCATGCCCCGCAGTACCAGGTGTTGCGCGTCCCGTTGGCCGCCCGCACCTGCGCCTGTGCCGCCACCGCCGCCAGATCATAGACCGGGTGGCGGAAGGTCACGGTATCATAGATCAACTCGGGCCGGATCGGGCGATTGGAATTCAGCGTGACAAACAGCGGGTCATCCTTGGGGATCGGCTGCAGCGAGTTCATCCAATAGGTCAGATCAATCTTGTCCGGGCGCGGCCCAGCCGGTTCGGCATAGACCCAGGACGCCCAGCAGTTGCGACGCAACGGCATCAGACTTTGATCCGCGTGCAGGGTGGCGGTGTTGGGCTGATAGCGCACGGCACCAAGAGCCGCCGATTCATGCGGCGAGGGATCAGCCAGCAGCGCCAGACTGTCATCGGAATGGGTGGCCATCACCACTTCGTCAAACAGCTCCCACTCGCAGCCTTCCGCGCGGATGAACACGCCGTTCTGTTCGCGCCGGATGCCCACAATCGGGGTGCCAAGACGCAGATCGACGCCCTGGCGCGTCAATTCGCCCTGCAGGCGCCGGACATATTCAATCGACCCGCCTTGCACGGTGTACCATGGATGCTGACCCGACACCTGCATCAGCGCGTGGTTCTTGAAAAACCGGACCAGAGCCTGCGCCGGAAAATCCAGAATGCCTTGGCTGGGGGTGGACCAGATCGCACCCGACAGCGGCAGAATGTAATAATCACGGAAATACAGCCCGGTGCGCAGCGCGTCCAGCAGGCCGCCGATGGTCATGCCGGGGGCCAGCGCTGCCTCGGCGTGCTTGTTGAAATGCAAAATATCGCGGCACATCCGCAGGAAGGGGGGCGAGATCAGATTGCTGCGCTGCGCAAACAGCGAATCCAGCGATTTCAACGCATATTCCAGCTTGCCACCCCGGATCGAGGCACCAAAGCTCATGTCGCTTTTGGTGGTGGGGACGTTCAGTTTTCGGAACAGTGCCAGAAGATGCGGATAATTTACCTCGTTGAACACGATAAATCCGGTGTCTACGGGTTGAGCGCCGCGCTGGCCTGCCAAAACCGTGCGGGCGTGACCGCCCAGACGGGAGGCGGCTTCAAACAGCACCACGGCGTTGTCTGTGGCCAAAAGATGTGCCGCCGCCATACCCGAAATGCCGCCTCCGACGACGGCGATGCGGCGGGCGGGGCGGCCAAAAATTTCGAATGGCATGAAATGTCCTGTGATTGCTTCGAAAGGTTACGCGCAGCGGGGGCATTTGGATCAACCAACACAGCGTTGCACAGCGCATCTGCGAAATTACTCTGGTGCGGTGATCCGGTTGCGCCAAGGCTGCGTATTGATTGCATGATGCTGGATATGACCATTCTTCAACCGCCTTCTGTGCCCGCCGGGTTGCCTTCACTTTTCAGTGGAGTAAGTTACGCTGCGAAGGTCCAGAAAAGAGCGCGGGTTTTGAGCAGCAGCAAGCCAGAGAATGTGGCCGGGGCAGATTGGGTTGCCCTGATGTTGGCTGTGCGCGATCATCAGGACAAAGCGGCCTTTGCGCAGTTGTTTCAACACTTTGCCCCGCGGATCAAGGCGTTTTTGATGAAATCCGGCACCAATGCGGCGCTGGCCGAAGATTGCGCGCAGGACGTGATGGCAACGCTTTGGCAAAAGGCACATTTGTTCGACGCCAATCGCGCCTCTGTGGCGACATGGGTGTTCACCATCGCCCGAAACCGTCGCATCGATCTTGCGCGCCGCGCCCGCCGCCCGGAACCCGAGGCGCTGGACTGGGGCCCGGAAGGCGAACCGGACCAAGCCGATGTCTATGAGGCCGCCCAAGAAACCAAACGGCTGACAGCGGCCCTGTCCGATCTGCCCGCCGCGCAAAAAGCCCTGATCCAGCGTGCGTTTTATGGCGATTTGTCACACAGCGAAATCGCCGCCGAAACCGGCCTGCCGCTTGGCACCATCAAATCCCGCATCCGCCTGGCGCTTGAACGCCTGCGCCAGTCGATGACCTAAGGTATGACCCCGATGACCATTCAACACCATTTGTCCGAACCCCTGTTGATCGCCTACGCGGCTGGATCACTCACCGAAGCTTTTGGCCTGGTTGTGGCCACCCATATATCCTTGTGCGACGAGTGCCGGGCGCGTCACGCTGCGTTTGAAGCTGTCGGCGGAGCGGTGGTTGAAACCGCCGATGCCGTGGCGATGTCGGACGGCTGCCTCGAGGCGGTGATGGCGCGGTTGGGCCAGCAAGACGCAGTGCCAGCGCCAAAGCCGCGTGGTCAGGTGCCTGCGCCGCTGGCCGATTACATCGGCAATGACTTTGCCAAGGTGAAATGGCGGTCGGTGGGTATGGGCGTGCGGCAGGCGATCTTGCCCACGTCCGACGGGGCCTCGGCGCGTTTGTTGTACATTCCGGCCGGGCAAGCGGTGCCCGATCATGGCCACCGCGGCACCGAATTGACGCTGGTGTTGCAGGGTGCCTTCCGCGATGTCTCGGCGCGGTTCGGGCCGGGCGACGTTGAAATCGCGACCGAAGTGGATGAGCATACGCCAATTGCCGAAGCCGGGGTGGATTGCATCTGTCTGGCCGCAACCGATGCGCCGCTGCGGTTTACCGGGATGATCCCCCGGTTGTTGCAGCCGCTGTTCCGGATTTGACGGGCGGCAAGTCAACCCTGCTCTGCTGAAACAGTCGGACGGCGATGATGTGGCCCTCGGCGGTGACGGCGTTGTCGGTGATGATCAGATCATGGCGCGCCACCGCGATGCCGTTGACGGTGCTGTGGCTTAGCGCGAAAATCGCCAAAGTGTCGCCGCCGGGCATGTGAGTGTGGCCTTGGATCACCTGAACCTTGGGCAGATGGACGCTGCGCGCGGTCAGCACGTTGAAATCATCGCTTGGGTCTGTCACGCGGGCCGCGCGAAGGGCGATGTCGCCGGGAAAGGCCACGGGGACCAAGGGCTTGGCCTGCAAGTGCAGCCCCTGCCCGACCAGTTCAAACCCCGGTCCGCTGATCACGGTCAAGTTGCGTTCAATGCCCGGAAACAGCGAAAAATCGCCCTCCTCCACCACCGAAGCGCGCGACAACCGCCACAAAAGCCCGCCGTCGCGGTCGACGCGCAGCATTTCCACCGTGACGCCCTTGCCATTGGCCCAAGCCATGCTTTTGTAATCCGCAGGGGTCAGATGGCGGATCATTCGGCGGCAGCGCTTGGGGCGGCGATCACAGCGACAGGATCGGCTGAAAGTTCCTCAAAGTCGAAATTGTCCAACCGGCGGGCGCGGCGACTGGCCTTGTCAGAGGATATCTTGATCTCTTCAATGTCCTTAGCCGCCTGCCCAAAGTGGCGGTCCAGATTGCCGACGCGTTCGACCAGCCGGTCCACGTCCTTGTAAAGTTCGCCCAACTCGCGCCGGATTGCCCCGGCCTGTTCTCGCATCCGCGCGTCCTTCAGCACCGCGCGCATGGTGTTCAGCGTGGCCATGCAGGTGGTCGGCGACACGATCCAGACGCGGGCGGCAAAGCCTTCGCGCACCACTTCGGGGTAGTTCGCGTGCAACTCGGCATAGACGGCCTCTGAGGGCAAGAACATCAACGCGCCGTCGGCGGTTTCACCTTCGATGATGTATTTGTCGGAAATCGCCTTGATATGCGCGCGCACCGCCACCCGCATCATCTGGCCCGCCTCACGCAATTGCCCCGGCGACTCAGCACGGCGCAGGGCCTCATAGGCCTCCAGCGGGAATTTGGCATCCACCACGATCGGGCCGGGCGGGTTCGGCAAATGGATCAGGCAATCGGCGCGCTTGCCGTTCGAAAGCGTCGCCTGCATCGTGTAGGCGTCGGCGGGCAGGGCCTTTTGCACGATGTCATGCAGTTGGATTTCGCCAAAAGCGCCGCGGGTCTGCTTGTTGGACAAAATATCCTGCAAGGACAACACATTGCCCGACAGCTTTTCGATATTGGCCTGCGCCTTGTCGATGGTTTCCAGCCGCTGCTGCAATTCACCCAGACTGCGCGCGGTGCGGGTCGAGGTGCCGTGCAGGCTTTCGCCCATCTGGCGCGACACTTCGGCCAGACGCTGCTCCATCACATGCAGCATGGCGGTCTGGCTGACGGCCTGATTTTCCGACACATGGTGCAAACCGCCCGCAAGCCGTTCCTGCCCTTCACCCAAGGCCTGCACGCGCTGCCCCAGCCAGCCCATTTCGCGCATCAGGGGCGCGGTCATGCTGGCGGAACGGCCAGCGGCGCGCAGGATCAGGATCAACAGAAGCACAAGCACCAGCCCCATCCCGGCGATCAGCAGGATCTCGGGGGCGTTCCACGGGTAGGATTGACCGAAGAGCGTGATCATCTGCGGCCAAACAACCTTTCGATGTCGTGCAGTTTCAACTCCACATAGGTCGGGCGGCCATGGTTGCACTGACCGGAATGCGGCGTCGCCTCCATCTCGCGCAGCAGGGCGTTCATTTCTTCGGCGCGCATCTGGCGGCCAGAGCGGATGGAACCGTGGCAGGCCATGCGAGACAGGATCGCGTCCATTTTGGTTTGCAGCGATTGCGATTGACCCAGATCGGCCAACTCGTCCAGCACGTCGCGCAGCAGGGCGGCGGCAGAGACATTGCCCAGAATGGCCGGGGTTTCACGCACGGCGATGGCAGTGCCGCCAAAGGGTTCGATGGTCAGGCCAAGGGCGGCCAGATCGGCGGCGGCGTCCAGCAGGCGGGTGGCGTCGCTGGCGGAAAGGTCAACGATTTCAGGGATCAGCAGGGCTTGGGCGGTGATGCCAGTCTCGGCCATCTGGCGTTTCAGGCGTTCATAAACCAGCCTTTCATGCGCTGCGTGTTGGTCCACGATCACCATGCCCGTCGCGGTTTGCGCGATGATGTAATTCTCATGCACCTGCGCGCGGGCGGCGCCCAGCGGGCGGTCTGTGGCCTCTGGCAGTGCGGGTTCGATGCGGGCGGAAGGGGCCTCGGCAAAGCCCGGCGTCAGGGTTTGCGGGGCCTGATAGGCAAAGCCGCGCGACAGGCTGGCTTGGCTGGGGCGGTCCATTTGATAGGTGCGCGGTTCGGGCCGCATGGCCAGCAGCGTGGCGTCGGCCACTGTGGTGCTGGCGCGGTGGCCCGCACCGGACAGTGCCGTGCGCAGTCCCGTGATGATCAGGCTGCGGGCGGCTTCGGGTTCGCGAAACCGCACCTCGGATTTGGCGGGATGCACGTTCACATCGACCCGTTCGGGGTCGCAGATCAGGTTCAGCACGGCGGCGGGGTGGCGGTCGCGCGATAGGAAATCGAAATAGGCGACGCGCAACGCCCCCAACAGCATACGGTCCAACACCGGACGGCCATTGACGAAAACGAACTGTTGTACGGAAGTGCCGCGCGAATAAGTGGGCAGCGCGGCATAGCCTGACAGGCGCAACCCATCCCGCTCAACGTCGATTTTCAGCGCGTTCTGGGTGAAATCCGCGCCCAGAACCCCGGTCAGACGGCTGTGCAGGGCGTCAAAGAAGTCACCCGTAGCCGGATCGGCGCGGAAGATCTGGCGGGGGGCTGCGCCCTCGGCATGTTCGGTCAGGGTGAAGCCGACCAGCGGTTCGGCCATCGCCAGACGGCGGATCACATCGGCAATCGCCTGGGCTTCGGCGCGGTCCGAGCGCAGGAATTTCAGCCGCGCCGGGGTGGCGTAGAACAGATCTCGCAACTCGATCACGCTGCCTTTGGTCGCAGCAGCCGGGCGCACGGGTTCCATGCGGCCCCCGGCGACGGTCAACGATGCCCCGTCATGGCCGTCGGCGCGCGAGGTCAGGGTCAGCCGACCAACCGCACCCAGCGACGCCAAAGCCTCACCGCGAAAGCCGAAAGAGCGGATGTTCAGCAGGTCTGACCCGTCGATTTTCGATGTGGCATGACGCGCCACGGCCAAGGGCAGATCATCGGGCGTCATGCCGCAGCCGTCATCCGTGACGCGGATCAGCACCTTGCCACCTGCGGAATAGTCGACCGCGATGCGGCGCGCGCCTGCGTCCAACGCGTTTTCAACCAGTTCCTTGACGGCAGAGGCCGGGCGCTCCACCACTTCACCTGCGGCGATGCGGTTGATGGCGGATTCATCCAAAGGGCGGATCAGCGGGCGTATATTGGGGGCATGAACTGTCATGCCACCAATTCTAGCAGGTGTCGCGCGCCGGGGCCACAGATTCGGGCTATTCGGTGGGCGTGACGCCAACGGGTTGGCCGACAATGACAAAGGCCAGATCATCGGGTTTGAACAGTGACGCCGCCACGCGTTTGACATCGTCCATCGTCACCGCCTCGACCCGCGCGTTGCGGGTCTTGGGATAATCCGGGGTCAGGCCCATAGTCTGCATGCCCACCAGAATTGACGCTATGGTGCCATTGCCGTCGAACCGCAGCGGATAAGAGCCGGTCATATAGGTCTTGGTGGCGGCCAGTTCCGCCTCGGTCACGCCCTCGGCTGCGATTTTGGCCCATTCGGCGCGGATCACTGCGATCGCCTCGGCCACCTTGTCGTTGCTGGCCTGAAACTGCCCCAGCAACGCCTCGGCCTGATCATAACTGGCAAGGCCGGTGCCGATGCCATAGGTCAGCCCGCGCTTTTCGCGCACCTCGGTCATCAGACGGGCCCCAAACCGCCCGCCACCCAGAATTTCATTCAGGATCGAGGCGGCGAAAAAGTCGGGGTTGTCAAAGCGCATGCCGCCATGGCCAAACATCACCATCGATTGCGGACCGGGGAAGTCCTGCACCTTGATGCCGCCCTTGATGTAGAGATCGGCCCGGCCCGGCAAAGCCGCACCCGTGGCGGGCAGGTCGGACAGCAATGTGTCCAGCAACACACCCAGTTCTGCCGCCGAAATATCGCCCGCTGCGGCAACGGTGATGCGGTCGCGCGCAATCGCGCCCTGATGTGCTTTCACGATATCGTCACGGGTCAGAGCGGTGACGCTGTCAATGGTGCCATCGCCCTTGCTGCCATAAGGATGCGCGCCAAAGCTGCGCGCGGCCACCAGATCACCGGCAATCGCAGCAGGATCCTTGGCGTCAGACCGCAGCCCTGCCAGCACCTGTTCGCGCACCCGGTCCACCGCGACTTGATCAAACCGTGGCCGGATCAGTGCCGATTGCAGCAGTTCCATCGCCTGATCGCGGTTTTCCGTCAGAAACTGCGCCGACACCGAGACGCCATCGACGCCCGCTTTGAAGCGAAAGCTGGCGGCAAGTCCATCGCGCGCCGCGGCAAAACCTTGGGAGTCCAGATCATCCGCGCCCTCTTCGATCAGCGCGGTCATCAGGTTGACCGCGCCACGTTTGCCGGGCGCATCCAGAGACGTGCCGCCCTGAAAGCGGATTTCAAGCGCGGTGAAAGGGATGCCGTGGTCTTCGACCAGCCATGCGGTGATGCCACCCGGCGAAGTGATTTCCTGAATGGCAATCTCGGCCCGCGCAGGGGTTGCCAGCGCCAGAACCAGCGTGGCAGCCTGAATCAGTTTGAAACCAACACTCATTGGGCGGCCCCTTCTTTGGCGGTCAGCCAGCCGGTGACGGCGTTGTTGCGGTTGAAAACGGCGGCGGCGGCGGCCATCACATCGGCCTCTGTCACCGATTGCAGCACATCCGGCCATGCCTTGACGTCATCAATCGTCAGGCCCACAGCCAAAGCCTGGCCGTATTGCTGCGCCATGCCCATCGCACTGTCACGGGCGTAGATTTCCGAGGCGCGGATCTGGGTCTTGATGCGGGCGAAATCTTCGGGGGCGACGCCGTCTTTCAGAAATTTCGCCAAAACGCCGTCCATCGCCGCCTCGGCATCGGCCAGACTGACGCCCGGAACCGGCATCACCACCAGGCCGAAGGTGTCGGCATCGACCGTGGTGCCGTCGTAGAAGGCCGAGGAGTAGACTGCGATCTGGGTGTCAAACTGCAGGGCGCGGGTCATCACCGAGGTGGTGCCAGACCCGCCCAGCAGTTCGGCCAGAAGCGTCAGTGCCGCCGCCTGTTTCTGATCGCCGGGGTTGCGTTCGGGGGCCAGATAAGTGCGGATCACATAGGGTTCGGACACCCGTTCGTCCGCCAAATTGATGCGGCGTTCGGCCAGTTGCGGCGGCTCGGTCGGGCGGATGCGCGGGGTGATCTTGTCCGAAGGTGCCACCGGGCCGTAATAGGTCTTGGCCAGTTCCAGCACCGCCTGTGGGTCCACGTCGCCCGCCACCACCAGAATGGCGTTGTTCGGGGCATAGTTGGCCTGGTAGAAATCGAGCGCATTCTGCCGCGACAGCGCCGCCACCTCGTGTTTCCAGCCGATGATCGGGCGGCCGTAGGGGTGGTTCATGTATTGCGCCGCGCCCATCTGTTCGCCCAGTAAAGCGCCGGGGTCGCTGTCGGTCCGCTGCGCACGTTCTTCAAGGATCACTTGTCGTTCGGTGATCACATCCTCTTCGGTCAACAAAAGGTCGCGCATGCGGTCGGACTCCATCTTCATCATCAGATCAAGACGGTCGGCGGCAACGCGTTGATAATAGGCGGTGAAATCGGTGTTGGTGAAGGCGTTGTCATTGCCACCCTGTGCTTCAACCGTGGCAGAAAACTCGCCCGCCGCCATGTCATCGGTGCCCTTGAACATCAGATGTTCAAAGAAATGCGCCACACCCGAAACACCCGCCGCCTCATCCGCCGAACCGATCCTGTACCAGAGCATATGCACCACCACGGGGGCGCGGTGGTCTTCGATCACCACCACCTCCATGCCGTTGTCGAGTTTGAAGCTGCTGACCGTATCGGCCCCGGCGGGTAGGGCAAAGGCCAGTGCTGCACACAGGCTGCGGCCAAAAATGCGACGCATCGCGGTCCTCCGTTTGAAATCGGTTGTCAGAAAGCTATCGCCAATTCGCGCAGCCACAAGCCCACCCTACGCGGAAGTGACCAGCCGGCTTTGAGTGCGACGGTTCGGATCGGGACTATTCGACGCGTGGGGGGGCCGAGGGCGTGCGCGCGCCCGCTTTGCGCCAACGGGCCAGCTCGGCGTATTGATCCAGCGCATAATCGCGATAGGCTTTGAAATAGACGTTGACGTTGAAAATCCGCTCCAGCACCCGGCCATCGTTCTTGCGGCGGAAGTCCAGATCTTCGGCGGCCAGGGTCTGGCGGATGCCCGCCGTGATGCCGCCGCGGATGGCGTGGTTGTAAAGCGCACCATCGCCGCCGCCACCGGCCCCCGGATTGCCGCCCAGCGCCAGAATGGCATCATCAAACGGGCGCGGATCGGTCAGGTTTTCGCCGCCCGGTGTCGGTTGCGGCAGTTCGGCCAGACTTTCGGGCATTTCCAAAGGCTTCGGCGGCAGAATCGAGAATTCATCCGGGCCGTTGGTTTCAGACCGCACGTTCATCAGGTTCGGCACATCGGACTTGCTGCCACAGGCGCCCAGCGCCAACAGCGCTGCACCCGCGACTGCGAGAACCACCCGTGCTGACCGCATGCCCATGCCTCCACCCGTTTTTCCTTAGCCGTCTTAGCCTATGATCCCGCCCGCGTCACGGGGTCTTTCGGCGCTTTGTCGGTGTGGGCGGCGCCTGTTTGCCCATAAACAGCACCAGACCCAGCGCACCCGCGAAGATTGCAACATCCGCGATGTTGAACGAGTACGGATTTTCGATGCCACAGCAGGACATGTTCAGAAAATCGGCCACCGCGCCGTAGACAAAGCGGTCAATCACATTGCCCAGTGCACCACCCACCAGAAGCCCCGCCGAAATCATCGCCAGACGCCCCGCGCGTTCCTTGTACACCCACCACAGCACCCAGCCCGAAATCCCCAGCGCCACCGCAATCAGCACCCAGCGCATGATGTCGGTGCTGTTGGCGAAGAGGCCAAAGTTCACGCCCTCATTCCACGCCATCCGCAGGTTCAAAAGCGGTGGGATCACGTCAATCTCGCCCAGTTCCTTGAGGTTCAGGTATTGCACCACCAACCATTTCGACGCCTGATCCAGCGCGAAGGTGACAGCGGCGGTCAGGGCCAGCGCGCGCATGTCAGTGCCGGAAATGGCGTTGGTTGGTGAAGACCATCGCAAGGCCAGCCGCATCCGCCGCCGCGATGACTTCATCGTCGCGCATCGACCCGCCGGGTTGAATGATCGCCGTCGCCCCGGCCTCTGCCGCCGCCAGCAGACCATCGGCAAAGGGAAAGAACGCATCGGACGCCACAACAGAGCCAACGGTCGGGGCGTGAACAAGGCCCAGCAGATCGGCCATATCGCCCGCCTTTCGCGCCGCGATGCGGGTGCTGTCGATTCGACTCATCTGGCCCGCACCGACGCCCACGGTCGCACCGTCTTTCACATAGATGATGGCGTTGGATTTCACATGTTTGGCGACTTTCCACGCGAACATCAGGTCGGTCAGTTCGGCTTCGGTCGGCGCGCGTTTGGTCACGACCTTCAGATCGGCCCGCGTCACCGCCCCTGCATCCCGGTCCTGCACCAGAAAACCGCCCGCCACCTGCTTGAAGGCCAGCGATTTCACCGAAGGATCGGGCAGCCCCTTCGTCGTCAGCAAACGCAGGTTCTTCTTGGCGGCAAAGATCGCGCGCGCCTCATCGGATGCACCGGGGGCAATGACGACTTCGGTGAAAATCTTGACGATCTCTTCTGCCGTTTCGGCGTCAAGCGGTTGGTTCAGAGCGACAATTCCGCCAAAGGCCGAAGTCTGATCGCAGGCATAGGCGCGCAAATATGCCTCTTTCAGACTGCCCGCCGTACCGACGCCGCAGGGGTTGGCATGCTTGATGATCGCACAGGCCGGACCGGCACCGGCAAACTCTGCCACCAGTTCAAACGCCGCGTCGGTGTCATTGATGTTGTTGTAAGACAGTTCCTTGCCCTGCCACTGCTTGGCGGTCGCCACGCCTTCGCGCCGGGAGCCATCGGTGTAAAACGCCGCCGCCTGATGCGGGTTTTCGCCATAGCGCAGACCCTGCGCCAAGGTGCCGCCGAAGGATTTCGAACGCGTGAAGGGTTGCTTCAATTCGCCCGACAACCAAGCCGCCACCGCCGTATCATAGGCCGCCGTGCGGGAATACGCTGTCAGCGCCAGTTTCTGCCGGAAGGCCAGCGTCGTCGCGCCGTCATGCGCCTTCATCTGATCGAGCAAACCGGCGTAATCGGCGGGGTCGGTCAACACGGCCACAAAGCGATGATTCTTCGCGCCCGCCCGAATCATCGCCGGGCCACCGATGTCGATGTTCTCGATGCAGGCGTCGTGGTTGCCGCCTTTGGCCACGGTTTCCTCGAACGGGTAAAGATTGACGATCAGCAGATCTATCGGCTCGATCCCATGTGCCGCCATCGCCAGCAAGTGTTCGTCATCATCGCGCAGGGCCAGCAAACCACCATGCACGTTGGGGTGCAGGGTTTTCACCCGGCCATCCATCATTTCAGGAAATCCCGTCACGTCAGACACATCACGCACTTTCAACCCAGCCGTGCGCAGCATGCCCGCAGTGCCCCCGGTGGAGATCAGTTCCACCCCCTGCGCCGCCAGCGCGCGGGCCAGATCCAGCAGGCCGGACTTGTCGGATACGGAAATCAGCGCGCGGCCAATGGGAACAAAATTGGTCATGTCAGCCCTTTGAGGTCAGATCGGCAGGGTCAGATCGGCACCGGCATCTCGTCGCGGTCCAGATCCCGGATGGCCAGCGGAGTATCCTGTGCTTTCGCCAAGGTCCAGCCGATCTGCGTCTCAAGTTCCATCGCGCGGGCGGAAAGCACGATCTGCCGCGTCGGGCGCGGTTTCAGCCGGCCCTTTTCCAGAAACACCGACGCCTCCAGCGACAGTTTCGCGCGCCCGTCATGGCGGAACACCCAGATCTCGCCACTTTTCAAGGCCAGCGATACCGCCGTGCCGCCCATATCCAGCGCCGCATCGACATCGGGGTGCAGATGAAAGCGCAGGGCAAACCCCACCCCTGCCAGCCGCCCGTCGGTCATCAGGCGTTCAAACCGCAGCCGCTCTGCCGGGGTTTGCGCGGCCAGCACGTCAATGCCGGTCAGTTTGCGACCAGCACCGGACAGCAGCAGATCGCGGGCATGGGTCAGCCCGTGGGTGGCCGACCAGCCGTTGTGCGCCAGATAAAGATGCTGACCCGCGGATGTGTGCGATTGCCGCAGCGCGACGATCTGGGCGCGGTCGGTCATCGCCTCGGGGCCATCACCGGCCTCAAGCCGCGACGACGAAAACCCCTCGACCGCCAGCGTCGAATGCGACGGCGTCGCCCGCCCCGCCCGGCGCCAATCGGGGCCAAAGGGCGCACCCGATCCGCAAGACACCACCACGGGCCTGCGCCCCGACGTCAGCTCGAACGCGGTTGTGGACGCGTGCGCCGACAGGCCAGCGCGCCCGTCAGGCGGCGTGGCCGCATCGACAATCACCGAACTGCGCCCGCCCGCCATCCGGGCAAAGCCCATGGCCAGAACCTGCCCCAGCGGGGCCGCCGCTTTGACCCCCGCCACGGCCAAAGCCTGATCCAGCCGCCCTTCCATTCCGCGCCCGCCACCATGGAACCGCGCCAGACCGCCGTCGGCATGGCGCAGGGCGCGCAAGGTCGGGGCCATCCGCTCCAGCGCCGCCACAATCGGCGCAGGCGGAATGCGCCCGGCCTCGGACAACGCCTGTTGTGCCCATGTCAGCAAGGTGAACACTTCCAGCAATTCCTCGGGGTTGCGGGTGGGAATGCCGCCCTGCGCGTCAATCTCGCGGCTGCACTCCTCGGCCAGCGCCACCACCGCCGGGGCCATCCGCGCCTCCATCCCGGTCAGCGCAAGCCCCGCATAGATCAGCCCGGTCAGCGCCTCGAACCGTGGCAACCCCGGCGCGGCATGGGTCCAGCGCCGCGACAGGAACACCACCTGCGCCGACAGGCTGCGGTAATAGGCCTCGGATTGCGCCCGGTCGCGCCCGTTCAGCAGCAGCAGGGCATGGTTGATCCAGCGGATCAGCCGCCGCCCGGTCAGATCGGGCGTCCAGCCCGGCCCTTTGCCGCTGCCATAGCGCGCGATCCAGTCCCAGACCCAGGTTTGCGCCCGCCCCCGCGCCGCCACGTCTCCCAAAGCGGCCATATCATCCAGCCAGACAAAGCCCTGCGCCTCTTCGGCCATGCCCGGCTGTGCCGCCGCCACATCCCAGATCGCGGCGCCGGGGGCCTCAACCACCGTTCCGGCAAACAGGAAATTGCCCGCCACCAGCTGCCGCCCCCGCGCATAAATGCCAATGCTGCGCGGTTCCGGCTGCGAGACAAAGCCGCGCGCCGGGGCAGCCCGCAACGCGCGCCACATCGCAAGCCGGTGGATAAGGCTGCCCTTGCCGGGGTTCGAGGCCATGCTGTTCCTGTTAAACCTGTGCGCCCGCTGTCGCGCGGGTCATTGCGCAAAGCATACTGGCACAAGGCGCACCTGTCACCGTTTCATCTTGGCCCAAATACTCAAACCGGCGCATCCCCAAATCCAAAGGCCGGGCATCCCACCCGGCCCTGCAACCTGCGCCAGTGCCGTCCGCAGGGGGCTCAATGCCCCCAAGGACGGCGCCGCACTGTCAGATATGCACCACACGCTCCATATATTGCGCCAGCCCGCGGACCTGCCCCAGCCAGCTGTCCAACAGTTTGGGATCGTGCGGGGCGCCATGCACCCCCACCGCAATCTCGCGTTTCATCACCGATTCCACGGCAAAACTCACCGGTGTCGACACCAGCCGCGCCATGGCCGAGCCGCGCGCATCGCCCCAGGCGTCCATCGCCCAGGTCTCATGGAACACCGCGCGCCCGTCCCCCTCGGCCCGCAGCGACACAAACAGGATCACCCGGTCCGGCTCGCCCGGCGCATAGGAATTTTCCGCCACGAATTGCGCCGCCATTTCCGCCAGTCGCGCATCGCCTGCCGGCCCCTCCAACGTCTCAATCTCGCGGAACACCGGGGTCCAGGCCTCTTGCCAGCCGTTCAGCCGGATGGTGCCGCGCACGAAGTCGCGCACCTTCCATGCGGGATCAAAGCGGTAATCCTGCATGAACGGATAAGAGTCGCGGTTCGGGTACACCTCAAAGCTTTCCGGCACCGGCAACGGCGCATCATAACGGGTGATCGCATCCCAAGGCCGGTTCACCCGCAGTTCGGTGAAATTGCGCAAACTGCGCGAGGGAGAGCGCAGCGCCTTCAGCACCCCCAAGGGCGCCCAGGAAAACTTGTACCGAAACGCGTTCGGGATTTTCGGCACCCCACCGCAATAGCTGGTGAAAGACAACACGTTGTCCGGGTGATAGGCCTTGGACGCGCGATAGCGCGCCACAAGATCATGCGCCATCAGATGGTCGATGCCGGGGTCAAGGCCCACCTCATTCACCGACACCAGACCCGCCGCGCGGTAGGCTGCGTCCAGCGCCTGCATTTCCGGCGCGATGTAAGACGACGACACGAAATGCGCGCCTTTGGCAAGGCAGGTCTGCGCAATCGCCACATGCTGATCGGCGGGCAGCATGGAAATCGCGATATCACCGGGGACCAAAGCCGCCGCCAAAGCCTCGGGGCTGAAGGCGCGGATGTCCTGTGTCAGATCGCCCACCGCCTCACGTGCCTTCTCGACAGTGCGGTTCCAGACCACCACATGATGGCCGTTCTCAATCAACCGCCGCAGCCCCGGCCCCGACGACAACCCCGTGCCGCACCAATGAATCGTCATGTCGTCTCTCCCCACATCTGTCATCTGTCACAGTCAGAATTTTAGAAAATTCTTACAAATTTCTTCGCAGAAATTTGGTCACGTCCCGCTGGTATGGCGCAGAAATTCCGCCTCTGCCCGGCCCCAAACGCCCGCTTTCAAATCGCCCAGAACCGCCAGGGATGGCAGCAACTGCGCCGCGTAATCCTCGCTGCTTTCCACCGGCAGCATCGAGGGCAGGTTGTCAATCGCCGTCACATCCAACGGTGGCACGTCATGCACGCGCAACGCGGGCGCGGTCCAGTCCGTCACCCGGTCATAGACCTTGATCGGTGAGAAATCCGAAGTCGGATCGCAGGCGATGTCACCAATCACCGTCAGCGCCCGCGCGTCGGTCTTGGCCGATGTCGGCACGAACACCGGGCAACCGGGGCGCGCAAGGATGCAGTTCAGGAAAATTTCATGTTGCAACACCTGCGGAAACGGCCCACCGCCCACGGTTTCGGCCTGATCCCACTTTGTCACCGCCACGCCCATGGCCGCGCACAAATCCGCCGCCCCGGTGCCAACCCGGCCCAGCGCGCCAATGACAATCGCGCGCGGCCGGGCCAGCCCAGCCAGATCGACGCCCAGATCGGCCAGCAACGCGGCCTTGCCCGGATAGGCCCCAACCGCCCCCGCAATGGAGCCGCGCTGCTGCGCCGCCCAGCATTTCAAGGCCACCGCCGCCCCCGCATAGCCCGCCCAATAACCAAAAGCCGCCACCCGGCGACCATCCGCATTCACCAGATATTCCAGATCATACAGCACCCCGCCCCCGGCCTTGAAACGCGCCAGCAAGACCTGCCCCGCCGGTTGTCCCTTGTAGGCATGGCCGAACATGATGTGGCGGTGGGTCAGCGGAGTACCGTCTTCGGGCAGTTCCTTCAGCCCGAAGATGATCGCATCCGCCGGGGCGTCGGGCCACATATTCTCGGGCGCAATCTCGGCCCCGGCGGCGCGATAGCCGTCAATGCCAATCGCCCGGACATGGCTTTGCTCGACCGTCACCCGAATGCCCGCCGCGATCAGCGCCGCCACGCCTGCGGGCGTCAGGCCGACGCGTTCCTCATGCGGGCGTTGCTCGGCCCTGATCCAAAGATGTGTCATTGCTTCGATCCCGCCCGCTGGTGATTTTGGCGGTTTGATACCAGATAAGTGGTCAGGAAACAGGGGGCTTCGATGCAGCGGCGGTTGATCCTGGCAGGACTTGCCGCAGTTGGCACTGTTTCGGCGTGGGGCTGGCGGCGGCCCCGCACCCTGTCGGCGCGTGATTGGCAGGCGGCCTATGCCACCCCGCTGACGCCACCCACCGCGCCAATGAAAACCTATCACCTTGGCCACAGCCTTGTGGGGCGCGACATGCCCGCGATGCTGGCGCAAATGGCAGGGCATGACCATGCCAGCCAGTTGGGCTGGGGCGCGTCTTTGCGGCAGCATTGGAACGGCGACGTGCCGGGTATGGCCGAGGAAAAGGCCCATCCCCACTTCCATGCGGCCCGTGAGGCGGTGACTTATGGCGGTTACGACGCCATTGTTTTCACCGAGATGGTGGAACTGCGCGATGCGATCCGCTGGCATGACAGCGCCCAAGCGCTTGCCAACTGGGCCGCGATGGCGCGCACAGCCAGCCCTGCGGCCCGTCTGTACCTTTATGAAACATGGCACCGCCTGGACGACCCCGCCGGGTGGCTGGCCCGCATCGACACCGATTTGTCCGATCTGTGGGAGTCGCAATTGCTGCGCCCGGCAATGGCGCGGGCCGGGGTGGGGACGATTTATGTCATCCCCGGCGGCCAGGTGATGGCGGCGGCGGTGCGCGCGATAGAGGCCGGCACGGTGCCCGGCCTGACGGACCGCCGCGATCTGTTTGCCCCCGGCGACACCATCCATTTCAACAATCTGGGCGCCTATCTGATGGCACTGACCCATTACGCGGTTCTATACCATCGCAGCCCCGCAGGCCTGCCGCACCAATTGACCCGCGCCGATGGCAGCCCGGCGCAGGCGATGTCACCACGGGCGGCAAAAGTGCTGCAACAGGTGGTCTGGCAGGTCGTGACCCGCTATCGTGGCACCGGAGTGGTGCAGGTGAGGTAAGCTATGGGGATTCTGTCGCTGTTGGCAGATGTGGTGTATGTCGGCCATTCATTGGTCGGACCAACGCTTCCGGGGCTGGTCGAGGCGGCACTGAACCAGATGGGCACGCCGTCGGTGGTGCAGGCGCAAGTGATCAACGGGGCCAGCCTTGCCTACAACTGGGACCATGCCGCCGATGCCGAGGGCATCGACGCCCGCGCCCGTCTGGCTGACCGCGCCGCAGATGTGCTGATCCTGACCGAGGCGCAACCCTTTGCGGGGCATGTGACATATTCCTTCACCGCCGCGAATGCCGCCAAATTTACGGCGCTGGCGCTGGAGTCGAACCCCGACACCCGCGTTTTTCTTTATGAAACATGGCCCAGCCTGAATTCGGCTCCCGGCGCGGTGATCGACGGCGACCCGGAGGCGGGCACCCCTTGGCGTGAGCGTTTGGCGCTTAAGCTGCCGCTCTGGCAGGGCGTGGCGACCGAAGCGAGCGCTTTGGCGGGCCATGACGTCGCCCTGATCCCGGCGGGGCAAGCGATGGGGCGGCTGGCCGATGCGATCCGCGACGGTGCGGTGCCGGGGATTGCCTCGATTCAGGACATGTTCGCCGATGACATCCACCCCAACGGCAAGGGGCTGTATTTTCTGGCAATGCTGCATGCGGGCGCGATTTCGGGGCAGTCTCCGGTCGGCCTGCCTGCAAAACTGACGCGGGCGTGGACGTCTCGGGATGCCGTGATTTCCGATAAACAGGCGCAGGTGTTGCAGCAGATTGCTTGGGACAGTTTGCAGGCTTATGTGCCCGCCGAAGGTGCGGTTGCGGCGGTGCCTGTGGTGCCAGAACCTGTGTCGGCTCATGCTGTGACAGTGGCCAGTGAGACCCCCAACGTCCCGCTTTTCCCCACCTTCGCCCCGATCACCAACCCCCAACTTTCGATGAACCTTGCAGGCATCAACGATTGGTCGGTGCAACAACCGTTCCTGAACCTGATGAAAACCGCGCGGCCCTGGGTGGGACATGTGCCGGGGCAATGGGGGGGCTGGACGCATGACGATCTGGCGCGGGCGGGGGCGCTGTCGCCCGATGGATGGCCTGTGCGGCTGCCCGGCGAACTGACCGGGATTTCCACGCTGATCATGACCGATCTGCCGCCGCAATCGTTGGGCGTGGCGGGGCGCTATGTGCTGACCTATCAGGGCAATGGCACCCTGCAACTGGATGGCCGTGCGCAGGTGGTGCAGGCCGAACCGGGGCGCATCCTGTTCGACTACACGTCGGGCGAAGGCACGGTTCAGATCACCCTGAGTGCAATTGATCCCGCCGATCCGATCCGCGACATTGCGGTGGTGCATGAGGCGCGGGCGCAGGCGCTGACCGATGGCGCGATCTTCAACCCCGACTGGCTGGCGCGTATCCGCGGGGTGAAGGGGCTGCGGTTCATGGATTGGATGTCAACCAATGACAGCCTGTTGGCTGACCCGGCCGACCGACCGAAACCCGCCGATTACACCTATGCCCGCGCAGGGGCCCCTGCCGAAGTCATGGTGGCACTGGCCAATGAACTGGCCGCCGATCCGTGGTTCACCCTGCCGCATCTGGCCACGGATGACTTTGCCCGAACCTATGCACAGATCGTGCATGACGGTCTGGACCCGGCTTTGACCGCCCATGTCGAATACTCGAATGAGGTCTGGAACTGGCAATTCGCCCAGGCCCGCTGGGCCGAAGAGCAGGGCCGCGCGCGTTGGGGCAAGGACGGCACCTGGGTGCAGTTTTATGCCCTGCGCGCGGCAGAACTCATGGCGGTTTGGGCCGAGGTGTTCCAGGTGGCGCCGGATCGGCTGGTGCGCGTCGTCGCCGTGCAAACCGGATGGCTGGGGCTGGAGGAACAGATACTGGACGCGCCACTGCTGGTGGCCGAAGGGGGCGCGGCCCCGGCGGGCAGCTTCGACGCCTACGCGGTGACGGGGTATTTCAGCGCGCTGCTGGGGTCGGACCCGAAATTCGTGGCGGTGAAAGGGTGGCTGAGGCAATCTGCGGATGCCGCACGGGATGCGGCGGAGCTGCAGGGTCTGACCGGGACCGGGGCCGATGCGCATGTCACCGCACACCGCTATGATCTGGCGGTGAAACTGGCGGCAGCAGAGCTGCGGGATGGATCGGTGACGGGCGATCCGACCGACAGTCTGGCCTTTGTGTTGGGGCATATCCTGCCCTATCACGCCGCCGTCGCCGCCGACCGTGGGTTGCGGCTGATGATGTATGAAGGCGGCACCCATGTGGTCGGGATTGGCTCGCAACAAGAGGACGAGGCGTTGACGGCGTTCTTCACCCACCTGAACTACACCCCCGAAATGGGCGCGCTTTATGCAGAACTGCTGGCGGGCTGGCAGATGCAGTCAGACGCCCCGTTCAACGCCTTTGTCGATGTGAACCGGGCCGACAAATGGGGATCGTTCGGGGTGCTGCGGCATTTGGGCGATGACAACCCGCGTTGGCGGGCCCTGGCGAAAGGATGTCTGACGTGTTGAATCCTGATGCAGAAAACCATCAGGCGGTTTTGCAAGAAGATCACGCGATCAGCTTGAGTGTGATCATACCGGCTTCAAACGAAGCGGGTTATATCGGCGCTTGCCTGACCGCGCTGTTTGCCTCGGGGCCGAGGCGGGCCGAGGCGATTGTGGTGGCCAACGGCTGCCGCGATGCCACGGCGCAGGTGGCGCAGGATATGGCGGGCCGGGCGCAGGCGGCGGGGTGGCGGCTTGCGGTGCTCGATCTGGCACAGGGCGGCAAACCCAACGCGCTGAACGCCGGGGATCTGGTGGCGCAAGGCGATCTGCGGGTCTATCTGGACGCGGATGTGATCGTATCGCGCGGGTTGATGGCGGAGCTGGCGGCGGCGCTTGCCACCGATCAACCGCGCTATGCCAGCGGCACCGCGCATATTCCGCGCGCGCGCAGCCCGGTGACGCGGGCCTATGCACGGTTCTGGCGGGGGCTGCCGTTCGCCCGGTCCACCGCCCCCGGCTTTGGCCTGTTCGCGGTGAACGCAGCGGGGAGGGCGCGCTGGGGCGCGTTTCCGGCGATCATTTCGGATGACACTTTCGTGCGGCTGCAGTTCCAACCGGCCGAGCGGGTGCAGGTGGCGGCCCGCTATGACTGGCCGATGATCGAGGGCTTTGCGGCCCTGACCAAAGTGCGCCGCCGTCAGGATGCGGGCGTGGTCGAAATCGAAAGCCTGTATCCGGGGTTGTTGGCGCGCGAAGGCAAGGCCCGGCTGGGCAAAGCCGCATTTCTGGCCATGGCCCTGCGCGATCCGCTGGGCTTTGCCACCTATGCGGCAGTGTCGCTGGCGGTGCGGTTTGGCACATCAGGCGGCTGGGTGCGCGGGCGTTGAAGCGGATTTCCCGCAATCTGATTCAGATTTAAGGAAATCCAAGACAAGTATGGCCTGAGAACGCAACAAGCTTTAGCCGAACAGGCGGGGGTCCAGTCGGAAAGGCTCTTGCACCATCACGGTGACGCGCGCCATCGCGGCGTGGCGCGGGTTCAGAAGCACATTGCGTTCGTGCCTTATGATCGCGCTTGGAACGGCCAGTGCCAGGCCCTGCGCGCTGTGCAGCCAGTTGTCTTCCAGCGCCCGGCTTTCCGCTACGGCATCCGGCACATCCACGGCCAGCACCGCAATCTCGGCATCCGGCACATCTTGACCGACTGCGACCACATCAGGCAGGGCGCTGGCCCGCCGCATCTGGGGGGGAAGATGCACCAGCACCTCAAGCGCCGCCAAGGCCAGGGACGAGGCGCCATAGACCATCGGCAAACCGGGGCTGTTCCATCGCCCACCCCAAAGCCGTGCGCCTTCGCCATCCAGACCGGGCGCATGTTCGACCTTGCAAATGCGCCAGACCAGCACCTAGCCGAACACCCCGTGCTCCAGCCGCCCCAAGGCCGCCTCCACCTCGCGCCCGCCCAGATCAGACCGGGCCATGCGGATCGGTATGTGGTTGCTCAGCGCTGGATTGGCGCTGCGCAGCCACTCGTCGGCCAAAGCGCTATCGCCAAACACCTGGCGCGCCATGGCGACCACCCGCAGCAATCGGGCGATGCCATCGGCCTCTTCCAGCTTGAACGGCTCATTGGTGGCGATGCGCCGTTCAAGGGTGCGGTCGGGGATGATCGTGCGGATATCGTCGCGCGTCAGGCCTTGGGTTTCGGCCAGCCGGGCAAAGCTGGGGGGGACGCCGTTTTCAAGATCGAGGAAGGTCAACCTGCAGGCAGGACTGTCCGTGAACCCCACCGACTGTTCCGCAAGACCCCTACGTTGGCGACCGGTCAATGATGCAATGAGCGATTCTGCAGGTCGCGCCCTTTCGTCAGATGCCTTCGAAACAGCCATTCTCAAACTCCGCCATTTGCCAACTATTACTATGGCAAATGGCGGAAGTCAATTTACCCACACCCTACAGATCAAACGTCGCGAACACCGGGGCGTGGTCGCTGGGTTGTTCCCAGCCGCGGGTGTCGCGCAGGATGCGGCTGCTGTGGGCGGATGCCTTGATGTCGCCCGTGGCCCAGATGTGATCCAGCCGACGCCCCTTGTCGGCGCCGTTCCAGTCGGCGGCCCGATAGCTCCACCAACTGTACAGCTTGCCGTCGGGAATGTCGTTGCGGGTCACGTCAGTCCAGCCGCCCTGCTCCATCACCTGGTTGAAATGATCGACCTCGATCGGCGTGTGCGACACGATTTTCAGCAGCGCTTTGTGATCCCATACGTCATCCTCACGCGGGGCGATGTTCAGATCCCCCACCAGAATGGCGCGGTCGGGACGCTCCCAGCGGAAATAATCGCGCATATCGGTCAGAAAATCGAGCTTTTGCCCGAACTTTTCATTCTGCTCGCGGTCGGGAATATCGCCTCCGGCCGGGACATAGCAGTTGTGGATGGTCACGCCGTTTTCCAGCCGGGCCGCAACGTGCCGCGCATGGCCCATGTTTGCGAAATCCTTTTCGCCCACATCCATGATCGGCAGTTTCGACACGATGGCGACGCCGTTGTAACCCTTTTGCCCGCGCGCCACCATATAGCGGTATCCCAGCGCCTGAAACTGCGCGACCGGGATCAGATCGACCGGGCTTTTGCATTCCTGCAGGCACAGGATATCCGGCTGTTCCGCCGCCAGCAGCCGCGCCACCAGACCCTCACGCAGGCGAACCGAGTTGATGTTCCAGGTGGCAAGGGTGAAGGTCATTGCGGTTCTCCAAAGGCAGACGGCAAAGCCTACAGCGGTTTGCCTTCAATATGAATCAGATTGAAGGCAAACCAAGAAAAGACAGGCCGGGACTGTTGCGTTTTGCCCGTCATCCCAAAGACCAGATAAAAGGCAAAACACCCTGGGCCCGGCGCTGGCGTTTTCAGGCCGCGATTCGGATCAGTCGTTGATCGTGAAGGCGTTGGTTTCGCACAGATCGGCAGAACCTTCGACGGTGGTGCCGTTGTCCATCACGAAGCGCAGATCATAGGCGCAGGTTTCCATGCCGTCAGCGATGGTCACATCGCCATTTTCGCCCGATGCCAACACGTCCATGCCCAGAATGTCTTCGCCCCAGCTGTCGGTTTCCGATGCCGAAACATAAAGCTCCTGCAGATTGGCCGTGCTGGAATTGGTCAGGGCGAAGACCAGATCTTCGGCCAGAACCGGACCAGCGGCCAGAGTAAGGGCGAACGAGGCAACAAGGGATTTCATGCGCATTTTCAAGCTCCGAATGCAAAAAGGTCAGGGCAACGGCCCGCGCCGCCGCTGTGCCGGGTTGCAGCGCAAACTGCAAGACGACAAACACCGAACCTCAAAAAGAAGCCCGGCACAGCGGCCGGGCAAAAGGTCCAACAGGGAGGTGCGCAAGGGTAACACGCAGCCGACAGATTGCGCCCCGGCTTGGGAAATTCGTGGAAATCATGGCTTTTTCGCCACAACCCATGATTGCGGTTGATGCAATTGAAACGAAAAAGACCCGGCACAAAGGCCAGGCCAAGTTTCCAACGGTCAGAGACTATGGCGTAACGCCTGCCCACCCGTCGCGCATGGCACAAACAAAGTATGCCGGAAAAAAAAGGCCGGGCACAAGGCCCGGCCAGGTCCAACAGGGAGGTGCCGTGTCATAACCCCGACACGGCGAGGGGAAGCGTTGATCTCAATCATACCACAGGTTCTACATAGGCGCTGATTCTGGCAACAATAAGTCCCGGTCCCGGCAAGAAAGTCGGGATTTGTGGGATTTTATGCCACCAATTTGTAACCCCCGTTTTCCGTGACCAGCAGGCGGGCGTTCGATGGATCGGCCTCGATCTTCTGGCGCAACCGGTAGATGTGGGTTTCCAGCGTGTGCGTGGTGACCCCGGCGTTGTAGCCCCAAACTTCATGCAGCAGCACATCGCGGGCGACCACACCGGCCTGGGCGCGAAACAGATATTTCAGGATGTTGGTTTCCTTTTCAGTCAACCGCACCTTCTTGTCCTTGGCATCAATCAACAGCTTTTGCGCCGGTTTGAAGGTGTAAGGTCCCATCTGAAACACCGCGTCTTCAGATTGTTCATGCGTGCGAAGTTGTGCGCGAATACGGGCCAGCAACACCGGAAACTTGAACGGTTTGGTCACGTAATCATTCGCGCCTGAATCAAGGCCCAGAATGGTGTCGCTGTCGGTGTCATGGCCGGTCAGCATCATGATCGGGCATTTCACCCCCGATTTGCGCATCCGGCGGCACAACTCGCGCCCATCCGTATCCGGCAGGCCGACGTCAAGGATGACCAGATCGTAAAGGCCGGCCTTCGATTTCTCCATGCCCTCGGCCCCGGTGCGGGCCTCAAACACGTCAAAATCCTCGGTCATCACCAGTTGTTCCGACAGCGCCTCACGCAAGTCGTCGTCGTCGTCCACCAGCAAGATTTTCCGCAGCGTTGCCATGTTGGCCTCCATCGCATCGGGCCGTTGCGCCCTTGGGTAACACATGCGCCCGGCTCACCGTTTCGACAAGATTTGCGACAAAAGCCTCACGCTCTCGTGTCGCAGGGCGGCGGAATGTTTCAATTCCATCATCTTGTGCCTATGAAGGGGCAGGAGATTGACATGACCCTGACGCCGACCGCCCCTGAAATGCTGGCCCGCGCCCGCAGTGACCTGCGCCTTGGACTGGCCATTGTGCTGGTGGGCGGTGGCCGTGCGATGCTGTGCGCGGCGGTTGAAGGGCTGGACGCGGCGCGGTTGGCGGCGTTGCGCGAACGCGGCGTGCCGGAATTGGCGCTGACAGCGCGGCGTGCGGAAACGCTGAAGGCGCGCGCCTATGATGGCGATCTGGCGCGGATTGCGGTGCCGGAGGATGCCGATTGCCGCTGGCTGCGCGCACTGGCCGATCCGGCGGATGATCTGCGGGTGCCGATGAAGGGGCCGCTGACCTCGTTGCGCGACGGTGGCGCCGATCTGCACCGTGCGGCACTGGCGCTGGCGAAATCGGCGCAATTGTTGCCTGCGGTGGTGCTGGTGCCGGTGGCCGATGGGCTGGCCTTGGCCGCCCGGCACGGGTTGACCCTGATCGCACAGACCGATTGCGCCGATCTGGACCGGCTTGCGCCCTTGTCGCCGGTGGTGTCGGCGCGGTTGCCGATGGCGGCATCCCAGGCCGGGCGGCTGCATATTTTCCGCCCCGATGATGGCGGGGCCGAACATTACGCGGTGGAAATCGGCCGCCCCGACCGCAGCCAGCCGGTTCTGGCCCGCCTGCATTCCGCCTGCTTTACCGGGGACGTGCTGGGCAGTCTGAAATGCGATTGCGGCCCGCAATTGCACGCAGCACTGGCGCAGATGGGGGCGCATGGTGCGGGAGTGCTTTTGTACCTGAACCAAGAGGGGCGCGGGATCGGTCTTGCCAACAAGATGCGCGCCTATTCCTTGCAAGATCAGGGCTTTGACACTGTAGAGGCCAATCACCGGCTGGGGTTTGAGGATGATGAGCGGGATTTTCGGATCGGTGCCAGCATCCTGCAACGCCTGGGGTTTTCGGCGGTGCGGTTGCTGACCAACAACCCGAAAAAGCTGGCGATGATGGAAACCTGCGGGCTGACCGTCACCGAACGGGTGCCGCTGCATGTGGGGCAAACTGCGCAGAACAAGGACTATCTCGCCACCAAAGCCGCCAAATCGGGGCATTTGCCGTGAAACCTTTGGACCTTGTCGTCAACCGCTGGGGCGCGCGGTTCATGGGGCGGCGGTTCCCCTGTGCCATCGGGCGCGGCGGCATGGTGACGGGCAAGCGCGAGGGCGACGGCGGCACGCCCATCGGCACGCACCGGATTGTGGGGATGCTGTATCGCCCCGACCGCCTGCTACCCCCCGCCGATTGGGCGGTGCCGATCGGGCCGTCGGATTTGTGGTCCGATGATCCGCGCGACCCGGACTACAATCTGATGGTCCGCGCGCCGCACGCCTTCAGCCATGAGACGCTGTCACGCGCCGATCCACTTTATGATCTGATCCTGATCACCGATTGGAACTGGCCCGATGCGGTGCCGGGGCGCGGCTCGGCGATTTTCATCCACACTTGGCGCAAAGCGCGTCATCCCACGGCGGGCTGTATCGGATTGGCGCGCGAAGATCTGCTTTGGATCGCCGCCCGCCTGCGCCATCAGTCCCGGTTGATCATTCGCGCCTAATCTCTTCCCAAAGCGATTTGGATTTTGTAATCTGCGGCTGCGAACGGGGGGAACCGATATGGCCAAAGCAGTGACGAAACCCGACGATGCAATCTTCCAGCTTCGGATGGCGCGATCGGCCCCCGATCTGTGGCCGATGCTCGAGGCGCTTTATGGCGACCATCCGGCCTTTGTGCCGTTCTGCAAAGATCTGAACGCGGCGCTGTTGTCGGCGTGGAAAGATCGCCCCGCAGATCTGAAACTGCTTGATCTCAAACGGGATCTTGAACCAGACTGGTTTCAGCGCGCAAATATGGCAGGCTATGTGTTCTACATCGACCGCTTTGCCGGCGATCTGAACGGCGTGCTGTCCAAGCTCGATTATCTGGAAGAGCTGGGGATTTCCTACGTCCATTTCATGCCCTGCCTGAAGCCGCGCCCCGGTGATTCCGATGGTGGCTATTCGGTGATGGATTACCGCAGCATCAACCCGGCCTATGGCACCCTTGATGACTTCAAAGCGGTTGCAACCGAGTTGCGCGGCCGGGGGATTTCGCTCTGCGTCGATCTGGTCTGCAACCACACCGCCAAGGAGCATGACTGGGCGGTCAGGGCGGCGGCGGGCGAGGTTGCCTATCAGGATATGTTCCTGATGTATGACAGCCCCTACATGCCCGAAGCCTATGAAAAAACGCTGGTCGAGGTGTTTCCCGACAACGCGCCGGGCAATTTCACCCATTACCCCGCGTTCGGAAAGTGGGTCTGGACCACCTTCAACGAACACCAGTGGGATCTGAACTGGGCCAATCCGCAGGTGTTTCTGGAAATCACCAGGATCATGCTGCATCTGGCCAACACGGGCGTGGATATCCTGCGCTTGGATGCGGTGGCCTTCATGTGGAAACGGCTGGGCACCCGCTGTCAGTCGGAACCCGAGGTGCATATGATTCTGCAGGCCCTGCGCGCCTGTTCGCGCATTGCGGCCCCGGCGGTGATCCATCTGGAAGAGGCGATTGTCAGCCCGCAGGAAATGCTGCCCTATCTGGGCCGGGGTCGCCATGACGGGCGTGAGGGCAATCTGGCCTATCACAACTCATTGATGGTGCAGTTCTGGTCGGCGCTGGCCACCCGCGACACCCGCCTGATGACGCATGTGTTGGCGACCCACTTCCCGGATCGGCTGACCAACGCCACCTATGCCACCTATATCCGCTGCCATGATGACATCGGCTGGGCGATCACCGATGAGGATGCGGCGGCGCTGCAAATGTCAGGTCCGGCGCATCGCACCTATCTGTCGGACTTCTACGAAGGCGGCTTTGCGGGCAGTTTCGCGCAAGGTGTGCTGTTTCAAGAGAACAAGGCGACGGGGGACAAGCGCATTTCGGGCAGCTTTGCCTCGCTGGCCGGTCTGGAAAAGGCGCAAGGCGGCGATCAGGTGGATGCAGGCTTGCAGCGGATGTTGCTTGGTCATGCGCTGATCGCTTGTTTTGGCGGTATCCCCTTGATCTATATGGGGGATGAGTTGGCGATGCTGAACGATTACAGCTACCGCGACCGCGCTGATCATGCCCATGACAGCCGCTGGGTGCATCGCCCGATGATGGATTGGACGCGGGCGGGACAGCGTTATGCCGCCGACACCCTGCCGGGCAAGGCGTTTCACGGGCTGCAGCATATATTGGCCCGCCGCCGCGCCACACCGGGCCTGCACGCGGGCCATCCGACGAAAATCCTGTCCACCGGGCGCGATCCGGTGTTTGCGGTGCAACGGTTGGACCCGACCGGGCCGATCACTTGCCTGTTCAACTTTTCCGAGATCTGGCAGCACATACCGGGTGCGTGGCTGCGCAGCCAGGGCGTGACCCTGTGGCATGATGCGCTGTCAGATCGGGCGGTGATGCTGCACGACGATCATCTGGCGCTGCCGCCCTTTGCGCGGGTTTGGCTGACTTGAACCTGGATCGGACCTGACGGATTTCTGCCGCAGGCTTGCTGCATGGGGTTTACCCGTAAGTCCGCGCGCCGAAAATCGCTGACCCCACTCGCACATGGGTGGCCCCTGCGGCGATGGCGGCTTCAAAGTCACCGCTCATCCCCATCGACAGACCGGTCAGCCCGTTGCGTGCGGCCATCGCGGCCAGTTCTGCGAAATGCGGCGTCGACTCCTCACCTTCGGGCGGGATGCACATCAGCCCGGCCAGTGGCAAATCCATCCCGCGACACCTGGCGATAAATCCGTCCACAGCATCGGGCAGCACCCCGGCCTTTTGCGGTTCCGATCCGGTGTTGACCTGCACGAACAGCTGCGGGCTGGTCCCGCGGTCCTGCGCCAGTCTGGCCAGCTTTTCGGCCAGTGACGTGCGGTCAAGGGTGTGGATGGCGTCAAAAAGTTCCAGCGCCAGCTTGGCCTTGTTGGTTTGCAAGGGGCCGATCATATGCACCTGCACATCGGCAAATTCGGCGCGCAAGCCCGGCCATTTGCCTTGGGTTTCCTGCACATAGTTTTCGCCAAACACCCGCTGCCCGGCGGTCAGAACCGCGCGCACACGGTCATCGGGCTGCACTTTGCTGACGGCGATCAGGGTGACCGATCCGGGCGCGCGCGCGGCGGCCGCGGTGGCTGCGGCGATGCGATCTGTGATGCTGATCAATGACATGGCGCCCCCTTTGGCAGGTTTGGGCCAAATGAAAAAGACAGGCCGTTGCCTGCCTTATGTAAAGCATGAACCTGAAATGAAAAGAGCGGGCACAAGGCCCGCTCTGTCCGAAGTTTTGATCCTAAGATCAGAACGACATCGAAACGCCGAGATCGAAGATTGCGTCCGAACCTTCTTCGCGGGCAATACCGCCAACAACCGAAGCGCCGCCGCCGAGGTCGTAGGAAGCGCCGATACCGTAGGCTGCAAGGCCGTTCTCGCGGTAGAATGCGGTCACGTCAGCGCCAGAGATCGCGTAGCCAACCGACAGGGCGTAAGCCATGTCAGCCATCGAGTCGCGGTCAGCCAAGCGCAGCTTCAAGGTCGCGCCGGAGAACGAGGTCGAAGCCATCATCGAAAGCTGCGAGTCCGAAGCGTTCTCTTCGTAGCCCAGTGCAACCGCAAAGGCGTCGGTCGAGTACTTCACAGCAGCAGAGATGAAGTCATCGTCGGCAGCGTTAGCCGGCAAGTCATTGTCGACGGTCTGACCAGCGCCCAGGCCGAACGTCAGTGCGCCAGCCGAGTACTCATACATTGCGCCGGTGTTGTCGCGCGACAACCAGCCCAATTCGTTCAGGTCGCCGAGGCCGGTCAGGCCAACGCCGGAAACTTGGCCAACCAGTGCATCAGCGGCGTTGCCGGTGTCGCCCATGGTGACTTTGCCGAACGCGCCCGAGATGTACACGGTCGAGTCGCCGTTGTTGGTGTTGCCAACGCCGGACTGGTCATTACGCACCGAAGCGCCGAACGACAGACCGTTGTCGGTTTCGCCGCTCGCGGTGAAGATGATGCGAACACGCGAGGTGAACATGATATCGGAGCCATCCGAGATGACGCCCATACGTGCCTTGGCGCTGACAGCGACTTCAGCAGCTGCATAGCCGGTCGAAGCGGCGATCAGCGTGGTAGCAAGAAGAATCTTTTTCATAGTTTCCCTCGTTGTATCAAAGGTGCGGCCCAATTCAGGGGAATCCGAATTGGGTATGACCCTATTTCGTCCTTCCCCCCGCTGTTTGCAACGCGAACCCGTGCCACCTGGGGAAACGCGCCGCCGATGATGCAGTCTTGCCACAGTTGTGCCACAGGTCTGGTGGCGTCCCCAAACGGCACTGCGCCTGCCACCTTTATATAGGGTGAAAAGCCTTGGCAGTGCCGGGCCTGTCAGCTAGACAGACCCAAAGGCCGCAACCCCGCACGATTGTGCAGTTGATGGGATTGGCAGCCACGCAATGAACGTCGGGGGACCGGATGCCACTCTATCGTCTGTCTCGAATGGGAACAGCAGCCGGGCTTGTCCTGACCCTAACCGCTTGCGGTGGCGGGATTTCCAGCGGCGACAGCGGCTTGTTCGGGCGCAATCGCGCCACCATCCCAACGGACACGCAGTTGCAAAGCCGCACCGCTGCCGAAACTCAGCGCGCCGCTTTGGCCCGTGCCAAGGGCGAAGACAAACCGCAATCGACGATTTGGGATCTGTTCGGCAACCAGAAAAGCCCGAATGCGACAGTCGAGGTGAACAAGTACATCTGGGCCGCCAGCCTTGATGTGCTGAACTTCCTGCCCATCGAATCGGTGGACCCGTTCACCGGGGTGATCGTGACGGGATATGGCACGCCTCCGGGCGGCGGCCGCGCCTACCGTGCCACCATCTTCGTGCAGGACCCGGCGCTGGATGCCCGGTCGCTCAAGCTGGCGATGCAGGGCCGTGGCGGCGGTGCCGTGGCGCCCGAAACCATCCGCGCGATTGAAGATGCGATTCTGACCCGCGCGCGGCAGTTGCGGATTCAGGACACCAAACTGTAAGCCGCCGTTACCGGTGGCCGTGCGGCACCGGGGCCAGCCCCGGACTCCGGGATATTTGGACACAGAGGATGGGGCAGGCTGGACCTTGGCCCCTTTCGCGGTGTAATCCCGCGACAACACAAGCATGAGGCCGGAAATGTCGCGCTACGAACCCAAGTCGATCGAACCGAAATGGCAGGCGATCTGGGATCGGGCCGGAACGTTCACCGCAAGGCGTGATCCGGCCAAACCCAAGTATTATGTGCTGGAGATGTTCCCCTATCCGTCGGGCCGCATCCATATGGGCCATGTGCGCAACTACACGATGGGCGATGTGGTGGCGCGCTATAAGGCGGCGCAGGGCTATTCGGTGCTGCATCCGATGGGCTGGGACGCCTTCGGCATGCCCGCCGAAAATGCCGCGATGGAACGCGGCGGCCATCCCCGCGACTGGACCTATGGCAACATCGCCGACATGCGCGCACCGGTGAAGCCGTTGGGCGTGTCGCTCGACTGGACCCGCGAATTCGCCACCTGTGACCCGGAATATTACGGTCAGCAGCAGTCGATGTTCATCGACATGATGGCCAAGGGGCTGGTGTACCGCAAGAATGCCGTGGTGAACTGGGACCCGGTCGATATGACCGTGCTGGCGAATGAACAGGTGATCGACGGCAAGGGCTGGCGGTCAAACGCGCCGGTGGAGCGGCGAGAGCTGACGCAGTGGTTCTTCAAGATCAGCGATTATTCCGGCGAACTGCTCGCGGCTTTGGACGGGTTGACCGAGTGGCCCGAGAAAGTCCGCGTGATGCAGGCCAACTGGATCGGCAAATCGCGCGGCTTGCAGTTTGCGTTCGGAACCGTCGGCGCGCCCGAGGGCTTTGACCGGATCGAAGTGTACACGACCCGCCCGGATACCCTGCTGGGCGCGTCCTTTGCGGCGATTTCCGCCGACCATCCGCTGGCCAAACATCTGGAACGCCACGACCCCGCGATGGCCGCGTTTATTGCCGAGTGCCGCAAGGGTGGCACCACTGCCGAGGCGATGGAAACCGCCGAGAAGATCGGCATCGACACTGGCATCCGTGTGCGCCATCCCTTTGACGACACTGTGGAATTGCCGGTCTACATCGCCAACTTCATCCTGATGGATTACGGCACCGGCGCGATCTTCGGCTGCCCGGCGCATGACGCCCGCGACTTTGAATTCGCCACCAAATACGGCCTGCCGATCCGGTCGGTGTTCGTGGCCGAGGGGGCCGAGGACGCCGCGCTGACAGAGGCATATGTGCCGATGAAATCCGAGCGTGTCCACTACATCCGCGGTTTTGCCGGTGATGATCTGCAAACCGGCGAGCAAGCGGTGACGGCCGCCATCACCCATTGCGAATCTGTCGGCGTCGGTCGCGGCGTCACCAATTACCGCCTGCGCGACTGGGGGATTTCCCGCCAGCGTTATTGGGGCTGCCCGATCCCCGTGGTGCATTGCGACGCCTGCGGTGTGGTGCCCGAGCGCAAGGAAAACCTGCCGGTCGAGTTGCCCTATGATGTCACCTTCGACATTCCCGGCAACCCGCTGGACCGTCACCCGACCTGGCGCAACTGTGCCTGCCCGAACTGCGGCCAACCGGCGCGGCGTGAAACCGACACCATGGACACCTTCATGGACAGCTCCTGGTACTACGCCCGCTTCACCAGCCCCCACGCTGGCACCCCGACCAATGCCGAAGACGCCGCCTATTGGATGAATGTCGATCAATACATTGGCGGGATTGAACATGCGATTCTGCACCTGCTCTATTCCCGCTTCTTCGCCCGCGCCATGCACGCCACCGGCCATTTGCCCGCCAAAGCGATAGAGCCGTTCAACGCGCTCTTCACCCAAGGCATGGTCACGCACGAGATTTACCTGACCCGCGACGCCGTCGGCCGGCCGGTCTATCACCTGCCCGAGGATGTGACCGAAGGCCGCTTGGCCGATGGCACGGCTGTGGAAATCATCCCCTCCGCCAAAATGTCGAAATCGAAGAAAAACGTCGTCGATCCGATGAACATCATCGAATCCTTCGGCGCAGACACCGCCCGCTGGTTCGTGATGTCCGACTCCCCACCCGAGCGGGACGTGGAATGGACGGCATCGGGGGCCGAGGCCACCTTCAAACACCTGTCCCGCGTCTGGTCGCTGTGTGACCGCATCGGCAACATGCCCGCCGATCATGTCGGCGTTGGCGATGCAGACCTCGCCCGCGCCACTGCCAAAGCCGTCGATGAAGTCACCCGCAGCATCGAGGGGTTCGCCTTCAACAAGGCCATCGCCAAACTTTACGAATTCACCAACACGCTGGCGAAGGCCAACGCCTCTACCCCGGCGATGAAGGCCGCCATTCGCACCTTGGCCCAACTGATGTGCCCGATGACGCCGCATCTGGCCGAATCGATCTGGACCTATCAGGGCGGCGCGGACCTCTGCGCGCAGGCCCCCTGGCCCGTGGCCGACCCGGCGCTGCTGGTGGATGACACCGTCACCCTGCCGATCCAGATCAACGGCAAGCGCCGGGCGGAAATCAGCGTGCCCGCCGACATGCCCGCATCCGAGGTTGAAAAACTGGCGCTGGCGAATGAGGATGTGCAGAAGTTTCTGGCGGGCGCACCCGTGAAGAAGCTGATCGTTGTCCCGGGGCGCATCATAAATGTCGTCGTTTAACCGCCGCAGCCTGCTTTTGATGCCGCTGGCCCTCGCCGCCTGCGGCTTTGCCCCGGCCTTTGGCCCCGGTGGCCCCGCCGAAGGGCTGGCCGGAACCATCCGCGTCGCCGACCCCACCGACAAGAACGGCTTCGATCTGGTCGAACGGCTCGAGGAACGGCTGGGCCGACCGCAGGCCGACCGCTATGATCTGACCTACACCATCCGCACCGAGGCAGTCGGCATCGGCATCACCCCCGACAACGCCATCACCCGCTACAACCTGACCGGCAGCATCGACTGGACGCTGACCGACCGCACCAGCGGCGCGCGCGTCACCGGCGGCACCGTCGCCAACTTCACCAGCTGGTCCGCCACCGGATCGACCGTCGCGGGTCTGGCCGCCGAGGAAGACGCCGCCCTGCGCCTGATGCGGCTTCTGGCCGATCAGATCGTCACCCGCATCATCGCCAGCTCGGCCACCTGGGCGCAATGAAGCTCGAAGGTGCCGCCGCAAACGCCTATCTGGCCAAACCCGATCCGACCAAGGCGGGCCTGCTGATCTGCGGTGCCGACCCGATGCGCGTGGCCCTCAAACGTCAGGACGCCATATTGGCGCTGATCGGCCCCGCAGGCGAAGGTGAAATGCGCCTGACGCGGATTCAGGCGGGCGATCTGCGCAAGGATCAGGCGCTCTTGTCCGACGCCACCCGCGCCGCCGGGTTTTTCCCCGGCCCCCGCGTGGCGTTTGTCGAAGATGCCACTGACGGGCTGACCGAAACGCTGGGCGCGGCGCTCAAGGACTGGCGTGCGGGCGACGCGCAAATCGTGGTCACGGCGGGCAACCTGACCGCGAAATCCCCCCTGCGCGGCCTGTTTGAAAAACACCTGATGGCGGTGTCCATCGTGCTTTACGACAACCCACCCTCGCGCGATGAGATCGAACAGGCGCTGTCCCGCGCGGGCCTCACCCGCATCGACCCCGCCGCGATGACCGACCTTGCCACCCTCGCCCGCGCGCTCGACCCCGGCGATTTCCGCCAGATGCTGGAAAAGATCGCGCTCTACAAATACCTGGACGCCACCCCCCTGACCCCGACCGAGGTTCACGCCCTCGCCCCCGCCACCATCGAGGCCGAAGTGGATGACCTGATCGCCGCCGTCGCCGACCAACGCATCGCCGACATTGGCCCGCTGATGCGCAGGCTCGAAGGTCAAGGCATCCTGCCCGTCACCCTGTGCATCGGCGCGCTGCGGCACTTCCGCTCGCTGCATGTCTCGGCCTCCGATCCCGGCGGCGCGTCCAACGGCATGATGAAGACGCGCGTTTTCGGCCCCCGCCGCGATGCCATGCAGCGGCAGGCGACCACCTGGGGCATGCGTCGGCTCGAAGACGCGCTGGCTCTGTTGCTGGAAACCGACCTCACCCTGCGCTCCACCTCGCGCGCGCCCGCGATGGCTGTGATGGAACGCGCCCTGATCCGGCTGGCGATGATGAAGCGCTGATCCCACCCCGTAAAACTTGTCTAAAACTTTTCATCTGTCTGAAAATATCCCACGGGGGAAGCGGGCCCTTCGCCCGCGTGGGGGGGTGTGAAACCCCCCTGATGCCGCCTGCACCAAACGCCCAACTGTCGGGTGACTGCTCGCACGCCCCCACCCTCGCCCGCCGCCAACAACCCTGCTAGCCTCCCGCAAACCACAGCAAGGACCGCGCCCATGTACATCCTGATCGGCAGCCCCAAAACCCGCAGCGCCCGCGTGCTGTGGCTGCTCGAAGAACTGGCCCTGCCCTTCACCCATATCGCCGCCGGCCCGCAATCGCCCGAAGCCCGCGCCCACAATCCCAGCGGCAAAGTCCCCATCCTGATCGACGGCGACGCGCAGATCACCGATTCCACCGCCATCCTTACCTACCTTGCCGACAAGCACGACCAGTTTACCGCCCCCGCCGGAAGCATCGCCCGCGCGCAGCAAGACAGCCTGACCCATTTCCTGCTCGACGAGCTTGACGCCCTCCTGTGGACCGCCGCCCGCCACAGCTTTGTGCTGCCCGAAGACCTGCGCCTGCCTGCGATCAAGGACTCGCTGAAATGGGAATACGCCCGCAGCCTGGCGCGGCTGGACCAGCGCCTGCAAGGCTCGTTTCTGATGGGCGACACCATGACCATCCCCGACATCATCGCCACCCACTGCCTGCTTTGGGGCATCGGCGCGAAATTCCCCGCACCCAGCGACGCGCTGACCGCATATCTGGCCCGCCTGCGCGCCCGCCCGGCCTATCTGCGCGCGATGGCCCCCCGCCAGGCGATCTAGGTGGCGTGACGCAATCCCTCCAGGCTCAGGCTTCCGACAGGCGGCCCTGGCTGCGCCGCAGGCCGCCCTCCATGGGCACCGCCCCTGCCAGGGTGTTGGAAATCGTGCCGTATTTCAATATGTTGCGATGCAACAGATCCAGCCTTGTCTCTGTTTCGGCGCTGTCCACCACAATCTCATAACTGATTTTCACCAGCTTCGGCGGCGCGTCCTGACGGATCGCTTCCAGCCGCACTTCAACGGCCTCGACCTGAAACCTCAGCAGCGGCGTCACCCGCTCCACCCCCTTGATCATACAGGCCGCCAGCGCCGCCAGCAGCAACTCGACCGGATTGAACGCAGCCGCGCGCCCGGCCAGATCTGTGCCCAACACCACCTGCACCTGTCTGGCCGTGGCCAGACTGCCCTGCGCATCCACCCGCCTTGCCGTCACGATATAGGCCATTGATAATCCTTTCTGCTTTGCAGGCATCCTACCCAGTCCAGCTGCCGACGCCTTGATCCGCCTCAAGGTCTGCCGCCCTTGACAGTCCCGTCACCCGGCGCGCACACCGGGCCATTCAATGAAGGTGCTGCCATGGCCAAAACCCTGTCTCCGATCGAAACCTTCCTGGCGCCGCTGGCGAAATGGGCCATCCGCCACCCCGACCTTGAAGCCGAGGTGATCTGGGCCGAAGCCGAGGGATGGCAGGCCCAAAGCGACACCGAAGCGCTGCTGGATGCCGAAGAAGCCCCCTATTATGCCGAGGGCCTGTTGCTGGAAGGCTTTGCCATGCAGTGGCAGGTTCTGGCGCTGGACGGGGATGCCGCGCCAACCGCCCCGGCACTGATCCGGCTGTTTTTCTGGCAGGGCCAGGCCACACCGCCGCCCGCTGAAACCGGCGTGACCCTGCTGGCATCGGGCACTTGGACCCCTTGATCCGCGCCGATCCTGCTGTCGGTGACTGCGACGCTGTGGACCCGCGCCACGGGACGGCTGCATCCGTTCTGCCCATGCGCTCGGGCCCAGCGTGGCGGCGACCATGCCCCGCGCGAACGCCGCAACGTCAGCTGTCCGGCGATGTTGACCGCGATGCAGCAGCGCCTTCGCATGGGCACCTGCAACACGCACAAGGATCTGGTCCACCTGATCGGCGTCGCCGAAGCCGAAAGCGCAGGCGCGGCGCGGGCTGACATTACCGCCGCCCTGATGTCGCGCGATCTGATCATCGGCTTGGCCGATCTGGCCGCGACCTGCCGCAACCGCTGCCAATCGGTGCCGATCTGCATCTTGCAGGCCTGATCTCGCGGTCTGACCTGCTGGCGCTGCAGATCCACTTGGCCTTGCGTCCCAACCCAAGCCGTGGCCAACTGCCCCAAACCGCCGGAGCCCACGATGATCTATGACAGCCTGCACACCGCTTGCGCCGCTCTTGGCACCCGCCTGTTCACTGTGACGGTGCAGGACCCAGACCAAAACCTCGCGCGCCGCGCCTATACTTCGCATCCGCTGGAATATCCGGTGTCCGGCACCAAACCGCTGACCCGTGACGGCTGGTATGATCATTGCATCACCGGGCAGCAAACCTTTGTCGCCAACACCACGCCCGAGTTTGCCAAGTATTTCTTCGACCACGCCCTGATCACCTCGCTGGGCCTTGGCTCCTGTATCAACATCCCGGTGGTCGCGGATGGCGCAGTCCTTGGCACCGTCAACCTGCTGGCCGAAGAACACCACTTCACCCCCGCCCGCCTTGCCGCCTACGAATCCCTCGTGGCCCAACACCACGCCGCCCTTACATCCGAAATGGCGCGGCCTTAACGCAATCACTTTGGTTCAAATATCCCGGGGTGGTCTGTTGGGTTCGTCATTGGTACAAGAAACCAACAGACCGGGGGGCTGGCCCCCGGCGGCCTGATCACGGCGAACCCATGGCCTTCACCCTGCGACAGCTGCAATTCTTCATCGCCGCCGCCGAGGCTGGTTCCGTCTCCGGTGCCGCCCGTGCGCTGTCCATCTCGCAATCCTCGGTCACCGAAGCCATCCGCGCGCTGGAGGATGATCTGGGCATCACCCTGTTCGACCGTCTGGCGCGGGGCATCGAGATCACCCACAAGGGCAGCGCTTTCCTGCGCCATGCCCGCCAGATATTGGCCGATGTCGCCACCGCCCGCACGGCGTTTCAGCAAGACGCCGCACCGCTGCCCGGCAAGCTTTCGCTGGGGGTGACCAGCCTGGTTGCGGGTTATGTGCTGTCCGACATCCTGCAACGCTATCGCCGCGCCTATCCGCAGATCGAGCTGAACGTGATCGAAGACAACGGCGATTACCTGCAACACCTGCTGATCGGTGGAGAGCTGGACGTGGCGGTGCTGCTGACCTCTTCGGTGAAGGACCGTATGGCGCTGAACGTCGAGACCCTGCTGGTGTCGCCATATCGTTTGTGGCTGCCTTTGGGCCATCCGCTCACCGATCAGGAAACCATTGCGCTGGATGATCTGGCGGGCCAGCCGCTGATCCTGCTGATGGTGGATGAGATCGAAGAGTCCACCCGGCTGCTGATGCAATCCCTTGCGGTGAAACCCCAAATCGCCTTTCGCACACGCTCGGTCGAGGCCGTGCGCTCGCTTGTCGCCACCGGTGCGGGGCTGGCGATCCTGCCCAGTCTTGTCTACCGGCCATGGAGCCTGGAGGGCGACCGCATCGGCATCCGCGATGTGTCAGGCGACCTGCCATCGGTGCAGGTCGGCCTGGCGTGGCGGCGCGGCGCGCCCTTGTCTGCCCCTGCTTTGAATTTCATCCGTTCGGCCCAGGGCATGGCCCCAACCCGGTAGCTCGGGGCGCGTCCCCTGCCCCCTGCCACCCCTATCTATCGGAAAATCCGATACCACCCTTCCGCGTTTTGGTATTGCGAAACGCCACAGGCCGCCTACCGTGAGGCCATGACCGGGAATCCGGCCCCAGCGCATGCGCAATCCACAGGGAGCTTCCAATGCCAACCATCAAATTGCTTGCCACTTCTGCCCTCGCCCTGATCACCGGCCTGTCCCCCGCCTTGGCGCAACTGACCGAAGTTGGCCCCGGTGAAGGTCAGTTGAACATCGTCGCCTGGGCCGGCTACATCGAGCGCGGTGAAACCGACAAGGCCTTTGACTGGGTCACAAAGTTCGAGACCGAGACGGGCTGCAAAGTGAACGTCAAGACTGCCAACACCTCGGATGAGATGGTGGCGCTGATGAACGAAGGCGGCTTCGATCTGGTGACGGCCAGCGGCGATGCCTCGCTGCGCCTGATCGCGGGCAAACGCGTGCAACCGATCAACATCGCTCTGATCCCGTCCTGGTCCACAGTCGACCCCCGTCTGGCTGACGCCAGTTGGCACACCGTCGATGGCGTCCACTACGGCACCCCCTATATGTGGGGTCCAAACGTGCTGATGTACAACACCGAGGTGTTCAAAGAGGCTCCGACCTCGTGGAACGTGGTGTTCGAGAAAATGGACCTGCCCGACGGCAAATCCAACGAAGGCCGGGTACAGGCCTATGATGGCCCGATCCACATCGCCGACGCAGCGCAGTACCTGATGTTCCACAAGCCGGAATTGAAGATCACCTCGCCCTATGAATTGAACGAAGAACAGTACAAGGCGGCGCTGGATCTGCTGCGCGGTCAGCGCGCGATTGTCGGGCGCTATTGGCACGATGCCTTCATCCAGATGGATGACTTCAAGAACGAAGGCGTGGTGGCTTCGGGATCCTGGCCCTTCCAGGTGGGATTGCTCAAGGCCGACACGCCGGTCGCCTCCACCATCCCGCAAGAGGGTGCGACCGGCTGGGCCGACACCACCATGCTGCACGCCGAAGCCGCCAACCCCAATTGTGCGTACAAATGGATGGAACATTCGCTGTCGTCCAATCTGCAATCCGACCTTGCGGTCTGGTTCGGGGCGAACCCCAGTGTTCCGGCCGCCTGCACCGATGGCCGCGGCATGGCGACTGCGGAAACCTGCACCGCCAACGGTCTGGATGATTTCGAGAAAATCCGCTTCTGGACCACACCCGTGGCCAATTGCAGCCAGGGCGAAGGCGCCTGCGTGCCCTATTACCGCTGGGTGTCCGACTACATCGGTGTGATCGGCGGCCGCTGATCCCACCCGCGCTGCGTGACCCCACGGATTTGCCCCGTCAGATCCATGGGGTCACGCGTCCCATCACATGCCAGTCCCGGCGCAGGTGTGAAATCCTGCGCCCCTGTTCCGTTCTGGCGGCAAAAGGCCCGTTTCCATGCCCGCAGCAGTAGAATTCCGCGCCGTCTCGCGCCATTTCGGCTCCGCCGCTGCCCCGATCAAGGCGGTGGACGGAGTCGATCTGGCCATCACCGAGGGCGCTTTCTTTGCCATGCTGGGGCCGTCCGGCTCTGGCAAAACCACCTGCCTGCGGCTGATTTCGGGCTTTGAGTCCCCGACGGCGGGCGAGATCTGCATCTTTGGCGAAAATGTCTCGAAAACGCCGCCGCATCTGCGCAACGTCAACACGGTGTTTCAGGATTACGCCCTGTTCCCGCACATGAACGTGCGCGACAACGTGGCCTACGGGCTGATGGTCAAGGGCATGGCCCGCGCCCAACGCTACGCCCGCGCCGAAGAAATGCTGTCGCTTGTGCATCTGGACGCCTACGGCAGCCGCAAGCCCAGCCAGTTGTCAGGCGGTCAGCGCCAGCGTGTCGCCCTTGCACGCGCCTTGGTCAATGAACCGCGCGTGTTGCTGCTGGATGAACCTTTGGGAGCGCTGGACCTCAAGCTGCGCGAGGCGATGCAGGATGAGCTGAAATCGCTGCAACAGCGGCTTGGCATCACCTTCGTGTTCGTGACGCATGACCAGCATGAGGCGCTGTCGATGGCCGACAGTCTTGCGGTGTTCAACAACGGCAAGATTGCCCAGATCGGCACGCCTGCGCAGATCTACACGCAACCCAAAACCCGCTTTGTCGCCGATTTCGTCGGCTCGTCAAACCTGCTGCCCCCCGCCCTGACCGCCCAACTTGGCGGTCCCGCCAAATGGTCGTCCTTGCGCCCCGAAAGCCTGACGCCCAACCCGAACGGCCCGCTGACAGGCACCGTCACCGCGATCCGCTACCTGGGCGCAGGCCACCGCATCAGCCTGACCGCACAAGGCACCGACATCGCAGCCATCCTGCCCGCGGGTCAGTCGCTGCCCGAACCCGGCAGCAAAATCCGGCTTGGCTACGCGCCGGGGGCCCTGCACATCATGGATGAAGCGTGATGCGTCCTGCATTCATCTTGGCCCAAATACTCCCGCCGGAGGCTTCGGCTGTTGGGACAGGAGCCTCCGGCGGGAGTATTTTCCGCCAAGATGAACACCCAAGCTATGGGGCACGCCCATGACCGCGATTTTCCCCGCCAAATCCACCGCCGACCGCCTGACCACCCTGTTCTGGCGCAGACCGAAACTGCTGCTGTCGCTGATGCTGGCACCGCCGCTGTTGTGGCTGGGCGTGGTTTATCTGGGCTCGCTGGCGGCATTGCTGTTGCAGTCTTTCTATTCGATCGACGAATTTTCTGGCATGGTGTTGCCGGAATTCACCCTGAAAACCTATGCCGAACTGCTGCGCCCTCAGAATTACGACATCATCCTGCGCACGCTGCTGATGTCGGCCGCTGTCACCATCGGCTGCGCCATCCTCGCCTTTCCCATCGCCTATTACGCCGCCCGCTATGCACGTGGCCGCTGGAAAGCGGTGTTTTATCTGGGCATCATGCTGCCCTTGTGGTCGTCCTATCTGGTCAAGATCTATGCTTGGAAGCTGATCCTCGCCAAAGAGGGCATCCTCACCTGGGCCGCCGAGGCCACCCACACCAGCGCCGTTCTGAACGCCCTGCTGGCCCTGCCGGTGATCGGCGGCAACTCGCTGTCCACCAGCTACATCGGCATGTTTGCGGTCTTCACCTATGTCTGGCTGCCCTACATGATCCTGCCGATGCAGGCCGCGCTTGAACGGGTGCCGACCTCGCTGCTGGAGGCCAGCCAAGACCTTGGTGCCACCCGCGCGCAAACCTTCCGCACCGTGATCCTGCCCCTGGCCCTGCCCGGCGTGATCGCGGGATCAATATTTACCTTTTCGCTGACCATGGGCGATTACATCATCCCGCAGATTGTCGGCAATTCCGCCAATTTCATCGGCATGGCGGTGTATCAGCTGCAAGGCACCGCCGGGAACACCCCCCTTGCCGCCGCCTTCGCCGTGGTGCCGATCGTGATCATGCTGGTGTACCTGACGCTTGCCAAACGTGCGGGGGCTTTCGATGCGCTCTGACGCCCCCCTTTCCCTGAAACTTGCGGCCATCGGCGGACTGCTGTTTTTGCACCTGCCGATCCTGCTGATCTTCCTCTACGCCTTTACCACCGAAGAACGCACCTACGCCTTCCCACCGCCCGGCCTGACCACCCAGTGGTTCGCCGCCGCATGGAACCGCCCCGATATCTGGCAGGCCTTGGCCCTGTCGGTCAAAGTCGCCACCGCAGCCACCGCCGTGGCGATGGTACTTGGCACGCTGGTGTCCGCCGCCATGGCCCGCGCCACTTTCTTTGGCCGCGATCAGATCAGCCTGCTGATCATCCTGCCCATCGCCTTGCCCGGTGTGATCACCGGCATGTCGCTGCGATCCGCCTTTGGCATCATGGACATTCCGTTTTCCACCCTGACCATCATCTTGGGCCACGCCACCTTCTGCATCGTCATCGTCTACAACAACGCCGTCGCCCGCTTTCGCCGCCTGTCGGGCGTGATACTGGAGGCCAGCGCCGATCTTGGCGCCAATGCCTTTCAAACCTTCTGGCACATCCTGCTGCCCAACCTTGGCACCGCCCTGCTGGCCGGGGGGATGCTGGCCTTCGCCCTGTCGTTTGACGAGGTGATCGTGACCACCTTCACCGCAGGCCAACAGGCCACCCTGCCGATCTGGATGCTGGAGGAGTTGATCCGCCCGCGCCAACGCCCGGTCACCAATGTGGTGGCGCTGATCGTGTTTGCAGCCACCTTCCTGCCCATCCTTGCCGCCTATTACCTGACACGCAACGGATCGGAAACCGCAGGCTCTGGAAAATGAAAAGGCTTTTCACATGATGATCCAGACTCAACTGCTGATCGGCAATGCCTTCGAACCCGGCACGGAAACGCCCGAACCCATTCTGAACCCCCGCACCGGGGCGCTGATCCTGAACGTCCCCGAAGCTTCGACCGCGCAAGTTGACCGCGCCGTCACGGCTGCCCGCCGCGCCTTTGCCCATTGGTCGCGCACCACCCCGTCCGAGCGTTCCGCCGCCCTGCTGCGCATCGCCGACCGGGTTCTGGCCGAAGCCGAAACCTTCGCGGCACTAGAGGCGCTGAATTGCGGCAAGCCGATCAACGCCGCCCTGAACGACGAAATTCCTGCCATCGTCGATTGCTATCGATTTTTTGCGGGCGCGGTGCGCTGCCAGACCGGGGCGCTGGCAGGCGAATATCTGTCCGGCCACACCAGCATGATCCGCCGCGATCCGGTCGGCGTGGTGGCGTCGATTGCGCCGTGGAATTACCCGCTGATGATGATGGCGTGGAAACTGGCCCCGGCCATCGGCGGCGGCAATACGGTGGTGTTCAAACCGTCCGAGCAAACCCCGCTGACCGCTCTGAAAATGGCGCAGATTCTGGCCGAAGAATTGCCCGAAGGCGTGGTCTCGGTCGTGACGGGCCGCGGCCAGACCGTGGGCAGCTATCTGATCAACCACCCCGGCGTCGATATGATCTCTCTGACCGGCGATGTGGCCACTGGCAAAAAGATGCTGGATGCTGCTGCGAAATCGGTGAAACGCACGCATCTGGAACTGGGCGGCAAGGCCCCGGTTCTGGTGTTTGACGATGCCGATATTTCCGCCGTGGTCGAAGGCCTGCGCGCCTTTGGCTATTACAACGCCGGGCAGGACTGCACCGCCGCCTGCCGCATTTACGCCGGAAAGAAGGTGTATGACAATCTGGTGGCCGACCTGACCTCTGCGGTGTCGTCCATTGTGCTGGCGCAGGCGGATGATACGGCCAATGAGATCGGCCCCCTGATCAGCCTGCGCCAACGCGACCGCGTGGCATCCTTTGTGAACCGCGCGCGCGAGTTGCCGCATGTGCAGATCACCACCGGCGGTGAAGTCATGCCCGACGGGTTTTATTACCGCCCCACCGTGATCGCAGGCGCGCGTCAGGACGATGAGATTGTGCGGCGCGAGGTGTTCGGCCCGGTGGTGTCGATCACGCCCTTCACCGACCCCGACGATGCGGTGCTCTGGGCCAATGACAGCGATTACGGGCTGGCGAGTTCGGTCTGGACCCGCGACATCGGCCGTGCCATGTCCACCACCGCCGCCCTGCGCTATGGCTGCACCTGGGTGAACACGCATTTCATGCTGGTCAATGAAATGCCCCACGGCGGGCTGAAACAGTCGGGCTATGGCAAGGATCTTTCGGCCTACGCGCTGGAGGATTACACCGTGGTCCGCCATGTGATGGTGAAGCACTAAGAGGGTTGCGTCAGGCGCGCGCCGCTACCTTAACCCTAATCCAGCGCCCGCTGCGTAGGGACGCAGAACGGACGCAAAAAGGACGGATGCGGGACAGAAAACGGACGCAGGTTTCCTTGCGTTTTCAGCAGATTAACCGTACTGCGCTGCCGCCCGCCCCGCCCAGCGCCCCGTGGCCCAGCATCCGGTCAAAAGATACCCCCCCGTGGGCGCCTCCCAGTCCAGCATTTCGCCGCACACAAACACCCCCGGCAGGGCGCGCAGTTCCAGATTTTCGGCGCAGCTGGCACGGGTGATGCCGCCTGAGACCGAGATCGCCTCGTCGATCGGGCGGGGGCCAAGCAATGAAATTTGCAGGGATTTTATCGCCTGAACCGGGTCCAGCCCGCGCCCGAACTCCATCACCAAAGCCATGGCCGGGGCGGACAGACCCAGCTTGCGCAAACGGTTGGCCAAGGTTTCGCCGGGCTTCATCCGCGCCAGCCGCGCCGCCACCTGATCCGCCGCCACGTCTGGCATCAGATCGACGGTCAGCCCCGCGCCATCGCGCAACGCCCGCGACACCGCATAAATGCCGCCACCCTCCAAGCCTTTGGCGGAAATCACAAATTCACCACGCTCCCGGTGCCCGTCCACCAGCAGCGCCGCGCCTTTGACGGCCTGCCCAAAGTGCCGCGCCATGTGCGGCGACCAATGCACGGCAAACCCCATGTTGGCAGGCTTAAACCCCTGAACCTGCACGCCTTTTTCCACCAGCCAAGGCACCCAGGCCGCATCGGACCCCAAACGCGCCCAACTGGCACCGCCCAAAGCCAGCACCGTCACCCTGGGGTGCAAGACCTGCCCGCCTTCGGGCGTGTCAAACCGAAATCCTGCGCCGTCAAATCCGGTCCAACGCCACCGCGTCCGCAGAGAAACTCCCAAAGATTCCAGAAGCTTAAGCCAAGACCGCAACAGAGGCGACCCTTTCATCGCCTGTGGAAAAACCCGCCCTGACGACCCAGTGAACACCTGTTGCCCCAAGCCTTTGCACCAGTCTGTCACCTGCGCGGGGCCAAATTCGGCCAACATCGGTGCCAACCAAGAACTGTCATAAGCCGCTGTAAATTCTGCCAAATCCTGATGCTTGGTTACATTCAGCCCGGATTTTCCGGCCATCAGAAACTTGCGCGCCGGGCTGGGCTTGGCCTCGCAGACCACCACCCGCCGCCCGGTCCTCGCCAGTTCCTCCGCCGCCATCAGACCTGCAGGCCCGGCCCCGATCACCAGCGCATCCATCAGGTTTTGACGCCCGGCAGACCGCCCTTGATTTCGACCACACGATGCGGAAACGGCATCTCTATGCCTTCGGCTTTCAGCGCATTCCACACCGCAAACAGCACCGGGCTGCCATATTTGTTCTTGCCGTCGTCAATGCCGTTGACCCAATATTCCACTGCAAAATCAACGCTGCTTTCCCCAAAACCGCGCAGCTCGCAGTCCGGGCCATCGGGCGCGCGCAACACGAAAGGCAGGCCCCGCACCGCCGCTTCGATGATCGCAGGCACACGGTTGATATCGGTGTCGTAGCTGACCGAAAACAGCGCCTCATAGCGGTTGACACTGCCTGCGTCGGAATAGTTCACCACCCGTGTGGTGATGAAATGCTCGTTCGGCACCACAATCCATTTGCCATCAAACGTCTCCAGAACACAGGCGCGGGCGGTCATTTTGACAATGGTGCCCTTTTCGCCGCCATCGAGCTCGACATAATCCCCAACAGTGGTCTGGCCTTCGATCAACAGGATGATTCCGCTGACAAAATTCGCGGCGATCTGTTGCAGACCCAGACCGACGCCCACCCCCAAAGCCCCGCCCAGCACCGCCACCGCCGTCAGGTCGATGCCCATTATGCCCATCAGCAGCAGGAAAGATGCACCAAAAATCGCAACCTCTGTCGCCTTCACCGCCAATTCGCGGGTGGCAGGGCGCAGTTCATCCTGTTTCTTGATGTAATCAGCGCTTTGACGGTTTGACCATGACCCCAGCCAGAACAGCATCGACCCGGCAACCACCCCGCGCAGCAGGGCCATCACCGAAAACCGGATGTTGCCCAGCGCGATCACGGTTTCTTCCAGGCGCGCCGAGATGTCGTCCAGAATGCCCAAAGCATACAATGCCACCACCGGCAGCAGCACATATTTCCCGAGCAATTTCAGAAAGCTGTCGGTCAGAACCTGTTGCACGAAGATCCGGGCGGCCAGAAACAAGAAAACCCTTTTGCCAAAGGCGATCACGTCACCGGAGCCAAAGAGCGACCGGGTGACCTCTTCTCCGGCGGCGGTCAGGCCATAGGCCAAAAGCGGCATCAACAGCGGCAGGAACCGCAGCGCGTAGCGGCGGGCGGTGGCGACGAAATTGGTGCTGGCGCCGGGGTGCAGAATGCGGCTGACAGCGGGGCTGGCGCGGCGGGTCAGACGCAGGGCTGCGAACAATGCCACCGCCAACAAGGCAAACTGCGACCAGGCGGCTGGCGACAACAGCCAGCCTTGGGCTGTGTCAAAGGCCTGTTGCGTCCATCCCATCAGTTTGGCCGCCATATCGGTCTGACCCGCCATGTGACATCATCCTTGTGCAGCCGCGTGTCGCTTATGCACCTCTGCCAAGAAAACCGGCCGGAAACAAGCGCGCCTTGCGTGTGCACCACCCAGACCTGAAGTGTCGCCACCCTCTTTTACGGCCGCATCAGCGCCTTGATCGCAGCGGCATGCTCCGGATCGGCCGCCAGCGCGTCGGCGCAAAGCGCGCGCGCCGCGTCCAGCAGGGAATGCGGTTCGACAATGCGGTCGATCAGGCCCCAGGCCAGTGCCTCGTCCGACTCTATCTTCGCACCGGCCATCAGGATCATCCTGGCCCGCGCTGGTCCGATCAAGGCCACAAGTCGTGCCGGATCGGCGGGTTGCGGCAGATAACCCAGCTTCATCACCGGATAGAAGACCTTCGCCCCGGCCACCGCGATGCGCAGATCACAGGCCAGCGCCATGCCCATCGCCCCCCCGGCCAAAGTGCCGTTCAATGCGGCGATGGTCAGGCAGGGCAGGTTTGCGATGCGATTGGACAGCCGGTCCCAGACCGGATCCGTGGCCAGACCCGCGCGGGCCTCGTCCAGATCGGCACCGGCGCTGAACACCCGGCCTTCGCCGGTCAGGATCAGGGCGCGGGGCTTGGTGCCGGCGACAGCGGTGTCCAGATCCTCCAGCATGGCTTTGGTCAGAGAGTTGGCCTTGGCCGGGCGGCGCAGTGTCAGCACCAGCAGGCCGTCGTTGTTTTCAATCCCTATCATGCGATCAACCCCACGGCCCGCCTGATGCTGTCTTCGCGCAGGGAGACGTCTTTGCCGCGCCATTCATCTGCCGCAGGTCCGCACATCCAGATCAGCGCGCGCGCCGGCCAATCGGCCGGAATATGCACCGAGAAATCCAACTGGCTGACGGCATTCACCCCCGAAGCCTTGATCTGGCGCTGCATGTCGGTGGCCACCGTACCCGGAGACAGACCCAGCACCCGGATGCCATGCGCGGCCTCTTCCAGATGCGCCATCCGGGTCAGCATCAGCGCCCCGGCCTTTGACGCGCAATAGGCGCTCCACCCCTCGATCGGGTTCACCGCGGCCCCCGACGAGATGGTGATGATGGTGCCGCTGGCTTGCGCCCGCATCCGCGGCAAGACCGCACGCATGCCGTGAAAGACCCCTTTGAGGTTTATGTCCATCGCGCGCGCCCACTCGACCGGGTCTGCGGTGCAAATTTCGGCAATCGGGTCGATCACCCCGGCATTGTTGATCAGCACATCCAGCCGGCCAAACCGGACCAGCACCGCGTCCACAGCTGTCTGAACCGCCACCCAATCGGCCACATCACAAGGCAAGGCCAGCGCATTTGGCCCAAGCTCCGCGGCCAGATCCTGCAGTTTGCCAGCGTCACGCGCCAACAGGGCCACATGTGCGCCCGCCGCCGCAAAGGCGCGCGCCGATGCTGCGCCAATGCCCCTGCTGGCCCCGGTGATCACCACCACTTTACCCTGCATCGCCCCGCCCCCTGTTTTCGCCTGATGACAATTCCGTTTACTGCAATCACGGGTCGAACGGAAACCCTTGACCCTCCGGGCACAACGGCGGATGGTTTATGCGAATATTTTCTCCGGGAAGGCCTCATTATGAAACACTGGAAACTTGCGGGCAGCACCGCATTTTTTGCGCTTATGTCAGGTTCCGGCGCTTTTGCCGATGTTACGCCAGAAGATGTTTGGCAAAATTGGCAGGACATGAGCACGACCTACGGCCAGACCATCACCGCTGCAGATGTGGCCCGAAACGGCGATGCGCTGGTTGCGACCGGGGTGAAAATTTCCTCCAGCCAGGACGGTGTGGTGCTGGATGCCACGATTGACGAAATCACTTTCACTGACAATGGCGACGGGTCGGTTGAAATCACCATGTCGGAAAGCTATCCGATCAAGCTGCAAATGCCGGCCAAAGAGGGCAGCACCGAGCCGACCAATCTGACCATCTCGATTGCACAGCCCGGCCTGTTGATGACTGCCAGCGGCACGCCCGAGGCCACCAGCTATGCCTTTGAGGCCCCGACTCTGACAATCAAACTTGAGGCGATCGAGGGCGTTGATGCCGCAGCGGTCGACACGACCGTCGAGGCCACCGTGACGGCAATTGCGGGCAAGTATCTGGTGGAAGGGACAGAAGCGGCCAAAAAGGTTTCGTCCGATTTTTCGGCGCAAAGCCTGGCGTTGACCGTTGTGGGCGAAGACAAGGAAGCCGGGTCCAACGCCCGCATCGTCGGTACCTTTGCCGATCTGGCTGGTAAGACCAATGGCAATTTCCTGGGTGCCGGCATGATGGCCGACCTGCCCGCCGCGCTGAAAGCCGGGTTCACCACGGACGGCGGCTTTTCATTTGGGGCGATGACCTTCGATGTCGACGTGACCGAGGCAAAGGGTCCGTTCAAGATGCTGGCCAAGGGCGAAGGTGGCGCGATCACCTTCGCGCTGGATGCGACCAAAATGCAATACGGGGCCAGCGGCAAGGGTTTGGATCTGACCGTCTCCAGCCCCGATATTCCGTTCCCGGAATTGAAACTGGGCTACGAGGAAACCGCGTTCAACTTCCTTTTGCCGGTCGGCACCAGCGCCGAACCCACTGATTTTGCGATGCTGATCAAACTGGTTGGCTTTACCATTTCGGACGAGGTCTGGGGCATGTTTGACCCGGCGGGCACCTTGCCGCACGATCCAGCCACGGTGATCATCGACACCAAAGGCAAGGTCAGAATGACCACTGACCTGTTTGACCAGACCGCGATGGCGGCTTTGGGCGAAGCCACGCCGGGGGATTTGCACGCGCTGGATGTGACCGAAATCAGGGCCACGATCGCTGGGGCGGAACTGACCGGAGCGGGCGCTTTCACCTTTGACAACAGCGACAAGACCACTTTCCCGGGCATCCCTGCGCCGAATGGCAAGTTGGACCTGAAACTGGTCGGCGGCAACGGTTTGCTGGATAAGCTGGTGGCGATGGGCATTCTGACCGACGAAGACGCCATGGGCGCGCGCATGATGGTGGCGATGTTCGCCAATGCCGGGGCCGAGGGGTCGGATGAGCTGACCTCGACGATTGAGGTCAAAGACAAGGTGCTTTACGCAAACGGCCAGCGTCTGCAATAAACGCTGAGCCGGATGGGGCTGCCCTGACACGCGCGGGGCGGCCTTTTTCATGGGCAATCGCGATCCATGTTTTGCCAGACCTTGAAATCCGCCGCCAATGCATGACTTTACCAGTTCGGACGCAATTCAGCCGGGCCGCGCGCCCTGCAAAGGAAGACCATGGCACATTCGCTTGAAACTCTGACCGCTGCCCTGCTGGACGCCGCCCGCGCGGCGGGTGCCGAGGCCGCCGATGCGATGGCGCTGTCGGGCACCTCGCAATCCATCGACATTCGCGCGGGGCGGCTGGAGCAGGCAGAGCGGTCTGAAGGGGTTGAGATTGGTCTGCGGGTGCTGATGGGCGGTCGTCAGGCCTGCGTCTCGGCGTCGGACACGTCAGCGGCGACGTTGCAGCAACTGGCCGAACGCGCAGTGGCGATGGCGCGTGAGGCCCCGGTTGATCCCTATGCTGGATTGGCCGAAGAGGGTCAGATCGCGCGCGACTGGGACCTGGCGGTGCTGGATCTGTGCGACAACTCGCCCGAGCCATCGGCGGCGGCGCTGGAGGCTGACGCGCGCATGGCCGAAACCGCCGCTATGGCGGTGGCCGGGATCACGCAGGTAGAGGCGTCGGCGGGCTACGGTTTGCGTCAAGTGCATATGGCGGCCAGCAATGGGTTTTCGGGCGGTTATGTACGCAGTTCGCGGTCGATTTCCGCCGTGGCCTTTACCGGCGACGGCACCGGGATGGAGCGGGACTATGCCGGCGAAGGCCGCGTGCATCAGTCTGATATGCCGGGCGCGGAAGGCATCGGCGCATTGGCGGCAGAGCGGGCGCTGGCAAGGGCTGGCGCGACCAAACCGAAGACCGGCACCTATCCGGTGCTGTTTGACGAACGGGTTGCGACCTCGATGATCGGTCATCTGTTGTCCGCGACCAACGGCGCGTCGATTGCGCGGGGGTCTTCGTGGTTGCAGGATGCTTTGGGTCAACAAGTGCTGCCCGCCGGTCTGTCGGTGATTGAGGACCCGTTGCGCCCGCGCGTGTCCGGTTCGCGCCCGTTTGATGGCGAGGGCCTGCCGACCGCAAAACGCATGATCGTTCAGGATGGAATTCTGACCGGCTGGACACTGGATCTGGCGACGGCGCGCAAACTGGGCATGCCATCGACCGCGAACGCGTCGCGCGGCACGTCGTCACCGCCGTCTCCGTCCACATCGAACATTGATCTGAGCATGGGCAGCGCCAGCCGCGCCGATCTGATCCGCGATATGGGGACGGGTCTGCTGGTCACCTCGATGATCGGGTCGACCATCAACCCCACCACGGGGGATTACTCGCGCGGGGCCTCTGGGTTCTGGGTGGAGAACGGGCAGGTTTTGTATCCGGTGAACGAATGCACCATCGCGGGCAATCTGCGCGACATGCTGCTGCGGATGATCCCGGCCAACGATGCCAGACCGCATCTGTCCACCCGCGTGCCCAGCCTGTTGATCGAAGGGATGATCCTTGCCGGCGCATGATCTGGCCTTGCTGACCGAAGCCGCGCGCGCGGCCGGCGACATCGCGCTGCGGTATTGGAAGAACACGCCGATCGTTTGGGACAAACCTGACGCAAGCCCGGTGACAGAGGCCGATCTGGCGGTCAACGATATGCTGATGGGACAGTTGCGCGGGGCGCGTCCCGGCTATGGCTGGCTGTCAGAGGAGTCGCCAGACGATAGCGCGCGGCTGAATTGTGAACATGTGTTCATCATTGATCCGATAGATGGCACGCGGGCGTTTATCGCGGGCGAGAAGCACTTTGCGCATTCTCTGGCGGTGGCGCGGCAGGGCGTGGTAACGGCGGCCGTGGTCTATCTGCCCGCGCTGGACCGGCTGTACACGGCGGCGGCGGATGGCCCGGCTTTGGTGGACGGACAGCCGATGCGGGCCAGCGTAAGATCCTTGGCCGATGATCCCAACATACTGACCACAAAAGCAAACCTGTTGCCGGATCACTGGCAGGGTGAGCCGCCCGCGTTTCAGCGCAGCTTTCGCGCGTCGCTGGCTTACCGGCTGGCCCTGGTGGCTGAAGGCGCGTTTGATGGCATGCTGGCGTTTCGCGATGCCTGGGAATGGGACATCGCGGCGGGCAGTCTGATTGCCACCCGTGCCGGGGCTGTGGTGTCCGATTGCCGGGGCGCGGCACTGCGGTTCAACTCGGTGCGGGCGCAATCGTCGGGGATAGTTGCGGCGGCCCCGGCCTTGCACGCCGACCTTTTGGCGCGGTTCCAACAATAAGGCCGCCCGAAGGCGGCCTTATATGAACGGGTATTTACTTTTTAGGTTTACCCGGCGGCACGAACCGCTTCGAGGTGTCCTTGGCGTCGGTCTTGGGGCCAGCCGGTTTGCCCGGTTTGGCAAAGGACTTCGACTCACCGGCGTGGGATTTGAAGCCCGCACCGCGTGCAGGCTTGCCATCCGCGCCGTGCGATTTGAACCCGGCCGAACGCGGCTTGAAGTCACCATCGCCGCGCGGCGCGTAGGGCTTGGCACCCTCGGCACGCGGGGCGTAGGGTTTGGCACCCTCGGCACGCGGCGCATAGGGTTTGCGGTCGCCATCTTCGCGCTTGACGTAGGGCTTGGCACCTTCGGCACGCGGGGCGTAGGGTTTCGCACCTTCGGCGCGCGGCGCATAGGGTTTGCGGTCGCCATCTTCGCGCTTGGCGTAGGGCTTGGCGGCATCACGCGGAGCGTAAGGCTTGGCCCCTTCGGCGCGCGGCGCGTAGGGCTTGCGGTCACCGTCTTCGCGCTTGGCGTAGGGCTTTGCGCCCTCGGCGCGCGCGGCATAAGGCTTGGCTGCATCACGCGGCGCGTAGGGTTTCGCGGCGTCGGCTCGCGGCGCGTAAGGCTTGCGCTCGGCGTCGGCGCGGGGTGCGTAAGGCTTGGACTCGCGCGGGGCGTAGGGTTTGCGCTCGGCACGGGGCGCGGGGGCCTCGGCGGGCGGGGCGTCGGCACCCAGAGGATTGTAGGCGGGCGCGTCATCTTCGACCACACGCGCGGGCTTCGGCGTGTAGGCGGGTTTGTCGGCGCGTTCCGGGCGTTCAGCACGTTCTGGCCGTTCAGAACGTTCAACGCGGGCGCGTGGGGCCGGACGGGCCGCAGCCTCTTTGCGCGGGCTGCGCTCGGGGCGGTCCAGTTCCGGCTCGCCTGCGATGCGGTCCATCACGACGCCGCTTTCCAGCTCCAGCTGCGCGCCAAACTTGGCGGCGAGATTCTCGGCGATCTGCACAAAGGTGCGGTCTTCCTGCACGCGGATGGCACCGATGCCGTCCTTGGTGATGCCACCAGCGTCACAGATTTTCGGCAAAAGCCAGCGCGCCTCGGCCCGGCCAGACCGGCCCACCGACAGCATGTACCAGACCGAAGCGCCAAATTCCGAACGCTCCCGCGGCGGGGCGGCATCGCGAGGCGGGCCGGCCTGATCGGACAGCACCTCGGGGGCGGAACGGCCCGAGCGCCACGACTGCACATAGGCGGCGGCAATCTGTTCAGGGCCAAAGCGTTCGATCAGCTTCATCGCCATGTCCATCTCATCGGACAGGTCCTGCGCGAACACCGGGTTTTCAAAGATGCGGGCGTCGTCTTTTTCCTGCACGTCTTCTGCCGACGGTGCCACGCCCCATTCGGCCACAACCTTGGCACCTTGCAGCAAACGCTGGGCTTTCTTGAATTCCGACGGCGTCACGATCAGCGCAGAGACGCCCTTGGCTCCCGCCCGCCCGGTCCGGCCAGACCGGTGCAACAGGGTTTCCGAGTTCGACGGCAGATCGGCGTGGATCACCAATTCCAACCCCGGCAAGTCGATACCACGGGCGGCAACATCGGTGGCGATACACACATTCGCGCGGCCATTGCGCAGGGCGGTCAGGGCGTTGGTGCGTTCTTGCTGGCTGAGTTCGCCCGACAGCGCCACAACCTTGAAGCCCCGGTTGCCCATGCGGGCCATCAGATGGTTGACGTTGACGCGGGTTTTGCAGAACACGATGGCAGTTTTCGCCTCATAGAACCGCAGGGCGTTGAAAATCGCATGTTCGCGGTCGCGCACGGCCACCGACAGGGCGCGGTACTGGATGTCGACGTGCTGCTTGGCCTCGCCCTGGGCGGCAATGCGCAGCGCGTCACGCTGAAAATCTTCGGCCAGCTTGGCGATTTCTTTCGGCACGGTGGCGGAAAACATCAGGGTGCGGCGGTCTTCGGGTGCGGCGGCAAGGATGTATTCCAGATCTTCGCGGAAGCCCAGATCCAGCATCTCATCGGCTTCGTCCAACACGGCGGCGCGCAGGCCCGACAGATCCAGCGAGCGGCGGTCGATGTGGTCACGCAGGCGGCCCGGGGTGCCGACAACGATATGCGCGCCCCGGTCCAGCGCGCGTTTTTCGGTGCGGTAATCCATGCCACCAACGCAGGTGGCGATATGGGCGCCAGCACCAGCGTAAAGCCATTCCAGTTCACGCGCCACTTGCAGGGCGAGTTCGCGGGTGGGGGCGATGACCAAGGCCATCGGCGTATCGGCGTAGAGCAACTTGTCCGCACCGCGCAGCAATTCGGCGGCGATGGCCATGCCGAAGGCGACGGTTTTGCCGGAACCCGTTTGCGCCGACACCAAAAGGTCGCGCCCGTTGGCTTCGGGTTTGATCACCGCCAATTGCACAGCCGTGAGGGTTTCATAGCCCTTGGCCGTCAAAGCCGCAGCCAAAGGCGCGGCGATACCGTGTTCGATCATATTTTTTCCTGATGGGGGGCACGCCTGGTGCGCCCTTGAAGTACCACTGCAACGGCACCTCATTCCCCATTGCAGACCAGCCTCCCCGCCGCCTGCCCCGGAATCGTCGGGCCGATCTGGGGGCCATACAGGGAAATATCGCTGCTGTATAGCAGGGGATCCGCACAACGGCAGGGAGTTGCCACTGCATTTTCGGTGACCGGGCAATGGCCGCCGTGCATCCTTGCCCCGCGCGCAGCCAACCGTTACCCTGTGCGGCAGCGCAGCAAACTGGACCAAACCCATGACCCAACGGCTTCACCTTGTCTTTGGTGGCGAACTTGTCAGCCCCCAGACCAACGTCTTCAAAGACGTCAATGACATTCACATCGTCGGCATGTTTCCCGATTATGCATCGGCGTTTTCGGCATGGAAGGCCGAGGCGCAGCGCACGGTGGACAATGCGCACATGCGCTATTTCATCGCCCACATTCACCGGCTGCGCGAGGAAGGCAAACCGGGTTCGCTGACCGAAGAGATGGGCGCCTGAGCGGCCCGCATGGCGCTGTCGATTGGCCGCACGCTTTATAACCTGACCGGGCGGCGCGAGCCGGGCGCGGATGCGTCGCGCCCGGCGCGTCCGGTCGGTAAGTTGGTCTGGATGCATGCGTCCGAGGCTGTGGCACTGGCCGGGTTGGCCCAGCTTGCCCGGCGGCTGCAGGACGATCTGGGCGTGACGGTCCTGATCACCGCGCACAAGCCGCTGGGTCTGCGCCTGCCCGGCAGTCTGGAACAACGCCCCCCTTTGGACAGCGCGGCAGATGCCAAGGCGTTCCTCGATCATTGGCGGCCCAATCTGATCGTGATGACCGAGGGCGAGGTCCGCCCTGCCGCCCTGCTGGAGGCGGCGGACCGCCAGCTTGCGGTGTTGATGGTCGATGCCCGCACGCCCTATCTGATCAAGGGCCGCGATGGCTGGTATCCGGGACTGCTGCGGCGGTGCCTGCAAACCGTGCGGCAGGTGCTGACGGTGGACGAGGCTGCGACGCGCGCCTTTCGCAAGGCCGGTGCGCTGAACGTCGCCACGGTGGGGCGGCTAGAGGAGGCCAGCGCGGCGCTGGCCTATCACGAACCGGAACGGTCGGCGCTGGCCGAGTTGTTTGCGACGCGCCCGGTCTGGTTGGCTGCCGATGTGCCTGCCGCCGAAGAGGCTGCGGTGATCGCCGCCCATCGCTCGGCGTTGCGGCTGTCGCATCGGTTGCTGTTGATCCTTGTGCCGCAGGATCCGGCCCGCGCAGCCCCCTTGGCGGCGCAGATGGAGGCGGGCGAAGGCTGGATGGTTGCCCAGCGCGGGTTGGAACAAGAGCCCGAACCCGACACCGAGGTTTATATTCCCGACGCCTCGACCGAGTATGGCATCTGGTACAGGCTGGCCCCGGTGACATTCATGGGCGGCACCTTGTTGGGCAATGGCTGCGCCCGCAATCCGATGGAACCTGCGGCGCTGGGATCGGCGATCCTGTACGGGCCGCGGGCCGGGGCCTATGGCACGGTGTTTGGCCGCCTCGGTGCAGCACTGGCCGCGCGCGCTGTCGGATCACCCACCGATCTGGGCGACGCGTTGGCGGATCTGTTGTCACCCGACCGTGCGGCGCGTCTTGCGGCGGCGGCCTGGACCGTGGCGTCTGACGGTGTTGACGTCACCGACCGGGTGATAGAGCTTTCCCGCCAGATCATCAGCGGTGAACGCTGATGCGGCCGCCCGGTTTCTGGCACAACCCGCCCGAAGCACCGGGATTTGCCGCGCGGCTGCTGGCGCCTTTGGGTGCGATCTATGCGCGGGCGACGGCGCGCAGGCTGGCCGCGCCGGGATACAAGGCGCAGGTTCCGGTGATCTGCATCGGCAATCTGAACGCGGGCGGCACCGGCAAAACGCCGACGGCGATCGCATTGATCGAACGGCTGCGCATGCGGGGCGTGGTGGTGTGGGTGGTCAGCCGCGGCCATGGTGGCAGCCAGACCGGGCCGCTGCAGGTGGACCCCATGCGCCATACGGCTGCAGAAGTGGGGGATGAGCCTTTGTTGCTGGCCGCCTTTGCCCCCACGGTCATCGCGCGCGACCGTGCGGCAGGGGTGAGGCTGGCCGAAGCGGCTGGCGCGCAGGTGGTGGTGCTAGATGACGGCTTTCAGAACCCTTCGGTGATCAAGGATCTTGCGCTGATCGTGGTCGATGCTGAACTCGGCTTTGGCAATGGCCGCTGCCTGCCCGCCGGGCCGTTGCGCGAACCGGTTGATGTGGGGCTGCGGCGCGCCGATCTGGTGGTGTCGATTGGCGCAGGCGCGGCGCAAACCGCGTTTCGCGCGCGCTGGGGCCATGCCCTGCGCCAGCCGCATCTGACCGGGCATCTGGCCCCCTTGGCCATGGGCATGGGCTGGCAAGGCGAACGGGTGATTGCCTTTGCCGGAATCGGCCGCCCGGAAAAGTTCTTCGCCACCCTGCGTGCCGAAGGGGCCATCGTGATCCGCGCCGAGGCTTTGGACGATCATCAGCCGCTGTCTGATGCGCTGATCAAGCGGTTGCAGCTTGAGGCGCTGGCGCATGACGCGCAATTGGTGACAACCGAAAAGGACGCCACCCGTCTGCCGCCCGCGTTCCGGTCGCAGGTGCTGACGCTTCCGGTGCGGTTGCAGATCGCGGATTGGTCGGAACTGGATGCAAGGCTGGCGCGACTGGGATTCTCTGGCTTTTAGCCTGCCCGGCTGCATCAACCGCCGGGGGGTTCACCCCAAGCAACGTATCTGCACTTGCAGATACTTGCCCGGACCCCCGTGGGATATTTCAGGACAGATGAAGCGCAAATTTTAATCACATTTGATCGGTCCCTGCGCTTGTCAAGATCAAGTCAGATCATCCGGATCGTGTCCTTGCCCACCGCCAGCATATAGCCGCGTCGGGCGACGGTTTTGACCAGCAATTCGCTGACCATCTGGTTGCCCAAAGCATCGCGCAGACGTTTGACGCGGGTGGCGCCAGCCGCCTCGTCGCAGTCGGCCGCGTTGCGGCCCGAGATCACGCCCTCAATCTGCGCGCCGGTCAACACTTCGTCGTCCATCCGCGCCTCGGCCAGAACCGAGAGGGTTTCGATCGCGGCTTCGGTCAGGGCGAATTCCATGTCGTTGATATAGACCGCCCGCGCTTCGCGGCTGATCAGGATCGACGACACCTGAATGCCCGAGCGCTGAATCGCGGAAATCCGGCGGTTCAGGGCGATGATCGTGACCAGAAACACCAAGGCCGCCACCATAAGCGCGGTCGCGAACACCAACAGCACGAAAATCACCGAGCGATACGAGGTCAACACTTCGGAAAACGAGGTGCCGGACTGCGCCAGAATTTCCAGCAGCTTGATCTCGGCCCCGGTGCGCAGATCGTTGTTTTCCACGAACAGGCGTTCCACCCGCGTGTTGAACGCATTGGCGTCGGGCAGGTTCAGAAACAAGAACACCGCAGCGCCCAGCAGGATCAGCACGATGGCGGCAATCCCCCCGGCAACCACCCGGTTGCCGGCGCGCAAGCTGTCAGTAGCGGAGGAAGTAGGCTCCTGCACTGTCTTTCCTTTCTTCCAGGCCCTCGGGCCCGAAGGTGGACAAGACGTTCAGCAATGTCCAGTCATCGGCGGCCAGACGTGGCGACAATTCCACCTCGGCGGCGCCGGTATCGCAGGCGGCCACTTCGGCCACCCCGTAATGCAGGCGCAACGGATCGTCCTGCTTGGCCTTGTAATCGGCATAGCATTCGGCCGAGGCCGGCAGGGCACAGCCAACCAACAGCGCGACGGCAAGGGATAGGCGGTTCATAGGACACGCTCCTTAACTTCAGTGCACAGTAATGCGCGCCTGTGCGGTGATATTCAATAACCAAGCCCGCACACCGCCGTTGCTATCGCATAACAACGCGGCGTTATTGCTTGGCCAGACGCCATCGGCCCAAGATTTGCATATCAGGTTTGCCGCCCTTGCAGCACACCGCCCCGATTTGCCCAAACATGGAGGCCCCGATGTTCAACACCCTTCCAAACACCGTGATCGCATCTGAAACGCTGGCAGAAACCCATTTCGCCCTGCGCAGCCGCGCTGCCCGCAAGAATCCGGTGAAGACACTGATGGGTGGATTGACGGCACTGGCGGTGGCCGCGTCTTTGCTGATGGCGTCGGCGCTGCCGTCCCATGCCGACAAGAAGGGGGATGATTTCGCCAAGGCACTGGCTGCGATCATCATCATCGGCACCATTGCCAACAAGATCGACAGCAAGAAAGACGCCAAACGTCACCCCAAGCCACAGCCGCAGCCGCAGCCGGCCAGGCTGCCGCGCGTGCCGGGGATTTGCGCGATCGAGATCGACAGTGACGCGGGCCACCCGGTCAGCATGTACACAGAATCCTGCATGCGCGAAGAGGGCTTCAACTACCGGCTGCCCGATTGCGCCCGGTCGGTTCGGATCTATGGCGAACGCGACCGCATCTATTCCGCCCAATGCCTGCGCGACGCGGGTTTCAAATTGGGCGGTCGCTGACCCATTCTCATAAGGCCAATTGTCCCATCGGCCTGTTGTTGTGAATGGAAGACTGGGGGGCAAAGGGTCGAAAGCCTTTGCCCCCCTTTTTTATCAGGCCGATTCGCGCTAGGCCAAACGCATGATCAAGAGTTCCGCTGACTTTTCGTTTGAATTGGCCGCCCGTGCGATGAGGTTTGTCAATGTTGCGGGCGTCGATGAGGTGGGGCGCGGGCCGCTGGCTGGCCCCGTCACTGCCGCCGCTGTGATCCTGAACCCCGACGACATTCCCCCCGGCCTTGCCGATTCCAAGGCGCTGACGGCGGCGCGGCGCGAGGCGTTGTTTGTGGAAATCACCGCCCGCGCACAGGTTTGCGTGGCCCATGCGACGGTGGAGGAGATTGACGCGCTGAACATCCTGCGCGCCAGTCATCTGGCGATGGAGCGGGCGGTGGCGGGGTTGGGCGTGGCCCCCGATCACTGCCTGATCGACGGCAATCTGATCCCCGGCGGGTTGCGGGACCGCGCGCAGGCGATTGTCAAAGGCGATGCCAAATCCCTGTCCATCGCCGCCGCATCCATCATGGCCAAGGTGACGCGCGACCGGATCATGGTGGATTTGGCGCAACAGCACCCCGGCTATGGCTGGGAGTTTAACGCCGGATACCCCACCAAGCTGCATCTGGCGGCGCTTCTAAATCTTGGGGTGACAGCTTGGCATAGACGTTCCTTCAAGCCCGTCCACAATATCTTGTATCAAGACAATTCTGTAACCCTTTGATTCAATAAAGAATTTGACGGCGAATCAGCAATGACTCATCATCTGCCTTAACAAACGGTGAAAAACACCGAGGGCAGAGGCAGAGTATGGCAACGAAAACCAAACCGACGGTGGCGCATGTGCTTCCGTTGAACCAGATCCTTGAGGGCGATTGCATCGAACGGATGAACGCGCTTCCGGCCGGCTCGATTGACCTGATTTTCGCCGACCCGCCCTATAATTTGCAGCTGAAAGGCGATCTGCATCGGCCCGACAACTCCAAAGTCGATGCGGTGGATGATCACTGGGACCAATTCTCCAGCTTTGCTGTTTACGACAAATTCACCCGTGAATGGTTGGCTGCAGCCAAGCGGTTGCTTAAGCCAAACGGTGCGATCTGGGTGATTGGCAGCTATCACAACATCTTTCGCGTTGGGTCCGCCTTGCAGGATCAAGGCTATTGGATGCTGAACGATGTGGTTTGGCGCAAGAGCAACCCGATGCCGAATTTCCGCGGCAAACGCCTGACCAACGCGCATGAGACGCTGATCTGGGCGTCGCGCGATGAGGACAGCAAATACACCTTCAACTATGAAGCGCTGAAAGAACTCAATGACGGCGTGCAGATGCGGTCTGATTGGGTGCTGCCGATCTGCACCGGGCAGGAGCGGATCAAGGATGAAAACGGCGACAAGGCGCATCCGACGCAAAAACCGGAATCGCTGCTGCACCGGGTTTTGATCGCCACCACGAACCCCGGCGATGTGGTGCTGGACCCGTTCTTTGGCACCGGCACCACCGGGGCCGTCGCCAAGATGCTGGGCCGCGATTTCATCGGGATTGAGCGTGAAGAGGCCTACCGCCGCGTCGCCGCCGAACGCATCAGCCGGGTGCGTCGTTTCGATGCCAGCGCCTTGGAAGTCACCGGCAGCAAACGGTCGGAACCCCGCGTGCCGTTTGGCCAGGTGGTGGAACGCGGCATGCTGCGTCCGGGTGAAGAACTATACTCCATCGGCAACCGCCATTCCGCCAAGGTCCGCGCCGATGGCACGCTGATCGGGCTGGACGTCAAAGGGTCTATCCATCAGGTCGGCGCCCATATGGAAGGCGCGCCGTCGTGCAACGGCTGGACCTACTGGCATTTCAAGCGCGATGGCAAGATGATCCCGATCGACATTCTGCGCCAGCAGATCCGCGCCGAAATGGAGGCCGATCAGGGCCGTCCGCATTGATGCTTTTGGCATGATGCTGCGCTGAGGCACAGCCCACACAAGTTACGCCGTACCGTGGTCCGCCTGCGGTACAACCTGCCCAGCATGCTTGTCATGCTGGGCTTTTTCAGTTGAAATCGCCGTAGGATTTCATTCGTGGCGTGTTAGGGTTTGGCATTCAGAGGTCGATTTCCGAGGCAGACATGGCCGAAACCGTTGCCGCTCTTTACACACTTGCGCTGCAGCAAGAGACCCGATTGCACGCCGAAATGGCACTTGCGGCAGCATTGATCGTCCCGCCGTTCACTCCGAAACGCCGCGCTTTGATCCGGGCCGGCTTTGGCAAAGTGCATCTGTTGCATGCGCGGCTGAACGAGACCTGGCTGCGGCAATTGCATTTGCCCAGTGTCGGGGGCCTGCCCTATTTCGGCGCCGAACGGGTGTATTTTGAACAGTTGCGGCGGCGGTTGAACCTTTGGGTGGAATTGAACGGCTTGCTGCACAAGATCATGATCGCCCCGCGCCTGCCGGTGATCGCAGCGCTGACACCGCAAATCAGTCCGATGGAGCGCCAGCTGCGGGCCTTTGAGGGGGCCCTCTATCATCTGCACGACTATCTGAACCCGCCACGTCCGAACGCCGAAGATCATGTCGGCAAGCATCACGATATCCCGCTGCCCTTCACCCATTTCGCCCGGCTGATGCAATTGGCGCGGCGCACGGCGCTTGCCTTGGGCGGCACTGCGCCGGTGTCGTTTCTGGACGTGGGCTGCGGCGTTGGTCTGAAGGTTCTGCAGGCGGCACAGGTTTTTGAAATCGCGCAGGGGCTGGAATATGACAACAGCCGCGTGGTTGTGGCCGACAAGCTGATGCGCAACGCGCGACGGCCCGACGACAAGGTGTTTCAGGCCGACGCGATCAGCTATGATGGCTATGGCGGTTTCGACGTGATCTATGCCTACAAGCCCCTGTCGGCGCTTGATCTGCTGATCCAGATGGAGCAACGCATTGTCGACAAGGCCAAGCCCGGCACGGTTCTGGTGATGCCCTACACCGAGTTTGAAGAGCGCTTTCAAGACATGGGCTGCGGGCGTGTGGCACGGCTGGTCTATGTCACCGGTTATAAAGACCGCGATATGAAACCCTTGTTGCGCAAGATCGCGCGGATCGGTTTCATCGTGCCAGACGATCCCGCCTCGCGCCAATTTGACGAGGGTTTTGTGGCCCCCCTGGCCAAAGCGCTGCGGCATTGGGGGCATTTGGCCTGACCGTGCGGCGCGGCATTGCGGACCTTCGCGATCAGGCCGGAAAATCGCATGGCAGCTTGGGGCATGTTGCGTTCCACCGGGTTCAACCGATTGAAGGCAATCCGCTTCAGGCGGCGCAGCTGATCTCATAGGCGGTGCTGCCGGGGGTGTTGCTGACCAGATAGCAGCGCTGTTTGCCATCGTCGCCGACACAGGTGGTCCAAGAGGTGCCGTTGCCCTGATCCATCCAGTCGGCGCAGGTTTGCTCGGCAATGGCGGAGGTGGCACCAAGGGCAAACACGGCGAACCACAGGGCAATCGGGCGGGCGAATTTATGCGGGGTCATGGCGCGGCTCCTTTGCTTGCGATGCGTGATCATAGCACAGACGCGGCCGCCAGAGTTTGATTTGGGCCCATCCATCCGTTATCTGGTGCAAGACGGTGACAGGTCCGTCAGCGATTGGCCCCGGGCGCGGGGTTCAGCGCCTTGTTGTAGGCGTGCCAATCGGTGATGTCGGGATAATAGCGCTGCCGCCACTGTTTCACCCGGCGGTTCATCAGTCGTTTCCACAAGGGCGGCACCATCGCGGCCATGGTCATGATCGGATAGCCATAAGGCAATTGCGGGGCGTCATCCTCGGCATAGGTTTGCAGCAACGGAAAGCGCCGATCGGGTTTGTAGTGGTGATCCGAATGGCGTTGCAGGTTGATCAAAAGCCAGTTCGACGCCGTATGAGTGGCATTCCACGAATGGCGCGGCAGCACATGTTCATAGCGCCCCTCGCCCAGATGGCGGCGGGTCAGGCCGTAATGTTCGATGTAATTCACCAGTTCCAACTGCCAGATTGCGACAATGGCTTGAAACAGGAACAGCCCCAGCCCGACCCAGCCTCCCAAGGCAATCGCCAGCACCATCATCGCCAGTTGCAGCGCGCCGTAGCGCCAATAGGGATTGCTGCGGTGTATGGGCGGCAGGTTGCGCCGCGCCAGCATCGCCGCCTCGGCCATCCACGCGGAGATATGGCATTCCACCAGAACGCGGGGAAAAAAGCGGTGGAAGCCTTCGTTGTACCGCGCCGTCACCGGATCGCGCGGGGTGCCGATGTACAGGTGATGCACCCGCAGATGTTCGCTGCGGAAATGGCTGTAAAGCACCGTCGCCAGCAGCAGATCGCCCAGCCAACGCTCGACCGCGGATTTCTGGTGCATCAATTCGTGGCTGTAATTGATGCCGATGGTCCCCGACACCGACCCCACGCCAAAGAACAGCACGATCTTTTCCAGTATGCCCAGATGTTCCGCCTGCGGCACGTACCAGACCAGCCCGAAGACCAAGCAAAACTGTACCGGGAACCAGATCAGGGTGATCAGCCGATACCAGATCAGGCCGGATTCGGGGGTGGACAGATCAGGATTGTTCTCATTGCGGCCCAGAAAGGCGTCGAGGATGGAAAACATGCCCCATGAGGCCAAGGGCAGCAACACCACTGTCCAACTGCCGACAACCGCGCCCAAAACCGCCACCGGAATCAGCCCCAACGACAGCCAGAACGGCAGGGCGTTTTGCAGGCGTTGCACCTCGGCGCTCGGAATGGTGGTCATCTGGTCCTCATCTTTGGGCGCAGTGTAACGCAAAGCGGTCGAGGCTCAACGCAGCGGATCGACCTGTGCCGCAAGGTCATGGGCCTTGCGCATCAGGGTGGGCAGATCCGTCGCACGCAAAGACGGCTGGAATGTGCCACGGGAGGGGTTCCCCGTGGTTTGGGCGCTGAACACCTGCAAGATCAGGTGAAAATGCGTAAATGTGTGGCGCACCTCGCCTAGATGCGCCCAATCGGCGGCCATCGGTGCACCCTGCGTGGTGCCATCCCAGCCATCCGTCGGAAAACCCAAAGTGCCGCCAAGCAGCCCCCGATCCGGCCTGCGCTCCAACAGCCAGCCGCCATTCGGATGCCGCACAATCCAGACCGCCCCCTGCCGTGTCGGCTTCACCGCTTTGGCCAGTTTGCGTGGCAATTCGGCCTGAATGCCAATGGCCCGCGCCCGGCAAATGTCCATCAGTGGGCAGATGCCGCAAGCCGGGTTGCGCGGTGAGCAGATGGTGGCACCCAGATCCATCACGGCCTGGGCATAGTCGCCGGGACGCAGTTGCGGGGTGCAACGCGCAGCCAAACGCGTGAGTTCTGGCTTCGCACCTGGCATCGGTTGCTCGACCGCAAAAAGCCGCGCCATCACCCGTTCGACATTGCCATCTACCACAGTCTCAACCGCGTCAAAGGCAATCGAGCCGATCGCCGCCGCCGTATAGGGACCGATCCCCGGCAGTGCCAGCAGCCCTTCGCGCGTGGCCGGAAACACGCCGTCATGATCGGCCACCACCGCCCGCGCGCAGGCCAACAGGTTGCGCGCGCGGGCGTAATAGCCAAGCCCCGCCCATTCGGCCATCACCTCGGCATCCGTCTCTGCCGCCAGGTCTGCCACCGTGGGCCAACGCAGCGTGAACCGCTCAAAATAGGCCCGCACCGCCGCCACGGTGGTTTGCTGCAACATCACCTCGGACAGCCAAACGCGATAGGGGTCGGGCCGCACCCCTGCCGCGCGCAGGGACGGACCCACCCGCCACGGCATTGCGCGGGCGTGGGTGTCGTACCATGGCAGCAGACGCAGGCTCACATCGGTGTCACGCAATCTTTATTCCCTTGATACTGTGCCCACTGGCGGCATGCGGTAATTGCCGGATAGAATAGCACCGAACCAAAGCAGGACCAGATGGCCCGTACACCCGCCCCCATGCCAAACCCCACCCGCCGCGTGCGCGGGTTTGAGGCGGCGTCGGGTTTGCTGCAAACCCAAGTCCGGGTGGCCGGGGAATCGCGGGGATTTGCGGTAACGCGCCTGCTCACTCATTGGGCCGAGATTGTGGGCGAAGACATGGCCCACGTCACCCGCCCGGTAAAGGTGGGCTATGGGCGCGAAGGCATGGGCGCGACGCTGACCCTTTTGACCACCGGGTCGATGGCCCCGATGGTGGAAATGCAAAAGGAAAAGCTGCGGGAAAAGGTGAATGCCGTTTATGGCTATGCCGCTATCTCCCGAATTTTGCTGACACAAACCGCCAGCACCGGGTTTGCCGAAGGCCAGGCAGAGTTTATGGCCGCGCCGAAAGTGGCACCTCCGCTTGACCCCGCCGTGCAACAGGAAGCCGCACGCACCGCCGCACCGATCCGCGACGACGGCCTGCGCGCGGCTCTGGAAGCGATGGCGCAAAACATCCTGAAACGCCGAAAACCGAAGGAAATCTGAATCATGGCTAAGAAACTGGGCATTGCCGCGCTGTCGCTGGTGATCATGGGGGGCCTTGGCCTCTGGGCGGCGGGAAGCGCGCCGCAAATGACCGCCGAAGCGCAGGAAACCACGCCCGCAGCGGCCGCGATCGAGATCAAGGATTTCACCCTTGGTGCCGCCGATGCACCGGTGAAGTTCACCGAATACGCGTCTTTCACCTGCCCGCATTGCGCCAATTTTCACAAGGACGTCTTTGGAAAACTGAAAGCCGACTACATCGACACCGGCAAGGTGTTGTTCGAATACCGTGAGGTCTACTTTGACCGCTACGGCCTTTGGGCCGCTATGATGGCGCGTTGTGGCGGCGAGATGCGTTACTTCGGCATCACCGACATCCTGTTTGAAACCCAATCCGAATGGGCCGCGTCAGAAGATCCGGGAATCGTGGTGGAGAATCTGAAAAAGATCGGCCGCACGGCCGGGATGGAAGACGCCGCGATCGACATCTGCATGAAGGACCCGGCGATGGCCGAAGCCTTGGTGGCGCATTTTGAAACCAACTTCAAAGCTGATGGGATTGAGGGCACGCCGTCGATCCTGATCAACGGGGTCAAACATCCCAACATGGCCTATGACGATTTGAAACTGGTGCTTGACGCCGAACTGGCGAAGTAATGCCGGCGCCACTGGCGGGCATCAAAGTCATTGAATTGGCTCGGATTTTGGCTGGCCCTTGGGCTGGCCAAACGCTGGCCGATCTGGGTGCCGATGTGATCAAGGTCGAGGCACCCGAGGGCGATGACACCCGCCGCTGGGGGCCGCCGTTCATTGAACGCGACGGTGACAAGACGGCGGCCTATTTCTACGCCACCAACCGGGGAAAACGGTCCATCACCTGTGATTTCCGCACGGCGGAAGGGCAGGCGGTGGTGCGCAAACTGGTGGCCAACGCCGATGTGGTGATCGAGAATTTCAAGGTCGGGGGCTTGGCAAAATACGGGCTGGACTATGCGTCGTTGCAGGCCTTGAACCCCCGTTTGATCTATTGTTCGATCACCGGATTCGGCCAGACCGGGCCTTACGCCCACCGCGCGGGCTATGACTTCATCATCCAGGGCATGGCTGGGGTGATGTCGGTCACCGGGGAACCGGGGGGGCAGCCTCAAAAGGTCGGCGTGGCGGTTACCGACATCTTTACAGGGGTTTACGCGGCGACGGCGGTGCTGGCGGCACTGGTGCAACGCGGGGTTTCGGGCGTTGGCCAACACATCGACATGGCCCTGATGGACGTGGCGACCAGCATCATGGCAAACCAGTCGATGAACTATCTGGTGTCGGGCCAACCGCCCGGCATGATGGGCAACGCGCATCCCAATCTGGCGCCCTATGCGGTGTTTGATTGCGCCGATGGCTGGATCATTCTGGCGACCGGGAACGATGGGCAGTATCGGCGGCTGTGCGGCATTCTGGGGCTGGGCGACATGGCCGAAGCCATTGATTTTGCGACCAATGCCGACCGGGTGACGAACCGCGTAGAGATGACCCGGCGCATCACCGAGGCCACCAAGGGCTGGTCCAAAGCCGATCTGCTGGCGGCTTGTGAGGCGCAGGGCGTGCCTGCGGGGCCGATCAACGATCTGGCCGAGGTGTTCGCCGACCCGCAGGTGATCGCACGGGCGATGCAGATCGCGCCCGAGGGCGTGCCGGGGGTGCGGTCACCGATGACGTTTTCGGGGGCGGAATTGGCGTTGGACCGGCCTGCGCCGAGGCTGGGCGAACATCAGGATGAGGTGTTGGGCTAACCCCTTGCGCGCGCAGGATTAACTGCGCTTGCCTTCCCAAAATGACCGACTGCTTTGCGTGATTTTGGCGTCCTTTCCCTGTCCTGCACGTGTATGGACGCGCGCAAGCTTTGACGGGCGTTAACCATCGTCAGGTGAAGCGGTTGTCCCTTGGAAATCCGCGCGGGGCCATGCGGCCTGCGGTGGCGCGGGCGGCGCTCCATTCGGCCAGATCGGTTTCGGTGCGGGTGCGGCCTGCCGGGTCTTTCCACGACAGACCCGCCGTCAGCACAAAGGTGGTGGCATCCGACAGCCCGCCGTCCTTGTATTTCTGCAGCCGCACGCCTTTGCCCTTGGCCATTTCCGGCAGTTCCGACAGCGGGAACACCAGCACTTTGCGATTGTCACCCACCACGGCGACATGATCGCCCACGACCTTGCGCACCACGGCGGTTTTCACGCCAGCGCCCAAAGTCAGCACCTGTTTACCAGCGCGGGTTTGCGCCAGTACCTCATCCGAGGTCACGACAAACCCATCACCGGCACTGGAGGCCAGCAGCAGTTTCTCGCCCGGACGGAAGATTTGCAGATCGACGATTTCGGACTCATTCGGCAGATCGACCATCAGCCGTACCGGTTCGCCCATGCCACGGCCGCCGGGCAGGTTGACCCCGATCAGCGTGTAAAACCGACCATTGGCACCAACCAGCAGGATCTTGTCGGTGGTCTCGGCGTGGAAGGTAAAGCGCGCCGAATCGCCGTCCTTGAATTTCTGTTCGGTCGCCAGATCCACATGACCTTTCAGCGCCCGGATCCAGCCCATCTGGCTGCAAATCACGGTGATCGGTTCGCGTTCGATCATCGCTTCAAAACTGACGTCCTCACCCTCGCCTGCATCGGCGAATTGGCTGCGGCGGGCGCCCAGAACGGTGCCTTTGCCAAACCTTTTGCGGATATCGTCGAGTTCGGTGCCGATCTGCTTCCATTGCAGCGCGTCGCTTTCCAGCAGGTCGGCCAGTCCAGCGCGTTCCAGCATCAGCGCGTCGCGTTCGCGGATCAGCTCCATCTCTTCCAGCCGCCGCAAGGACCGCAGGCGCATGTTCAGGATGGATTCGGCCTGCAGTTCGGTCAGCTCACCCTCGCCCGGAACCGGGGGGATATAATCCGCCTCGGTCATGGCGCGTTTGTGCGGCCGGCCCCAGTTTTCGGCCATCAGCGCAGATTTGGGATCGGCGTCATAGCGGATGATGTCAATGACGCGGTCGAGGTTGAGGAAGGTCAGGATGAAGCCTTCCAGCACCTCCAGCCGATGATCAATCTTTTCCACCCGGTGCATCGAGCGGCGTTGCAGCACAGCGCGGCGGTGATCCAGGAAGGCGCGCAGAACCTCTTTCAGGCTGCAGACTTTCGGCACGCGGCCGTCAATCAGCACGTTCATGTTCAGGCTGAACCGGCTTTCCAGATCAGACGCTTTGAACAGCGCCGCCATCAGCATGTCGGCCTCTACCGTGCGCGAGCGGGGTTCCAGCACGATGCGGATGTCATCGGCGGATTCGTCGCGGACATCGGCCAGCAGCGGGATTTTCTTGGTCTGGATCAGCTCTGCCAGCTTTTCAATCAGCCGCGATTTTGGCACCTGATAGGGAATTTCGGTGATGATGATCTGCCAGGTGCCACGGCCCAGATCCTCGACATGCCATTTCGCGCGGGTGCGGAAAGACCCGCGCCCGGTGCGGTAGGCCTCCAGCATCGACGCCCGCTGCTCGACGATCACACCGCCCGTCGGGAAATCGGGGCCGGGGATCAGGGTGACCAAGGCATCATCGGTGATTTCGGGGTCGGCCATCATCGCATGGCAACCGTTGATCAACTCTTCCAGATTGTGCGGCGGAATGTTGGTGGCCATGCCGACGGCGATACCGGATGAGCCATTGGCCAGCAGGTTCGGAAAGGCGGCGGGCATCACCACCGGCTCTTCCAGCGTGCCATCATACTTCGGGCGGAAATCGACGGCGTTTTCCGTCAGACCTTCCATCAACGTCTCGGCAATCGCGGTCAGACGCGCCTCGGTGTAGCGGCTGGCGGCCGGATTGTCGCCGTCGATGTTGCCAAAGTTGCCCTGCCCGTCGACCAGCGGATAGCGGACGTTGAAATCCTGCGCCAAGCGCGCCATCGCGTCGTAAATCGCAGAATCGCCATGCGGGTGATAGTTTCCCATCACATCGCCGGATATTTTTGCAGACTTACGGAACCCACCGGTCGCTGAAAGCTTTAATTCACGCATGGCATAAAGGATACGACGATGAACCGGTTTCAGACCGTCGCGCGCATCGGGCAAAGCCCGGTGCATGATGGTAGACAAAGCGTAGGTCAGATAGCGTTCACCGATTGCGCGGGCCAGAGGCTCGGCAAGGGTGATAGGCTCAATCTTGGGGTCATCGGCGTCTTCGGACATGGATGTGGTGTAGTGCGCGTCCGCCAAACGGTCCAGAGACAAAACAACGCGCGCGGTTTTACCTCTGAAATTACGGGGAAAATCCCGCATTTATTCCACTACAATTTGCCGGGATTCATGATAAAGTCTTGTCAAACGAGTGTGGTAGGTGTGTGATGATGCGATTGACCTTGATTTTGTGTGTTGGTTTGTTCTGCGCCATGAAGATTGGCGGGCAGGACAATGGACAACTGCGGTTTGGCCTTATGGCGCAGCCCGATGATGTGGCCCCCCGCGTGGATGCCGTCGCGGCAGTGACCAAAACAGTCTCCATTCCCGTTCAGCCGAAAGCCGAGGTCGTGGTTTTTACCCCGTCTGAGCCGGTGATGGCGACACCGGTGTCTTTCGAAACCACCACCGCGGTTGAGCCCGCACCGGCGGTTGATACCGGCAAGGTGCTGTTCATTGGCGCAAAATCCGTGAACGTGCGCACCGGCCCCGGCAAGGATTTCGCGGTCATCAGTCGCTTGGCCCGCGGCGAAGCTGTGCTGGTGGTCGCCGAAGGTGAAGGCCCTGAGGGCTGGTCGCTGATCCGCATCGAAGGCGATGGCATCGAAGGCTATGTGGCCTCGCGACTGCTGACAGAATAAGCGTTCGGCATTTGCTCTTGGCGCGTGCTGGCCTTAGGAAGGGGAAAACCCTTCCAGAGGCCGGGCATGCAAAAGACGATCTTGATCACAGGGTGCTCTTCGGGCATCGGGCTGGATGCGGCGCGCGGCCTCAGGCTGCGCGGCTGGCGGGTGTTTGCGACCTGCCGCCAAGAGCCTGACTGTGCCCGCTTGCGGGCCGAAGGACTGGAAAGCTTCGTGCTGGACTATGCCGATGAGTCCAGTGTCGAAGCGGCAGTGGCCGAAGTGGTGGCGCGCACCGGCGGCAGGCTGGACGCGCTTTACAACAATGGGGCCTATGCCTGTCCGGGTGCCGTGGAAGACCTGCCGCGCGGCGCTTTGCGGGCGATTTTCGAGACCAACCTCTTTGGCTATCACGACCTGACCCGTCGGGTGATCCCCTTGATGCGCGCGCAGGGGCATGGCCGAATTATCAATTGTTCCTCGGTGCTGGGTCTGGTGGCGCTGAAATGGCGGGGGGCCTATGTCGCCACCAAATTCGCCATGGAGGGCCTGTCGGACGTGCTGCGGATTGAGATGGCGGGCACCGGGATAGACGTGATCCTGATTGAGCCCGGCCCGATCACCTCCAGCATCCGCGAGAAAGCGATTCCGCATTTTGAACGCTGGATTGATTGGGAAAACTCGGCCCGGGTTGAGGAATATCGCCCCTTGCGCAACCGTCTTTACCAAAGCAGCGGCCCGGACAAATGGGAACTGCCCGCCAGTGCCGTGACCGCCAAGCTGATCCTCGCGCTGGAAAGCCGCCGCCCGAAGGCACGCTATTATGTGACCATGCCGACGCATCTGATGGGCTTTGCCCGCCGCATCCTGCCGACCCGGATGCTGGACTGGTTGATCGCCAAGGGATAAATGCGGATTTCGGTTCGCTTTTCGCCGCCTTGCCCCTAAATCATGGGCAACCGAAAGGATCACTCCATGATCAACGACCCGCTTTTCATCTTTGGCATGTTGGCCGCCTTTGTCGTGCTGATCATTCTGGCCGTCGGCATCGGCGGATTCGCCAAAGGCGGCGAGTTCAATCGCAAGCACTCCAATCGGCTGATGCGATACCGTATCATCGCGCAGGCCTTGGCGGTGATTTTGATCGTGGGCTTTGCCTATTTGCGCAGCCGGGGGGGCAACTGATGGTCGTTTTGTCGAAAATCTACACAAAAACCGGCGACGCGGGCGAAACCGCGCTTGGCAATGGCGCGCGGGTGGCCAAGCATTCAACCCGCGTGGCGGCCTATGGCACCGTGGATGAAACCAACGCCACCGTTGGCATGGCCCGGCTGCATGCGACGGGCGATTTGGATGCTGCCCTGCAACGGATTTCGAACGATCTCTTTGATCTGGGGGCCGATCTTTGCACGCCCGACATGTACAAGGACGCCGAGGCCGCCTATCCGCCTTTGCGGATGATCGCGGCCCAGGTCCTGCGGCTTGAGGCCGAAATTGACGCGATGAACACGCACCTGACGCCCTTGCGCAGCTTCATTCTGCCCGGCGGGTCGGTTCTCGCCGCACACATGCACCTGTGCCGGACCATTTGTCGGCGTGCGGAACGCGGCGTTGTCGAACTGGCAACCATGGAAGAAGTGAACGCCGAGGCTGTCAAATACCTGAACCGGCTGTCGGACTGGTTCTTTGTCGCGGGCCGCATTGCCAATAATGATGGCAAGGATGACGTGCTTTGGGTGCCGGGTCTGACACGCTAAGGGCCGATACGCGACGTCCGGACGCGTGTTCGCGTCGCATTTGGTCTGTTCCGGCCCCCTGCAACGCGGTATGACGGCCCCGAGAGCTTGGATGGCCCATTGCGGCCAATTATGGGGATTTGCGCGATGAAGGTGTTGGTGCCTGTCAAACGAGTGATCGACTACAACGTAAAGGTGCGCGTCAAGGCGGACGGCTCCGGGGTCGATCTGGCGAATGTGAAGATGTCGATGAACCCCTTTGACGAAATTGCCGTGGAAGAGGCGATCCGGTTGAAGGAAAAGGGCGTTGTGACCGAAGTGGTCGTGGTGTCGATCGGCGTCAAGCAGTCTCAGGAAACCCTGCGCACCGCATTGGCGATGGGCGCAGACCGGGCAATCCTGATCGAGGCCACCGACAACGTGCAGACCGACATCGAACCGCTGGCCGTGGCGAAACTTCTGGCCGCCGTTGTGCGCGAAGAGGCTCCGGGTCTGGTGCTGTGCGGCAAGCAAGCCATTGACAACGATATGAATGCCACCGGACAGATGCTGTCGGCGCTGCTCGGCTGGAGCCAGGCGACCTTCGTGTCGGAACTGGCGATTGACGGCGACAAGGCCGTGGTCACCCGCGAAGTCGATGGCGGTTTGCAGACGATTTCGGTGCAGATGCCAACAATTGTAACGGTTGACTTGCGTCTGAACGAGCCGCGCTATGCGTCTTTGCCGAACATCATGAAGGCCAAGGCGAAACCCTTGGCGGCGAAAACCCCGGCAGATTATGGCGTCGACGTTGCGCCGCGCTTGCAGGTGGTGAAAACGGTTGAGCCGGCGGGTCGCAAGGCGGGCGTCAAGGTGGCGTCGGTGGACGAGTTGATTGCGAAACTCAAAGACGAAGCGGGGGTGCTCTGATGACCGTTCTTCTGATTGCGGATGTGAATGAGGGCGCTTTGGCGACCGATGCTGTCGCCAAAACCCTGTCCGCGGTGGCCGGTTTGGGCGAAGTGCATGTGCTGATTGCAGGCATGGGTGGTGATGCGGCGGCGGCAGAGGCTGCGACTTTGTGGGGCGTTTCCAAGGTGTTGTTCGCCGATGATCACGCCTATTGCCACGGCATGGCGGAATCCACCGCCGCTTTGGTGGTCAGCCTTGCGGGCGGCTACAGCCATATCTGCGGGGCTGCGACCGCGTTCAACAAGAACGTGCTGCCGCGTGTGGCGGCCTTGCTGGACGTCATGGTGATCTCGGACGCGGTGGCGGTGATTGACGCCGACACGTTTGAACGCCCGATTTACGCCGGAAACGCCGTGCAAACCGTGAAGTCGGCGGATGCGACCAAGGTGTTCACCGTGCGCACCGCCACCTTCACCGCCGTTGGCACGGGTGGGTCAGCCAGCGTCGAGAAAATCGGCGGGCCGGGTGAGGCTGGGCTGTCGGCTTGGGTCGAAGACCGCGTGGCGACCTCTGACCGGCCGGAACTGACCAGCGCCGGTATTGTGGTGTCGGGTGGGCGTGGTGTGGGATCGAAGGAAAGCTTCGATCTGATCGAGGGTCTGGCGGACAAGTTGGGTGCGGCTGTGGGCGCGTCGCGCGCGGCTGTGGATTCGGGATATGCGCCAAACGATTGGCAAGTGGGGCAGACCGGCAAGGTCGTGGCGCCAAACCTTTATGTCGCTGTCGGGATTTCCGGTGCTATTCAACACCTTGCCGGGATGAAGGACAGCAAGGTCATCGTCGCAATCAACAAGGACGAAGAGGCTCCGATCTTTCAGGTGGCCGATTATGGGCTGGTCGCCGACCTGTTCACCGCGGTGCCGGAACTGATCGCAAAACTGTAAGACAGCGCGAGCGTGGGAACATGCAGCCTGCGATGGCACAAAGGGCGCCCCATCCGGGCACCCTTTGTCATTCACAGCAAATCGTGGATCACCGGCAAGAGCGCATCGGCCACCTCACGATGCACCCATGGCCCCGGCACGGCCGCCGCCGCCAGCGCATCAAGCGGCGCGTAGCCCATCCCTGCCAGCCCATGTGCGCGCGCCTCGGCACTGCTGACGGCCTGCACATAGGCACTCGCCAGCGGACGAATGGCCGCCACCATTTCCGCATCCACCAACAACGGCGTTTGCGCCAGATCCACCCGTCGCACCGGCGACGGTGGCGGCATATCGGCCATCCACAACAAAATGGTGCGCCCTTTCAGACGCGCCAAAAGCTGCTTCATCCGCGTCACCCAAGCCGCGCGCAATTCTTCTGCCACCACTTCAAACCGGTCGGGCCCGCCTTGCTGCAGGCTGCGCAGCATGTGACAGGTGAAATTGAATTCGGTAAAATCCACCCGCGGAAAAATCGACCGCAACAGCGGTGTTGCCCCCAGAAAACGGTCATTCCGGCGCGGATGCACCGCGTAATATCGGTTGCTCAGGTTCTGCGCGCCCAAAAGCTGCACCACGGTGACGCAGGCCCGCGCCGCGATTCTGGTGATCTCAACCTCGTGCAGAAACACATCCGGTCCCGCATTCATGCAGCCGAGATTGGCCACGGGCAGACCCAATTCGCGTTCGATCAGATCTGGGAAGGGCGCGCTTACAAACTTGCCATAGGTTTCCGTCCCCCCCAGCACGGCCACATAGGCCCGTTCCACGTCGCGTTGTGGCCCGCGGAAAATCAACCGAGAGCTGCCATATCGGCATGGAAAATAGTCCAGCGACCCCTCGCCGGGAAAAATATAGGCCATAACACCCACCCATTGTCTTAACACCCAAGGCCAAGCCTGCCTGACTTGCGTTACCAAAGTGCTAAGATGTGGATTTGACTCAAAATTTTGCCACATTCCAGGCCCGCTTTTGGCAAGCAAACCCGAACGCCGGCGCAGGCTTGCGCGGTTCGAAAGTTGGCGCAGGCTTGCGCCGGGGCAACTTGCCGCCTTATGGTGCAGGCAACCACCAAAAGGGGCGACTATATGGAAATCCAATCGGTTGGCATCGTCGGCGCGGGCCAGATGGGCAATGGCATCGCACATGTCTTCGCGATGGCGGGCTTTGATGTGCTGCTGACCGACGTCAATGCCGACAGCTTGGCCAAGGCCGTCGCCACCATCGACAAGAACCTGGAGCGGCAGGTCAGCCGGGGCAAGACCACGCCCGAGGCCAAGGCCGCCGCGATGGCCCGCATCAGCACCACCTTGACGCTGGCCGATCTGGGTCAGACCGATCTTGTGATCGAGGCTGCGACCGAGCGTGAAACGGTCAAGCAGGCGATTTTTGACGGACTGCTGCCACATCTGAAACCGACGACGATTCTGACCACCAACACCTCGTCGATTTCGATCACCCGGCTGGCCAGCCGCACCGACCGGCCCGAAAAATTCATGGGGTTTCACTTCATGAACCCGGTGCCGGTGATGCAGCTGGTCGAATTGATCCGGGGCATCGCAACCGACAAGGAAACCTATGAATCCCTGCTCGCCGTGGTCGGCAAACTGGGCAAAACGGCGGCGAGTGCCGAAGATTTTCCGGCTTTCATCGTCAATCGCATCCTAATGCCGATGATCAACGAAGCGGTTTATACGCTTTATGAGGGCGTGGGGTCGGTGAAGTCGATCGACGAGTCGCTGAAACTGGGGGCCAATCACCCGATGGGGCCGCTGGAACTGGCGGATTTCATCGGGCTGGACACCTGCCTTGCCATCATGAATGTGCTGCACGACGGGTTGGGCGACACCAAATATCGCCCCTGCCCGCTGTTGGCGAAATATGTCGAGGCCGGGTGGCTGGGCCGCAAGACGCAGCGCGGATTTTATGATTACCGCGGCGAAGTGCCGGTTCCGACACGCTGACCAGCCGTATTATTCGCCCAAAGCCAAAGTATGCTCGCGCAGCCAGGCCAGAAAGCCGCGCGGGTTGCCTTCCCAATCTTTCAGCACTGTGGCCGGGATCGGCTTGCCGATGAAGGGGCGCTGCGGTTTGAACAAGCAGCGCTTGATTTCATAAAGCAAAAGCCCCTGCCGCAGCGTCGCAGAAATCAGGTTGGCAATCTGATAGAGCCGTGAGTTCTGGCCGCGAAAATGGATCGGCACGATGGTGGCGCCCGAGCGTTGGATCATCTTATGGGTGAAGACGTTCCACTCCGCCTCGACTGCGGTGCCGAACCATGTCTCGGATGTGGCCACCTTGCCTGCCGGAAACAGAATGATCACGCCGCCCGCCGCCAGATGCGCCATGGTTTCGGCGCGCATCTGCAATCCCAACTCGCGTGAGTTTTCCTCATGCGGGAACGGCACCGGAATCATGAATTCGGCGACTTCGGGAATACCGGTCAGCAATGACCGCGTCAGGATCCTGAAATCCGGACGAATGCGGTTGACCAGCTCCGCCATGATCATGCCATCCACCAGGCCGCTGGGATGGTTGGCCACCACAACCAACGGGCCGGTGGCCGGGATATTGGCAATCTCATCTGCCGGGGTGTCGATGCGAATGCCCATTTGCCGCAAGGCCTTGGGCCAGAACGGCGACCCGAACGGCGCACCAGAGCGTTCGAAATCACGGATCAGACGCAGCAGGGTCACTTTTGCCGTCAGCCATTCAATCGCCCGAATCGATCCGGCCTTGAACGGATTGGTAAAGGTGCCCGCGTATGACAGACGCCGCATGTCATATTTGTGCGGCCCGCGCGGCGTTGCCGCATCGGTCAGTGTCGCGCTATTTGTCTGGGGCGCATCAGTCACGCAGCGTTTGCCTTCCTCGTCAGTCGCGCCTCAGAAATCTTCCCCAAAGCGATTGGCCACCAGCGCCTCAAGCGCATCGGCAAGGGCCGCTCCTTGCGCGCCACTGGTCCGCACCTCAATAGAGGTTCCGCGCGAGGCTGCCAACATCAAAAGCCCCATGATGCTGTCGCCAGACACCGTCATGCCGTCTTTGGTGACTTCGGCCGCGGCGTCAAACGACTCCACCACCTCGACGAATTTGGCCGAGGCCCGCGCGTGCAGGCCCTTTTCATTCACAATCCGAATGCTGCGGTCGGCCATGGTTCAGGCCCCCCCGCCCAAATCAAGACTGTTGATATACTTGCGCCCTGCGTCCAGCGCAGCCGTCACCGCCTCGGCCACAGGCAAATCTCGCGACTTGGCCAGTTTGATTAGCATCGGCAGATTTGCGCCATAAACAATGCGGCGGTCGGGCCCGGCGCAGGCCATCAGCGACAGGTTCGATGGCGACCCCCCAAACATATCGGTCACCACCACCACGCCGCCACCCTGATCAACCGCATCGGCGGCGCGACAGATTTCAGCCTGTTTGCCGGCCCGGTCGTGGTCATCTTCTATGGCAATGGCACGCACCGCGGGTTGCGGTCCGACCACGTGTTCGACCGCCGCAAGATACTCCCGCGCCAGCCCACCATGTGCCACGATCACGATACCGATCACGCGCTTACTACCTCAATCCGGTGCCGGGCAGATTGGCTGCCCTGCGTTCAAGTTCACGATGACGTTTTGACACCGGCCAGCCCGCTTCTGCAAGGACCTTGCCCAGCTTTTCTGCAACTGCAACAGAGCGGTGTTGCCCCCCGGTACAGCCAAACCCGATCGCCAGATGCGCCTTGCCCTCTTCGAGATGGGCCGGAAGCAGCATGATGATCAGATCGCGCAACCTGTGGAAGAATTCGGCAAACCGGGGGTCCGTTTCGATATAGGCGCTGACCGCAGCATCGCGGCCATCGGCGTCGCGCAGTTCGACCTGCCAGTAGGGATTCGCCAGAAACCGGCAGTCAAACACCATGTCCAACCCGCGCGGAAGCCCACGCTTGTAGCTGAAGGATTGCACCGAAACCGCCATCGGCGACGCGGCGCGGTGGTCAAACCAATGGCCGATTTCGGCCTTCAGATCATGCGGTGACATCTCTGACGTGTCGATCAGGTGATCGGCCCGCGCCCGGATCGGCGCCAGCAGGTCAATCTCACGGCTGATGCCCTCGGTCGGGGTCTCCAGCGGGGCAAGCGGGTGGCGTCGTCGCGTCTGCGAATAGCGGCGGATCAACTCGGACGGGGCGCAATCAATGTACAGCAGTTCAAGGCTGACACGCGGGTCACGGGTCAGCGTGTCGATCAGTTCGATCAGGGCGGTGGCGTTGAAATCGCGGTTGCGCACATCAAGGCCCAGCGCGATCGGCCGGCCCAGAGACGGCCCGTCAATCAGCCGCGGCACAAGGCTGAGTGGCAGGTTGTCGATCACCTCAAAGCCCAGATCTTCCAGCGCATGAATGGCCGTCGACCGACCCGCGCCCGACGGCCCGGTGATCAAAACCAGATGGTGTTCCTGAACCGGGTCAAGGCCTTGGTGCATCGGGAGAAAGTTCCATCAATCCTGCCTGCCCCCGCGCAGATAGCAGCAGAGGGAAGCCTCAAAATGATCGCTCTGTGTGGCAAGAACAAGGTCAATCGTTGCACCCAGTACAGTAATCACGCGATGTTGCGGCAAGCGCTCTGTTTCCACGCGCCCAAGATCCACCACCAGATCCAGCCTTGCCTGTTCCAGGGGTTTTGCCCGTAAGATCCCGATGCCGCGCGCCTCTATCAGGCCCGAAATGGCCGACGGACAGCGGGCGATCACCCCGGCCCCTGCGCGCGTCACTTCGGTCCGGTCATCGGCCACCAGCTGCGCGCCCAGCGCCATCAACCGCAACGCCAGCGCCGATTTGCCGGACCCGGATGGCCCGATGATCAGCAGCCCGCGCCCGTCCAGCGCCACACAGCTTGCATGCAGGATGTCAGACCCCTGCGCCTGGGTCACACCGGCAGACCCACCACGAACCGCGCGCCCAGGGGTTCCGAGGTGGCATCGGCATTGGTTGGCCGGATATTCTCGGCCCAGATCACGCCGCCATGCGCCTCAACGATCTGCTTGGAGATCGACAGGCCAAGGCCCGAATTGTTGCCGAAATGCGTTTCAGGACGGTCCGAGTAAAACCGCTTGAACACCTTTGTCAGCGCCGCTTCGGGGATGCCCGGCCCGGTGTCTTCAACAACGATCAGCACCCGGTTTTCGCGGCGCCGCGCCCAGACCCGCACCGCATCGCCGTCTTCGCAAAACGACACCGCATTGGTGATCAGATTGACAAACACCTGCGCCAAACGCCCCTCAAGCCCATGCACCAGAACCGGATCAGATGGGAAATCCGTAATGAATTCAACGCCTTTGGACTTGGCCTGATCACCAAGGTAATCGGACAGGTTGGTCAGGGTTTTGACGAGGTTGAATTCTTCCTCTTCTTCCTTCACCAATTCGGAATCCAACCGCGACGCGTTCGAGATGTCAGACACCAGACGGTCCATGCGGCGCACGTCATGTTCGATCACGTCCAGCAGCTTTTCACGATGTTCTTCTTTCTTGATCATCCGCATCGAGCCGACCGCCGAGCGCAGGCTGGCCAACGGGTTCTTGATCTCATGGGCGACGTCGGCCGCGAATTGTTCATTCGCCTCGATCCGGTCATAAAGCGCCGCCACCATACCGCGCATGGCCACCGACAGACGGCCAATCTCATCGGGACGGGCGGCCAGATCGGGGATGCGCACCCGCCCCGGCGACATCTTGCGGGCGTCGCGGTCACGGCCCAGTTCGGCCGCCGCTGCCAGATCGGACAGCGGGTTGGCGATGGTAGAGGCCAGAACCAGCGACAGGCCGATCGACACCAGCAGTGCGATCACAAACATCTGCAAAACCTGCTCGCGTTCAAAGCGCACCAGCCGGTCAATTTCACCTTCGGCAGAGGTCAAAGCCACGGCCCCAATCGTCTGGCTGCCTTGAAACACCGGGGTGGCCACCGAAAACAGCGTCCCACCTTCGACACCCTGCGCGGTATTCACAGCGGTTTCGCCGTCCATGGCCTGCGCAAACAACGCGCGCGCCAGACCTTCACCGCTGACGATGGCCACATGCTGACGCCGTGACCCCAACAGCCCCGACACGCCCTCCCAGACGGCATTCAGGAAATTGGTGATGATGGCAGGACGGTCCTGACCGGCCACGCCTTTGATATCACGCGCCTTGCCGATCCCGCGCGCCACCAATGCGCCCGACCGATCAAACAAGAACACCTCGACACCCGGGCCTATTCCAACCTGATCTAGGCTGCGCGGCAACTGACCGCCTGTCACGGCAGCTGCAGCTTCGACCACATCGGCGATCAGGGTGGCCTCGGTGACAAGCCCTTGTTCGCGTTGCAGAACGAGACTGTCGCGGAAGGGGTTCATGAACAAGACCCCCGACACCAGTATCACCAGCGCCATAAGGTTGAACACGATGATCTTGCGCGCCAAAGGCGACCGGTTCAGTGCAACCAGCCCGCGCCGCCCGCGGCCTTCGCGCAGGGCAGGGTCGGCGATGGCATCCGGCGAAACCCAGTCCTCGCCCAACAGCAACTCACCCGGCTTGCTGGCGGGCTTGTCCTTCATGGAAAGATGCGGAACGGCTGTCATTCTTCGTTATAGCGATAGCCAATGCCATACAGCGTTTCGATTGCCGAGAAGTCATCATCCACGGCGCGCATTTTCTTGCGCAAACGCTTGATATGACTGTCGATCGTCCGGTCATCGACATAGACCTGATCGTCGTAGGCGACGTCCATCAGCTGATCGCGCGATTTCACGAAACCTGGGCGCTGTGCCAGGGCTTGCAACAGCATGAATTCGGTCACGGTCAGCGACACGTCCAGGCCTTTCCAGGCCACCGAATGACGCAGCGGGTCCATGCGCAGATGCCCACGCTCCATGATCTTGGTTTCTTCGGTCACCGCCACTTCGCCGGTGGCAATCGCATCATTGCGCCGCAGCAGGGCGCGGATGCGTTCGACGAGCAGCCGCTGGCTGAACGGCTTTTTGACATAGTCGTCAGCGCCCATTCGCAGGCCCAACACCTCATCAATTTCATCGTCCTTTGAGGTCAGGAAGATCACCGGCATCGAGGTCTTTTGACGCAGACGTTGCAGCAGATCCATCCCGTCCATCCGGGGCATCTTGATATCGAGCACGGCCATGTCGGGCATGCGGCGGTTGAAGGCATCCAGCGCGGATTGACCGTCGTTGAAGGTTTCAACCTCGAAACCCTCTGCTTCCAGAGTCATCGAAACCGACGTCAGGATGTTCCTGTCGTCGTCTACAAGGGCGATCCTTGCCATTTTTGGGCTTCCCTATTCTACTCGACTTGCCTGATTTTTGACACACACTCTGTTTTTCGTCCCTAGGAATCAACTGCTAAGTGCGAATCGCCCCGGATTGCCTGGCGATTAAATCTCGAAATTTGCAAAGGAATGACTAATTTGCCGCAGTTGCGGGTCCAGGCGCAAGTTGGTTGCGCTAACCTGAGGGTGGTTGCGCTAACGAAGCCAATGCGTCCTATTCCTGCATGGGGGTGCGTGGTATAGCTGAATCAGGGGTGCGGCTCTGCCGCGCCTTCCGAGGGCAACCCTTTGGTCCGGGTGCCTAAATCTCAATTATGACACCGCCTGTCGGGGCGGTAACGGGAGCTTGCAGGATGACGAATGGACGCGTGAACCCATCGCACACACTTGAAAATCAGGGCATCGTCGGGCTGGGGAACGTCTATTACAATTTTATCGAACCAGCCTTGATCGAGGCCGCTGTCTCCCGCGGTGAGGGTCGGCTGGGCCGCGGTGGCGCGTTCCTGTGCAGCACCGGGCAGTTCACCGGGCGGTCGCCGAAAGACAAGTTCGTTGTGCGCACGGCTTCGGTGGAAAACACCATCTGGTGGGAAAACAACAAGGCGATGTCGCCAGAGGCGTTTGACCGGCTGCACGCCGATATGCTGGCCCATATGAAGGGGCGCGATTATTTCGTGCAGGATCTCTTCGGCGGCGCCGATCCGGTGCACCGGCTGGACGTGCGGATGGTGACGGAGCTGGCCTGGCACGGGCTGTTCATTCGCCATATGCTGCGACGCCCGGAACCTGCGGCGCTGGACGTCTTTGTGCCCGACTGGACCGTGATCAACTGCCCGTCGTTTGAGGCCGATCCCGAACGGCATGGCTGCCGCACCTCGACCGTGGTGGCGCTGAACTTTGACAAAAAACTGATCCTGATCGCCAACACCGCCTACGCGGGTGAGAACAAGAAAGCGGTGTTCACCCTGCTGAATTACCTCTTGCCGGCAAAGGGCGTGATGCCGATGCATTGCTCTGCCAACCACGCGATTGGCAATCCGGTCGATACGGCGGTGTTTTTCGGCCTGTCGGGCACCGGAAAAACCACGCTTTCGGCGGACCCGTCGCGCATTCTGATCGGTGATGATGAACACGGCTGGTCGGACCGCGGCACCTTCAACTTTGAGGGCGGTTGCTATGCCAAGACAATCAATCTGTCGGCCGAGGCAGAGCCCGAAATTTACGGCACCACGTCCAAATTCGGCACGGTGGTTGAAAACATGGTGTTCGATCCCGACACGCTGGAGCTGGATTTCACCGACAGCAGCCTGACCGAAAACATGCGCTGCGCCTATCCGTTGGAGTATATTTCCAACGCCTCGGCCACGGGCATGGGTGGTGCGCCGAAGAATGTGATCATGCTGACCTGCGATGCCTATGGTGTGCTGCCGCCGATTGCACGGCTGACACCGGCGCAGGCGATGTATCATTTCCTGTCGGGCTTTACTTCAAAAACCCCGGGCACCGAACGTGGGGTTTTGGAACCGACGCCGACGTTTTCTACCTGTTTCGGCGCGCCTTTCATGCCGCGCCGTCCCGAAGTGTACGGCAAGCTGCTGCAGGAAAAGATCGCGCAATTCGGCGCGACCTGCTGGCTGGTCAACACCGGCTGGACCGGCGGGGCTTATGGCACGGGCAAGCGGATGCCGATCAAGGCAACGCGGGCTTTGCTGACCGCCGCTTTGGATGGCTCCCTGGCGAGCGTCGCTTTTCGCCGTGATCCGAACTTTGGCTTTGAGGTTCCGGTGGCGGTGGCGGGGGTGGATGCGACGCTTTTGAACCCGCGCAAAACTTGGGCGGACGGGGCGGCCTATGACCGGCAGGCGCAGAAACTGGTGGGCATGTTTGCCGAGAATTTCGGGCAATATGTGCCGTTCATTGATGCCGACGTGAAGGCTGCGGCGATCGGGTGAATGGAAGGCCCCGGCGTGATCCGGGGCCGCTTCAAAATCCTTCGAAGGATTTTGCAAATTTTTTCGAAAAAATTTGGCGCTAAATTCCGAAAGCCTGGCGCATCAGATTGAGGCCGGTCAGCGCCAGCAACACTTGCGTCCAACGCCGGAACCGCGCCTGATCCAGACGGTCCTGAAGGACCAGCCCAAGACTTTGACCGACCAGCGCGGGCACCACCAGGACGGCCGAAAACGCGGTGTTGGCGGGCGTCAGCAAACCCGATTGCAGATGCGCACCAAACAGCACCGTGGCGCCCAGCAGAAACACCACGCCCTGCACGCGGATGGTTTCCACTTTGCCGACCCCGATCGACAGCAGATAGACCAGCAGCGGCGGCCCCCAGACGCCCGACACACCGCCATAAAGCCCACCGATCGCGCCCAATACCCACTCCGCCCGGTCGCGGTGTTCCAGCCGCAGCGCCAAATTCTGGCCAGCCAGTTGCAAAGCGGCAAAGAGGGTGATCGGCAGGCCCAGCAGCAGCAGGAAGAGATCTTGCGGGATGATCCGCACGAACTGCGCCGAAATCACTATGAAGACCAAAGTGGCGATCAGGAACCTGTGGTAGGTTTTCGCCGTGTCCCAGGCGGGGACGACGCCTTGGCGCAAGGCTTGGGACAGGTTGGACACCAGCGTTGGCAGGATCAGCCCCGACAACGCCACCTCGGGCGGCAGAAAGGATGAGAAGGCCGAAATCATGATCATCGGCATGGCAAAGCCCACCGCGCCTTTCACGAAGCCTGCACAAAGGGTGATCGCCATCGCCGCCCAGAACGCCGGGGCCTGCAGGCCCGCCATCACCCATTCCATGCGTTCCCCCGCGTTGCGCCCCTTTCTTATCCAAGCGGCAGCACCGCTGCACCCCAAAACGCCTGCGACATTTTCAATCTTTCCTGAACCACTTGACGAAAGTATATTGCGCTGCAATTGCGAAGGGATTACCCCTTTCGCACCTGCAGAACCCGAAGGAATGCCGCATGGCCCTTGATGCCCAAAGCCCCACCGCAGCGCTGTTGCCCAACCTGCTGACCCTGACCGCGCAGGCTTTGCCCGAGGTTGAGACGCAGTTTGAGGCGGCGCGTGAGGCGTTGCGGGCCATGGTCACCGTGGGCGGCAAAGTGTCGGCGCAGGCGCTGGAGGAACACCAGTTTGCCGCGCACACGCTGGCTTGGTTGGCCACCTATACCGAGGCGTTGCGGCAGATGCAGGACTGGGCCGCGCGGCTTTCTTCGGATGGCAAGTTCGCTGAAATGGAAGGCCTGATCCTGCAAATCGCCTTTGGCGAGTACTTGAACCAAATTCACGGCGGCATTGCGATGTCTCAGGGCGAGGTCGCACGTTTGCAGGACCTTGGGCTGACCCCTGACACAGCGGGCGCGGCGGCGGTTTGTCTTATGGCCCAAGGCAACACCGTCGCCGCCCGCACAAGGTTGGTGGCCTGCATGCGCGACAACCACGGGCGCGCGACCTTTGGCGTCACGGGCTTGGATGACGAGTTGGAGATGATCCGCGATCAGTTCCGCCGCTTTGCCGATGAGCAGGTGATCCCGCACGCCCACGGCTGGCACTTGCGCGATGAGCTGATCCCGATGGAAATCATCACGGCGCTGGCGGAAATGGGCGTGTTCGGCCTGACCATTCCCGAAGAATTCGGCGGATTCGGGCTGTCGAAGGCCTCGATGGTGGTGGTGTCGGAAGAACTGTCGCGGGGCTATATCGGCGTCGGGTCTTTGGCCACGCGGTCCGAAATTGCGGCGGAGCTGATCCTCTGCGGTGGTACCGATGCGCAAAAGGCGCATTGGTTGCCGGGGTTGGCGAGCGGGGCGATCCTGCCGACGGCGGTTTTTACCGAACCGAATACGGGGTCTGATCTGGGGTCATTGCGCACCCGCGCGGTGCAAGGGGCCGATGATTGGGAGATTACCGGCAACAAGACATGGATCACCCATGCCGCGCGCACCCATGTGATGACCCTGCTGGCGCGGACCGATCCGGACAGCACGGATTACCGGGGCCTGTCGATGTTTCTGGCCGAGAAAATGCCGGGAACGGATGCCATCCCCTTCCCCACCCCGGGCATGACGGGCGGTGAGATTGAGGTGCTGGGTTACCGCGGCATGAAGGAATATGAGCTGGCCTTTGACGGCTTCAAAGTCGATGCCGCCAACCTTTTGGGCGGTGTGCCGGGGCAGGGCTTCAAGCAGCTGATGCAAACGTTCGAATCTGCCCGCATCCAGACGGCGGCGCGGGCGGTGGGGGTGGCGCAATCGGCGCTGGAGGTCGGCTTGAAATACGCCGAAGACCGCAAGCAATTCGGCAAGGCGCTGATCGAATTCCCGCGGGTTTCGGGGAAGCTTGCGATGATGGCGGTTGAGATCATGGTGGCGCGGCAGCTGACCTATTTCAGCGCCTGGCAGAAGGATCACGACAAGCGCTGCGATCTGGAGGCCGGGATGGCAAAACTGCTGGGCGCGCGGGTGGCCTGGGCCTGTGCGGACAATGCGTTGCAGATCCACGGCGGCAATGGCTTTGCGCTGGAGTATCAGATTTCACGGATTCTCTGCGATGCAAGGATCCTGAACATCTTTGAAGGGGCCGCAGAAATTCAGGCGCAAGTGATTGCGCGGCGGTTGCTGGATTAAACCTGCGGGGCCGGCGCGCGTTTGCGTTTGGGCAGGTGGGCCTCCACCAACGCACGTTGCAACTTTTCTTCGGCCAACAGCACCACTTGCGCGGCGGCGCGGGCGTCCTCACCTGCGTCGTGGTGGTCAAACTGCAGCGCCAGTTGCTTTTTCAGATGGCCCAGACCGTGGCCGCCGTTGCCGATCCATTCCGGCCAGGCCTTGCGAGCAATGGTCACGGAATTCACCCAGATCATCGGCGGCAAAGCAACCGCGTGCTGTTCGGCAGCGGCATTGACCGCGCGTTGATCGAAGGTCGAATGCTGCACCAAAGGGTAGCGCGCCATCAGCGGGGCCAGTTGCGCCAGGGCGGCGGCGAAATCCGGCGCAGCATGGGTTTTCACCGCCGAGATGCCATGCAGTTGGGTGTTGAAAGGCGCGTAATCGCAGCGGGGATCGACCAGCAGGCTGAAGGTGTCGATGCGACCGAAGTGATCGACGCAGGCAAAACCCATCTGACAAATGCTGTGCGCGGCATGGCTGGCGGTTTCCACGTCAAAGGCCACAAAGCGGTAGTGGTCGAAATTGGCGACAACGGCGGCGGGCAGCATCAGGCGCCGCCGCGTGACGGGCGCAGGTTGCCCAAGCGGGGATGCAATCGGCCTGCCACCGCAAAGGCGGTCAGCAATCCGACACCTGCGGCGGCGAACACCCCCGGCAAGGGCGCGACCAGCAGCACCAGCCACGCCGCCCCCGGCGTCAGGATGCCCGACACGTCGCGGAAGCTGGAATAGACGGCAGACATCTCGGTCCGTTCCGAAGGTTTGACGGCCATCATGAAGGGCAAGCCGCCGACGACATCGAGCAGAACAAGGAAGACCGAGGCCGAGGCCATGAACAGCACCGTGCCCCATGGCAGGCTGGACGACAGGTAAGACGCCAGAAACAGCGAGCCGCAAAGGCCAAAGCCAAAGCGCACCGACACCCGCACCGACCGCCGACGCACGGCGCGCAGCATCAGGGGTGAGGCGAACAGCAGCGCGTTGGTGATCGACAAAGAAATGCCGCCGACCTTGTCACCCAAGCCGTTTTCGATGCAAAAAATCGGCAGGTAGACGACGTAGACCCACCAGCCGCAGGACCGCATCACCGCAAACAGCCAGCCCGCAATCAGACGCGGCTGTGCGAAAAACCGGCCCAGATAGGCGAGCGGGTTCAGCGCCGGGCCGCGCGCCTTGGCGATTTGCTTGCCATTGCCCAGCCGCAGCACCCAGAACGTCACAAGCAGCAGCATCGCAAACGCCCCCGCCAAAAGGAACGGAGCGGGGGCCCAGAGAGCGTGCAGCCAGACCCCCAGCATCGGCCCGATCGCCCAAGGAGCCGCCGCATAGACCATCTGCGTCGATTGCACCCGGCCCAGATCGGCGCGCTTGATATAGTCCAGCACATAGGCGTTGAAGCACACGAAGGTTGTGGCCGTCGCCATCGCGCTGCACATCACCGACAGTGGCACCGTGGTGGGCGTGCCCCAGATCGCCAGCGCCATCGCGGCAAAATACAGCCCGCAGCCCAGCGAATACATCCAGCGGCGCGGCACGAAACCCGTGGCCCATGGCACCATCAACCCCCAGATCAGCGCCACGATCCCGGCGATGAAATAGGCCGATGAGGTGGACTCGGCATCGCCCAAAGCGTGATAGACGGCCAAGGGCATCGCGGAAATCAGGGTGCCGCGCACGGCGGCCTCCAATCCGGCCAACAAGGCGAAATGCTGCACTTTCGGGGCGGGGCTGTGCTTGAGCGCCAGCGGAATGTCGTGAATGGCCATGATGACGCAGCTTCGCCCAACCGCCCGCGCCAATCTGTGCCGGGTGCGACAGATCGCGCCGATCCGCGACTATTTGCCCAGGTCGCGCGCCAGCAGTTCCAGCAGCCGCGCCCGCGCTTCGGGCAAGGCGCGCCCGTTCAGAACCGGCTCCAGCCCGCGATCAAGGAAATGCCCGGTCACGGCCAGGCCTTGCGCCAGTTCGCCCCCCAATGCGGGGCCCTGCCCCAGCAGCACCTGCGGCAAAGGCAGCAACCGCCCGGCCCAATCGCCCGCCCCGGCCCGGCTGACCGCACGCCCGGTTTTCGGGCTGACATAGGCCAGATCATCGCGACTGCCTGTCACGGCGCAACTGGACAGATCAAGGCCATAGCCCAGCTCGTCCAGCAGCAGCAATTCCCAACGCAGATAATCGGCAGGCCAGACTGTGCCTGCGGCCATTTTGTCCAGCAAAGCCATGGTCATACGCCACAAGACCGGATGCGGCTGCCGTTCCGGCAAGGCCACATGCAACAGCGCGCAAACTGCGTTCAGCCCCGCGAGGCCCAGCCTGTCGCCCAGGATCGCCGCCCGGCTGCGCAAAGGTTCGGCGGTGAAAGATCCGATGTGATCCTCCAGCCTTGCGCGCCAAGTCACGTCGAGTTGACTGCCCGGCTGCAGCGTCGCCGCCATCTTGCGCGAGGCCCCGCCACGCACAACCCCGGCATGACGCCCATGCGCCGCCGTGAACACCTCGATGATCGCAGCACTTTCGCCGTGCAACCGCACCGACAACAGCGCACCTTCGTCCCGCCATTCCATCATGCGCGGACTATCAGGCCTGACCCGGTTGCGGGCAAGGGTTGCTTGGCCGCAGGCCCTTGTCTTTTTTTGGCAAAGCGCTTGTTATGTTGCGATGCAGCCAGCCGCCCCCTTGCCCGCCCGACTGACCGCCCTGGCGCTGGCCACATTGGCACTTGCGGCGCTGTGGTTGCAATTTGACGTCATGCGGGTGCCGCCCGGCGCATTGGCCAGGCTGTGGCTGATGGCGGGGTATTTCACGGTTCTGACCAATGCACTGATCGCCTTGCATTTGCTGGCGGTGGCCTTGGGTCGGCCCTTCGGCGCGTCTCGGGCGGCGGGTCTGCTGCTGGCGATCCTTGTGGTGGGGCTGATTTACCATCTTGTGTTGGCGCGGCTGTGGGCACCGCAGGGGCGGGCGTGGTGGGCGGATCAGGGTTTGCATACGGCCATTCCGCTGGGGTATGGGCTGTGGTGGCTGGGCTATGCCCGCAAGTCGGTGACGCGCCGCGATCTGCTCTATTGGCTGCTTTGGCCACTGCTGTATGGCGGCTACGCGCTGACCCGTGGCGCCATCAGCGGCTTTTGGGCCTATCCCTTCCTGAATGCTGACAGCTTGGGCTGGACAGGGGTCGGTTTGACCCTGGTGGCGATGCTTTTGGGATTCGCCGCCTTGGGCACGGGCGTGGTGTGGCTGGCGCAAAGGCTCAGTCGGACAGCCCCGGTTGATCCAGCAGCGTCCGGCCATGGCGATCCTCAATCTCGATGATCCAGAGATCGGGATCGCGCGCGCGCTGACGTTTCAATAGCGAGTCCACCTCGGATTCGGGGCCAGTCGCCAACGTCACCCAAACCCGGCGTTCGGCTTGCAGATCGAATGAGCGTTGAAAGGCCTGCGCCTGACCGTCCAGCGTTGCCAGTTTCACCACCACGGCCCCGGCAGTGTCATCGCCGCGCGCGGTGACGTAATGGGCAATATCCGACAGCCGCAACCTGGTCAGATAGGCCGCAACCCAGATGCCAGAGGCCAGACGCGCCCCCGTCATTGCTGTTTTCCAAATACTCCCCCCGGAGGGGAAGTCCTGGCCAACAATGCAGCGTCAGGGTCAAAGCCCCAAATTTCTTCGAAGAAATTTCCTAAAAATTTTCCAAAATCTTTGGCCGGGATTTTCAAGAATCCCGCCTTCAAACGTTGCCGTCTTTGAAATCCAGCCCCATTTCAGTGTAGCGCTCTGGCTCGTCCTGCCAGTTTTCGCGCACCTTCACTTGCAGGAAAAGATGCACGGTGCGGCCCAGAAACTCGGAAATATCGGCGCGGGAAGATTGACCGATGCCTTTGATCGTCTCCCCCTTGTTGCCCAGCACGATGCCCTTGTGGCCATCGCGTGAGACATAGATGATCTGGTCGATCCGGGTGCTGCCGTCGGGTTTGTCCTCCCATTTTTCGGTTTCCACCGTCAACTGATAGGGCAATTCCTCGTGCAACCGCAGGGTCAGCTTTTCGCGGGTCATTTCCGCCGCGATCATCCGCATCGGCAGATCGGCGATCTGGTCTTCGGGGTAGAACCATGGACCGCTCGGCAGCTGATCCGCCAGCCATTCGCGCAAGTCTTTGACGCCATAGCCTTTTTCGGCAGAAATCATGAAGGTTTTGGCAAAGGGAAACGCGGTGTTCATCTTTTCGGCCAGCGCCAGCAGCACCTCGGCCTTCACCCGGTCGATCTTGTTGATGGCCAGCGCCACCTGAATGCCCTGCGGAATCTGGTCCTTCATGCGGTCGATGATGGAGTCGACGCCCTCGGTCAGGCCCCGGTTCGCCTCGATCAGCAGCACGATCAGATCGGCATCGGCGGCGCCTCCCCAGGCGGCCTTGACCATGGCGCGGTCCAGACGGCGGCGCGGGCGAAACAGTCCGGGGGTGTCCACAAACACGATCTGCGCCGCGCCCTCCATCGCCACGCCGCGAATACGCGTGCGGGTGGTCTGCACCTTGTGCGTCACGATAGAGACTTTCGCCCCCACCATGCGGTTCAGCAGCGTCGATTTGCCAGCGTTGGGTTCGCCGATCAGGGCGACAAAGCCAGCGCGGGTGCCGGGGCCGTCGGGCATGCGGGCGGTTTTTTCAGTCATCAGAATTCTCCATCCGGGCCATAAGTGCGCGGGCTGCGGCCTGTTCGGCCACGCGTTTCGATCCGGCTTGGGCCTGTTCGGCCTCGCCGCTGGCCAGTTGCACCTCGACGGTGAACATGGGTTGATGGTCGGGGCCGGAACGCGCTTGTTCGGTGTAGACGGGCGGCGGCATGCCACGGGCCTGCGCCCATTCCTGCAAGGATGTTTTCGGGTCACGGGCGTCTTGTTCCACCGCGCCGATGCGGTTGCCCCACAGCCGCAGGATCAGGGCGCGGGCGGCGTCAAAACCGCCGTCCTGGTAAACGGCGGCGATCACCGCCTCCATCGCATCCCCCAGCAAAGCCTCTTTGCGCCGCCCCCCGGACAGCATTTCCGACCGCCCCAGTTTCAGCACATCGCCCAAGCCCACATCGCGGGCGACCTCGGCGCAGGTTTCCTTGCGCACCAGAGCGTTGAAACGCGGCGCGAGTTGGCCTTCAGACGCAACGGTGTCGGCGGCCAGCAGTGCTTCGGCCATCACCAGACCCAGCACGCGGTCGCCCAGAAACTCCAGCCGTTGGTTGTCTGGCCTTGTGGGTGACGACAGCGAGGCATGGGTGACCGCGCGCAGCAGCAGTTCCGGGCTGCGGAACGGGTGCCCGATGCGCGCCTCAAAGGCCTTGAGTTCGGTCGACAGCCGCACGCCCCGCCCTATTCCACGGCTTTGAAAAAGCGGTCCGACCGCCACGTCCAGAAATATAGCATCGACGCGCCTGCCGACGAGAACATGATGCGATCGGTGCGGCCAATCAGGAATTCAGCGGGGACAAAGCCGACCCCACCCACGGCTTGGGCAAAGCGGCTGTCCTGGGAATTGTCGCGGTTGTCGCCCATGAAAAAATAGTTGCCTGCGGGCACGGTGAACACATCGGTGTTGTCGGCAAAACCATCGGATTCGATGTTCAGAACGGTGTGGCTGCGGCCTTCCGGCAAGGTTTCGATGAACCGGGATTTCGAGCAGACCGCGCCGTCGCCCACCACGTCATTTTCGCAGCGCGGACGGTTGCGCAGCGGGCCCTGGGGTTCCATCACCTCATCAAAGACGCCATCGGCCGTTTGCGGGGCCGCCGCGCCATTGATGTAAAGCACGCCGTCTTTGACCTGAATCGTATCGCCCGGCAGACCGATCAGGCGCTTGACCATATCCGACCCGTTGACGGGATGGCGAAACACCACCACATCGCCGCGTTCGGGTTCAGAGGCCAGAAGCCGACCCGAAAACGGGCAGATGGCAAAGGGACAAGAGTATTTCGAATAGCCGTAGGCCATCTTGTTGACGAAGATGAAATCCCCGATCAGCAGGGTGCTTTTCATCGATTCCGACGGGATCCAGAACGGTTGAAAGAACAGCGTGCGGAACAGACCCGCGATCAGCAGGGCATAGACCACGGTTTTCACCGTTTCCACAATGCCGCCTTCGCTTTTTGCCGTGCTGGCCATAGTCGCTTCCTTGTAAGGTTTGGCGCTACATGCGCGCGGGCGGGCCTTTAGTCAAGTTCACGCGGCAGGATCGCTGGGCATCGGGCGGGCTTCGATCACCACAAAGGCCTGCGCCCAGGGGTGATCATCGGTCAAAGTGACATGAATGACGGCGGTGTGGCCCGGTGGGGTCATCTGCGCCAGACGGTCTGCGGCCCATCCGGTCAGATGCATCACCGGTTGACCCGAGCGCAGGTTTGAAACCGCCATATCCTTCCACGCGATGCCCATGCGCAGACCGGTGCCCAGCGCCTTGGAGCAAGCCTCTTTCGCGGCCCAACGTTTGGCATAGGTGGCGGCCACCGCGCGGGGGCGGCTTTCGGCCTTGCGCTGTTCAAGGTCGGTGAACACGCGGGTCTTGAAGCGCATCCCGTAACGGGCGAGCGTGGCCTCGATCCGGTCGATGTTGGCAAGGTCAGAGCCGATGCCAAGGATCATGGCCACGGCCTTTGCACCGGGTGCCCAAATTTTTTCGAAAAAATTTGTAAAATTCTTCGAAGAATTTTGGCGCTTGCGGCGGGCGTCACGGCTATTGGCCCCGCGCCTGATCCATCCGGCGGCGCATTTCTTCGATGGCCGGGCCAAGGCCGATGTAAACCGCCTCGCCGATCAGGAAATGCCCGATGTTCAACTCGCGCACTTCCGGGATCGCCGCGATGGGGGCGACGTTGTCGTAGGTCAGGCCGTGGCCGGCGTGGACCTCAAGCCCCAACTCATGCGCCAGTGCCGCAGCTTTGACCAGGGCAGCCAGTTCGGCGTCAGCCTCGGCCATGCGGCCTTCGGCGTGAAGTTCGGAATAGTGCCCGGTGTGCAGTTCCACCACAGCGGCCCCGATGCGGGCGGATGCCTCGATCTGGCGGGCATCGTGGCCGATGAACATCGACACCCGGCAGCCTGCCGCACGCAGTGCCGCGATGTAGGCGGCAAGCCGGACCTCGTCACCCGCCACATCCAACCCGCCTTCGGTGGTGCGTTCCTCGCGCTTTTCGGGAACCAGACAGACAGCATGGGGTTTCAGGCGCAGCGCGATGGCCGCCATTTCAGCGGTCGCGGCACATTCGAAATTCAGCGGAATGCCGATGCCGGCTTGCAGCGCCTCTATGTCCGCATCGCGGATGTGGCGGCGGTCTTCGCGCAGATGGGCTGTGATGCCATCGGCCCCCGCCGCCTCGGCCAAAAGGGCGGCGCGCAACGGGTCTGGCCAGACCGAACCACGCGCGTTGCGCACGGTGGCCACATGGTCGATGTTAACGCCCAATCGTTGCCTTGCCATCTGCTGCCTGGTCATCATCATTCCCTTGTCTTACGAGGTAGCGGGGCCGCCACCTTCGCCCTTGTCATGATCCCGGTGCGGGCGCAGGCGCGCGGCGGCTTCGACCAACGTGTTTTTCAGCTTGCGCCGCCGTTCACGCCGTTCATCAGCTTTGGCGTGGCGGGCCTTTTGATAGGCCTGCACCACCGGAATGGTCACATAATACGCCACCAGTGAAAGCAAGATACCGGGGATCAGCGCGCCGATGAAATAGGGCAGATAGATGTCGTGCCAGAACTGGATCAGCCCGCCCCATTGCATGCGGTCATCGGTGAAGATCGCCTCGATGTTGCGCCACAGATCATGGCCCGCCCGGCCAAAGGCGCGGCCGATTTCCTTGGCGTTCAAGGGGGCCTCAACCCCCAGCAGCCAATGGCCCAGCGTCATCGCGAAGACGGCAAAGAACGGCGTGGTGATCGGGTTGGTGTTGAAGGTGCCCAAAAGCGCCGCCAGCACATTTCCGCGCATCAACCGCGCCGCCGCCCAAGCGCCGACGAATTGCAGCCCCGGCAGCGGCAGAAAGCCGATCAGCGACCCGGCAAAGATGCCACGGGCGATGCGGTGCGGTTCATCGGGAAGGCGGCTCATCCGGTGGATGACATAGCGTGTGGCGCGACGGAATCCGCCCCGAGGGTAGATCATCTCACGCAGCCACGCGAGCCAGCCCAGCGGTTTGCGACGCTTAAAGACCACTTTGGCCTTGTCCTTCCTAATCCCTGATAAGGTCAGGGTTTTCTTGTCATATCCCGATGGCGTGACACTTGCGCGACATCGGTTTCTGCCTCAAGTGCAGTCATGACCATGTGCAGATGTTCCACGTCGCGCAAGTCCACATCAATGATAAGCCGGTAAAAATCCGGTTTACGTTCTGTGAATCGCAAATCAGATATGTTGGCCTTCTGCTCTCCAATCAAGGTGCAAATACGACCCAAAACGCCGGTGTCATTGGAAATCGCCACATCAAGGCTGACGGTGTTGACCGCAGCGTGACGGCCCGAGTGCCAATGCAGGTCCACCCAGCGGGCGGGTTGTTCTTCGAACTCCTCCAGCGCCGGGCAGTCGATGGCGTGAATCAGCACGCCCTGGCCGCGATAGGTGATGCCAACGATGCGTTCGCCGGGCAAGGGCTGACAGCAGGGCGCGCGGCGGAAGGTCTGGTCGGCGGTGAGGCCGGCGACGGCGCGGGTGCTGTCGACCTCATCCCCCGCGACCATGGCGAGTTCGGGGTAGAGGGTTTCGACGACCTTGCGCGCGGTCAGTTCGGCGGACCCCAGCCGCGCCAACAGGTCAGCCTCATCCGCCAGCCCCAGCATTTTGGCGGCGGTGCGCAGAGCCTTGTCGCTGGCCTTCTTGCCGACATGTTCAAAGGCCGCACGGGCGAGTTCGTGGCCAAGACGCACGAACCGGCCCCGATCCTCTTCGCGCAAGGATCGGCGGATGGCGGCTTTGGCGCGGCCTGTGGTGACGATGTCGATCCAGCTGGCTTGCGGTTTCTGACCCTCGGCGGTGATGATTTCCACCGACTGGCCGTTCTTGAGCCGGGTCCACAACGGCACCCGGATGCCATCAATCTTGGCCGACACGCAGGAATTGCCGATGCGGGTGTGGATGGAATAGGCGTAATCCAAGGGCGTGGCCCCGCGCGGCAGCTGCACCACATCGCCCTTGGGGGTGAAGCAGAACACCTGATCGGAATACATCTCAAGTTTGACGTTTTCCAGAAACTCGTCGTGGTCGCCCTCGTCCAGACGTTCGGTCATCGAGGCGATCCACTTGGCCGGATCAACCGCGAAGGGGTTCTTGGCGCGCACGCCTTCGCGGTAGGACCAATGCGCGGCTACCCCCGCCTCGGCGACTTCGTGCATCTCGCGGGTGCGGATCTGCACCTCGACCCGCTTGCCGTCACGGCCTGAAACGGTGGTGTGGATGCTGCGGTAGCCGTTGGTCTTCGGCTGGCTCAGATAATCCTTGAACCGCCCCGGCACCGCGCGCCAGCGCTGGTGGATGACACCCAGAATGCGGTAGCAATCGCCAACATTATCGCAGATGACGCGAAAGCCGTAGATGTCGGACAGGCGCGAAAACGCCAGATCCTTTTCCTGCATCTTGCGCCAGATCGAATAGGGCTTTTTGGCGCGGCCATAAACATCGGCCTCGATCTGCTTTTTCTCAAGTTCGGTGCGGATGTCGGCGGTGATCTGATGCACCACATCGCCGGATTCGCGCTGCAGGGTCAGAAAGCGGCGGATGATCGAATTGCGCGCCTCGGGGTTCAGCACGCGGAAAGACAGGTCTTCCAGTTCTTCACGCATCCATTGCATGCCCATGCGGCCCGCCAGGGGTGCAAAGATTTCCATGGTTTCGCGAGCCTTCTGCGCCTGCTTTTCCGGCCGCATCGACTTGATGGTGCGCATGTTGTGCAGACGGTCGGCCAGTTTCACCAGAATAACCCGCAGGTCCTTGGACATTGCCATGAACAGCTTGCGAAAGTTTTCCGCCTGCTGCGATTCGGTGCTGGAAAGCTGCAGGTTGGTCAGTTTGGTGACGCCATCGACCAGTTCGGCCACCTCGTCGCCAAACAGGCGTGCGACCTCGGCATAGGTGGATTTGGTGTCTTCAATGGTGTCGTGCAGCAAGGCGGTGATGATGGTGGCATCATCGAGATGCTGTTCGGTCAGGATGGCGGCCACAGCGACGGGATGGGTGAAATAGGGCTCACCCGATTTGCGCCATTGGCCTTCATGCATGTGCAAACCGTAGGCATAGGCCTTGCGGATCAGGTCGGCATTGCAGCGAGGATTGTAATTTCGAACCAGGGCGATGAGGTCTTCAACGTCGATCATCACCGCCCCACAAGGCCCCTTTTGGGATTAAAGCTCGCCTTGGGCTTCCATCAGCGCGCGCAGCAGCTTTTCTTCGGACATGTCGTCCTGCATCGGGCGGTCAATGTCGCCGGACATCAGCAGGGCCATCTGATCTTCTTCCGGCTCGTCCACCTCGATCTGGGTTTGGTGACCCTCGATCATGCGTTCGCGCAATCCGTCGGCCAGTTGGGTTTCTTCGGCGATTTCGCGCAGCGCCACGACCGGGTTCTTGTCGTTGTCACGATCCACGGTCGCGGCAGAGCCGGCCTGAATCTCGCGGGCGCGATGGGCGGCAAGCAGCACCAGTTCGAACCGGTTCGGAACCTTGTCAACGCAATCTTCAACCGTCACGCGGGCCATAGGGGACTCCAGTAGGGCTTGGGGACTTTGGAAGCGCTTATTTAGGCGCGATGGCGGGGCTTGACAAGCGTATAATCAATCAGATGCGCCGGGGTTCAGCGCGGTCACCTGCGCGCGGTCGCAGGCCGAGAGGTCTGCCAGCATCTGCAGGGTGGTTTTGCCAAGGATCGGGTGGCACCAATCGGGGGCAACCTCGGCCAGCGGCACCAGCACGAAGGCGCGGTCCTGCACTCTGGGATGCGGCAGAATCAGCTGATCCGGGGCCATGCTGCGCTGTTGGTCGGCGGGCAGATCCAGCCAATGCTGCACCGTGGCGCGGTTTGGCAAAACCGAATCGTCCAGCGCCAGCAGGTCAATGTCCAAGGTTCGCATGCCCCAGCGCGCGATCCGTTCACGGCCAAATTGCGCTTCGACACGGTGCAGGATGGCCAGAACATCGGTGGCCGTTTGCGAGTGACGCAACGGAATAGAAGCGGCAGCATTCACATAGTCAGGACCAGCCCCCGCCGGGAAACATGGCGTTTGATACAAGCCACTCAACCGGGCGACGGGCAAACCTTCTGCGGCCAGAGCCGCCACAGCGTCAATAATTGTTTGATCTGGCGAGAAATCGCCGAAATTCAGGTTTGACCCGAATGCAACCAGAGCGTGCTTTTCTGTTGTCATAGTTGGTGTTACTCTATGCTTATGGGCGACTTGCCCGGTCTGCATTCGCACTGTTATCTAGGTTCGTTCGCCATTCGGATAGACTACATTAAGTAGGCATTCAGCAGGTTCGTTTGGGGTACTGTTTTTTTCGAGGGGACGACTACATGTTTTACAAGGACGAACGGCTTGCGCTGTTCATTGATGGTTCGAATCTTTACGCAGCCGCCAAGGCTTTGGGGTTCGACATCGACTACAAACTGTTGCGGCAAGAGTTCATGCGGCGTGGCAAATTGCTGCGCGCATTCTACTACACCGCGCTGCTTGAGAATGACGATTACTCACCGATTCGTCCGCTGGTTGATTGGCTGCACTACAACGGCTTCACCATGGTCACCAAACCGGCCAAGGAATACACCGACAGCCAGGGCCGCCGCAAGGTCAAGGGCAACATGGACATCGAGTTGACCGTCGATGCCATGGAATTGGCCCCGCGCGTGGATCACGTCGTGATCTTCTCGGGTGACGGCGATTTCCGCCCGCTGGTGGAAAGCCTGCAACGCCAGGGTGTGCGGGTTTCGGTGGTCTCGACCATCCGCAGCCAACCGCCGATGATCGCCGACGAGTTGCGCCGCCAATGCGACAACTTCATCGAGTTGGACGAGTTGCGCGATGTGATCGGGCGTCCGCCGCGCGAACCGCGTCTTGAGCGGGAAGAAATGTCGGTCGAGGTCAAGTGACCAAGGCCGATGTGATCGAAAAGCCGGGGCAGGAAACTGCTCCGGCTTTCGCATTTGCGGCGCATCAATGCATCTTGGGCAGGACCGCGGGCCGGACTTCTTTGCCGCGCAAGACTGGACGCGCGCGCGCCCACGGCTTAGGTCTGTGGCAAAGATGAGAGACTCCATGCCCCAATTGACCCTGTACCTTGCCGCCCCGCGCGGATTTTGCGCCGGTGTCGACCGCGCCATCAAGATCGTCGAACTGGCGATCGAAAAATGGGGCGCGCCTGTTTATGTCCGCCACGAGATCGTCCACAACAAATTCGTGGTCGATGCCCTGCGGGCCAAGGGTGCGGTGTTTGTGGAAGAACTGGACGATTGCCCCACTGATCGCCCGGTGATTTTCTCGGCCCATGGCGTGCCGAAATCGGTGCCAGCTGCGGCAGAAGCGCGGGCGATGATTGCGGTCGATGCCACTTGCCCCCTGGTAACCAAGGTTCACAACGAGGCGCAGCGGCATTCCGAGGCCGGGTTGCAAATGGTGATGATCGGCCATGCAGGCCACCCTGAAACCATTGGCACCATGGGGCAACTGCCCGAGGGTGAGGTGCTTTTGGTGGAAACCGCCGGTGATGTGGCGGGGCTGGTGGTGCGGGATGCAGGCAAGCTGGCCTATATCACCCAGACCACATTGTCGGTCGATGACACGGCGGGCATTGTGGCGGCGTTGCAGGCGCGGTTCCCGGCGATTGTCGGGCCGCACAAGGAAGACATCTGCTATGCCACCACCAACCGGCAGGCGGCGGTCAAGGCGATGGCGGGCAAGATTGACGCGCTGCTGGTGATCGGTGCGCCGAACTCGTCGAACTCGATGCGGCTGGTCGAGGTGGGCCAGACGGCGGGCTGCTCCTATGCGCAACTGGTGCAGCGAGCCACAGATATCGACTGGCGCGCGCTGGAGGGCATTCGGTCGGTGGGCGTCACGGCGGGGGCTTCGGCACCCGAAGTCCTGGTCAACGAGGTGATCGACGCCTTCCGCGCGCGCTATGAGACGACCGTGGAACTGGTGGAAACCGCGCAGGAAAACATCGAATTCAAAGTGCCGCGCATTTTGCGCGAAACGGTATGATCCCCAGATCGGCGCTGCTGTTGGGGCTGGCCGGGCTGATCCCGTTTGTGGCCCTTGCCCTGACCGGCTTGATGGGCGTGGCTACCCCGGTGCAGGGCTGGGAAGACCTGATCCTGCTGCGCTATGGCATCGTGATCCTGTCCTTCATGTCCGGAGTGCTGTGGGGATTTGCCACCAAAGCCACGGGGCGGACGGCTGCTGTGGGCTATGCTTTGTCGGTGATCCCGGCGCTTTGGGCGTTTTTCACGACACTGGGGCCCACGCCGCAGGCTTTGGCCGCGCTGATGCTGGGGTTTGCAGGCTTGCTGGCGTTGGATTGGTATTTCTGGCGACAGGGCCTTGCGCCCGTGTGGTGGATGCGGCTGCGTATCCTGTTGACCGTTGTCGTGCTGGTTTGCCTTGCCATTGCCGGTCTTGGTGGATCATAGGCAGGGCGCAGACAGCAGCAGAGCCAGGGAGACAGCATGCCAGACCTTTTCGCCTATACCGACGGGGCCTGTTCCGGCAACCCCGGCCCCGGTGGCTGGGGCGTGTTGATGATCGCCCGCGAGGAGGGCCAGGTGGTGAAGGAACGCACGCTGAACGGCGGCGAGGCGCACACCACCAACAACCGCATGGAACTTCTGGCGGCAATTTCGGCGCTGGAGGCTTTGACGCGGGTGTCAGAGCTGACCATCGTGACCGATTCTGCCTATGTGAAGAACGGCGTGACGGAATGGATCCACGCCTGGAAGCGCAACGGCTGGAAAACCGCCGGGAAGGACCCGGTGAAGAATGTCGATCTGTGGCAGCGGCTGGACCTGGCGCAGGCGCGGCACAAGGTGGTCTGGCGCTGGATCAAGGGCCACGCGGGGCACGCCGAGAATGAGCGTGCGGATGAATTGGCGCGGGCGGGGATGGCGCCTTTCAAGCCCTGAAGCTGGGATTGGCGGCATTGGCCTTCGCGGGGTTTCACACCCCGCACCCCGTGGGATATTTGTGCAGAGAGGATGCAAATTTTAGATGTATTTTAGATTTCCGTCAGGAACGGGAAACGGTTGCGCACGTCCTTGTGGGTGCGCCAGTTCAGCACCGGTTCCCATTTGACGGACACCTCGACCCGGCTGTCGTTGACCGGGTTGACGCTGCGGATGAACATGGTTTTGCGCCGGTACAGGCGGCAGTTGTATTCGGCCGGTGTCTTGCGATGACGGATCGAGAACAGATTCTTGCCAGTTGTGCCCGCCACCATCGACAGGCCCAGATTGATATAGGGATAGCGGTGCAGGTAGAGGTGATAATCGGGCACTTCGCCCTTGGCAATCGTCAACCCGTAGCCGTTGACGAAGGACACAAAGCGCATGTCACCTTCGATCTCGATCGGCGGCAGCCAGCCCAGAACCTCACGCAGGGTGGACACGAAATCAATCGCCAGCGCATCGTCATCGTCCAAAACGGCGTGGATGGCCAGGCCGGGACCGTAGCGGTCGGTCAGGAATTGCGTCAGATGGTGGTGGGCAAAGCCATAGGGGCGCGGGGTGATGCTGTATTTGCCGTCGGGCAGCACTTCGGCACAAATCTCGGCCAGCATCTGATGCGCCCAGGCGGGCATGCTGTCGCTGCACAGCACCATCAGATGAAAGTTCTGGTCAGTCTGCGCAGCCAAAGCCGGCAGGGGCAATGATTCCAGCAAAGCCAGCCGCATTTTCAGCCGGTCTTCGTCAAAAAGCAGCCCCGGATCCTTGGAAAACTCACTTTTCCAACCCGAATTGCCAAAATACGAAAACCGCATGGCGATCAGCACCTCTTGGGTGGCAACAAAGCTGGGCCAGTCTGGTTGCAAGGCGGTGTCCTTTTTGGGTTGGGCACAGGCAGGGACGGCAAGGTCGGGCCGGGTCAAATCCAATCAAGGTTGACCTTGCCCGCGGGATAGGTTTCGGCCACCACGTCGCGCAGGGTTTTGTAGCGGTCACGCAGGTCCTTGAACTTGCGCTCGTGGGTTTCAGCGACCAGGCAACGCACGTTCTGGAACAAGGCGTCGCGGTGCATGACCTCCAGGATATCCAGCTCGGCGCCCTCAATGTCCATTTTGACAAAGGCGATTTCGCCGCGTTCAGCCACCATTTCCCGAATGATGCCGGGAAAATCCAGAAGCGGCACCTCGACCGAATTCTCGGCATCAATGCGGCGTCCACCGTCCAGAATGGTGCTTTTGACCGAGGCCCCTTCCGGGTTTTCGCCAAAATTGTCCGCCCGCATCAATCGCACCGTCCCGGTGCCGACGCCCACGGCGGCATTGATCAGCGTGACATTGGCCATGTCGCCGAACTTTTGCTGCAGGGTGCCAAAGGCATAGGGGTCGGGTTCATAGGCAATCACGTCGGCGCCGGTGGCGGCCAGCACCGCCGTCACCACCCCCATATTCGCGCCGCAATCCATCACCAGATCGCCGGGCTTCAGCATGGCGGTGATGGCCATCATATAGCCCTCGGCCCATGATTTGCGCAGATTGCGCTTCATGCGGCGGATCATGACTTCGGCGCGCTGTTCGGCCTCGGACTGCGGCAAGGCGGCGGTTTCAGGGCTGGGTTGGTTCTTCTTGGCCATGTTGCTTCCTTTACATCCCCAAAGCGGCGCGCAGGGCGTTGATCACCGCCCGGTCCGCCAGATCGCGCAGGTCCTGTCGCGCCAGATACTGACACATCTGCCCCGCCGCGTGGACCATTTCCGCGCAGTCGGCGGGGTTGGCCTCGCACCACGCGAACCGTTCGTCGAAATCCGACATGTCCACCTTGAATGGCACATAATGCTGCCATGGCTTGAAATACACCGAGGCAAAACTTTCCCAAGGTGTTTCCATCACCAACCCCAGAGAGCCGCTGTTCATCGTCCAGAAAAATGACGACCCCAGATCCGCGCCGCGCAGCACGGCGATATATTTGTGCCGGGCCTGCGCGCGCTGCGGCAATGGCGGGCGCGTCACCGGGGCCAGAACCGGTTTGGACAAGGGATGCAACCAGTCATGGGCGATCAGGGCGACATCGGCGCGGGGATCGCCGGCCAGGCGGGTGACAAAGGCGAACCGCGGAAAATCATGCAGCTTCTTTTGCGCCCATGACAGCGCACGCCGCCCGGAGTCAACGTCAACAAACAACTTTTGAAACCGAAAGGCTTCCAGCCGCACGTCGCCCCGGCCACCGCCCCGACCCGTCATACCGCCGCGCCAGACCACGGTGGGACTGCGTTCGGCGAAGGGCTTTGCGTCTGGATCCGGGAACGGACCAAGGTAATCATCCGCGCCGATCGCGTGCAGGCTGGTCGGCATTGGCCACAGAATCCGCCCCTTGGCCCCTTCAAGCCGATTGAAGACAAAGGTGGGGAAGACCTCGCCTTCGGGCGTTTCCAGCGACCGCACCCGACGGTCTTGCATGTCGATCATCAGATCAAAATTCGCCCCCGACCGCAGCAAGGACCGCAGTGCGCCTTGCGATTTTTCGGGCCGCGCCCCGCGCGCCGTGCAATAGGGCAGTTCTGGCTGTTCCGGGTTCGGCAGCCAGCTATTGACCGGATAAGGTGCCCGCGCCGCCGCATTCCACGCCAAGGCACCGCCAGAGGCGACCGCCACGGCATGAGCGCGCGCCGCGTCGCTCAGGCTGAACCGCGCGCCACCGATGACCCCCAGCCGATGGGCGACCTGGGTGTCCACAAAGTCCTGATCGTCCATCGCGTCAGTCTTCCAGTGCCTCGGCCGGGGTCACGCCAATCTCGGCGCACATCCGGGCGGCATAGGAATTGGGCAGCGGCACATTCTTGCGCCACCACGGTTTGGTGCCGTTGGTGTAGAGATGCACCGACAGCGTGTTTTCGGTGAAATGTCCCTCCACCCGGCCATAGGGATCAAAGAACACATCGTTGAGCTGAAACGGCACCGGGTAGAGGTAATCCGAGGTCAGCGCTTTTTCGAAATCGCCGGTTTGCTGGGCAAAATAGGTGAAGGCCTGCGGACCAAAGGCAGTGCGTTCGGCATTATAGATCCGCACTGCCTGCGGCAGGCTGCTGTCCTGCTTTTCGATGCGTTTGCGCTGCTGCTTGTTGAACCAGGCGGGGGCGGCGGGCAGGTTGTCGTAATAATCCAGCAGTTGTTGGATCAGGGCACCCTTTTGCGGAATGTAGACCACACCGCAGTTCAAGGCGCCCCTGAACCCATGACCTGCATAGATATTCTGCATCTCATCCGGGAAAGGCTTGTGACAAAACGCATCGCAATCAATCCAGACCGCATCGGTTTTCTCGATCATCTTGTAGCGGAACACGTTGGAAAGGAAGCTTTCCGAAGTCTGCCGCACGATCTCCATGTCAATCGCCATGATGTCTGTGGCGGGCTTGACGATGATGCCGTCGGGCACATTGGAGACCGTTTCGGTGCAGTAAAGTGTGGTGGGATGACCGTGCTTGACATGGCTCAGAAGGCACAACTGGTTAAGATAATGCAGCTTTTCGCCAATCCAAAGTGAGGCGACGGGTCTGCGAACGGGGGTGGACATGGGTGACTGCCTTTGTTTCCTATTTTCAACAATGCCGCATCGGACTTGGGCTGTCCAGCAAGGCGCTAGGTGGGGGTATCGGAATCATCCGCATCCCCCAACCGGAAGCCGCGCGCGACATTGGGGTCAAAGCCATAATCGGGGGTGTAACCCAAAGCGGCCAGAAGTGCGGTGATCTCGTTGATCCGCGGGTAGCATTGCTCCAGCAGACGGCCATAGAGAAAGATCTGGCCAGGGGCCGGTGTCGGCACAGCTTGCAGCAGACTGGTCAGGACAGCGGGCGTCAGGCGCGGATCGGTCAGCAACAGCGCATCGGGCCGTTCAGCGGCAATCATCGCCAAAGCGCCTTGCACCACATCTTGCCCAAGTGTCTGATCCGTAAGCCGGAAATCATTATTGAACGTCCGCTCACTTATTGCACAAACCGCCAGCAGCATCTGCCGCAATCCGGCATTGTCTTCCTGCAGAACAATGCGCAGATCTTCGCGGACGGAGGCACAGTGCGCGGCCAAAAACCCCACCGCCGACCCGATTTCCAAGACCTTGCCGCCCTGCGCCAACACCTGCGGCATCCGTCGTGCCAAACCGCGTTCAAACTTGCCGGATTTGATCAGCGGCAGCACATGAGCGGCAAAAATGCGGCCGTCCATCGGCAGTTTGACGCTGTGGTTTGGATACCAGTCTGAAACTAAGTTCGCCGAAGGCTCGATCGCTCCGGGGTTGTAGGATCCCATTGGCACCGCATCAACCGGGTCTTTCGGGGCGTCGAGGCGATCTTCTTTCGCCTTCGCACCGCGTTTTTTCTCAACCTCCGACATCAGGGCGGCGATCTTTTCCTTGTCGCGCGCTTGCGGCGGTTTTGCGACGATCTGGGTAATCGGCACCGCCGAAGCCTGCGCCAGATCGGCCACCAGTTGGTGATAGGCCTCGGTCTGCCGCAACTGGGTCAATCTATCCTCGGCCCGCCCCAGCGCGGCCATATGCAAGCGGTTCAGAACTGGATCCTGCAGCAATTGTTCGATGATCCGCCCCCGGCTTTGGGTATAGCGCAGCATGGTCTCATCGCGGACCTCGTTGCGATCCTGCAGGCTCCAGTAATCGGAATTGTACTTATCCGCCTTATTGTTCACATTGCCCCGCATCTTGCGTATGGCATAGCTGTCCACGGATTTGACCGCGTAGTGATTGAGTTGCACCCAGTCATAACCGACCGTCCGCGTGATTGACCGCCAGCCGCGGAATTTGAAATAGTCCTCCATCTCGCTGCCAGAACCGTTCAGCCATCTGATCTGATCTGGGAACTCTGTCTGGATGTGGCGGTTCTTCATTTTGGGGCGATGAATGCCCAACTTCCAGTGATCCGCATCAAAAGTGAAAAGGGTTTTCACCCCCCACCCCTTGTTCCAGGTCTGCGGGGCTGCCCATAGATATTGTTCGGTGACCGGTGCCCGTGACCAGTCCACCACGCCGCCGGACCCGAAAATTCGCCAGGTCACGACAATGCCATTCGCGCCCTTTGCGGTAACGGCGGCGATCAGATCATCCAGCGTGCCGTCGCCGTATCTGATCGACAGGAACTCATCGGCGTCGAACACCATGACCCAGTCGGATTGCTGCACAACCGGCTCGGCCTGGGCGTGATTCAACGCCGACGGCTGCGGACGAATGCCGTCTGGAATGACGTTGCGGCGGTGATGGCACAGGCCCAATTCTTCCAGGCGGATCAGCATATCGTCGGTGCCATCTGAACAATCGTTCGTATAGACAACCAGATCAGAAAAGCCAATCGCCAGGTGATGCGCCACCCATTCGATCACATAGGCGCCCTCGTCCTTCATCATGGAAACAGCAGTCACCTGTCCATGCGGACTGACATGCCGTTTCAGCGGGAAATCCACGCTGCCCCACACATCGGCGGCCCCCTTTGGCCGACCGGCAGCCGCAAGATCCACCAAGCCCGTCTTCTCAACACCCAAATGCCTGCCTCATTCTGCCACGAACCGGTTTGAAACCGACTTCTGCTGATGCGGTCCCATCATAGGGCTTGTGGACTTGGACCGGCAAGCGTTTGACAAATTTGCCGCGAACAGGCCTTTCATCTGTGGCAGGAAGGACAATTGTTTCGAATTTTGCGATGAAATCCGTGGAAAACCGGGGGCGCGCTCCGCGGAATGCGTGACAGCGGCCGGCAGGGCGGGCATAGTCAGACAAACTCGCCCGAATGGGCAATGCAGCAGCACAGGCAGGCTATGGCCCAGAAACTAAGTGTGTTTTTCATTGTTGAGCCACCCGAGTATGAGGTGATGGCCTGCTTTCTGGCCGCGTCGTTGCGCGAGCAGTTTGGTGAGACCGTGGCGTTGATTGGTTACTGTCCAGACCTGAAACTGGACCAGGTTTCACCAGACGTGAAGGAAATTCTGCGCCGATTGAACTGCGATCTGCGCGGTTTTCAGGTGGCGGGCCGGTTTGAGCCGCCCTACCCGCATGGCAACAAGATCCTGGCCACGATGGAACCGCGAGATACTGAATTTTCAGCATTTTTTGACAGTGACATCCTTTGCCTTCGCCCCAATTCCGTCGACAATCTGGTCATGGATGGCCATGTTTCGCTGACCCCAGCAGCCTCTATGGTCTGGGGAAAGACTGCGGATTGGGAGCGGATTTACAAAGCCTGTGACATGGAGGTGCCCGACGCACGCATACGCTTGATGCGCCAGAAGGGCGAACGGGGACGGATACCGTATTTCAGCTCGGGTCTGTTTACGTTTCCGGAACAATACCGCAGCGCTAAGGGCAAAAGCTTTCCTCAGATCTGGATGGATGTGGCGCAAATCCTCGATGCACACCCGGACGTGCCGGGCAAGCGGCCGTATCTGGATCAGATCAGCCTGCCGCTGGCCATTCAAAGATCTGGTCTGGGTTGGAACATCTTGCCCGAAGAACAGCACTATATCCTTGGGGGCAAATTGCGCGGTGACGCGCTGCCGACGGATCGGGACATCTTCACCATCCATTACCGCATCATGCGGGTTCTGAAGGAAATCGGTCTGACCCAGACCGCCCGCAAGATCCTGAAAAAGCACGCGGGCGTGAAACGCATTGATCAGGCATTGCGGCCCGCATCGCCCCTGGATGACGATGACGACTAATTTATGAATGTATATACATATTATGCTTCCATTTTTCGAATAAACGTTCATGATTGAACCATGGCACGCAAAAAAATCATATCTGACGCTGAAGTCCTGGGCCTCGTTCTGCAAAAACTGCTGACCGAGGGTGATAAGGCTGTCTCGTTTGGCTTGATCGCAACCGCCTGCGGTCTTGCGCCACCGACTTTGGTGCAGCGCTATGGCACGCGCGACGCGATGGTCAAATCAGCGATCGATTCCGGTTGGCAGGGGCTTGAAAGCCTTACGTCTTTGGTCGAGGCCGAGGCTTTGGTGTCAGCCAAAGGGGCGCAGGGATTGCTGAAAGACATCGGCGGTCTGGTCGACATCCCGGCACTTTTGGCAGTCAGCCAGCGCGACAAATCCATAGTCGAGCGGGCGGCGGCCTGGCGCAAAACGGTCGAAGCCGCGCTTTCGGTGCGGCTTGGCGGCGGGATCAAGGGGCGCGATGCCGGGGCGATGATGTTTGCGGCATGGCAGGGACGGCTGATGTGGGATGCGGCCGGCGGCAAGACCTTTCGCCTTGGCGAGGCTTTGCGCAGGGCCGCAGATCAGCGGGCAATGTAGGTTTTATAAAGCCAGATCAGAACAATAGCCCCAAGGACGGCCCCCACAAATCCGGCCATCCAGCCGACCATCGACAGCAAGGCACGCAGCAGCAGCCCGCCGATCAGCGCCCCGCCAACGCCGATGGCGATTGTTGTGGGCACGTCGGTGTTCAGCTTCATCACCCGCGTCGCGATGAACCCGGCGGCGATTCCGATGATGACAAGAGCGATGATGGACATGGCGAACCTCTGGTTTCTGACCGCAGATATAGGGACGCGCCGATCAAAAAGGAATGGGCTGACCGCCGATCCTTGCCCGGCTCAGCTGAGAACGCTTGGCAGCTTGAGCCCATTCAGAAAGTCCGTGGCCGACACCGGGCGTTTGCCTTCACGTTGCGCCTCGGTGATCTCAACCGCGCCTGTGCCGCAGGCAATGGTCAATCCGTGCAGCACCTGCCCCGGTTGGCCTTGCCCCGTGGCCAGACGGGAGCGCAGGAATTTCACCCGTTCACCGCCCATCTCGCACCAGGCCCCCGGAAACGGCGACAGGCCCCGGATCAGCCGGTCCACCGATTCTGCAGAGTGTGTCCAGTCAATCCGCGCCTCGGCCTTGTCGATTTTCGCAGCGTAAATCACACCCTCCTCGGGCTGTGGTTCGGCTTTCGGCAAGCCATCCAACGCCCGACAGATCAGGCGCGCGCCCATCGCGGACAGGCGGTCATGCAGTTCGGCGGTGGTGTCTTCGGGACCAATCGGCGTGGCTTCGCGCAGCAAAACCGGACCGGTGTCCAGACCCGCCTCCATCTGCATGATACAGATGCCGGTCTCGGTGTCGCCCGCCATGATCGCGCGATGGATCGGCGCGGCACCGCGCCAGCGCGGCAGCAGACTGGCGTGAATGTTCAGGCAGCCCAATCGCGGCGCGTCCAGCACCGCCTGCGGCAAGATCAAACCATAGGCGACGACAACCGCGAGGTCAGCGCCCAGCGCCGCAAAGTCGTGCTGCACTTCTGCGCTGCGCAGCGAGACCGGATGGCGCAGCTGCAAACCAAGCGCCGCTGCGCGGGCCTGCACCGGGCTGGGACGGTCGGCTTTGCCTCGTCCGGCCGGGCGGGGTGGCTGCGTGTACACCGCAAGGATTTCATGCTGCTGTGCCAGCGCCTCCAGCACCGCAACAGAGAAAGCCGGCGTGCCCATGAAAATGATTTTCATAGCCGTTTCGCCAATTTTTGGGCCCGGGCCAGCAGCATCTTGCGCTTTAGCCCCGACAGGTGATCAAAATACATCTTGCCCGCCAGATGGTCGATCTGATGCTGCACCGAGGTCGCCCAGAGGTGAACGAAATCGCGGTCTTCCATGTCGCCAGAGGCGTTCATATAGCGCACCGTAACCGCGCGGGGACGGCTGATCACCGCCGACACGCCGGGCAGGTTGGGCGAGGCCTCTTCATGGTCACGCATCTGCCCGGAAGCATGCAGAACCACCGGATTGGCCAGCAAAATCGCCTGCCCCCGCGTGTCCGAACAATCCACCACCGCCAGCCGCATCGGAACACCGATTTGCACCGCAGCCAGGCCGTAGCCCGGCATCGCATCCATGGTGTCCACCATATCGGCCCAAATAAGGCGGACCTCATCGGTGATGGCCACAACATCTTGCGCCGGGGTTTTCAGAGAAGGATGCGGATAGGGCAGGCACAGCCGTTCGGTCATTGCAGTGCCCTTTCGGCGTCGAACGGCATCAACCGCGCGCCAGTTCGCGTTTCAGCTTTTCCATCTTGCGGGTGATCATCTGCCGCTTGAGAGGCCCAAGGTAATCGATGAACAGCTTGCCATTCAGATGGTCGATTTCGTGTTGCACGCAGGTGGCCCACAGGCCATCAAACTGCCGCTCTTGGTCGGCCCCGGTCAGATCCAGCCAGCGCACGGTCACCGATGCCGGGCGTTTGACCTCGGCATACTGATCCGGGATCGACAAGCAACCCTCATCATAGGTCGACAGATCTTCCGACGTCCAAATCACCACCGGGTTCAGCAGCACCATCGGTTCCGGCGGGCCGTCCTTGATGCAGTCCATGACGATCACCCGCAGCATCGCCCCGATTTGCGGCGCGGCAAGGCCGATGCCCGGCGCGGCATACATGGTGTCCAGCATGTCGCTGGCCAGTTGAGAAATCTCGGGCGTGACCTTGGCGACAGGGTCACAAGGTTTTTTCAAACGCGGGTCGGGATGGATCAGGATGTCTCGGATCATCTTTGGGATTTACGGCGCGGGGGGGATTGGTGCAAGAGAAAGTGGGAAAATCTGGTTAATTTTGCGGAGGGAATTTGATTTGGAAAATTTTTCCAATATTATTTATATATTCGGGCTGATATTCCAATATAAACCTATAAATTAGGAAGACTTTCTAATAAATAGTCATTAATTGGAACTATCTACTTCACTCAAAGGGCAGACAGAAATATGGACTTCGATACCGCAGTGAACCGTTTTGGCACGCATTCCAATAAATGGGATTCGATGGAGGCGCTATATGGCGTTCCGGCCAAGGATGGCATCGCGATGTGGGTTGCGGATATGGACTTCCGTCCGCCGCATTGTGTGCAAGTGGCGCTTGAGAAAATGCTGGCCCATGGCATTTATGGCTACTATGGCGATGACGCTGAATATCTGGATGCCATCCGCTGGTGGATGCAGAACCGCCACGGCTGGGCAGTGGACCGCGCCGCGATTTTCACCACACATGGCTTGGTGAATGGCACGGCAATGTGTGTCGATACCTTCACCAAGCCGGGCGACCATGTGGTGCTGACAACACCGGTGTACCACGCCTTTGCACGGGTGATCAAAGGCGCCGGGCGCGGGGTGACAGAATGCCCGCTGGCCGTGGTCGATGGCCGCTATCAGATGGATTTCACCGCTTGGGAAACCCTGCTGACGGGTCGTGAAACCATGATGATCCTGTGTTCGCCGCACAATCCGGGCGGGCGGGTCTGGTCGCTGGAAGAGTTGCGCGCGGTGGCCGATTTCTGCGTGCGGCACAATCTTATTCTGGTGTCGGATGAGATTCACCACGATGTGTTGATGCCGGGGCAAAAGCACTGTGTGATGGCCAATGCAGCGCCCGAAATTGCCGACCGATTGGTGATGATGACCGCCACCACCAAGACCTTCAACATCGCAGGCGCGCATGTGGGCAATGTGATCATCGCCGATCCTGTGCTGCGGGCGCGGTTTGCGGCGCGGATGAATGCGATGGGCATCTCGCCGAATTCTTTCGGAATTTTCATGGCCACCGCCGCCTATTCGCCGGAAGGGGCGGCCTGGGTGGACGCTCTGGTGGAATATCTGGACGGCAACCGCAAGATTTTTGACGCCGGGATCAATGCCATTCCGGGCCTGCATTCGATGGCCCTGGAAGCCACCTATCTGGCTTGGGTCGATTTCTCAGGCACCGGCATGGCGCAGGCCGAGTACATTGCGCGCGTGCAAAAGCAGGCGAAAATCGCGGCTAACCACGGCACCCCGTTTGGTGCGGGGGGCGAAACCTACATGCGCTTCAACCTCGCCTGCCCACGCTCCTTGGTGATCGAGGCGGTGGCGCGTCTGCAAGCCGCCTTTGCCGATCTGCAATGAGACGGGCGGCGCGGGTCTTTTCCGCGCTGATCCTGCTGGCCGTTCTGGTCATGGGCGCGGCGCTGATTTATCAGCGCCCGCCTGCCCGGCCGGAGGTGCCGGTTTTGGTCGGGCAGATTGACCGGATTGTCATTGAAAAATCGGCGCGCCGCATGGTGTTGATGCAAGACGGAAAAACGGTGCGTATCTATCATATCGCATTGGGGTTTTCACCGGTAGGCGACAAATCCCGTCAAGGCGATGGTCGCACGCCGGAAGGGGTTTACCGCATCAACCGGCGCAACAGGGGCAGCGCCGATCATCTGTCCTTGGGGCTGGATTACCCGCAAGCCGCCGACATGGCTGCGGCCAGGCGGGGCGGCTACAGTCCCGGTGAAGATATCATGATCCATGGTCAGCCGAACAGGTTTCCCGACGCCGCGGTGATCAAAGGTGATTGGACGGCGGGCTGCATCGCGGTGTCCAATGCCGAAATCCGCGAGATTTTCGCGGCAACCGCCATGGGAACCGAGGTTGAAGTCAGGCCTTAGGCAGCAGCGCCACCGGTGCGTTTTCGTCGCGCCAGTAGTCCAGCGGTGCCTTGTCTGACACATGGGTCGACCGCTTGAACTCACAAATCAGATCGCCGTTTTCTTCGGTGGACGCGATGATCAGGCATTGGAAAATATGCCGCGACCCGTCGTAAACATCGACCAGCCCGCGTAGATGCGGCGACAGCGCGCCATCCAGAGCAAAGCCATCATGCCAGAAACGCAGCACCGGAAAGACCGCCTCACCGACCTGCACCCGCAGCCGGGACTTGCGAGTCTGTGCCTGCTTGCGCGCGGCGTCCAAGCCTTCACGCACATCATTCGGCAGGAATTCCAGCATTTCAGCCTCCATCACTTGCCTCAGAGTGTCGCAGTCACAGGTAAAGAATATGACAGCTTGCGCGGGGCGTTGTGAATGTTGCTTTCGCGTGGCAGATTTGTCGCGCAATGCACGCCTTGGTTGCGACGGGTGCAACCGGCGCGCCGTGCATTGCCAAGGCCGTGATCTACATGCCCTCGTCCCGTTGCCGGGTGGCCCTGCGCCACGCCACACATTGCGCCAGCATCGCGGCGGTCACCTCACGCCAACGCGGCAGATCCGCAGGCGTTGCGCGCATCGAAATCCGGGTTTCGCCGTTGCCGATTTCCATCGGTGCATCGGGGTGCTGCGCGGTCCAATCGGCCATTTGCACTTCGGTCGCGCGCAAAGGCCAGGCTTGCGACAAAATCCAGCCTGCACCCGCAGGTGTCGCGGTGAACTCTGGCAGGGCGGCGTCAACGCGGGCGTAAATCACGCCGTCCACAACCTCTACGCCAGAAAACCCGGCCTCGCGCAGTGCCTGTTCCATCACGCCACCAGTGCCTCGGCCCGTTTCAGATCGACCGAGACCAGCTGGCTCACCCCTTGTTCGGCCATGGTAACCCCGAACAGCCGGTCCATCCGCGCCATCGTCACCGCGTGGTGGGTGATGATCAGGAACCGGGTTTCGGTGCGCCGGGTCATCTCGTCCAAGAGGTCACAGAACCGGGTCACGTTGGCATCGTCCAGCGGCGCGTCCACCTCGTCCAGCACGCAGATCGGCGCGGGGTTGGCAAGAAAAACTCAAAAGATCAGCGACAGCGCCGTCAGCGTCTGCTCGCACCCCGACAACATAGACAGCGTGGCCAGTTTCTTGCCCGGCGGTTGGCACATGATCTCCAGCCCCGCCTCCAGCGGATCATCCGATTCGACCAGCACCAGACGTGCCTCACCACCGTTGAACAGATGCGTAAACAGGGTGGCAAAGTTGGCGTTGACCTGTTCGAACGCGGTCAGCAACCGCTCGCGCCCCTCGCGGTTCAGCCCGGAAATCCCGGCGCGCAGTTTCTTGATCGCCTCTTCCAGATCGCCCTTTTCGCGGGCCAGCGCATCGTATTCGTCGTTCACCGTTTTCGCGTCTTCCTCGGCGCGCAGGTTCACAGCCCCCATCGCCTCACGCTGGCGTTTCAGGCGCTGCACGTCGGTGTCCAAGGCGTCGGCATCCGGCATCCTGTCGGGATCAACCTTCAGCGTGTCCAGCAATTGCGCGGGGGTCGCCTCGGCTTCCTCCATGATGCGTTCGGCGGCGTAGGTCATGGTGGCGCGGGCGGCCTCAGACCGTGCCTCGGCCCGGGCGCGGGCTTCGCGGGCCTCACCAGCCAGCCGTTCGCCGTCGCGTTCGGTGTCGCGGGCGCTGCGCAGGGCGGCTTCGGCGACGGACAGGGCATCGGCGGCCACGGCGCGGCGGGCGTCGGCGGTCGCGATGGCGTCAGACAATTCCTCACGCTTGATCGCGATTTCTTCGGGAGCGGCAGAGGCTTCGGAAAGTTCGTCCTCGGCTTCCGCCTTGCGCGCCGCCAGTTCGGCGATGCGCTTTTCGGCCGTGTCCAAGCGGTGCCGCCAGCCCGACAAATCCTTGACCGCCTCTTGCCGCCGGCGCACCCGCGCTTCGCCCTCCCGGCGCAACTCGTCATGGCCGGAACGGCGGCTCATCATGGTGATGCGTGCCGCCTCGACCGCCATTTTCGCGGCCTCAACCGTTGCGCGGGCCGCGTCCAGATCGGGCAGGTCATCCATCGCCGCCGTGGCCTCATCCAGCCGCTCACGCGCCTCGGCAGCCTCTTCGTCATAGCGGGCTACGGACAAGCGCGCGGCCTCCAACTTGCCGCCCGCAATGGATTTATCGGCCTCGGCGCGCGCGGCCAGACGCCCGGCTTCGGCCACGCGCGCATCCGCCGCACGGCGGGCATCGCGGGCCATCTGATCGGCGCGGGCCAGATCGGCGAGCCTTGTTTGCAACAGCGCATGCGCCTGAGACGCACCCGCCGCCCGCGCCGCCACCTCTTCGAGATCGCGTTTCAGCGCGGTCAGCCGGTTCAATTGCTGCAAGCGCAGCGCCGCCGCCGATGGCGCATCCTCGGCCCCGGCACGAAATCCGTCCCAGCGCCACAGGTCGCCTTCGCGGCTGACCAGGCGCTGACCGGGTTGCAAGGCGGATTGCAAATGCGGCCCGGCTTCGCGGTCTACCAGCCCGATTTGCTGCATCCGCCGCGCCAGAACGCCGGGGGCCTGCACATGGTTCGACAAGGCTGCAATGCCGGTGGGCAGCGGTTGCGGATCGGCATAGCCGGGCAAAATCACCCAACCCGAGGGCCGGTCGCCGCCGATTTCCGGTGCGCGCAGATCATCGGCCAGTGCCGCGCCCAGCGCTTTTTCCAGCCCCGATTCCACCTGCAATCGGTCCAGCACCTGATGCCCGGCCTGTGCCTCACGCTCTACCAGTTTCGCCAAGGCCGCCACTTCGGCGCGCAGGGCCGATGCCTCGCCCTCGGCCTCGGACCTTGCCGCGCGCGCTTCGGCCTCGCGCCCCTGCACTTCGGCGCGGGCGTTTTCGGCGGCCTGAAGCGCGTCTTCGCAGGCTTCGGCCAAAGCGGTCGCCGCCTCTTGCGCGTCTTCGGCCCCCGTGAATGCGTCGGATGCCGCGACCAGAGTCACCTCTGCCGCCGCAACCGCCCCGCGCGCACGGGCGGATTCGGCATCGGCCTTGGTCAACCCGGCGCGGCTGTCGGCCAACATGCGCTGCACCGAATGATGCCGGGCGGACAAACGGGCGGCGTCTTCGGTGGCCTGCGACAGCACCTGTTCGCGGCCGGTCAGCGCCGCCGATGCCTCTCGCGCCACTTCCGCCGCTTCGGCCAAACGGTCCTCGTGGCCGTCATGGGCGCGGACCAACTGCTCCACCTCCCAATCCAGCCGCGCGATGACCTCGCCCGCGTCGCGGTTCAGCCCCGCCTCGCGTTCACCGTCGCGCGCCAGTTCGCCGATGCGGGCGCGCAGGGTGTCGATCATCGCCCGCGCGCGGGTTTCCTGTTCACCCAACTGATCACGCTGCACCATCAGCCGCTGCAGGATCGCCGCCGCAATCGCCTCTTCCTCGCGCAGGGGGGGCAGCGCATCTTCGGCCGCCTCGACTTGCTTGGCGGCCAGACGAGCTGCGGCCTCAGCCTGCGCGGCCAGGGTCACGCGTTGGCGCAGCACCCCGTCAGCCTCGGCCCGCGCCACATCGGCTTCGCGCCAACGGCGGTACAGCAATTGCCCTTCGACCCGGCGCAATTCCTCGCCGATTTCGCGATAGCGCGCCGCCTGCTTTGCCTGCCGCGTCAGCATCGACAACTGCTGTGCCATCGCTTCCAAAACGTCATCGACCCGCAGCAGGTTGGCCTCGGCCCCGGTCAGTTTCAGCTCGGCCTCATGCCGCCGCGCGTATAGGCCGGAAATCCCCGCAGCCTCTTCCAGTATCCGCCGCCGGGCCTTGGGCTTGGCGTTGATCAGTTCCGAAATCTGCCCTTGACGCACCAGCGCGGGCGAATGTGACCCGGTGGAGGCATCGGCAAACAGCATCTGCACATCACGCGCGCGCACCTCTTTGGTGTTCAGCTTGTAGGCCGAACCCGCATCCCGCGTGATCCGCCGCACGATCTCAATGCTGTCGGCATCGTTGAAGCCGCTGGGCGCAAGGCGGTCCGAGTTGTCGAGGATCAGCGCCACTTCGGCGAAATGCCGCGCGCCACGGGTGGCAGCGCCGTTGAAGATCACATCTTCCATGCCGCCACCGCGCATCGCCGAGGGGCGGTTTTCGCCCATCACCCATCGCATCGCCTCCAGCAGGTTGGATTTGCCGCAGCCGTTCGGGCCGACCACGCCGGTCAGCCCGTCGTGGATCACCAGATCGGTGGGGTCCACAAAACTTTTGAAGCCATTCAGCCGCAGCTTGGTAAAGCGCAAAGGCGTGGTCCTTGATTCTTCTCGGTCGCACAGTGTCGCGGGTGGCAAGGGGGTTCGTCAATCGCCCCGCCCCTGCATCTGGGCAAATGGGCGGGTTTATCCACAGCATCTTGCGGTGCGGACAGTCTGATGGGACAGGGCTGATCGCGCGCATGGTGTCGCGTCGGTTTTTTGAAACTTGCAGCGCAGGCCCGCTTTTGCCAAACAAAAATCCGGGCGACCCGAAGCCTTCAGGCCAGATAGGCCCGGAACGACCGCACCACTTCCTCATAGACCGCGCGTTTGAACGGCACGATCGACGCCACCAAGTCATCGGCCCCGATCCAGCGCCACGCGCCAAACTCGGGATGCGCGGTCGCAATGTTCACCTGAGCATCGGTGCCAAGATAGCGGTAGAGGAACCATTTCTGCCGCTGGCCGCGATATTTGCCGCCCCAGACGCGGCCCAGCAATTCGGCGGGCAGATCATAGGTCACCCAGCCATGGGTTTTGCCGACAAACTCCACCAGATCGGCGGTTACCCCGGTTTCCTCCCACAATTCCCGCAGCGCTGCCTCGCGCGGCTTTTCGCCATCGTCGATGCCCCCCTGCGGCATTTGCCAGGCGTCGCCCCGGTTGTCCAAACGCTGACCCGCAAAGATAAGCCCCGCAGCGTTGATCAGCACGACGCCGACACAAGGACGATAGGGCAGGGTTTCGAGATCAACGGTCATATGCGCCTCGGTCTGAGGGCCGCGCCATAGGGTCCGTGGAACCCATGGCGCGGCAAGTGGTTACGGCTTGGGGGCCACCGCGTTCAACCCGCGCAAGATGTCCACGGCATAGGCCAGCTGGTAATCCTCGTCGCGCAGTTTGGCGGCCTCTTCGGTGCGGGCGCGTTCGTCTTCCAGCAGCTTGCGTTCGTCCTCGGTCATCGAATCATTGGTGATCGCGCCGCGCAGATCGGCTTCTGACCGCTGTTTTGCCGCCTCATCCGCCGCCACGGTTTCGGTGCCTTCCGCGATCGGCTCCACGGCGGGCTGGTTCACCACAATGTCGGGCATCACGCCCAGCGACTGAATGGACCGTCCCGACGGGGTGTAATAGCGCGCGGTGGTCAGGCGCATCGCCCCTTCCCCCTTCAGCGGGATCAGCGTCTGCACCGAGCCTTTGCCGAAGCTTTTGGTCCCGACCACAATCGCACGGCGGTGGTCCTGCAGCGCACCCGCCACGATCTCGGAGGCCGAGGCCGAACCGCCGTTGATCAGCACCACAAGCGGTTTGCCCTGCGCCAGATCACCCGGCGTTGCATTCTCACGGGCGCTGTCCTGCGCCTTGCGGCCGCGGGTGGACACGATTTCTCCTGCGTCCAGAAAGGCATCCGACACTTTGATCGCCTGATTCAAAAGGCCGCCGGGGTTGTTGCGCATGTCGATGACAAAGCCGTTGATCTTGTCGATACCGCCTGCCTCTTCGACCGATTTCCTGATGTTCTCCTCCAGCCCCGGATAGGTTTGCTCGTTGAAGGTCGTCACCCGCAGCACCACCGTGTCACCGACGACCCGGCTTTTCACGGCCACCAGTTTGATCGTGTCGCGGATGATCGAGACATCGAACGGATCGGCCACGCCTTCACGCGCCACCGTGATCACGATTTCCGACCCGATTTCACCGCGCATCATGTTGACCGCATCGTCCAGCATCAGGCCCAGCAGGGCCTCGCCGTTGACATGGGTGATGAAATCGCCCGCCTTGATGCCGGCTGCATCCGCCGGGCTGCCATCCATCGGCGCGATGACTTTGACAAAACCATCTTCCTGCGTCACCTCGATGCCCAAGCCGCCGAACTCGCCCTTGGTCTGGGTGCTCATGTCCTCAAAATCTTTGGCATTCAGATAGCTGGAATGCGGATCGAGCGAAGTCAGCATGCCATTGATCGCTGCCTCGACCAGTTCCTTGCTGTCGACATCCTCGACATACTGGCCGCGAATGCGTTCAAAAATATCCCCGAACAGGTCAAGCTGTTCGTAGACATTGGCGTTCTTGGTTGCGTCCTGCGCGATCAGCGGGCCTGCAACCTGCGTGGTCAGCACGGCCCCAGCCAGGGTACCACCCAAGGCGGCCATCAAAAGCTTTTTCATCCGTTGCGTCCTATTCCCTTGCTTCGGCCGTCACCGCGAACCACGCCATCGGGTCCACCGGTTCGGCACCTTGCCTTAGCTCCAAGTAAAGCGTTTCCGTCTCGCGTCCGCCACCACCTTCTTTGGCCGGAGCCAGAAGATCGGTGGCGCCCGGTTCGCCCCCGCCCATCAATCCAAGGGCTGCACCCTTGGCAATCACTTCACCCACCTCGCCATACACCTGATCCAACCCACATAGCGCCAGTAAATAGCCGCCGCCGGGCTCAATGATGATCACATTTCCGTAGTCGAGCAGCGGGCCACGATAGCGGATGGTGGCGGGCCATGGACTGACAACCAATGCACTGGGCCTTGTGGCCAGCGTCAGACCGGGCCGCGTCACCCCGCGCGCATCGGTTTCGCCGGGGCGCAGCAGGATGGTGCCAAGCACGGGCAGGTCCAGCTTGCCCTGCGCCTCGGCAAAGCTGGAGCTGCCGCTGTCGTCCAGCGCCAGACCTGCCGCAAAGGCCTCCAGCGTGTCGGCGCTTTCCAGCAACCCGCGCAAGACATCGGGGTCCTCGGTGAACCGGCGCGGCAATTCGGTGCGATCCGATATCGCCTGCGACAGCGCCTGCCGCGCCACCTGTGCCGCAGCCAGCCCCTGCCCCAGCGTCTGCCCCGCCTGCGCCTGCAAGGTGCGCAACCAGGCCAGTTCCTGCAACTCGGCCCGCAGCCTTTCGGCCTCGGCCTGCAGCGCCGGGGTCACGTCGGCCAGCATCATGCCGGACCGCACCGTGCCCAAAGGCCCGGTGGGGTGCAGCAGCAACAGCGGCCCCGGCTCGGCGTCAATCCGGCTGAGAACGCCCAGCAATTGCGCGATGCTGTCACGCTTGGCCTGAAACTGCAGTGTCAATTGGGTGTCGCGCAGTTCCGCTTGGCGCAGCGCCTCGCGCAGCGCGCCCAGCCCGGACTCATAGGCCTTGATGGTGCGGGTCAGCGCCGCCACCCGGTCTTTGGCCTCGGTGGCCTGCTCCAGCGCTGCCACGGCCTTTTGCAAATCCGCACTGGCCAATGCGGCATCATCCGCCACACCTGCCGCCGCCTGCGTGGCCAGCAGCAGGGCAAAGACGCAGGCGCGGATCATCCGGCGATCAGGCTTTGGCCGGTCATCTCGGACGGCACCGGCAGGCCCATCAGCGCCAGAATCGTCGGTGCCAGATCGGCCAGCCGCCCGCCCTGACGCAGATGCGCGCCAGCCGGACCACCAACCAGAATCACCGGCACCGGGTTGGTGGTGTGTGCGGTGTGCGGCCCACCGGTGACCGGATCGACCATCAGTTCGCAATTGCCATGATCGGCCGTCACCACCATCGCGCCACCTTTGGCCGCCAGGGCCGCCAGGGCCCTGCCCAAAGCCGCGTCCACTGCCTCGCACGCCTTGATGGCTGCGGGCAAGCTGCCGGTATGGCCGACCATATCGGGGTTGGCAAAGTTGACCACGATCAGATCATAGCCATGCGCGATCGCGGCCACCAGATGATCGCCCACCTCGACCGACGACATTTCGGGCTGCAGATCATAGGTCGCGACTGCCGGCGATTTCGGCATCGCGCGGGCTTCGCCGTCAAACGGCACTTCGCGGCCCCCGTTCAGGAAAAACGTCACATGCGGATATTTCTCGGTTTCCGCCAGACGGAACTGGGTCAGGCCCTGCTTGGCCACCCACTCGCCCAAGGTATTGGAAATGCTGCGTTTCGGATATGCGGTTGTCATGAACGCGCTGTGCGCTGTGGAATATTCCACCATCCCCAACAGGGCCGCCCACACCGGGCGCACCCCGGTTGCAAACCCGTCAAACTCTGGCCCGGCCAAAGCCGCAAGGATTTCGCGCGCGCGGTCGGACCGGAAATTCAGACAAAAGAACCCGTCGCCGTCGCGGGCGCCCGCGTAACCGTTGATCACGGTGGGGGCTATAAATTCGTCTGAAATCTCAATCGTATAGGACGCCGCGACGGCGCTGTTCGCATCAGCCGCGATCGAGCCTTCACCCCGCACGATCGCCGCATAGGCACGTTCGACTCGGTCCCAGCGGTTGTCGCGGTCCATCGCCCAATAGCGCCCGATCACCGTGGCAATCCTTGCGCCCTCGGGCATCTGCGCCGACAGCTGCGCCATGTATTCGCCGGCGGATGACGGCGACACATCGCGCCCATCGGTGATCGCGTGCAGCGCCACCGGCACGCCCAAGGCGGTGATCGCGCGACAGGCGGCAACCACATGGCTGATGTGCCCATGCACCCCGCCATCCGAAATCACCCCCATCAGATGCGCGGTGCCACCGGTGGCGCGCAGTTTTGCTGCAAATTCCAGCACGGCGGGATTGGTGGCAAAAGACCCATCCTCGATCGCCAGATCAATCGCGCCCAGATCCATCGCCACCACCCGACCTGCGCCGATGTTGGTGTGGCCCACCTCGGAGTTGCCCATCTGACCGGTCGGCAAGCCCACATCCGGCCCAAAGGTGGTCAGGGTGGCATGCGGGCAGGTCGCCCAGATCCGGTTGAAATTGGGCACATGCGCCTGCGCAGGCGCGCTTGACGTCGGATCGGCGTTGATCCCCCAGCCATCCAGAATGCACAGAACAACGGGTTTGCGGGACATGAGGCGACCTTTCGAATGCGTAGACCGCTTCTATCGCCCGATCCGCCGCAGAGCAACGCCGCGATGCGGGAGCCAAATTTTTTCGAAAGAATTTGCAAAATCCTTTGAAGGATTTTGGCTCAAGCCCGATGATACGGCCCGCCGCCCAAAATCGTGGCGGCCCGGTAGATCTGTTCGGCCAGCATCACCCGCACCAGCAGATGCGGCCAGACCATACGCCCGAAGCTGAGCGAAAACTCGGCCTTGGCGCGCAGACCCGGATCAATCCCATCCGCGCCGCCGATGACAAAGGCCACATCCTGCCGCCCACCATCGCGCCAGCGGGCCAGGTGCTCGGCAAATTCCGGTGACGACAGCACCCGCCCGCGTTCATCCAGCGTTGCAATCAGCGCCCCTGAGGGTATCGCACGCTCCAGCAACACGGCTTCGGCGGCCATGCCCAAGCCCTTCTTGTCCTCAACCTCAAACTCGGACACCGGGCCAAGCCCCAAGGGCCGCCCGGTGCGATCGAACCGTGTGTAATAGTCATCCGTCAGATCGCGCTCGGGTCCGGCGCGCAGCCGCCCCACCGCACAAACATGCAGGCGCAAGGCTTAGGCCCCGCGGTGCGCAGAGCCGGGAAGCCACATCTTTTCAAGCTGATAGAACTCACGCACTTCGGGGCGGAAGACGTGGACGATGACATCGGCGGTGTCAATCAGCACCCAGTCGCCGGTTTCCTTGCCTTCCATCTTGGGCGTGAAATGAAAATCCTGCTTGATCCGGTCAGCCAGCTTTTCGGAAATCGCCGCCACCTGGCGGGTAGACCGGCCCGAGCAGATCACCATATAGTCGGCCACGTCGGACCGCCCGCGCAGATCAATCTGCACGATCTCCTCGGCCTTGTCATCTTCGACCGAGGCGAGCACGGCGGCCAGCATGTCTTCGGATGAATAATCATCGGCATCGCGGCTGACGCGGGGGCCAACCGGCAGGCCAGTGGTGGGATCAGCCGGCAAATAGCGGTCATCCGGCGCGCCGGAGTCAGGATCAGAATACGACAGGACAACGTCCTCCAGAAAAGCGCGCCGTTCAGACCCCGGCGCATGGCATGGCAGTTGTATAGCACCGCCGCCTCGAAACCTCAATGCGGGCCCCGTATGGCGCAGCGCCGCCGCAAGCCATGCGCATGGCGCATAGCGGCAACCCGGTCATGGTCCTTCCCATTCGTGCCGCAGCGCAGCATATTGACGACAGGGAGGAACAACGGAGTAAAGACCATGACCCTGTTCCAAAATCTGTTTCCGCGTCGCCAAACCCGCCGCGAGGCCGAGATCGCCTATCTGAATGGCGCTGTCAGCCTGTACGACCTTGAGTGCCGCGAGCGCGACATCGACCGTGGCAAGTTCGCGGGCCATTTCGCAGGCTACTGACCCATGCAACAGCAGCGCCAAGCAGTCGGTCAAGCTGGACCGCTTGCGCCACACTGTCCCTGTGCCTCGGCGCTTGCCTGACGGGCAAAACGCGCGTAAAAGCTTGGGTATGATCCGCAGTATCACCATGGATGACCGCGCCCGTATGCCGTGGCGCTTTTACGGTGCCGCCCGCGCTGTGCTTGCACGTGCGGCGTTGCCTGTGCGCTTGAAGGTTGCGCTGGCCTGACCGGTCGCCACCTGCCGCCCCTTTCTCGACATTTCCAAATGCGAAGGATGAGCCATGACCGCTCGTACACTTTACGACAAGATCTGGGACGATCATGTCGTCCATCAGGCCGAAGACGGCACCTGCCTTTTGTACATCGACCGCCATCTGGTGCATGAAGTGACCTCTCCGCAGGCGTTTGAAGGCCTGCGCATGACGGGCCGCAAGGTGCGCAGCCCCGAAAAAACCATCGCCGTGCCGGACCACAACGTGCCCACCACGCTGGACCGCGCCAAGGGCATCGAGAACCCGGAATCGAAGATTCAGGTCGATGCGCTCGACAAGAACGCCAAAGATTTCGGCATTCATTACTATCCGGTGTCCGACATTCGCCAGGGCATCGTGCACATCGTGGGCCCGGAACAGGGCTGGACCTTGCCGGGCATGACCGTGGTGTGTGGCGACAGCCATACGGCGACCCATGGCGCGTTCGGCGCGTTGGCGCATGGCATCGGCACATCCGAAGTCGAACATGTGCTGGCCACGCAAACCCTGATCCAGCGCAAGGGCAAGAACCTGAAGGTGGAAATCACCGGCAGCCTGCTGCCCGGCGTCACCGCCAAAGACATCACCATGGCGGTGATCGGTGAAACCGGCACCGCCGGCGGCACCGGCTATGTCATCGAATACTGTGGTCAGGCCATCCGCGAGCTGTCGATGGAAGGCCGCATGACCGTCTGCAACATGGCGATCGAGGGCGGTGCGCGCGCAGGTCTGATCGCGCCGGATGAGAAAACCTATGCCTATTGCATGGGCCGCCCGCACGCGCCGAAAGGTGCCGCATGGGAGGCCGCCGTCGCCTATTGGAAAACCCTTTACACCGATGAGGGCGCGCATTTCGACAAGGTGGTCACGATCAGGGCCGAAGACATCGCGCCGTTGGTGACATGGGGCACCAGCCCCGAAGACGTGTTGCCGATCACCGCCGTGGTGCCAAACCCTGCCGATTTCACCGGCGGCAAGGTTGAGGCGGTGCAGCGTGCTTTGGATTACATGGGCCTGAAGCCCGGGCAGAAGCTGAACGAGATTGCCATTGATACCGTGTTCATCGGGTCTTGCACCAATGGCCGGATAGAGGATTTGCGCGCGGCGGCGGCGATCCTGAAGGGCAAGAAGAAGAAAGACGGCATTCGTGCCATGGTTGTCCCCGGCTCGGGCCTTGTGCGCGCGCAGGCGGAGGAAGAGGGTCTGGCGCAGATCTTCATCGACGCCGGTTTTGAATGGCGGCTGGCCGGCTGTTCGATGTGCCTGGCTATGAACCCCGATCAACTCGCTCCGGGCGAACGCTGTGCCGCGACCAGCAATCGCAACTTTGAGGGCCGTCAGGGTCGTGGCGGCCGCACGCATTTGCTGTCGCCCGCCATGGCCGCCGCCGCCGCGATCACCGGTCATCTGACCGATGTGCGCGAAATGATGGCCGAAACGGTCTGATCCAACCAAAGGGCGGCCGGGGCAACCCGCCGCCCTTTGCCATTGCGGCTATAGAAACAGCCGCTGCACCGTCCACCACAGCCCCACCAATGCGATCAAGGCCGATGCCGGAACGGCGACGCCCGCCCGGTACCAGCTTTTGCGCCCAAACGGCCAGCCCAGCGCCGCAAAGGCCAGCGCGATCACCGCCAGTTGTCCCAGTTCCACGCCGATGTTGAACCCGATCAGCCCGACCACAAAGCGGTTGGCCTGCAAGCCCACATCCCCCAGCACTGATGCAAATCCCAGACCGTGCAACAGGCCAAAGCCAAACACCACCGCCACCCGCAGCCCGCCAATCCGCCCACCCGATTCCCTGCCGCCGAAGATGTTTTCGACCGCGACATAGACGATGGAGGCAGCGATCAACGGCTCGACAATCGTGGCAGGCACCGTGACCAGCCCCAGACTGGCCAGTGCCAGCGTCACCGTATGGGCCAGCGTGAACGCCGTTACCTGCAGCAACATGGGCCGCAAGCGCAGCGCGTAAAAGAACAGGCCCAGCACGAACAGAATGTGGTCCAGCCCCTTGGGAACGATGTGTTCAAACCCCGAAATGACATAGCGCGCAAACACCGCCCCGGCGCTGTCGGGGGCGGCCCCTTCGCGCGGCAACGGATCTGACAAGTTGCCATTGGACAGGATGGCCGCGTAAGAATTTGCATCGCCTTCGGCTTGCCGCACCACCAAGGACCCAAAGCCCGCGTGCCATCCCACCTGAACCGCTGTGCCGTCCATCGGCAGATCAGCCTGCAAGGTCAGCAGGCTGTCGCGGGGCAGCTCCAGATCGCCCACTTCTGGCACCTCGATCGCCATGATGCGCGGCACCACCACCGTGTCTCCGGCCTTGATCACAAAGCGCTGCGCGAGTTGCGGCCAGGCCGCCGTCAACGCCGCCACCAGGGCCTGTGGCTCTTCGGCCCGCAGCGCGTCATAGCGCCCGGCCAGTGGCGAATCGTTGGTGTCCTCCAACGCCGACAGATCCATGCCCGCCAGGATCGGCTCCAGCGACAGGCGGATCGTCACCTCCACCGTCGTGGCCCCCACCGCCACATCGGCCACGGCCGGGGTCACCTCATGTGCAAAGGCCGGCGCCGCCATTGACAGAGCGGCGATCAGAGCCACTTTCCGGAAATTGGCAATCAAACAGGTGAACGGCATGACAGGGTCTTTCTGGGCAACGGTCTGGCTTGGTGCGATTTTGACGGTAAATAGTGCCTTTTCGGCAAAGGCCCATGAATTCTGGTTGCAGCCTGATGATTTCACCGTGGCCGAGGGCGAAAATCTGCGGGTGGCCCTGCGCAACGGCGAAAAGATGAAAGGGGCCGAGGTGCCCTATCTGCCCGGCAACGTGGCGCGGTTTGAACTGGTTCTGGGCGATACCGTCACCCCGCTGACCGCCCGGCTGGGCGACGCGCCCGCGCTGAACCAGCCCGCCCCGGCCAGCGGGCTGGCCATCGTATTGCTGGAAACCACCGCCTCGTTGCTGACCTACACCGATTTCAGCAAGTTTCAGCGCTTTGCCACCCACAAGGCGATGCCGCAGGTGTTGCGGGATCATGCCGCGCGCGGGCTGCCGCAAACCGATTTTGTGGAAGATTACCGGCGCTATGCCAAAACCCTGTTGGCGGTGGGGGCAGGGGCGGGAGCAGACCGGGCGCTGGGGCTGCGCATTGAAATCGTGGCCCAGGCCAACCCCTACACCGATGATCTGACCGCCGGCATGCCGCTGTTGGTGCTGCTGGATGGGCAACCGCGCCCTGCCAGCCAGCTGGAACTGTTTGTCACCGCCCCCGATGGCACTGTCTCGCAAACCGCCTACACCACCGATTCAAGCGGCATGGTCAGCGTGCCTGCGCAATCTGGCCATATCTATCTGGCCGACAGCGTGGATCTTTACGCCCTGCCCAACGACGATGCGGCTGCGGGTCCGGTCTGGCGGTCTGATTGGGCGTCTTTGACCTATCTTGTGCCCTGAACCGCGCTTGAAGCAGCGGGGCCCATCAGGTACAGAGCCTCAAATACAGGAGAACCCGATGGACCCGTTCGTTAAACTCACCGGCATCGCGGCCCCCATGCCGTTGGTCAACATCGACACCGACATGATCATCCCCAAGCAGTTCCTGAAAACCATCGCCCGCACCGGCCTTGGCAAGAACCTGTTCGACGAGATGCGCTATACTCTGGACGGCAGCGAGATCGCGGATTTCGTGCTGAACCAGCCGGCCTATCGCAAGTCTGAGATCATCATTGCAGGTGAGAATTTCGGCTGTGGCTCATCGCGCGAGCACGCGCCCTGGGCCTTGCTGGACTTCGGCATTCGCTGTGTGATCAGCACCTCTTTCGCCGACATCTTCTACAACAACTGTTTCAAGAACGGGATTCTGCCGATCGTGATGCCGCAAGAAGTGGTCGCTGTGCTGATGGCCGATGCGCGCAAAGGTGCGAACGCCCGCCAAACCATTGATCTTGAGGCACAAACCGTGACCACCTCGGACGGGCAGGTGTTTCCTTTCGCCGTGGACGCCCATCGCAAGCATTGTTTGATGAACGGATTGGACGATATTGGCCTGACACTCGAGAAAGTGGCGGCCATCGATTCATACGAAAAACAGAATGCGGCACTGCGCCCTTGGGCCTGACCGGATCAAAACCACTACATGTTGGGCCGCCCCTATGGGCGGCCTTTTTATTACCCCGTTCTTGATTCAATCCTGCAACACATTCACCCCGAAAGCGCCACAATGCGAAGGCTTTCTGAACCCTGTTGTTGCTCAACCAGGGGAAAGTAGGCAAGAATTGGGCAAGATTGAGGCAAGCTGCCACAATGTGGCAAAATACATCGGAACAAGGGTCTGGCAAAGCACCGGGCCCGTCCGTTTTGAGGATGGCAGGGCAGTGGTTTCGCGGCTTACAGGCGCGATCGTACGCATGATTCTGGTGATGGTATTGTTTGCCGCACCGTCCGTGCTGCTGGTCGATGTGTCGGCAGACACCAGGCAGATGGTGGCCCTTGTGGCGCTGTTTGCGGGCATGCTGACTTTTGTCGAATACAATGCCACCTATCCCAGCCTTGTCGAATTCCGCGATGCCCCTCCGTTCAACCGCCTGCGGTTTGTGATGTTGTTTGCCACGGTGTTCTTTTTGTCGGTGATAGAGCGCGGCAAGACCATGCCCTCGACCCTGACGGAATTGGCCGACGCCATTGGCACCCTGATCGGCCTTTCGATGGACTTCCCCTACAGCCCGGTCCGCCTGGCCACGCAGATGGTGTCTGAAGGCGCATCGCTGGAACAGGTTGCCAGCATTCGCACGGCGGCGGGCATGGCCTATCTGATCTCGTTGCTGTCACTGGCCGTCTTTGTGATGATGCTGAAGGCCGGGCGCTGGCCCAGCCGCGCCAAGGCGTTCAACGTTTGGGTCAACTTGCCCACCTTTGACCCGACAGCGGGGGCCGATGTGGTGCAACGGTTGACCCGTGATGCCCATGTTAACATTGCGTTAGGGTTTTTGCTGCCATTCTTGACGCCAGTGGTGGTGAAGATTTCGTCAACGGGGTTCGAACCGCTGGCGCTGACTTCGCCGCAAACCCTTATCTGGACGATGACGGCATGGGCCTTTCTTCCCGCCAGCTTGTTCATGCGCGGCATTGCGATGGGCCGGATCGCCGATATGATCGTCGAAACCCGCGTCGCCAATGGTGTGGCTTCGGGCAAGCGCTATCAGCCGGCCTGATTTTTCTGGCGCAGGCCGTCTCTGCCGATCCCCTGCGCGTCGCCACCTACAATGCAGAGCTGTCAGATCAGGGCTCCGGCCTTGTGCTGCAAATGCTGGACCGGGGCGAAGACCCGAAGGTTGCCGCTTTGGTGCAGGTGATCGTGGCCTTGGATGCGGATATCCTGCTGCTGACCGGGATCGACTATGATCTGCGCGGTGCCGCACTGGCGGCTTTGGCGGCGCGACTGACCGCTGCGGGTGCGCCCTATCCCCACCGCCTTGCCCTGCGCCCGAACACCGGGATTGCGACCGGCTTTGATCTGGATGGCAACGGGCGGCTGGGGGAACCGCGCGATGCCATGGGTTATGGCCGCTTTGCCGGGGCGGCGGGCATGGCGATTCTGTCTCGGCTGCCGGTGGACACTGAACATATCCGCGATTTCAGTGGCTTTCTGTGGGCCGATCTGCCCGGCACCCTGATGCCCGACCAAGACCCCGCTATCCGCGCCATGCAGCGGCTGTCCACCACCGGCATGTATGAGGTGCCGATTGTCACCGACAGCGGCCCGATCAACCTGCTGGTCTATTACGCCACCCCGCCGGTGTTTGATGGCCCCGAAGACCGCAACGGCAGCCGCAACCATGACGAAACGGCGTTCTGGTCGCATCTGATCGCGGGTGATTTGCCGTTTGAACCGCCCAGGACGCCCTTCGTGCTGCTGGGTCAACCCAATCTGGACCCGATGGATGGCGAAGGGCGGCGCATGGCGATCACGGCCCTGCTGTCCAACCCCGCCCTGAAAGACCCGGCCCCGCGGGGCAGCCATGCCCGTGTCGATCCGGGCCAATCCGGGGATGCGGCACGGGACACAGCACTTTATCCCGGATTGGGTGGCTTGCGGGTGGAACAGATTCTGCCCTCGGCCGATTTGACCGTTACCGCCGCGGGCGTGATGTGGCCGCAAGACTCTGACCCGCTTGCGGCGGCGCTGACCAAAGCCTCGCGCCACCGTCCGGTCTGGGTCGATATCGCGCGGCCCTGATGTGGAACGACCGACCGACGGGCTTGCTATTCGATTGCCGACCGTTGCCCCGTCCGGGCAAGCCACTTGCCAGTTGCTGCCCGATAAAACCGCCGGATTGCCGGCCTCCACCGCTGCGCAAGCGCCGCCGGGCTGCATGCCTGCTTGACCCTTCGCCGCCCATTGGCTAGGCCACGCGCAACCTTTTCATCGTGGAGCCTGTCATGGCCAATCCTTCCATCCTTATCCTCGCCGGTGACGGCATCGGCCCCGAAGTCATGGCCGAAGTGAAAAAGATCATCGGCTGGTTCGACGCCAAGCGTGGAGTCACTTTTGACGTCTCCGAAGATCTGGTCGGCGGTTGCGCCTATGACGCCCACGGCACCCCCCTGACGGACGAAACCATGGCCAAGGCGCAGGCCGCTGATGCGGTTCTGCTGGGGGCGGTTGGCGGCCCGAAATACGACGTTCTGGATTTTTCTGTGAAGCCAGAACGTGGCCTTTTGCGCCTGCGCAAGGAGATGGATCTGTTTTCCAACCTGCGCCCGGCACAATGTTTCGACGCTTTGGCTGATTTTTCGTCCTTGAAGAAGGAAGTGGTGGCCGGTCTGGACATCGTGATCGTGCGCGAATTGACCTCCGGCGTCTATTTCGGCGAACCGCGCGGCATTTTCGTCGAGGGCAACCAGCGCGTCGGCATCAACACCCAGCGCTACACCGAATCCGAAATCGCCCGCGTGGCGCGCAGTGCCTTTGAACTGGCCCGCAAGCGCAGCAACAAGGTCTGCTCGATGGAGAAGGCCAATGTCATGGAATCGGGCATTCTGTGGCGCGAAGTGGTGCAGGAAGTGCATGACAAGGAATATCCCGACGTCCAGCTTACCCATATGTATGCCGACAACGGCGCGATGCAGCTGTGCCGCTGGCCCAAGCAGTTTGACGTCATCGTCACCGACAACCTGTTCGGCGACGTGCTGTCCGACATGGCCGCGATGCTGACCGGGTCTTTGGGCATGCTGCCCTCGGCGTCCCTCGGCCTGCCGATGGCCAACGGCCGCCCGAAGGCGCTGTATGAGCCGGTTCACGGTTCGGCCCCCGACATCACCGGGATGGGAAAGGCCAACCCGATCGCCTGCATCCTGTCGTTTGCGATGGCGCTGCGTTATTCATTCGACATGGGCGACGATGCGACCCGCGTTGAAAAGGCTGTGGAAAAGGTGCTGGCCGATGGCGTGCGCACCGCTGATCTGATGGGGCCTGATGGCGGCACACCGGTCTCCACCAACCAGATGGGCGATGCGATCATCGCAGCGCTGGACGCCAGCCTTTGAAACGGTTGCACGTCATTCTGAGTCAGATTGACGTGAATGCAAGACAAGTGACGCCTGTGGCCATTGCGGTCACACGGCGGCACCCGACAGAACGCGACAGGCTCTAAATCGCTGCACCTGATGAAAACGACGCGCCTGTGACGGCCACAGGCGCGTTTTGTGTTGCGACCGCCGCGATAAGGGTGGCATGACACAATCACAAAACCCTTTGCGCGGCGCTTTGTTGTCGCTGGCGGCCTTTGGTGCCTATGCTTGCTCTGATGTATCGCTCAAGGCGCTGGGACACCTGCAGTCGTTTCAGGTGATGTTTCTGTCGGCGCTTTGCACGTTGCCTTTCCTGATTTTGCAGATTTACTGGACGCATGGCCGCAGCAGCCTGTGGCCCAACCTGCCGGGGCTGACCCTGTTGCGCATGGCGATCACGTTGCTGGGCAGTGCCTGCGTGATCTACACCTTCACCCATCTGCCGCTGGCGCAATGCTATGCGATCTTTTTCACCATGCCGCTGATGATCACGGTTCTGGCCTGGCCGCTGCTGGGCGAACCGATTGACCCGTGGCGCGGCACGCTGGTGGCCATCGGCTTTGCGGGCGTGCTGGTCGCGTTGCAGCCGGGCAGCACGGATTTCCAGTTCGCGCATCTGACCGCAATTTGCGGGGCGACGACCGGAGCGCTGAATTCGCTCATCCTGCGCAAGATCGGCCACCGCGAGAAATCCGGCGTGATCCTTCTGTATCCCGTATTGGGTCAACTGGTGGTGGCCGCAGCCATCATGCCCCTGGTTTGGCAGCCGATTGGTGTTCCTGACGTGCAGATCGGCTTTGTGATTGGCATTCTGGGCACCGTTGGCGGCCTGCTGATCATCGCCGCCTATCGCACCGCCCCGGCGATTGTGGTGGCCCCGATGCAGTATTCGCAAATCCTGTGGGCCAGCGTCCTTGGCATCCTGTTTTTTGACGAAATACCAAGCCTGATGTCGGTCATCGGCATCGGCATCATCATCGCTGCCGGGCTCATGCTTCTGTTTTCGGCAGGACGCGGCTTCCCGGCAAAATCTGCGGCCAAAAGCGCGATTGCCCCTTGAATCTCTGCCCTATCCCGGCAAGGGATTGGCCAAAGCTCCTCCCCTCCTCTGCTTTGGACCCATCCGATGACCGTTCCACAATCGAACCTGCGCGGGGCGCTGTTGTCGCTGGCCGCTTTCGGCGTTTATGCCAGCCATGACGTGCTGGTGAAGTTTCTGGGCGGCAGTTATTCGGCCTTTCAGCTGATCTTTTTTTCGGGACTTCTGGGCTTTCCCCTGGTCACCATCATGCTGATGAGCGACCGCACCGACGGCAACCTGATCCCCAAGCACCCCTACTGGACCGCGATCCGCACCACCACGGCTGTGCTGAACGGACTGGCCGGTTTCTACGCTTTTTCCGTGCTGCCGATGGCCCAATGCTACGCGATCTTCTTTGCGATGCCGATCCTGATCACCCTGCTGGCCATCCCGATTCTGGGCGAAAAGGTGGGGCTGCACCGCGGCCTCGCCATCATCGTCGGCCTGATCGGTGTGATCATCGTGCTGCGGCCGGGGCAAGTGCCGCTGGGTCTGGGCCATCTGGCCGCGCTGGCCGCAGCCACGCTGGGTGCGATGACTTCGGTGATCGTGCGCAAGATCGGCCATGATGAACGCTCGGTCGTCTTGATGCTCTATCCGATGGTGGCCAGTTTTGCGGTGATGGCCGTGGCGCTGCCCTTTGTCTACATCCCTGTTCCGATTGAACATTTTGGCCTGATGGGGGCGATGGCGCTGTTGGGGCTGCTGGGCGGCATCCTGATCATCGCCGCCTACCGCCGCGCCCCCGCAATCATCGTGGCACCGATGCAATACAGTCAGATCATCTGGGCGCTGCTTTATGGCTATCTGATTTTCGGCGAAGAGATTGATCTGTGGACCGGGGTCGGCACCGCCGTCATCATCGCCGCAGGTATCTACATCGTCTTGCGCGAAGACACCCCCACCGTGTCGAAAAACCGGCCGGTTCTGGAAACCCGGTCGCGGTTCGATTTCGGCACGTTTCCGCGGATCAGCCTGTGGCTGCACCTGTTCGACCGCCGCCGCATCCGCGCCAAAGCGGAAGGACTGGCGGCGGCACAAGGCGACGCGTGAATCCCGCGCGGCCCCTCTTGCAAACCCGCGCGCAACGGTTTAATCCCCGCGCCACGGTCGGAGCGTAGCGCAGTCTGGTAGCGCACCTGCTTCGGGAGCAGGGGGTCGGAGGTTCGAATCCTCTCGCTCCGACCAAATTCCCGCAATGAAAACAACAATTTACGTCATGGCGGCTGGTGGCTATCGAAGGCCAGATCTTGCTGATAAGCAGATCACAAGTTGTTCTTTCCGTCCATTCAGGCTGTTGCGGAATCATCACGCTTGACTGCGCTGCCAAAGGAATGCGGTGCCGAGACGTTCCATTGCATTGTGGTCGGGCGCTCCGAACTCTCGTCTAAGGGATCACCCGCAGCGCGGAAGTGCGTCCTCTGGTTCGCAAATCCCCGTCAGCATCCTGGCTTCAAGCCGCTGCACTCTTGCCGGCATAGAGCGAATGCTTGTCATGTGGTCATGCACATGTTTCGCAATACAGTGGCTCAACGTCCCGATCCCCGCGCCAGCGACAACAGAGGCTGCAGGCGTGCGGCTGTTGAGGATGACCCTGATTCCGTCTTTGCCTCCCATTCGATTGTGCGTCGCGCCAATCCCTCGGTCGCGCGCCCATTGGCAAGCGTAGCGATGGCCGCAAGGTGTATCAGACCGGATCGCATACATCTGGGGATGGGAAATCAACCGTCTGGCGCGCATCACGATTGTGGCGGCGGGCGGCGCTGTGCTGGTCGAGCGTTGACTGCATCTTACCCAGGTTCAAAAATGACCTGTCTAAGTGTTTCGCAATCTTTGCGCATCCCAAGTAACGGCGCTTACCGCCCGCGCCACATCGCCAGAATATAGCTCGCCGTGATCAGGTCCAGATGGGCGCCGCCGCCGTTTTTGGCAATGGTGATCTCATCATCCGACCTGCGTGCATAGGCCCCGCGCGCCATGTCATAGAAATCGGCCTGAATGTCGCTTTCGGTGATCGCCCCTGATTTCAGTGGCTCCATCAACTCGCCGATGTGGTGCAACGTGGTGGCCCGGCTGTCCACAAACACCCGCGCGCGGGCCATGGCGGCATCATCCACTTCGCGCATGGATGGGTTGTAGGCCCCGATCAGATCCAGATGCTGGCCGGGCCGCAGCCATTCCCCTTTGATCAGCGGCTCTTTCGCCATGGTCGCGGTGCAGATCACATCCGCCGCCGAAACCGCCGCCTGCAAATCCGTCACCACCGTGACGCGCGGGTCAAATGACGTCACCGGACTGCGGTTCCACAGCGAAAACCGCGCATCAGGGAACAGCGTCGCATAGGCCTGCACCATCGACCGCGCCACTGTCCCAGCCCCTACCAGCAGAATATTGCGGCTGTCCCGCCGCGCCAGTTTGCTGGCCGAAAGCAGACTGTCGCCAGCGGTTTTCCACTTCGTCACCAGATGGAAATCGACCATCACCTCCAACACGCCGGTCTGGTCGTTGAGCAGATTGACCACGCCGTTGATCGTCGGCACCCCTCGGTCGACGTTGCCCGGCACCAGCGTCGCCACTTTGACCAGCGCCCCCAACCCATCAATCCAAGCCGCCCGGTTCAGCAACACATCGCGGCCCCGGTACAGAAACAGATCGCTGATCTCGGCGCGCGGCAAGCGATGCCCGGCCTCCAATGCCTCCGTCAGCCCCGCCCAGGTCAGCAAGGCCTCGGCCTCGGCCTCGGCCCCCACCATTTCCACGTTCATAGCCCTGCCTCCTTCATGGTCAGCAACCCTTCCGCCACCAGCCGCTGCGCCCAGCCCTGCCAGCCCTCGAACTGATGCGTCCGCCAGCCACGATCCGCTGCCGCCGTGATGTTGTCAGCGCGGTCATCGGTGAACAACAGCCGCTCCGGCGCGATGCCACAATCCGCCTCGACCATCTGATAAATCAACGGATCCGGTTTGATCACCCCCATCACCCCCGACACATAGCGGCGGTCGAAATCCTGCAGGAAATCCATCTTCGGCAAGGCCTCCTCAAACGAATATCGCCCGAAATTGGTCAGCGCGAACACTGGCACCCCCTTCGCGCGCAAGGCCCGTTGCAGGGCTATCGACCCCTCGATCCGCGGCGAGGCCAATTCGATCCACCGGTCATACCACAGCCGGATTTCGCCTTGCCAATCCGGGTACCACCCGGCCCAGTCATAGATCGTCTCGCGAAACAGCGCGCCCGCGTCGATCAAGTCATTCATCCCGTGCAGATCCACGGCGGCAAACAGCGCCCGCCGCCGGTCCTCACCGATCACCCGGTCATAAAACGCCTCGGGCTGCCAACGGGTCAACACATTGCCCACATCCAGAATAACCGCCTCAACGCCCGCCATGATCCACCCTGCGCCGCACTGTTTCCCGCCAAAGCGTATAAAGCCCGGCGCCGCAGATCAACGCAATCCCGACCCAACCCGTCGCATCCGGCCAGGTGCCGAACACCAGTACCCCCCAGAATATCGCCATCGGCATGCCGATATATTCAAACGGAGCCACCAGCGCCGCCTCAGAGGTCCGGTAGGCCTGCGACATCATCAACCCGCCAACGCCCACCGCCATCCCGGTGGCAAGATAGGCCCACCAATCGGCAACGGGGGGCCAGATCCAGGGCCGGAACAGAAATTCCCAGGTGCTGCCAGGGGCCTGCGCCAGATGCCCGTCCCCCGCCACCAGCCCAAAGCCAAGGCTGACCACGATGAACCCGACCTGCACATAAAAGTTCAGCGTCATCGCGCTTTCGGTGTGCCGCATCCGCCGGGTCATCATGTGACTGGAGGCATAGCACAGCGCCGATATCAGCACCAACAGCGCCGCAGGCTGGATCACCCCCGCACCAGACCGGGTCATGATCAGCACGCCCAGCATGCCGACCAGAACCGCCGCCCAGCGCCGGGGCCCCACCTGTTCGCCCAGGATCACCGCCGACATCAACGTCACCAGCAAGGGCGCGACAAAGGCCGTCGCCACCGCATCCGCCAGGGGCATCAAGGACAACCCGACAAAATAGGTCACATTGGACACCATGACGATGCAGACGCGAAACAGATGATCGAAGGGCTTGAGCGTCAGCACCTGCCGCAAACCACCGCGCGACATCCCCATCACCGTCAGCACAATCGCCAGACTGATGAACGCGCGCACCAGAATGACCTGATGCAGCGCATAAGTTTCGGAAAGCGCCTTGATCGCCAGATCATTGACCGACAGCACGACCCCGCCGCCCAAGGCAAGGAAGATGCCCACCAACGGGGCTTTGACTTGGGGCGCACTGGTCATGATGCCATCTGACCCCGGCCACAGAGCCAGTTCTATCCCAACCCCGACATCCCATGTCGAAGCCAGCCGACCGAGACTGCATACCCCTTTGATTAAAATGCGCGGCTGCACGGACAGACCGCACGAACAGCGCCCCAATTCCTTGGACTGCCCGCTTCTGCAAGGCGTTGCGCCGCCTCACTGCCCGGAAAAGAGTCAAACCATTTATCTAAAATCCGCGTTCACATTGGCCCAAATATCCTCGGGGGTCCGGGGGCAGACAGCCCCCGGCGGCCCGCCACGCAACTCCGCCGATCAAGCCTTCAAAGCCGTCCGCACCACCCGCTCCAGCACTTCCAGAAACCGCGAGCGGTCGGTCTTGGAAAACGGCCGCCCGCCGCCCTGCCGGAACGGATCGGCCGAGCGCAGGTCCTGCATCAGATCCCGCGTTGCCAGCACATTGCCGATGTTGGCGGGGGTCAGTTCCTCGCCATTGTGCTTGACCACCCGCGCCCCTGCCGCCACGCATTTCGCGGCCAGCGGGATATCTGCTGTCACCACCACATCGCCCACGCCGGCGCGATCCGCGATCCATTTGTCGGCCTCATCGGCGCCGCTGGCGACAAAGACGCTTTCCACCAAGGGGTTGGCCGACGGCCGGATGCCGCCGTTTGACACCAGTATCATCCGCATGCCGTGGCGTGTCGCCACCCGCTCTGCCTCGATCTTGACCGGGCAGGCATCGGCATCAATGTAGATGCAGCGGGTCTTACTGCTGTCCAAACGTCTGCACCCAGTAATAGCGGGGGGCATAGCCTTTGCCCGGCAACGGTTCATCATCGGCCTGATACACCATCGCCACGCCGGTCTCTTTGTACTTGCAGTTCAGAATGTTGACCCGGTGGCCCTTGCTGCCCATCCAGGCATTCACCACTGAAGATGCCGATTTCTGGCCATTGGCGATGTTTTCGGCCAGCCAGCCGCCGCCATACCCCGCCGCCCGCACCCGGCTTTTCAGCTTGGAGCCGTTCTTGCCGGTGTGGCCGAAGAAATTCTGCACAGCCATCGCGTTGGCGTGGCCCTGTGCCGCCGCCTGCAAATTGCCGTTGACCGCCAAAGGCCGGCAGCCCGCCGCCTCACGCTGGGCATTGACCATCGCCAGCACCTGCGACTCCAGCGTCGCGCTGTCCACTGCCGCCGCTGGCCCAGCCAAGGCAAGGGCAGCCACCATCCCGAAAACCAATCCGCGCATCCTGTCCCTCTTTTTCGGTTCCGGCCGCTCAGGCCAAAAGCGCGCCCGCATGAAAGGCCACATGCTCTTCCATGAAGGTGCTGACGAAAAAATACGAATGATCATAGCCTTTTTGAAGGCGAAACGTGGCACCTTGACGGCGTTCTGCCATCGCTTGCGCCATGGCTTCGGGGCGCAACAGATCAATAAACTGATCCGCCGTGCCCTGATCAATCAGCATCGGCCCGTCAAAGCCGCGCTTTTTCATCAGCAGACTGGCGTCATGCGCGGCCCAGGTCGCTTCATCCGGCCCCAGATAGGCGGTGAACTGTTTGCGGCCCCAATCGCTGCCGGTCGGATTGCAGATCGGCGCAAAGGCCGAAACCGAGCGGAACCGGCCCGGAAAGCTCATCGCGATGGTCAGCGCCCCATGGCCGCCCATCGAATGCCCGGTGATCCCTTGCGAGTCCTTGGCGATCGGGAACGACCCGAACAACAGCTTTGGCAACTCATCCGTCACATAATCCCACATGCGGAAATGTTGATCCCAGGGCGCCTGGGTGGCGTTCACATAGAAGCCCGCGCCCTGCCCCAGATCAAAGGCCGCGTCATTCGGGACGCCTTCGCCGCGTGGGCTGGTGTCGGGGAACACCAAGGCGATGCCCGCCTCTGCGGCCCAGCGTTGCGCCCCGGCCTTGACCATCGCATTTTCATGCGTGCAGGTCAGCCCGGACAGATACCACAGCACCGGCACCGCGCTTTCCTCGGCCTCGGCGGGCAGGAACAGACCAAAAGTCATCTCGCCCCCCGTCACAGCAGACACATGCGAATACACGCCCTGCACCCCGCCAAATGCCCGGTTTTCCGATATTGTCTTCATAGCCCCTCCACCAAGGCAATCACTGCCGTCACGGTCAAAACCGAGACGGCGGTTGAAATCAGGATCGAGGCCGACACCCGCTGCGGCGCCACCCCGTAATGTTGTGCCAGGATGAACACGTTGCCCGCCACCGGCAAGGCCGCCGCCGCAATCATCACCCCCGCCGCATAGGGATCGACGTCAAACAGCCACAACGCCGCCACCGCCACCGCCGCCGGATGCAGCACCAGTTTGGCGAAGGACAGCCAGACCGCCACCTCCACCCGCTCGGCCCGCCGCCCCGCAAGGCTGGCACCGATGGCAAACAGCGCACAAGGCGTCGCCGCCGCCCCCAGCATCGTCATGAATTCATTGACAGGCACCGGCAAAGCCCAACCCGTCGCCCCCCAAGCCAGCCCCAGAACCACCGACACGATCATCGGATTTTTCAGCAGCCCGACCGCCACCACCCGGAACATCCCCGCCGACATCCGCCCCTCTCGCAGGCCCACGATCAGGATGGTCAGCAGCGACGAGAACACCACAAGATCGACCGCCAGCACCAGCAAAACCGGCCCCACCGCCGCGCGACCCAGCAACAGCGACAGCATCGGGATGCCCAGAAAACCGACGTTGCCGATGACGCCCGTGTGCGCCTCAAACACCGCCTCTTGTGCCGGAATGCCGCGCAGGATTGCCACCGCCGCCACGATCACCCAGACCAGAAAAGTCGCCAACAGATAGGCCCAGACGAAGGCCCAGGAAAATATCGCCGCCAGATCAAGGTTGGCCGCAAAACCAAACAGCATGGCCGACAGCGCGAAATAGAACACGAATTTGGTCAGATAGGCCGTCGCCTCGGCGCTGAAAAACCGCACCCGCCCGGCAGCAAAGCCCAAGCCTATGACCGCAAAGAACGGCAGGGTTTTCAGAAGGATCGCCAGCATGGCCCTTGGTCGCACGATGGTCGCGCCGGGGCAACCCCGCAGGATGGCGTTCGCCCCGCCGCCGCGCAACAATCCTTTCCAACTCTCAACCCGACCGCCCGCAACGTAGGGACGCAAAAAGGACGCATGCGGGACGCGAACCCGACGGATACCTGACGCAAGATTCCAGCGGAAATCCGGCAAGATCTGCGGCAGCGGTGTCCTGCGTTTGGCAACGGACCGTAAAATGGCCTCATCCGCCGGGGTTGCCTGAAGCCGATTCAGCACCGGTTTTTCACGCGCCGGGCATGCACATGAATCGCCTCGGAATATCATCGGGTTGGGCACCAGCACCTGGTCAGGCAGTGCCGGACGCACAACCGCGCCGCTGCGATACGGTCAGCCCCCGCCGATCAACACCCCCGCTGCAAAGACCAGCGCCCCGCCCAACACCACCTGTAGAGCCGCGCGCAGGAAAGGTGTCTCCATATAGCGGTTCTGGATCCACGCGATGGCCCAAAGCTCGACAAACACCACCACCATGGCAAGGCTTGTCGCCGTCCAGAAGTCCGGGATCAGATAGGGCAAGGCATGGCCCAGACCGCCAATCGTGGTCATGACACCGCTGGCAAGACCACGCTTCCACGGGCTGCCCCGCCCCGACAACACCCCGTCGTCATGCGCAGCCTCGGTGAAGCCCATGGAAATACCGGCACCCACAGATGCGGCCAGACCGACCAGAAATGTCGTCCAGGTATCCTGCGTCGCAAAGGCCGTCGCAAAAATCGGCGCCAAGGTCGACACCGACCCATCCATCAACCCCGCCAAACCTGGCTGCACCCATGTCAGGATGAACTGCCGGTGCGCGTCCTTGTCTTCATCGCTGCGGGCGTCGTCGCCCAGATGCTCGGCCTCCAGCCCGGCGGCATAGCGGACGTGGCCCGCCTCGGCGGCCGCGAGGTCACCCAGCAGCTTGCGTGTGGCGGCGTCGGTGGCTTGCATCGCGGCCTTTTCATAGAAGGCCGCCGCCTGCTGCTCCATGCCCTTGGCCTCGGCACGCATGCGGTCCAGACCGAGCGTTTCGTTCAGCCAGACCGGGCGGCGCGCGTAGAATCCCGCCACATGTTCGCGCCTTATCAGGGGGATAACCGTGCCGAACCGCGCCACATGCAGGTCAATCAATCGTTGCCTGTGGCCATCCTCTTCCACTGCCATACCGTCAAACACCAAGGCCGACGCGGGGTAATCCGCGCGCAAGCGCTCGGCATAGCTGCGGTAAATCCGGGCGTCATCTTCCTCGGACGAGATCGACAGCGCCAGCACCTCTTGCTCGGTCAGATCGGCAAAACGACGGCGGGTGGAGAAACCTGGGATCATGACACACCTCAATTTGGAATGATTCTAAATAGGCCAGATCAGCCCGCAGGGAAAGCCCTCTCAGATCCGCGCGTCCCAGAACCCGGCCTTCTTGCCATGCACGGCGCGCAGACGGGTGACATAGGCAAAATGCGGCAGCAACGTCCCAAAATCATCAATACGATCGGCCAAAGCCGCACATTCAACCAGATGCCGCCCGGCATGCGGATAGCGGGCGCTGCGGGCTTTGGTCAGGGTGAAATCAATCATCGCCCGCAGAACGACGGTTGCAGCCAAGGGGTATTGCTCGGCCAAAGCCCCGGCGGCGGTGGTCAGAATGTCGTAATGCTCGCCGTCCAGCTCGGACGCCCGCGCCAAAACCAACGCCGCCGCACGATCCAGCGCGGGCCAGCCAACAAAGAACGACAGCGCCAGCATCGCATGCGGAAAGCGCGCGGCGAGGTCCATGGCGCGGGTTTCGGCCTCGATATCCTCAAAGTCGGGCAGGCGTTTCAGATGGGCGCGCAGATGCGGGATCGCCAGGGCGCGCGCAAAGCAATGCCAGCGGAAATCCTGCGCCTCGGCCCTGCGACCCAAGGCCTCAAGCCCCGCCACCCGCGCCTCTTGCCACTCCAGTGGAATATAGCGCGCATCGTCGATATCGGCCCGGTCCAGATGGGCCAGCGCCTCATCCGCCCGCCCCGCCGCCAACAGCCGTGTGGCGATTTCCACAGCAATCGCGGGCAGTTGCCGGATACCCGGCGGATGCCGGGCGATGAAGGCATCCACGTCGCCCTGCAAATCGGCGATCTGCCGCAGCGCCAGATCAACCGTGCGCAGCCGGTTGCGGTCCAGCACATCATGCGCATAAACCGCGCCGCCCGCGCCATAACCGACCCGCTGCCAATCCCCTTTGGGCGGCACCGGAACCGGGCGGTTGGACAGCGCCAAACACAGCGTTTTCAGATGCGCCAGACCCGCCGCGCCCAAAGCCTGCGCCAGATCGCCCAACAGCCGATCATATTGGCCATAGCCGTTGTCCAGCAGGGCATCCATCATCGCATCGGCCAGTTTTTCAACCGGCTGCCCCACGGCCGCCATGCCCAAAGCCGCGCTGGCGGCGTGAAACTGCGCCATCACTGCGCCGCTGCTGTCGTCGCAACGGTCCAGCACGCCGTTCGCCAAGCCGATGAACCGCCACAGCAATGCCACCGCGGCCTCGCTGTCGCTGGGGGCGATGACGCGTTCTATCGCCTGCAGCTGGGTCGCCAGATCATCAACCAGTGCCTTGCGCCGCTTGTAGGTGACGGTGCTGCGCGACCGGGCGATGGCCGCCAGCCGCTTGGAAATCTCTTGCGCCGCCTCACGTGCGCCCTGTCCCCCGGCCAGGGCCAGCCGCAACCGCCGTTTGGCCGCCGCACTGCCCGTGCTGATTTCAATCAGCAATGCGGCCAAAGCCGGAGCGCCAAGGCCTTCCAGATTCTTGACGTTCAGGGTGGTTTTCAGGGCCATCAGCTCATCCATGGTGTTGACGGCCCAGCATAGGGCGCGCGGTCACCAAGGCAAAGAGCCCGCAGGCCTGTGGAAAATTGAACTGATCGGTTCAGAATGCCTTGACAAACTGAACCGATCAGTTCAATTTGATTTAGGAACCTGACAGCTCACAAAAGGGAAAATGTTATGAAACACTTCACCATGGCCTTCGCCTTGATCGCCAGTCTTTCCGCCCCGGCCAACGCCTTTTCCATGGACTCGACACTGCCCACCCTGACCTTCCCAGAGCCGACCGAACCCAGCCAAAGCTGCGTTTCGCCTGCGGATATCTCCACGACGGCCTGTTCCACCACGGAATGATGCAGCGCCTTGCCCGCACACCCGCGCCCAGTCTACACTGGCGCAGGGAGAACCAAGTGAGCGCGAAACCGCAATTGATCGTCAAGGGGCGCAAGTTCGAACAGGTGCTGGAAGGTGCCCGGACGGTGTTTTTGCGCGACGGTTTTGAACGCGCCTCGGTGGATGACATCGCGCGTGAGGCAGGGGTGTCCAAGGCCACGCTTTACGCCTATTTCCCTGACAAACGCTTGTTGTTCATGGAAATTGCGCTGGGAGAGTGTCGGCGTCAGGCCGACGAGGCGGGTGCTGCGCTGGATTTCAACCAACCCGTGGCGGTGATCCTGCGCCTTGCTGCGGAAAAGCTGGTGGCCTTCCTGCTGTCGGATTTCGGCCAGCGCATCTACCGCATTGCCGTGGCCGAGGCGGAAAGTTTCCCGGCCCTGGCGCATGAATTCTACCACTCCGGCCCGAAACTGGTGCAAGACCGCATCGCCGATTGCCTGCGCTGTGCCATCGGGCGGGAGGAGTTGGCCATCGACGACATCGACCTCGCCGCCGCCCAGTTCGCCCAACTGTGCAAAGCCGACCTGCTGGACCGTCTGATCTTCACGCCCGCACCCTGTTGCACCGCGATGGACACCGCCAAGGTGATCGACGGCGCCGTGCACATGTTCATGGCGCGGTATGGGGTAAGAGATTAAGGGCGTTTTAGGCGGACCAAAGTTGCCGCGCCCGTACCCTCCATCGCATAGCGTCCGGCATTAGCTACAAAATATGCACGCCAAGTCTTTTTTCCGGTTTGCGCCATGACTGTTCCGTCCCGCAGCTTTGCACCAACGGTGACCAAGCCAAGGCCTTTGGGGCAATTGGCCAACAAAGCCGCAAGCGCTTGGTCCACCGCAGATAATGGCGGCTTCAGCTGTACGTGTGGCAGCTTCGCAGATTGCTCCAAAGGTGGCACCTCTGCAACCGGTGCCTTACGCAATCGCGAAACTGTCCTTCCCGATTCGATCAGATACTGAATCACAGGCTGAAAGTCGCGGTCGTCCGAAGCGATCACAAACCCCGTCGCCAAGCCCCGATGCGCCAAATCCAGTGCGGCCACAGCCAATTGCATATCGGCCAGGTTTTTCTTCCCAGATGAGCTATCGCAATGCAGCATCTGATATGTTGTGGCCTCAGGCCAGCCTCCCACCTTTTTCACGTCGGCAAAAACCCGACGTATGACCACTTCGCCTATTGTGGCCGCCAAGGCATCAAGACGCGTCACCTCTGAGTGGGGAAAATTGTCTCCGTCGACCAGCACCGCCACGCGCGGCCTCTTGGTTACAACTGGCATCCCCAAGGGTGAAAAGTCAGTCATGAAATGCCCCCAGACAAAAATAATGCTGGCATTTTCCTGCAGAATTGCGGCCACGTTGGGGCGCTGTCACCTTTCATCAAATTTATCTCAAATTTCCATCCTCTCTGCCCAAATATCCTGGGGGGAGGACCGCAGGTCCGGGGGGCAACGCCCCCGCCT